>CAZBDZ010000028.1:0-30715 GCA_964490785.1 uncultured Phycisphaeraceae bacterium
ACGCGGGCGCCGGTTCCTTGCCCCGGACGAAGTCCGGGGGGCCGGGGTTCGCGGGCACTTGGGCAGAGCCCCAGCGGGGCGAAGGAGGCGTGTTGCAAGGCGTTGCGCGGCGAACTGCGGTGCGGCCGTCGCCCCGTCCGGGGCTTCAGAGGCGGCGTCTGCTCACAACCCCGGACTTCGTCCGGGGCAAGGAACCCACGCCCGCTCCGCGGGCTGTGAGGCACATCGAAGCGATAATGCGATTGCCCTGGGGACCTCCCGCACCGCCATTATCCGCGGGTTTTGGACGGAATCTGACCAGAGGGGGTGGGGGGCGCTTGCCATTTCGCCTCAGGTCGCCGATACTTCCGCCCCCCCAGAATCCATAGACCCCAAAGGAAACGAACCGACCATGGCGATCCGGATCAAGGCAAGAGCGGGCGAATCGACCGAGGCGATGCTCCGCCGATTCAAGAAAATGTGCGAAAAAGAAGGGCTGACGAAGGACGTGAAGCGTAAGGCCTTCTACGAAAAGCCCTCCGAACGCCGCCGCCGGTCGATGCGGAAGTCGATCAAGCGCACCGAAATGGCCGAGATGGGCATCCTCCCGAAGGGCAAGAAGGGGCCGGGAGGCCCCGGGGGCAGGGACCGCGACCGGGATTCAGGGCCCGGCGGCCCGCCGGTCTATTGAGGGGGGCCGGCTTTGCGGAACCGACCGGGTCAATGTTCTGGGACGTTTCCGGCCGAATCAGTTATATCTTCACATCCCCGCGGGTTGAACGCCCGCGGTTTCGTTTGACAGTCGTGGGTGCGCGGCGGTCTTGGCCGCGATCACACAGAGCCTTGGGAGATGACCATGTCGATGGCCATGTTGATGACGGTCCTGCTCGGAGTCTTTTCCATCGCCGCCCTTGCCGGGGCGGTCCGATCGGCCGCGCCTGGCGGAAGGTTCCGCCTCGGCGCCCTCGCGCTCGCCGCTGCCGCGTGCGCGACCCTCGCCGCGCCCCCGCCCGCTTCGGCCCAGGAGATGAAGGCGATCGACGACGCCTCCGCCGCCGTCCACCGCGCCGCGGAGCACGCCGCAACCGCCCACCAGCCGGGAGGCGAGGCCAACCTCATCCTCCCCGACCTCGGCACACAATCCTTCATGGGCATCAACGGCCGGACACTTCTCATGCTCGGCTTGGCCGTCAGCGCCCTGGGCCTCGTCTTCGGCTTCGTCATCTACTCGCAGTTGAAAGGCATGCCCGTCCACAAGTCGATGCTCGACGTCTCAGAACTCATCTACGCCACCTGCAAAACCTACCTCTTCCAGCAGGGCAAGTTCCTCATGCTCCTCTGGGTCTTCATCGCCGCCGTCATCATCGCCTACTTCAAGTTCCTCGTGGGCTTTGACTGGGGCAAAATGGCAATCATCATCGCCTTCAGCCTCGTCGGCATCGCCGGGTCCTACGGCGTGGCATGGTTCGGCATCCGCGTCAATACCTTCGCCAACAGCCGAACCGCCTTCGCCGCCCTCAAAGGCAAGCCCTTCCCCTGCTACGCAATCCCCCTCAAGGCCGGCATGTCGATCGGCATGGCCCTCATCAGCGTCGAACTGCTGATCATGCTCATCATCCTCCTCTTCATCCCCGGCGACCGTGCCGGCCCCTGCTTCATCGGCTTCGCCATCGGCGAGTCGCTCGGCGCCGCCGCCCTTCGCATCGCCGGCGGAATCTTCACCAAGATCGCCGACATCGGCTCCGACCTCATGAAGATCGTCTTCAAGATCAAGGAAGACGACGCGCGCAACCCCGGCGTCATCGCGGACTGCGTCGGCGACAACGCCGGCGACTCGGTCGGGCCCTCCGCCGACGGGTTCGAGACCTACGGCGTCACGGGCGTCGCTCTCATCTCCTTCATCCTCCTCGCCGTCCCGGACTCCGCCATCCAGGTCCAGTTGCTCGTCTGGATCTTCCTCATGCGCATCGTCATGGTCATCGCCTCGGGACTCTCCTACCTCGTCAACGAGGCCATGGCCAAGGCCTACTACCAGAACGCCGACAACATGCACTTCGAGGCCCCCCTCACCAAACTCGTCTGGCTCACCTCGGTCGTCTCCGTAGGCCTCACCTACCTCGCCTCGTGGCTCCTCATCCCCAATCTCGGCGGCGACGCCTCCATGTGGTGGAAACTCTCCACCATCATCACCTGCGGCACGCTCGCGGGCGCCATCATCCCCGAGTTCGTCAAGGTCTTCACCAGCACCACCAGCCGCCACGTCCGCGAAGTCGTCACCTCGTCCAAGCAAGGCGGCGCTTCGCTCAACATCCTTTCAGGCTTCGTCGCGGGCAACTTCTCCGCATACTGGCTGGGCATGGTCATCGCGGGACTCATGGGCGTCGCATACCTCTTCAGCACCATGTTCCCGGACAACGAAGCCACGCCGATGCTCGCCGACGCCCTCATGAGCGCCCCCGCCGTATTCGCCTTCGGCCTCGTCGCCTTCGGATTCCTCGGCATGGGACCCGTCACCATCGCCGTTGACTCCTACGGCCCGGTGACCGACAACGCACAGTCCGTCTACGAACTCTCGACCATCGAGCAGATCCCGGACATCGAACGCGAAATCAACGACTCCTTCGGCTTCAAGCCACAGTTCGAGAAGGCCAAGATGTTCCTCGAAGAAAACGACGGCGCGGGCAACACCTTCAAGGCAACCGCCAAGCCCGTCCTCATCGGCACCGCCGTCGTCGGCGCAACAACCATGATCTTCTCGATCATCGTGGCCCTGACCCACGGCCTGACCGAAAACCTCGACAAACTCTCCCTCATGCATCCGCCCTTCCTCCTCGGTCTCATCGCCGGAGGCGCCGTCATCTACTGGTTCACCGGCGCATCAACACAGGCCGTCACCACCGGCGCCTACCGCGCCGTCGAGTTCATCAAAGCCAACATCCGCCTCGAAGGCGCCACCAAGGCCAGCATCGAGGACAGCAAAAAGGTCGTCGAGATCTGTACCCAGTACGCCCAGAAGGGCATGTTCAACATCTTCCTCGGCGTATTCTTCGCAACCCTCTCCTTCGCCTTCTTCGAGCCGTTCTTCTTCATCGGATACCTTGTCTCCACCGCGCTCTTCGGCCTGTTCCAGGCCATCTTCATGGCCAACGCCGGCGGCGCATGGGACAACGCCAAGAAGATCGTCGAAACCGAACTCAAGGCCAAGGGAACGCCGCTCCACGACGCAACGGTCGTAGGCGACACCGTCGGCGACCCCTTCAAGGACACCTCGTCCGTCGCCATGAACCCCGTCATCAAGTTCACCACCCTCTTCGGCCTCCTCGCCGTCGAACTCGCCGTCAGCATCGTCGCCAAGCAGGACGGCAGCACCAACCTCACCCACCTCCTCTCGGGAGCCTTCCTCGTCCTCTCGATGTTCTTCGTCTGGAGGTCCTTCTACGGCATGCAGATCGGCGGCGAAGGCCGCGACTGAAAGCCCTGTTCACTACGGAGAGCTCGGAGGCACACGGAGAGAGCGATTCGTTGAAAGACACGGTTCGCGCTGCGTCCGTCGGTCATGCGCGACTTGCACGTTGCGTTGAAAACCCAGTGCTTTTTCCGGCTGTTCTTCTCTGTGCCCCGCTGTGCCCTCCGTGGTGAATCCGCCGCCTCGTTGACTCGGGAGGCCGCCCGTGGCAACATTGCCACATGGAAGCCCACCCCCCGGCGCCAGCCCATCCCCTCGCCCACAAGTTCGTCCTCGACGCCATCACCTTCGACGACGTCCTGCTCGTCCCCCGCCGCAGCGCCGTCGTCCCCACCGAGGCCGACCTCACCACGAAACTGACGCGCTCGATCTCCCTCGGCATCCCCCTCGTCTCCGCGCCGATGGACACCGTGACAGAGTCACGCCTCGCCATCGCCCTCGCCCAGGAGGGCGGCATCGGCATAATCCACCGCAACCTCCCCCCGGAAGTGCAGGCCCGCGAGGTGACGAAGGTCAAGCGCTCCGAGCACGGCGTCATCACCGACCCGCTCACCCTCGGCCCGAGCGAAACCCTCGGCCAGGCACGCCGCGCCATGATCGAGAACAACGTCTCAGGACTCCCCGTCGTCGAGGGCGGAGTCTGCGGCCAGCGCATCAAGGGCAGAGTCCTCGGCATCCTCACCGGCCGCGACCTCACCTTCCACGCCGGCGCCGACGACCGACCCGTCCGCGAGGTCATGACCTCGACCAACCTCATCACCGCACCCCCCGACACGGAACTCACCGACGCCGTCAAGATTCTCAGCAAGGCCAAGGTGAAGAAACTCCTCCTCGTCGACGACAAGGGCACGCTCGCCGGCCTCATCACCCTCCGCGACGTCGAGCAGCAGCGTCGCTATCCGAAGGCCGCGAAGGACCCCCGAGGCCGACTCCGCTGCGGCGCCGCCATCGGCGTCCACCAGTACGACCGCGCCGCTTTGCTCATCGACGCCGACGTGGACCTCATCATCGTGGACACATCCCACGGCCACAGCGACAACGTCCTCAACACCGTCAGGGAACTCAAGAAACGCCACGCCATCGACGTCATCGCAGGCAACGTCGCCACCGCCGACGCCGCGAAAGCCCTGATGGACGCCGGCGTGGACGCCGTGAAAGTGGGCATCGGCCCCGGCTCGATCTGCACGACGCGCGTCGTTACGGGCGTCGGTGTCCCGCAGGTCACCGCCATCATGGAGGCCGTCTCCGCCTGCGACAAACAGGGCATCCCAGTCATCGCCGACGGCGGGATCCGCCAGTCGGGCGACATCGCCAAGGCCCTCGCCGCCGGAGCCCACACCGTCATGATGGGCGGCCTTTTCGCCGGACTCGACGAATCCCCGGGCGAACTCGTCATCAGCGAGGGGCGCCGCTACAAGACCTACCGCGGCATGGGCAGCGAAGGCGCCATGTTCGCAGGCTCCGCCGACCGCTACGGCCAGGGCGACAAACTCAAAGAAGCCCGCGCCGGCGGCGACCTTGCACGCATCAAGTTCGTCCCCGAAGGCGTCGAAGGACTCGTCCCCTACCGCGGCGGACTCGCCGAGTTCGTCTACCAGATGTGCGGCGGAGTCCGCGCTTCAATGGGCTACCTCGGCTGCAAGACCATCGACGAGTTCCGCCGCGAATCCCGCTTCTGCCGCGTCAGCCGCGCCAGCGTCATCGAAAGCCACCCGCACGACATTAAAATCACCAAGGAATCACCAAACTACTCCCCCGAAGGCCGCCATTGACCTCCCCTGTGCCACTGGCGGCTTGCCCGCCAGTGCGAGAGACTGTTGCCCCCAATCTCGAAACGCACGCATCCGCCATTCGCACTGGCTGACAAGCAGCCGGTGGGCACACGATTCGCCCCCTGTGCCACTGGCGGCTTGCCCGCCAGTGCTTCCTTCTCTCCCTCCTTCGTCAACTATTGTCCACAATCGAACTCCTTGGTCCGTCTGATGCCTGCCGAAACCCCCGACATTCCTCCCCTTACCCTCACCCACGCCGAATATATCGCCGCCGCGCGCGCTCAAGGCCGCCCGCGCGATCCCGCCCTCGCAACCTACCAGCGCTTCCACCGTGAAGGCCACGACGAAACCCGGTCCGTCCCGCGACCGATCCGCACAGCCACGGAAGAAAGCCCCGAAGGTCTCGTCACAAAGTTTCTCCTCCCCGTCGCCGCGCGTCGCCCCGGCGAGCCGACCCTCGAAACCGAATCTGTCGTCATCCCCATGCGCCGTCGCCACACGACGACCAACACGCTCTGCGTCTCCTCGCAAGTCGGCTGCGCCATGGGCTGCACATTCTGTGAAACCGCCCGCATGGGCCTGATCCGCTCCCTCACTCCCGCGGAGATCGTCCAGCAGTGGTGGGCCGCCACGCATCACCTCGGCCACTCCATCAAGAACATCGTCTTCATGGGCATGGGCGAGCCGCTCGACAACTACGACAACCTCATCCAATCCATCCGAATCCTCACCGACCACCACGGCCCATCCGTCCCCATGGGCGGCATCACCATCTCCACAGTCGGACGAATCGACGGCCTGCTCCGCCTCCGCGAACAGGTCCGACACCCCGGCTGGAAATCCCTCAACCTCGCCGTTTCGATCAACGCCCCCAACGACGCCATCCGCGATGCAATCATGCCCGTCAACCGCGCCATGCCGCTCGCCGAACTCATCCCCATCCTCGAAACCTGGCCCCGCCGAAAGAGCGCCGCGATCTGCATCGAATACGTCCTCATCCCCCGCGTCAACGACGCCCCCGAACACGCCGCCGAACTCTGCGACCGCCTCCGAAAAGTCCGCTGCTGCGTCAACGTCATCCCCTACAACCCACGCCGCGATTCCCCCTGGCCGCCCCCCACGGAAGATCAGGTCTGGGACTTCCTCCGCACCCTCGAAGCCCAAGGCCAGTTCTGCAAACGCCGCCGAACCAAAGGCCGCGAAACCATGGCAGCCTGCGGCCAACTCGGCAACGAGAACATCCGCAACCGCCGCGTGATCGCCTAATAATCGCCCCGCCGCAAAACTCAGCCCCATGCCTTATGCCTCGTGCCTCTTGCCTTTCTTCCCGGAATACTCGATTCAGAGAATCTCCCCAACCGCCCGCCTGAACACGATCCCCCGCTCCGCCGGAAACCGCTTCAATCCCTCGGCCCGCAGCCCCGGCGCGAACTCCTCAACGTACTTCTCCAGCACCTCGCGCGTTGAGAAAACATACCGCACTTCAACCGCAATAGGCTCGCTCGGCCGCTCGCGATCCAGCCGCACTATCGCCGCCGAATGAGCCCCCCCCGCGATCACCGCGTCCACGTGTCCGTCCTCGAGCCACGCGATGTACTCCTCGCGCAAGGCCTCATCAGGAAACGCCGCCGACACCGTGTACGCGATCGCCATGGAAGCCAGAGTACCCAAACTCCTCAGCCCTCGGCATTCCGCCTCCCCACTCGCTACTCTCCCCGCATGAACTGGTGGGTCGCCAATCTCCTTCAATCCAATCCGCCCCTTCTCTTCGCCCAGGTCTTCTGGGTCATCGGCTCCATCGTTCTGCACGAACTCGCCCACGGCTGGGCCGCGCTCTGGCAGGGCGACGACACGCCGCGAATCACCGGCCACATGACCTGGAACCCCCTCGTCCACATGGGCGGCATGAGCCTCATCATGTTCGCACTCATCGGCATCGCCTGGGGCGCCATGCCCGTCAACCCCGCACGCTTCCGAAGCAAATACGGCGACGCCCTCGTCTCGCTCGCGGGACCCGCCATGAACGGCGCGCTCGCCGCCATCGCCATCGTCGCGGCAGGAATATGGCGCCGCTACGCCGGCGCGACGCCGCCGAACATCGCCGACGCCGTCGCCATCATCTTCTTCGCCGGCGCTTGGCTGAACATCCTCCTCATGATCTTCAACCTCCTCCCCATTCCGCCGCTCGACGGCTCGCGCATCCTCGCCGGCCTCCTGCCGCCGTACCGCGCCCTCATCAACAACCCAAACGCCGCCGGCATCGCCATGATCGCTTTCATCCTGCTCTGGGCCCAGATCGGCAACGCCCTCGCCACCCCGATCGCCGCCTTCGTCGTCGCCGGCAGAGACGCAATCGCCGCCGCACTCCCCTGACCACGGGAATCCCTGCAGAAATCAACCATGGCAGGGGTCTGTTTGCGTCCACCCCCGAAGGGGGATACACTCTCCGCCCCTCGGCCGGTGGTGGGTTCCGAGGGGTTCTTCGAGTCTGATTCCCCAGGGGCGCTCGACGCCCGGTTCATGGAGCCTTTGTCGATGGTTCGTATCCGAATGAAACGAATGGGCCGCACTCACCGTCCCTTCTTCCGCATCAACGCGGTGGATCAGCGTTCGCCGCGCGACGGCCGGGTCATCGAGCAACTCGGCTGGTACGACCCCAAGGCCAAGGACCCCGCCAAGCAACTCCATCTCGAAGACGAGCGCGTCAAGCACTGGCTCAAAAACGGCGCCCAGCCCAGCGACACCATCAACGACATCCTCGCCAAGCGAGGCCTCATCGACGCCGACGCCTGGAAGAAAAAACGCGAAGCCCGCGTGAAACGCAAACTCCTGATGCTCGAAAAAGCCAGGGCCGCCGCCCCAGCCGAGGGCGCGAAGGAAGCAAAGAAAGAGGGCTGATCGTGGCAGGCCCTTTCCAGGGCCTGCGGTGCGCGCCACGTCTTGGAGGCCATCCCGCCGAACCGTGCCCCGCCCTGTTCGCAGAGTCATAGCGGCGATCCAGGGCACATCGAGGCGCGCCATGGCCTAGAAAGGCCATGCCACCATGCCCCTCCGCATCGACATCCTCTCTCTCTTCCCCGAAATCTTCGAGCCGGTCCTCGCCTCAAGCATCACCGGCCGCGCACGCGACGCAGGCCTCGTCGAATGGCGCTCCACAAACATCCGCGACTTCGCCGACAACAAGCACTCCAAAGTTGACGACAGACCCTTCGGCGGCGGCCCAGGAATGGTCATGATGTGCCAGCCCCTCTGGGACTGCGTCCGCGCCGTCGAAGCCCTCGATCCGCGCCCAGCCACGCGAATCCTCCTCACGCCACAGGGCGAACGCCTCACACAGCGGATCGTCGAGAAACTCGCCACGCTCCCGCGCCTCCTCCTCATCGCCGGCCACTACGAAGGCATCGACGAACGAGTCATCACAAGACTCGCCCCGCGCGAGATCAGCGTCGGCGACTACGTCCTCTCCGGCGGCGAAATCCCCGCCATGATCCTCGTCGATGCCGTCGTCCGACTCCTCCCGGGAGCCCTCGGCCACGAGCACTCCGCCGCGGAAGACTCCTTCGCCCCCCGAGGCCCGGACGCCCGACCCCTCCTCGATTGCCCTCACTACACCCGCCCACGCACATGGGAAGGAATGGACGTCCCGGAAATCCTCGTCTCCGGCGACCACCCCAAGGTCGCCCAATGGCGCCTCGAACAAATGCTCACCCGAACCCAAGCCCGCAGACCCGACCTGCTGAGGCCGGGTGCCACCTAACGCCGTGAACTGGAGTAGGTTCGTACTGACCCATTACAACAGAATTCCGCCGCGAAGCGGCGCGCGCGCCTGGAAAGGACCATTCTCTCAGCCTCGGTGCCCCGCAAGGGCACGCGAACCGACCGAGTATCAGGGCCAATAGTCCACGGCCTTCCGTGCCACTGGCGGCTCGCCCGCCAGTGCCATCGCACCCCCCGATCACCCGCGCGGGTCAAGGAGTGCCGGTCCCTCGGGGGCCAACCGATTCTTCAGGCATGGTGCGGTCCCCACCAGTAAAACACGCGCGCCAGTAGCATTTCGCGCTCCGGAGAAGCCGCCACTGACGAGTCGGCGAGGAAGTGGCGGTTGCTCCCGCGCGGTTGCTTCCGCGATTCCGTATCACAGCCAACCCCTCTCCAGCGCCACAATCCCGGAGAGCACCCAATGGCTGCATTCCATACAGGGCAATCGCATTGTCGCTTCCTTGTGTTTCGCAGCCTGCGGAGCGGGCGTGGGTCCCTTGCCCCGGACGAAGTCCGGGGTTACGGGCGGTCGCCGCCTCTGAAGCCCCGGACGAGGCGACGGTCGCGCTGCCGCCGGCGCTCAACGGCTTGCAGCGCGCCTCCTTCGCCCCGCCGGGGCTCAGGCCCAGTGCCCGCAAAACCGGCCCCCCCTGACTTCCTCCGAGGCAAGGAACCGGCGCCCGCGTTGCGGGCTTCGTACCGATCCGGCCGCACCACAGCGTCGGAGGCGATAATGCGATTGCCCTGGCATTCCATATGACTCATACCCTCGCCTCCCGCGCTGAAACTACACTTCATCGAGAAACCACCGACATTTTCCCGAAATAGACGGACGAAGGAGGCATCCCCATGCCCGGACCCGCGACTGTCGCCCCAGAATCAAACCTATGGCAAGGCACCCCGAGCCAATGGACCAACGTCCTCTGGTTCCTCGCCTGCATCCTCATCCTCCCGATCCCTTTCGCACTCTACCGTTGGCTCGCCGTCAAATGCACCCGCTTCACCCTCACCACCCAGCGCTTCCGCATCGAGCGCGGCATCCTCAACAAACACCTCGACGACCTCGAACTCTACCGCGTCAAAGACATCACCCTGAGCCAACCCCTCATCCAGCGAATCGTCGGCCTCGGCACGCTCACCATGGTGACCAGCGACGCCACAACTCCCACCGTCATCCTCCCCGCGATCCCCGACGCTCTCCCCATCATGGACCGGATCCGCAACGAAGTCGACCGCGTCCGCCGCGAACGGGGCGTCCGCGAACTCGACGTCCACGACGACGGTCACTCGGCGCTGACAGCATAAAGCCGAGCCATGAACTTCCCATCGCTCCTCACAGCCCTCGAGTCCTTCGCGTCAATCCTCCCCGCCGCGGTCGCCGGAGTCTCAGACGCCGACGCGCGCGTCAAGCCGCCGACCGGCGCTTGGTCGATCCTCGAGATCGTCTGCCACCTCGTTGACGAAGAGGTCGATGACTTCCGTGCCCGATTGAAACTCACTCTGGAAGACCCGACTATGCCCTGGCCCGCCATCGACCCCGAGGGCGTGGCCGTCGCCCGGCGATACAACGAAAGAAACCTCAACGACCAAGTTCACACCTTCGTAAACGAGCGCCGAGCATCCATCACATGGCTCCGGACCCTCCTCGCTCCATCATGGGAAAACGCCTACCCGCACCCCAAGTGGGGCCCGATTTCCGCCGGAATGCTGGCCACCGCCTGGGCCGCCCACGACATGCTGCACCTCCGCCAGATCGCCAAGAGGCGCTACGAACTGGCCTGCCGGGACGGAACCCCCTTCACCGCCGATTACGCGGGGGCCTGGGGTCCATGATGCCTTTCCGCAGCATTTGGCAAAAAAAGTATTGAATCCTCCGCAACGCCTGCCTCCCGGCCTCCAATCGGCTGGTAGACTTCTGTTCGGTCGTTACCCCGCCTGCCCGTCGGTCCAAGGCTGATCGCGGCGGGAGATCAATCATGCCGCAGCGTATCGGGACATCCCGTGCGGCGAATCGCACCCCGGAATCGGACTGTTCAACTCCGGTTTCTCATGGAAAACCCCAAGATGAAACGTAACGCAACCTGGACACGCATCGGCCTCGTCGTCATCGCCGCGGCGGCAACTGCGGTCTCATTCGCCGGCGAGCCGGCCAAGCAGACGCCGCCGACCGGCTCGCCCCCCGACATGCCCCCCGAAATGCTCGAAGCCATGAATCGCTGGAAGGACTTCGCAACCCCGGGCGAGCATCACAATCACCTCCAGCAATGGGTCGGGGAATGGAACATCACCGTCTCCTATCGAATGACCCCCGACGCCCCGGCAGAAGAGAATACGATGACCGCCGTGAGCAAGTCCGTCATGGGCGGCCGCTACATCATCGAGAAAGTCTCCGGCGAGGTCATGGGGCCCGACGGCCAGGGCATGGTCCCCTTCGAGGGCATGTCCATCATGGGCTACGACAACCACAAAAAGCAGTACTTCTCCACCTGGATGGACAACATGAGCACCTCGCTCATGCAGGAATGGGGAACCTGCGACGGCACGGGCAAGGTCCTCACAACCGAGGGGCGTGGCTACGACCCGATGTCAGGCAGCGAACGCGCAAGCAAGAGCATCGCAACCGTCATCGACGCCGATTCGCGGCGTCTGGAGATGTTCGTCCCCGGCCCCGACGGAAACATGTTCAAGCAGATGGAGATCGCCTACACGCGGAAGAAGTGAGCCGCGACTGTCATGTCGGCCCGACGGGCTTCACCCGCTCGCCGACGGTTTCTTTCACCTCAGCATGGCGCGCTGCGCCGAAAGGACACGAAACGATGAAACGCACGATGATGTCGATGTGTATGGGCGCCCTGGCCGCCGGCCTGATCGCCCTCCCCCTCCACGCCGACCAGACCAAGGACGTGAAGAAAGATCAGTCCAAGCCCGCCCCGGCCACCCAGCCCGCCGCACCCGCGGGACAGCCCGCCGGCATGCCTCCGATGAGCCCTCAGATGGAGGAGGCCATGAAGCGCATGGAAGCCTACGGCGCCCTCAACGAGAACCACGCCTACCTCAAGCAATTCGAGGGCGAGTGGGAGTGCGTCAGCAAGTGGTGGATGGAGCAGGGCGCCGCCCCCGTCGAGAACAAATGCACCTCGACCGCCAAGGTCTCCTTCGACGGCCACTTCCTCATCGAGAAATACTCCGGCAACTTCAGCATGGCAGAGAACGCCCCCCCCATGCCTTTCCAGGGCATGGCTACGATGGGCTACGACAACCACCGCAAGCAGTTCGTCAGCACATGGGTCGACAACTGGACCTCCGGCGTGATGACCGAGTACGGCTCGGCCTCCGAGGGCGGCAAAATCTTCACCTTCGAGGGTGAGAACTACTGCTGCATGAACGACAAGGTCTGCAAGTCCAAGAGCGTCTACACCATCGTCGATCCCGACACCCGCAAAATGGAAATGTGGGGCCCCGGCCTCGACGGCAAGGTCTTCAAGGTCATGGAAATGACCTTCACCCGCAAGAAGTAATCCGCTCGAACGACCTGTCAACCCCCCCAAGCCCAGGGGCTCGCCCCTGGGCTTTTCTTTTCATCAGTGAACCTCAGGGATTCCCCGAACTCGCGGTCGGAAATGAAAAACCCGGCGCACGCGAATACCATCCCCTCGTGCATCCATGTTCTCCAGAGAGGGGGGCCGCATGCCGCCGATGGAAACCGAGGCCGCACGGAAGTTCCACAGAGTCCTTCACCTGCTGACGCTCATCCAGGGCCGCCCCGGCTGGAACGCCGAGCAACTCGCGCGCGAACTCGACGTCGACGTGCGCACCATCTACCGCTACCTTGACGACCTCGAAGTCACGGGCATCCCGTACTACTTCGATAAGGAATCGAACGGCTATCGCATCCGCGCCAATCACTTCCTCCCGCCGATCCAGTTGACTTCGGACGAGTCCCTCGCGCTCTCGGTCCTCTGCTCCAACGTCGCCGGGAAGGACCAGATCGCCTATCTCAAGCCCGCGTGGCGCGCCCTGCACAAGGTCGAAGCCCAACTCCCCGCCGCCGTCCGCGAGCAGCTCGGGAAGATCGTCCCCCATGTCGCCATCCAGACGGCCCAGGCCGGCGCGACCGACGGATGGCAGGATGTCTACGACACGATCCACGCCGCCATCGAGTCCCGCCGGATCCTCCGGTGCGTCTACGAACCCGCCGCGGAATCGAAGGACGACGGCCAGGAGTTCGACCTCGAACCCTACGCCCTCTTCTTCAGCGTGCGCGCCTGGTACGTCGTCGGCCGCCACTCCGCCCGCGACGCCGTCCGCCACCTCAAACTCAATCGCTTCGTCCAGTGCCGCATCACGCCGCAACTCTACGACCCGCCCGCGGACTTCTCCCTCGACCGCCACCTCGGCAACGCCTGGCGCATGATCCGCGGCGAACGCGACTTCGACGTCGAAATCCACTTCGACCCCGAGTTCACTCCGACCATGAGCGACACGCAGTGGCACCGCACCCAGCGCATTGAGTTCAACGAAGACGGCTCATCCGTCTTCCGCTGCACCGTCTCGGGCCTCGACGAAATCGTCTGGTGGGCCCTCGGCATGGGCCCGCACTGTCGCGTCATCGCCCCCGCCGAACTACGCGACCGAGTCGCCGACCTCGCCCGCCGAACCGCCGCGCACTACCACGAAGACCGGGCCAACGACCGCTGCCCTTAGCGGTCGGTCTGCCCATGCCCCCCGGGGGTGCCACGGCCAGCGCAGTCGGCCGTGGCCGAGCGCCAGTTGCGTCCATACTCATGCTCTCACGCAGCCGGCCTCCGCACCGGCTGACAAGCAGCCAGTGGCACACGATCCCAGTCGCCGTGCCACTGGCGGCTCGCCCGCCAGTGCGTGAACCGCCGCCGCCTTGGGACGACCATCGCCCCACCCGCGACCGCGAGCGACAGCGAACCGGGCGGCGGCACCGCCACCGCTCCCACCGCGGCCTGGGAGCCGACGTGAATGTCGATCGCCCGCTGTTGTCCGACCCCCGAAAGACTCAACAGTTCCAGCGTGTATTGCTGGCTGCCCCCGTCGTTGAGCATGAAGGGACCGGATGGATACGCCGTGGACTCACCTTCGGAGATAAGAAGATAAGGTTCCACGAGCAGACTAGTATTGATCGTTACATTCGGCCCCGAGTGCCCTTCCAGGCCCAAGGGGTCGTCGCCCTGGCTGACCGAATCCCAGTACCACGAGATGTCGAATGTAACCTCCCAATGACCCCGGTTCCCGAAGTTGTTCACCGTAAGGAAGCCGTCCAGTCCCCCTTCCGCCAACGCACGCCCCGCGGGCTGCGCCTGCGCGCCGGATGTCATCGCCAGCGTCAACCCCCAACCCCGTCCGCCCGTTCCGAAGATGCCCCCTGTGTGAATCGTCGGCTCGGGGCTCCAGTCCGCGCTCGCGTTGCCCTCGACACTTCTCGCGCCCATCGGAGTCCCGATGGTGATCTCCGCTTCACACCCTTCCGGCAGAGTGGTGAAAACCTCGCCGGTATCGACGTCCCGCCATTGGCTAAGCGTAACCGTTCCCCGCGCGTGCGAACCCGCGACAACGATCGACGCCGCAGCCGGAGCCGCACAAACCCCCAGAACGATGCAAACCAACCCGACACTTGAATGCCGACATGGCAATCGCACAAGAAACATGATCGCTCCTTTCAAATCCAACGCCGCCGCGCGTGCTCCGACGCGGATCGACAACGCACTACCGTCTTGAAGCGACCGTCCGGCGCCACGCTCACGCGGTTTCGGCCTGAAACCGCAAGAATGTTTCTGAGTCTGGACCGATTCGGGTCCTATTCATCCAGCCACCCCGACATCCGCCCCCGCGCCTCCCGCACCGCCTCGCGCACCCGCTCCGCCGACGCCGCTCCGCGCACTCTCCGCTTCGCCAACCCCGCCTCGATCGACAGCGACGCGAACACATCCGCCCCGATCCGCCCGTCGATCGTCCGCAACTCCTCGAGCGACAGATCCTCGAGCCCGACCCCGCGCTCCACCGCCAGCCGGACGAGCCGCCCAGTGATCTCGTGCGCCTCGCGGAACGGCACGCCTTTCCCCACCAGATAATCCGCCAGGTCCGTTGCGTTCGCGCAGCCCCCCTTCGCCGCCCGCAAACACGCCTCCCGGTTCACCTTCATCCCGTCAAGCACCACCGGCAGCACGCGCAGGCACATCGACAGGGTGTCCATCGCGTCGAACAACGGCTCCTTGTCCTCCTGCAAATCCTTGTTGTACGCCAGCGGCAGCCCCTTGATCGTCGTGCAGATCGCCGTGTGCGCCCCCAGAATCCGCCCCACCTTCCCCCGGATCAACTCCAGCGCATCCGGGTTCTTCTTCTGCGGCATGAGCGACGACCCGCTCGTCACCCGATCCGACAACTCCACGAATCCAAACTCGCCCGACGTGTAGAGGATCAGGTCCTCCGCCAGCCGCGACAGATGCACCGCGCACAGCGCCGCCGCCGCGAGCGTTTCCACCACGAAATCCCGATCCGATACGGCGTCGAGCGAGTTGGCGGTGGGGGAGTCGAACCCCAGATCGCGCGCGAGCGCTTCCCGATCAATGCGATACGCCGTTCCCGCCAGCGCCCCCGACCCGAGCGGGCACACGTTTGCGCGCCGACGCGCATCGGCGAGCCGCGCCGCATCCCGATCGAGCATCTCGAAATACGCCAGCGCCCAGTGCCCCCACAACACAGGCTGCGCTCGCTGCAGGTGCGTGTACCCCGGCAGCACCGTCTCCGTTTCCCGCTCCGCGAGCCCGACCAGCGCCGCCTGCGCCGCGCGCACTTCGCCGAGCCGCGCATCGATCTCATCGCGCGCCCACAGCCGAAGGTCCGTCGCCACCTGGTCATTCCGGCTCCGCCCCGTGTGCAGCCTCTTCCCCAGATCGCCGACCCGCCTGATCAGTTCGCCCTCGACGAACGAATGCACATCCTCCGCCCCCGATTCGACGATGCGCGACGAATCGTCCTTCCAGTCGCGTTCGATGGCGGCCAGCGCGTCCACCACTTGCCGGCGCGCGTGGCTCGTCAATACCCCGGCGCCTTCGAGAGCCTTCGCCCACGCGATCGAGCCTTGGATGTCCTGCTTCAACAGCCGGTGATCAAAGCGCAGGGAATCATTGAACCGCTTGAAGAGCGGGTCGGAGGCTTCGGAGAATCGGCCGGACCAGAGGGGCATGATGGGGTGATGGGGTGATGGGGTGAGAAAGGCGTAGAGGGTGTAGGGACGCGCGGGACGCCCATTCCACCTAGAAGTGGTAGAAAAGACCGGAACAACAAGAATAGGTCAGGCTTTGCCTGCTTTCTTCATCGCCGCGATCCTGCTCGGCAGCGAGAACAGCCGGATGAACCCCTTCGAGTCCATCTGGTTGTAGACCTCGTCGCGCCCGAACGTCGCGAAAGATTCAGCGTACAGGCTGTGTTCGCTCTTGCGGCGGATGGTCGTCGCCGTGCCTTTGTAGAGGCGGACCACAATCTCGCCCGTCAGCGGCTCGGCGATCTTCTGGAGGCTCGCCCAGATCGCTTCTCGCAGCGGCGTGAACCACTGGCCGTTGTAGACGAGTTCGCCGAAGCGGATGCCGAGGTGCTCGCGGTGGTGGCGTGTCTCGCGGTCAAGGACCAACTCTTCCAAGCCGCGGAGGGCCTCGAAGATGACGGTGCCGCCCGGCGTCTCGTAGCACCCGCGGGACTTCATGCCGACGAGCCGATTCTCGACGAGATCGACGCGCCCCACGCCGTGCTTCGCGGCGATGCCGTTCAGTGTCAGGATGAGTTGGTCGCCCGGCATCTCCTTGCCGTTGAGCGAGCGCGGGAAGCCGGAGCGAAAGCCGAGCGAGACTTCTTCCGGCTGGTCCGGGGCCTTGCGCGGGTCGGCGGTCATCACCCAGATATCGTCCGGCGGCGGGTTCCACGGGTCTTCGAGCGCGCCCCCCTCATGGCTGATGTGCCAGAGGTTGCGGTCGCGGCTGTAGATCTTCGTCTTGCTCGCCGCGCACGGAATCTTCCGCGCCTCCAGGTAGCTCAGCATGTCCTCCCGGCTCTTCAGGTCCCACGTCCGCCACGGCGCGATGATCTCGAGGTCCGGCGCGAGGGCCCCGTAGGCCGACTCGAAGCGGACCTGATCGTTGCCCTTCCCCGTGCAGCCGTGGGAGACCGCGTCGGCCCCGACTTTGCGGGCGACCTCGACCTGCGCCTTGGCGAGGATCGGCCGCGCGGTGGACGTGCCGAGGAGGTAGCGGTGCTCATAGATCGACCCCGCGATCACCGTCGGAAACACGTACTCCTCCGCGAACACGCGCTTCAGGTCCACCACATGACACGCCTTCGCCCCGCTCTTGATCGCCTTTTCCTCGACCCCCGCCAGTTCATCCGCCCCCGGCCCAACGTCCCCCACCGCACAAACAACCTCGCACCCGTGGTTCTCCACAAGCCAAGGCACGATGCAGGACGTGTCCAGCCCGCCCGAATACGCAAGCACCACTTTCTTCGCCATGAATGTTGATCCTCAGTCTTGAAGATTGAATCAGCCTCTGAACCGCAACCGCTTACTGCCTTCTGTCCACTGTCCACTGTCCACTGTCCATTGTCCACTGCCCGGATCAGCCTACCACCCCGTCGCTCCCCACAAGCCCCATCATCAACGCATTCTGCGCGTGCATCCGGTTCTCCGCCTGGTCAAACACGACCGACTGCACCGAGTCCATCACCTCATCCGTAACCTCTTCCCCCCGGTGTGCCGGCAAACAGTGCATGAACAGCGCCGCATTCCCCGCCCGCGCCATCATCTCTCCGTCCACCATGTACCGCTCAAACGCCCGCCGCCTCTGCGCCGCCTCCCCCTCCCACCCCATGCTTGTCCACGCATCCGTGTACACCGCCGCCGACCCCTTCACCGCCGCGGGATCATGCGACAACGCGACCGACCCGCCCGCCGCCGACGCCCGCGACCGCGCCAGCGCCACGACCGCCCCGTTCGGCTCGTACCCCTCCGGCCCAACAACGACAAACTCCATCCCCATCGTCGCCGCCAAAACCATCAATGAACAACACACGTTGTTCCCATCCCCCACGAACGCCAAGCGCTTCCCCTTCAACTCCCCCACGCGCTCGTGCAGCGTCATCAGATCCGCCAGCGCCTGGCACGGGTGATACGCGTCCGACAGCGCGTTCACCACCGGCACGCGCGCGTGCCTCGCCAGCCCCTCGACCGCCGCGTGGCTGAACACCCGCGCCACGATCGCATCGCACCACCGCTCCAGGTTCTTCGCGTAGTCATGCACGCTCTCCCTCTCCCCGATCCTCTCCTTCGAGTGATCGTAAAAGAGCGCGTGCCCCCCCAGTTTCGCCACGCCGACCTCGAACGAAACCCGCGTCCGCAGCGAGGGCTTCTCGAAAAGCATCACCACCGACTTCCCCGCCAGCGCCCCACGAAAACGCCCCGGCTCGCGCTTGAACTCAACCGCCGCACGAATCAGCGAGCCCGCCGCCTCCGCCGTCAACTCCGCGCCCGTCAGAAAGTCCTTGAATCCCAGCACCGTCTTCATCGGCACGCCTCCTCCTTCCTCGTCTCCGCCGGCGCGATCACCGTCCCCCTCTTCTCGCCGCGCACCAGCGCGCCAATCGCGCCCGGATCATTCCACGAAGCAATGACCGTCGGCACCCCCGCCCGCTCCGCGGCGCTGGCCGCCGCCCGCACCTTCGGGATCATCCCCCCCGTAATCACCCCCGCCCCGATCAACTCCTCCGCACGCGCCCGATCCATCGCATCGATCACACGCCCCGACCCATCCATCACACCCGCCACATCCGTCAGCAGCACCAGCATCCTCGCCCCGATGATCGCCGCGATCCCCGCCGCCGCATCGTCGCCGTTGATATTCAATGGCCTCCCCTCCTCATCAAACCCGATCGGCGCCAGCACGGGCACATACCCCTCCCCCAAAAGCACGCGCAACAGCCTCGCGTCGCCCCCGACAATCTCACCCACAAACCCTATATCCACCCCGTTCGGCCTGATACGCCTCACCCGCGCGATCGCCCCGTCCCCCGCGCACAACCCAACCGCCCGCGCCCCCAGCGCATTCAATGCACCGACAATCCCTTTGTTCACACGACCCGCCAGCACCCCGACGATCTCCTGAATCTCCCGCTCCCCCGTAACCCGGAGCCCCTCACGCCGCTCGCTCACGATCCCCAGCCGCGCCAGGTGCTCATCCACCGCCTTCCCGCCTCCATGCACCACAACCGCCCCCGCCACCGCCACCGCGCGCAGCAATCCCTCCGCGCGCTCCGGCGATTCCACCGCCAGCCCGCCCAACTTGATCACAATCGGAACTGTCGAATCGCTCGAACCCATCACCGCGAAACTCCTGCCTCGATGCCTCCTGCCTCGATGCCTTTCTTCTCTTCACCCTCTCTCCAACCCCAACCCCTCCTCCCACCCAAGCCTCGCATTCATGCACTGCACCCCCTGCCCCGCCGCCCCCTTCACGAGATTGTCGATCGCGCTCACGATGATCAGGTGCCGATGCTGCTCATCGACCGCGAACCCAATGTCGCAGAAGTTCGTCCCCCGCACCGCCGCGACCGAAGGCCACTCCCCCGCCGGCAGCAGCCGCACGAACGCTTCACCCTCATACGCCCCACGCAACACCGCCCCAACCCGCTCCGCCCCCCAACCCGCCGAGAGGTCCACGTGCATCGTCGACAGAATCCCCCGCTCAAAGCACCCCAGGTGCGGCGTGAACACCACGCTCGTCCCGACATATGCATCAATCTCCGGCCCATGCCGATGCCTCAACACATTGTAAGGCTGGAGACTCACCTCGCAGAACAGGTTCGCCGTCGTCGCGTGCCGCCCCGCGCCGCTCACCCCGCTCACCGAGTCCACGATCGGCCGCCGACCGCGCTCGACCGCCCCCGCCTTCACCAAGGGCGAAAGCGCCAGAATCGCGCTCGTCGGATAGCACCCCGCCACCGCGACCAGATCCGCCCCCGCGATGTCCCGCCGAAATAACTCCGGAATCCCATACGCCGCCTTCTTCAGCCACTCCGGATGCAGATGCTCGAATCCGTAATGCTTCGGGTACAGCCCCGCGTCCTTCAGCCGAAACGCCGCCGACAGGTCGAACACTCTCATCCCGCGCGCCAGCAGTGGGGGAGCCAACTCATGGCTCACCGCGTGAGGCGTACACAAGAACACAATCCCCACACCCAGCCCCGCGATCCCCTCCACGCTCGCCGGCCGCATCACAAGATCGCACCGCCCACGCAGCCGCGGAAACACCGACGATACAGCCTCCCCCGGCCCATCGCCGCGCTTCTCCGAGCCGAACACCCCGCGTATCTCCACGCGCGGGTGACCCGCCAGGATCGAGATCAACTCCGCCCCCGTATACCCGCCCGCGCCGACTACAGCGCAGGCCACATGCCCCGATTCGCTCGTCGTCATCAGAGAATGCCCCCCATCTTCTGGAACTGCAGCGCAACCCCCCGCGCCTCCCTCGGCGTGCGCGCCGCCAGGAAGATCGTGTCATCCCCCGCGATGCTCCCCACAATCCCCGGCATCGGCGCAAGATCAACCTGCGCCGCCAGCAGACTCGCATGCCCCGGCTCGGTCTTCAGCACCACCATCGTCCCCGCCGACTCCGCCGACAGCATGTGCCTCTGCACCGCCGCCTCAAGATCCGTCGTCGCACGCTTCCCGTTCTCCGCCGGCGTCAGCGTGTACCCCGTCCCCGCCTTCACCACCCCCAACTCCCTCAAATCGCGCGACAACGTCCCCTGCGTCGCCCGAACCCCGTTCGACAGCAGCAACTCCTTCAGATGCTCCTGGCTCCGCACCTGCATCCCCTGGAGCAGCCGCGCAATCAACCGATGACGATGGACCTTGTTCATGGCGCATACATATTACCACAAGCGCATGAATATGTCCAGCCTCATCGTTCCCGATGATGCCCCGCCGTGGCATGGGCTTTTCGGAGAGTCGCCGAGGCGACCCAGCCCATGCCGGGGCCTCGCTGCTCGGAAAGGCGGCAGTGTCGCAGTTTGAATGTGGCACGCCCTTTCCAGGGCGTGGCGCGGGGGAGTCGCCGCGGCGACCCACATTCAAACTGCGACACTACCGGAAAGGCCGTACCGCTCCCCCCCGCAACGCCGCCCCTCCCTCTCCCATATACCTCTCCGTCATCCAATCGGGCCACAACAACGCACAGATACTCCGTAAGGGCCCGCGGAGGCGAATCGGGGTTGGGACACATGTTCCCGCGCCGCATCATCGGGTTGGCGAGCCTGCCCTTGACGTTCGGGCTTGCCACTGACACGTACGCACAACGCAGACCGGACCCGCCGCCGCCCGTCGTCTACGACGCGCCGCTGCCGGAACGCTACCGAGTCGCCGAGGAGGAAGTCCTCGCCAGGCTCCACGATCGGCCCGTGCCGCCGGTCGTCGAACCGGTCCGCCACGAGACGACCGTGATCGTCCGCCACGACGACCCGGTCGACCGCGAATACGCCCGACGACGCTGTGATCCTCCTCCGCCGCCGCGCGTCGTCTACGTCGAGCCTGCTCCCGTCGTCGTCCACTGCCCGCCGCCCCGCCCGGCCCCCGTCTACGTCTGCCCGCCACCTCGCCCCGTCTACGACTGCCGCCCGCGCTACTGGGACACCCCGCGATACTGGGACCGCCCGCGCTGCGACTCAGGCTTCTCCTTCTCCATCTCCCTCGGCGACGACCACCACTACACCCGTTACCGCTACCGCGACCGCGACGACGACTACCGCCCGCGCCGCCGCCATTGCCGCTGAACACCACACCTGCACCGTCAACCCTCCAGCCCGCGGGCGAGCCACCGCGCCCGCCCGCGGGTTTTCTTTGATCGAAGATGCCCGGGTCTCGCCGGCTTTGCGGCAAGGCCCGGACCGCGCGGCTGCTCCGAGTCCCGCTCTTGGCACGCCGAAACACCAACGCGGCATTCCCCCGACGATCCGTCCGGTCTCCTGCATCTGAGATACTGGTTCCCCTGCACCCTCCCGGATTCCAACCATGCAACACCCCACACTTCTCCTCATCACGCTCCTCATCCTCCCCGCCTGCCAGGAACCGCCCCGCGGCGACTCCGGCGGCCGCGTCTCCGTCGGCAGCACAACCCCAGGCGAAGCCTCCTCGGGCCTCATGCGAACCTCCGACCTCGTCGAGGCCAGCGACGACGTCGCCCTCGCTCTCGCGCAAGACGTCGATCACATGGTC
The DNA here is from genome assembly GCA_964490785.1 of uncultured Phycisphaeraceae bacterium. GTDB lineage: Bacteria > Planctomycetota > Phycisphaerae > Phycisphaerales > UBA1924 > JAEUIV01. The sequence goes on from CAZBDZ010000028.1 coordinate 22,259, forward strand.
GACCAGGACTTCGCCGGCCAGCGCGTGACCGTCGTCCTGGGCGACATCGCCAACAAAACCTCGAAGATGTCCACCACCGACTTCGAGTTCGTCCGCGACCGCGTCAAGAGCAAACTCATGGACTCACGTGTCGTCCGCGACAACGCCCGCTTCGTCGAAAACCGCGCACGCCGCGAGTCCCTCCGCCAACGCGAACTCGGCCAAACCGGCGACCAGAAGGTGGGCCACACCTCCGACCTCCCCCAGCCCGCCGTCAACGAGGACTACTTCCTCTTCCTCAACGGCAACATGTACTCCGTCGACCGCCCCGACACACGCCTCTACTACCTCAAGTTCGAACTCATGCGCTCCAGCACCGGCGAAACCGTCTTCTCCAAAGACTACGAAGTCAAGTACTCGCGCTAGCAAGCCCTCACGCGGAGGCGCTGAGAATGAAAAGAGCGCAATCGCAAGGTACGAACTCAGCGGATGCCCCGGTCTCGCCGGCTCTGCAGCGATGCCGGGCCGAATTCCCGCTTCGCGCCCATTCCCACGCTTCTCCCCCGCGCCCCCCGCCTTCAACTCATCTCCTCGCTCTGTGTCTTTGTGCCTCTGTGGTGAATGCTCTCGCTTTGGGCGGATGCCAGGCCCCGCCGCGCACCACCCGCCTCCACACCCGCGATTTTCAGGACATCTCCACCGAGATCGCCTTCTCCCTTCAATCCTCTTCCTTCATTCAGGATCGCACCCCCGACTCACCCCCCATGACCATCGCCATCGAGAAGATCGACAATCTCACCACCGACATCCTGAGCGAGGGCGAAAAGTGGTTCCTCATGGACCGCGTCATGAACTCCGACGCCATGACCGCCCTCCGCCGCGAACGCAACATCCGCTTCGTCATCCCGGCCGAACGACTCGACGCGCTCATCGACAGCCGCGCCTGGGCCGGCCCGATCGCCCAAGGCCGCGCGCCCACCCACGTCATGCACGCCGTCCTCCGCTCCGTCACGCGCGCCGCCGGCCCCGACCGCACCGACCTCTACTCCGCCCGCTACTCCATCACGGCCCTGAACTCCGGCGAGACCGTCTGGACCGGAGACTACCTCCTCAAGCGCGCCGCCTCCGGCCGAGCCTACAACTGATCGCACCCACCCCCCGCCGCGGCGGAGAACTCCGACGCAGAGAACGCGGAAGGAATCCTCGAATCGACATCGCGCTGAAGTCGCCTCCATGCCCCGTTTCCTCCATCACATCTTCCCCCTCCGGCTTCTTCTCTGTGTTCTCTGCGCCTCTGTGGTGAACGCCTTCCTTTCCGCCTGCGCCTCCCAGCCCGACACACGCCTCCGCGACCTCTTCGACCGCGGGGAATACGCCCGCGCCGCCTCACGCATCGAGAAACGCCTCACCCCCGACCGCAACAGCCGCGACTACATGCTCGACCGCATGCGCCTCGCCATCACACTCCTCGCCGACGGTCGGCCCGCCGCCGCCGAACCCATCACCTCCCGCGCCTTCGACATCCTCCGCACCCAAGGCATCAACGACGACAAAACCGTCGCCGCCGCCGTCCTCGGCGAGGGCGGCGTCATCTTCTGGAAGGGCGAACCACTCGAACAGGCCATGATGTTCCACTACATCTCCCTCCAGAAGGCCCTCCTCGCCGAGTGGGACAACGCCCGCGCCGCCGCCCAATCCTCCCTCTTCCTCCTCAAGGACTTCGGCGACAACGAGCAAGGCTCGCGCAAATCCTCCGAGGACATCGCGCGCGACGCCGTCGCCCGCGCCCGCCGCGACGACGACGCCTTCGACAACTACCTCGACCACGGCTACACGCCGGCCAAGACCAACTTCGCCCCCGGCTATTTCATGAACGCCGCCGCAAACCTCGCCCTCTACCGCGCCGCCGGCGACCCCGCCCGACTCGACGAAGCCGCCGACAACTTCAACGAGGCCGCCGCGCTCACCCCCGCCCTCCGCACCGTCGCCGACGCGCTCCTCGCCGGCGCCAACACACTCTTTGTCATCGATTTCGGCCCGGGACCCGAGAAGGTCCGCTTCGGCCCGGACAACTCCCTCGCACGCTTCGACCCGCGCCTCAACTCCGACAACCGCCCGATCACCCTCGAAATCTACCGTGCCACCGACCGTGGCTTGGCACGGTCGGTGCCCCCCGCGAAGCCACTCGCCGTCATGCCCGCCGCCGACCTCAACACCCTCGCCCGCGACCACATGTGGAACAACCTCGAGGACATCCGCGCCGCCAAGAGCAGCCTCGGCACGCTCATGCTCCTCGGCGGCGCCATCACCGCATCCTCCGACGACAACACCGCCCAGATCGTCGGCCTCTCCCTCATCGGCGCCGGCCTCCTCTCCAAACTCACCGCCGCCGCGGACATCCGCCACTGCGAGTTCCTCCCCCAGCGCATCTACTTCGCCGCCGCGAACATCACCGAAACCGCCATCATCACATTCACCGTCGCCGAAGGTCCGCGCCTCGCACTCCCCGCCATCGATCCGCCGCGACACTCCAACCCGCTCGCGCTCCACTACGTCCGCATGCCCGTCTCCTCCGAGATCGCCCGCTGGGGACAACAAGGCCGAGTCCTCTACGCAAGCGATGCCTGCACCTGCGCCGTCGAAGGCGACGACCTCCCCTACATCCTCGGCGGACGCAGCGTCGAAAAGCCCTCCCTCGAAGTCCTCCGCCGCTACCAATCCGCAGGCCACCTCCTCGACTACTCCGTCAACGACCTCGACAACCTCTACAAAGCCGAGGGAATCAACCTCACCCCCGACCCGCGCGGGCTCATCGGCGCGCGCCACATCCTCGACGGCGGCGACACCATGGAATCCCCAGTCGCCGGCTCCACAGGCTTCGTCCGCCTCTTCTGCCGGGAGCATCCGCCGTATCAACCCAAGTCGAACGAAGCCCGCCTGCTGCGAGATTCGATCACCGCGACCGGCGCCCTGCCACCTGCATCAAGCCCGTGAAACGGGCGACCGTTGGTTGCCAGACGCGTCAGCGTCTGGTGGACGCATTGTCAAGACCCTCTGCGGCCCATGAAAAGGGCCGGCAATCACGAAGCAAAGAACACCAAGGACAAGACCATGAACCGCACTCTCTGCCTCCTTCTCCTCACCCTCCTCCCCGCCTGCGCCAACGACCGCACCAAAGCCCCCGGCTCGGCCGGCGTCGATCCGCTTCCCGCCGACCAATACCCGAAGGTCGAAGCCGCCGGCGGCCTCGCGCCGAATCTCGTCATCAGCGGCGCCAACGTAACCCCCGGCACCGACACCAAACCGATGTCCGTAACCTCCGCCGTCCGTTCAACCTGGGACAAAAACGTCCTCAACGTCCAGTATCGCTACTTCTTCTTCGACGAGAAGGGCACGCCGCTGAACCCCGACCCCGACTGGCGCTTCGCGAAGTTGCCGCCGCGGAGCCAGGTCTTCATGGAGGGCTTCGCACCGGATACGAACGCGCGAGACTGGCGCCTCCAGATCCGGCCGGCGCAGTAGCACATCCTCCTTGTGCCACTGGCGGCTCGCCCGCCAGTGCCGAACACCGCAATCGTCCCTATCGAGTTCCGCGCCAACCGCCCTCTTCACTGGCTGACAAGCAGCCAGCACATCCTCCTTGTGCCACTGGCGGCTCGCCCGCCAGTGCCGAACACCGCAATCGTCCCTATCGAGTTCCGCGCCAACCGCCCTCTTCACTGGCTGACAAGCAGCCAGCACATCCTCCTTGTGCCACTGGCGGCTCGCCCGCCAGTGCCGAACACCGCAATCGTCCCTATCGAGTTCCGCGCCAACCGCCCTCTTCACTGGCTGACAAGCAGCCAGCACATCCTCCTTGTGCCACTGGCGGCTCGCCCGCCAGTGCCGAACACCGCAATCGTCCCTATCGAGTTCCGCGCCAACCGCCCTCTTCACTGGCTGACAAGCAGCCAGCACATCCTCCTTGTGCCACTGGCGGCTCGCCCGCCAGTGCCGAACACCGCAATCGTCCTATCGAGTTCCGCGCCAATCGCCCTCCTCAATGGCTGACAAGCGGCCAGTGGCACACGATCAACGTCCCTGGCGCCGAATGCACAGCATCCCGCTTGGCTCTTGGGTCGGCTATTTTTTCGTCATGCTCGGCCCAGCAATCCACGAACGCCTCACCAACCGCGAGTTTCAACCCTTCGCCATGATCCTCGCCAACGGCGAACGCATTGACGTGCGCCATCCAGACTCCGTAACCCTCGCCAGCATCGACGTCCGCGGCAGGCGAGTGTTCGCCTCTTCACTCACCGTCCTCGAGACAATGGGCGACACCGTCATCGAACGCATCATCTCGCTCCCCATGGTCGCCCAAGTCATCAACGAACACGGCCTCAACGGCTCACGTTGACCCCGATTGCCGGCCCGCGCGCAATCCACTCCAACTTCCTCGGCCCTTTGCTCTCCGTGCCGCAGTTCACCCGCCGCGGCGGCCGTGAACCCCGCTCACCGCGAGGCCACCCCCGCCATCACATCCACCACCAACTCGCCGCCGCGCGCATCGACGCGCACCGTCGCCCCCGCCTCCGCCTCGCCCGCGAGAATCCGCCTCCCCACCTTCGTCTCGACCTCGCGCTGAAGGAACCGCTTCAAAGGCCTCGCCCCAAACACCGGGTCAAACGCCGTCCGCGCGATGTGCTCCTTCGCCCCATCGGTGATCTCGAACGACAACTCCCGATCCGACAGCCGCGCCCGCAGCCCCGCCGCCAGCAGGTCCACGATCTTCTTGATCTCCGCCAGCGTCAACGGCTTGAACAGAACGATGTCATCCACGCGGTTCAGAAACTCCGGCCGGAAGTGCGACCGCAACTCCGCCAGCACCGACTGCCGCGCCCGATCGCTGATCTCACCGCCCGCCATCGAATCCTCCAGCAGGTGCGGCGACCCGATGTTGCTCGTCATGATCACCACCGTGTTCTTGAATGACACCGTCCGCCCCTGCGAATCCGTCGCCCGCCCGTCGTCCAGCACCTGCAAGAGCACGTTGAACACGTCGTGATGCGCCTTCTCGATCTCGTCGAACAGGATCACGCAATACGGCTTCCGCCGCACCGCCTCGGTCAACTGCCCGCCCTCCTCATACCCAACGTACCCAGGCGGCGCGCCGATCAGCCTCGACACCGCGTGCTTCTCCATGTACTCGCTCATGTCGATCCGCACGATGTTGTCCTCGCTGTCGAACAGCGACTCCGCCAGCGCACGCGCCAACTCCGTCTTCCCCACACCCGTCGGCCCAAGAAAAATGAACGACCCGATCGGCCTCTTCGGGTCCTTGATCCCCGCACGCGCGCGGATCACCGCGTCCGCCACCAGACGAACCGCCTCGTCCTGCCCGATCACGCGCTCGTGCAGGATCGCGTCCAGCCGCAGCAACTTCTCGCGTTCGCCCTCCTTCAGCCGCGCCACGGGAATCCCCGTCCACCGCCCCACGATCTCCGCGATCTCCTCCTCCGTAACCTCCTCACGCAGCATCACCCCCGCCCCCCCATGCTGCGCCGCCAGGCGACCCTCCGCCGCCTCCAACCGCTTCTGAAGTTCCGGCAGCCGGCCGTAGATCAACTCCGACGCCTTGTTCAGGTTGTGCTCGCGCTGCGCACGCTCCGCCTGCACCCGAACCTCGTCCATCTGGCCCTTGAGACCCTGCACCTCGTGGATCACCTTCTTCTCGGCCTCCCATTGCGCACGCATCGCGCTCGCCTTCTCCTTCTGATCCGCGAGTTCCCGCCGCAGGCCCCCGAGACGATCCAGGCTCGCCTTGTCCTTCTCCTTCTTCAGCGCGGCCTCCTCGATCTCCAACTGCATCACACGCCGCGTAACCTCGTCCAACTCCGCCGGCATCGAGTCGATCTCCGTCCGGATCATCGCGCACGCCTCGTCCACAAGGTCAATCGCCTTGTCCGGCAGGAACCGATCCGCGATGTACCGATGGCTCAGCGTCGCCGCCGACACCAGCGCATTGTCCTGGATCCGTACCCCGTGATGCACCTCGAACCTTTCCCGCAGCCCCCGCAGGATCGAGACGGTGTCCTCCACCGTCGGCTGGTCCACCATCACCGGCTGGAAACGCCGCTCCAGCGCCGCGTCCTTCTCGATGTGCTTGCGGTACTCGTCCAGCGTCGTCGCCCCGATGCACCGCAACTCCCCGCGCGCCAGCATCGGCTTCAGCATGTTCCCCGCGTCGATCGCACCCTCCGCCTTCCCCGCGCCGACAATCGTGTGCAACTCGTCGATGAACAGCAGGATCCGCCCCTCCGACGATTTCACCTCGTTCAGCACCGCCTTGAGCCGCTCCTCGAACTCGCCGCGAAACTTCGCCCCCGCGAGCAGCGCACCCATGTCCAGCGAGAACACCGACTTCTCCTTGAGCCCCTCCGGCACGTCCCCCCGCATGATCCGCTGAGCCAACCCCTCGACAATCGCCGTCTTCCCGACACCGGGCTCGCCGATCAAGACTGGATTGTTCTTCGTCTTCCGCGACAGGATTCGGATCACCCGCCGAATCTCCTCGTCGCGCCCGATCACCGGATCGAGTCTCCCCGCCTTCGCGTCCTTCACGAGATCTCGCCCGTACTTTTCGAGCGCCTCGTACGTCGCCTCGGGATTCGCGCTCTGCACGCGCTGACTGCCGCGCACCGCCGTAAGCGTGGACAGAAATCGTTCCCGCGCAACCCCGTGCTCCCTGAGAATCCGCCCGGCATCCGTCTTCGCCCCCTCCTCCACCAGCGCCAGCCCGAGGTGCTCCACCGAAACGTATTCATCCTTCAGCCGCTTCGCCTCCTGTTCCGCGCGCACCAGCAGCCCCTCAAGCCGCTGCGTGACATACACCTTCCCCGGCTCCGCACCAGGACCTGAAACGCTCGGCCGGCGCTCCAGCACTCCCGCGACATCACTGATGACCAGGTCCGCATCAACATCCATCCGCGCCAGCAGCCGCGGCAACAGCCCATCCTCCTGCCGCAGCAACGCGATCAGCAGATGCTCCCCGTCCAACTCACGATGCCCATGTTGCACCGCCACCGCCTGTGCATCGTGAAGCGCCTCCTGCGAGCGTTGCGTCAATCGATTCAGGTCCATCGAAGAGCCCCTTCCTTCTCAGCCGTGAGAAAACAACGCCCGGCGATTCGCATACCTGAAAGCCAATCACGACACACAGCAACTTCCATGCCCCGCCTCCCGCCTCCGCTCCATGCCACGACCCTCCATTCCTGAGTGCCAATCAAGGCAAATGGCACCCCTGTCTTGCCATTCTGGCAGCCGCACACCCCGCGAGTTCACGCCTCCACATCCAACCAGATTGGCACGACGCTTGCCCCATTCTCCACATCCGCGGCGGTCGCACGCCGCCGGATAACAACGCACGAAAGGGGAACCAATGATGACACTCTGTTGCGAACCCGTGATCCGAGTCGTCCGCAGAAACAACGGTCGGGCTTTGCCCTTCGATCAAGTCATCGTCCCGCCCGTCAGCGCCTGGCACGATGACAAGGCCGTCTACGTCGAAGTCGAGGCCCCGGGCTTCCCGCCCGAATCCATCGATATCACCGCCGGCGAAGGCGCCCTCACCATCCGCGGCGAGCGCCACGACGCCTGCAAATGCCCGGACAAGGGCATCATCCTCTGCGAACGCATCGGACGAATCATCGAACGCACCATCCCGCTCCCGTTCCCCATCGACAAGGAACGCACCACCGCCGAGGCCCGCGACGGCGTGCTCTTCATCACCCTCCCACGACCCGCCGAGCAGGCCCCGCGAAAGGTCAGGATCCAGGTCGGTTGAACCCGCGGCCAAGGCAGGCCGCGAGAACGCATCACAACCCGAAGGAGGATTCCCATGCTCGCCAAACGAACCACCACGCTCCCCGTCTTCGGTGATCTCCGGAACGAGATCGACCGTCTGTTCGAACGCTTCTTCGAGAACAAGCCCCTTCTCGACATCGACGCCCCGGCCCTCAACACCGACTGGGTCCCGGCCCTCGACATCACCGAGAAGGACGACACCATCCTCGTCAAGGCCGAAATCCCGGGCGTCGACCCCGCCAAGATCGAGGTAACCGTCGAGGACGACATGCTCACCATCAAGGGCGCAAAAGAAGAGACCCGCGAAGAGAAGGAGCGCGGCTACTTCCGCAGTGAACGCCGCTTCGGCTCATTCCTCCGCCGCGTCATGCTCCCCGTCGCCGTCGATGACAACAAGGTCAACGCCACCTACAAGGACGGCGTCCTGAAGATCGAACTCCTCAAGGACAAGGCCGCCCTCCCCCGCAAGATCCCCGTCGCCGTCGCCAAAACCTGATCAACGCGCCGAAAGGCGCCCAACGAGATTTTCCCACCCCGCGTCAGGGGCGAAAGGCGAGTGCCCTTTCGCCCCTCTTCTTTCCCCCGTGCCACCGACCGTGGCTCTGCACGGTCGGTGCCCCCGGGTACCACAACCCG
>CAZBDZ010000028.1:30815-39724 GCA_964490785.1 uncultured Phycisphaeraceae bacterium
GGTGTCCCCGGGTACCACAACCCGTGCCACCGACCGTGGCTCTGCACGGTCGGTGTCCCCGGGTACCACAACCCGTGCCACCGACCGTGGCTCTGCACGTTCGGTGTCCCCGGGTACCACAACCCGTGCCACCGACCGTGGCTCTGCACGTTCGGTGTCCCCGGGTACCACAACCCGTGCCACCGACCGTGGCTCTGCACGGTCGGTGTCCCCGGGTACCACAACCCGTGCCACCGACCGTGGCTCTGCACGTTCGGTGTCCCCGGGTACCACAACCCGTGCCACCGACCGTGGCTCTGCACGGTCGGTGCCCCCGGGTACCACAACCCGTGCCACCGACCGTGGCTTTGCACGGTCGGTGTCCCGAGGTACCACGGCCAGCGCAGTCGCCCGTGGCGCCGCGCCTTGTGCATCCGTTCTTTCACCACTCCCAGCGCCGTTTTCTGTGCCACTGGCGGCTCGCCCGCCAGTGCGATCACCCCCGGGGGGTCCGGTCCACCGAAGCGAGTCTGCGAGTCCAAAGCCCGCCGCCACCTTTGCCCCGACATCGGGTACAACACCGATTCGTCGACCGTCAACCCCACACGGAGGCTCGATTCATGCACGCCCGCCGACTCGCATCGTCCGCGCTCATCTCCCTTGCGGCGATCGCCGCCGTCGCCCTCGCCGGCAGCCCGTATCCGAACACGAGGAAATCCGACCACACGGACACTCATCACAACCAGCAGGTCGCCGATCCGTACCGCTGGCTCGAAACGCCCGTCAAGGTGAAGGACGCGGCGAGCGCTCCCGCCGACCTGCTCAAAGAAAGCGAGGAGGTCAAGCAGTGGGTCGAGGCGGAGAACGCTGTTACGTTCGCGTTCCTCGAATCGATCCCCGAGCGCAAGCCGATCGTGGAGCGTCTGACGAAACTGTGGAACTACGAGCGCTTCTCGCCGCCCAGCAGGCAGGGGACGCGCTACGTCTTCTCCAAGAACAACGGCCTGCAGAACCAGAACGTCGTCTATGTCATGGAGTCCCTCACCAGCGAGCCGCGCGTCCTCCTTGACCCCAACACCCTCTCGGCCGACGGAACGGTCGCCCTCTCCGGCGCGTCCTACAGCGACGACGGGAACCTGATGGCCTACGGCCTCGCGGCGGCGGGCTCCGACTGGCAGGACTGGAAGGTCCGCGACGTCCGCACCGGCCAGGACCTGAGCGATCACCTGCGTTGGATCAAGTTCAGCGGCATCGCCTGGACGAAGGACGGCAAGGGCTTCTTCTACTCCCGCTTCCCGGAGCCGGAGGCGGGCAAGGAGTTCCAACAACTGAACCTCAACATGAAGGTGTACTACCACCATCTCGGCACCCCGCAGGCCGAGGACCTGCTCATCTACGAGAACCCCAGCGAACCCGAGCACGGCTTCGGCGCCGCCACCACGGACGACGGAAAGTACCTCCTCATCCTCACTTCCAAGGGCACCGACAACGTCAACCTCGTCCACTGGGCGAGCCTCGACAAGGGAATCCCGCAGGGCGCCGACAAGTTCACGACGCTCATCGACACAATGGAGAATGACTACTCGCCGATCGACAACGACGGCAGCACCTTTTTCTTCCGCACCGACCTCGATGCACCGAAGGGCCGGATCATCGCGATCGACGTGAACAACCCCGCCCGCGGAAACTGGAGGACGATCGTCCCCGAGGCGCCGGAGGTGCTGCAGGGCGCGTCGTTCGTCGGGGACCGCTTCTTCGCGTCGTACCTCAAGGACGCCACGACCCGCGTCCGCGTCTTCGAGATCGACGGGAAGCCGGTCCGCGACGTGGAGTTCCCCGCGATCGGCACGGCCGGCGGCTTCGGCGGCAAGCGCGAGCACACGGAGACCTTCTATTCGTTCTCCTCCTTCGCGTACCCGCCCTCGATCTTCCGCTACGACATCGCCACGGGCAAGAGCGAACTCATGCGCCGCGCCCAGGTGGACATGATCCCGGAGGAGTACGAAACCAAGCAGGTCGTCTACGCGTCGAAGGACGGCACCAAGGTGCCCATGTTCATCACGCACAAAAAGGGCCTCAAACTCGACGGGAACAACCCGACTCTTCTCTATGCCTACGGCGGATTCGATATCTCGATCACGCCGAACTTCAATGTCGCGCGCGTCGCATGGATGGAGATGGGCGGCGTGTACGCGGTGGCGAATCTCCGCGGCGGCGGGGAATACGGCAAGGAGTGGCACGAAGCGGGCAAACTGCTGAAAAAGCAGAACGTCTTCGATGATTTCATCGCCGCGGGGGAGTGGCTGGTCGCCAACAAGTACACCAAGCCCGCGAAACTCGCGATCCAGGGCGGGTCCAACGGCGGGCTGCTCGTCGGCGCGTGTATGGTCCAGCGGCCGGACCTCTTCGGCGCGGCCCTGCCCGCCGTCGGCGTCATGGACATGCTCCGCTTCCACAAGTTCACCGCGGGCCGGTACTGGGTCGATGAATACGGATCATCGGACGATCCGGAGTTGTTCCCGTACCTGCTCGGCTACTCGCCGTATCACGCCCTGCTGCGCGCGCCGCAGGGGACCAGGTTCCCCTCCACAATGGTCACCACGGCGGACACGGATGATCGCGTCGTCCCAGGCCACTCGTTCAAGTTCGCCGCGGCGCTCCAGGAGAAGCACGGCGGGGACAATCCCGTCCTGATCCGCATCGAAACCAAAGCCGGCCATGGCGCGGGCAAGCCGACGACCAAGATCATCGAAGAGACCGCCGACTCGCTCGCGTTCCTCGTAAAGACCCTCGACATGACCGGCAAGACCGGGCTCTCCGTCGAGCCGAAGTCGAACTAACGTCCCGCGCCCCCCCCCCGGGGTGCCACGGCCAGCGCAGTCGGCCGTGGCGGAAGACCGGTCGCACCCGTCTCGCCGACAATCGCCATGCGCCACGACCGAGTCGGCGCTGAGACTCGGTCGTGCTACTCCCTCTCATTCCTCTTCGAATCCCGGTGCGGCAGGTGGTTTGCGTGCCCGCCGGCACCGTGGGCTCCAGAGGGACTATGGGTTGTCTGGTCCACGGGTTCCGCTCGACGACTCGCTTCACCCGTGGCTACATTCCACTGTCCCTCCGGGACCGAAATGCACGGCTGAAACCGCGGTCAGCCTTTAGGCCCGGCCGCGCGCACCGCCGCGTCCATTTCGAACTTCGCGTCGTTTTCGCGGAAGCGTTTGGCGAGGTCTTTGGCTTTGGCGTCGTAGGCGGCCTTGTCTTTCCAGGTGTTCTTGGGGTTGAGGACGTCGTTGGGGACGGCGCCGCCGGGGATCGAATCCGGGATCGGGAGGCCGAAGACGGGGTCGGGGGTGAACTTGGCGTTTTTGAGGGAGCCGTTGAGGATGGCGGTGATCATCGCGCGCGTGTACGCCAACTTGAAGCGTGAGCCGGTGCCGTAGGGGCCGCCGCTCCAGCCGGTGTTGACGAGCCAGACGTCGGCCTTGTGCTGGTCGATGCGCTCGGCGAGTTGCTTGCCGTAGGACTGCGGCGTGCGCGGGAGGAATGGGCCGCCGAAGCAGGGGGAGAAGTTGGGCTGCGGCTCGGTAACACCCGCTTCGGTGCCGGCGAGTTTCGAGGTGTAGCCGTTGATGAAGAAGTAGATCGCCTGCTCGCGGGTGAGTTTGCTGACGGGGGGAAGGACGCCGAAGGCGTCGGCGGTGAGGAAGATGACGTTGCGCGGGTGCTTGCCGACGCTGGGGATCTTGGCGCCGGGGATGAACTCGACGGGGTAGGTGACGCGGGTGTTCTCGGTGTACTTCGCGGAATCGAAGTTGGGGAGGCGGGTGGTCGGATCGACGTCGGTGTTTTCGAGGACGGAGCCGAACTTGATGGCGTCCCAGATCTGCGGCTCGGTTTCCTTCGAGAGTTTGATGCATTTGGCGTAGCAGCCGCCCTCGAAGTTGAAGGTGCCGCTCGCCGACCAGCCGTGCTCGTCGTCGCCGATGAGGGCGCGGTTGGGGTCGGCGGAGAGCGTGGTTTTGCCCGTGCCCGAGAGGCCGAAGAAGAGGGCGACGTTGGCGTCGTCCTGCTTATCGACGTTGGCGGAGCAGTGCATGGGGAAGACGCCGACCTCGGGCATGTCGTAGTTCATGGCGTAGAAGAGGGACTTCTTCATTTCGCCGGCGTATTCGGAGCCGAAGATGAGGACGCGCTTGCGGGTGAGGGATTGGGCGATACAGATGCCCGTGGGGTTGATTCCGATCTTCTTGGCCTCGTCGGCGGTGAGTTTGCGCTTGCCGCAGTTGACGATGGTCCAGTCGGGGTCGAAGTTGGCGAGTTCGGCGGCGGAGGGTTCGATGAAGAGGGTTTTGACGAAGAGTGCGTGCCAGGCCTGCTCGGCGTAGGTTCGCGAGGCGAGGCGGTACTTGGGGTCGGCGCCGACGTAGCCGTCGAACACGAAGACGCTGTCGCGTTTGCTCATGTAGTCGGCGGCGAGTTCTTCGAGGAAGTCGAAGGCCTGCGGGGTGATGGGCTGGTTGACCTTGCCCCACCAGATGTTTGCGTCGACCTCTGGGGTCTTTTCGAGGTACTTGTCATTTGGGCTGCGGCCGGTGCGCTCGCCGGTGCGAACGGCGAGCGTGCCGTTGTCCGCGAGGAAGCCTTCGCCGCGGGCGAGCGCGAGTTCGATAAGGCGAGCGGTGCAGAGGTTCCGGTGAACTTTGGAAGCGCGAAGGTCCAGCCCTGGGAAAGCGGCTACGGCAGTCATCTCGAATCTCCTTAGAAAACAAGGGCCGGGCATGGCTCGGCCGTATCTTTGGGGGGAAGGGGAGGATTATAGCCGCAGGGCCGGGGGATCGGGGCGCGATGCGAACAGGGGCCGAATGGAATCGGGGAGAATGAGCGAAAGGTGGCTGCCGGAGAATCGAAGGCAGGAATGATGTTGTTCATCCGGGCCATTCCCGAGCAGCCGGAATCGGGAATCCAGATCCGTGAGCAACGGAGTTGCCCAGGGCAAACGCATTATTGTGGCTGCCCCGGTCTCGCCGGCTTTGCGGCGAGGCCGGGCGGTGTTGCACGTGCGACCCGGCCTTGCCGCAGACGGCAAGACCGGGGCACCCTTTTGATCATGCGATTGCCCTGCGGAGTTGCCCACGTTGATGGCTCATGGGCAAAGCGTGGGGTATGCTGTTCCAAGGTTCCGCACGTCCGGAAGAGAGGGGCAGACCATGGAGAAACTGAGAGTGGCGCACGTCGTCGTCGCGTTGCTCGGCGGGGGTTCGGCGTGCTGTGCCGCGGCGGCTGGTCAACCTTCGGTGGTTACATCGATCCCGATCACGGCCGCCGCCGGGGAGCGCACTGGTGCGGGGCTGGCGACGATTGATGTGACTGGGATCCCGAGCATGGATGGTCGAGGGTCGCCGAACAACACGGTCCTCTTTCTGTGGGTGGGGGGGGCAACTACGTCAACGGCATCGGGTGGGACGTGGTTCTGCAGACGATCGCGCCGAACTCGCGCCGGCGGGACATGAGCCTGCTCCTCACGGACACCTTGAACTTACCTTTCACGGGATGGGGGATTCAGCCGGGTGCGGCCGACCCTACTCCCGGCGGGCCAACAGCGTACGCAAGCGGTGGAATTCTGAAGGTCGCCGACTACGGCATCCCACCGCTCCGCGCCGCGGGCGACGGGTACATTCGCCTGGAGTTTCACGAAAGCCCCGATCATGCGCCGGGACAGGTTGATGGCCTGTGGGTCAGCGGCACGGTGTCATTCCAGACGCTCTACCCGATCCCGCCGATTGTCTCGCCCGCGACCGGCGCGAGTTTCGCACTCGTCGGGCTGTTGCTCAATGCTCGCCGGCGGAGCGGATAGCCGCCCCCGTCAGGGATCCGGGCAGTCGAGCGGATCGCATCCCGAGGCGCACTGTGAGCATTCATAGTATCCAAAGGGGTTCGACTGAAGCAACTGGTTTACCAAGTTCCAGTCAGCCTTATTGACAAGCCCATCGTAGTTCACATCTCCACTGCACCATTCGTATATGGGAGCGCACACGGCGTCGAACCGATTGTCCGTCAGTGGCGGAGCCGTTCCGCACGAGATCGCGCTCGCGGGCGGCGCGGCGACAACGGCGGCCAGGATCAGGCACAGGACGAAACCCAGGACGCGTCAGGATGGAAAGCCCTCCGAGTCGATTTGTTTCGGCCCCGAGCGCGACTCGCGGCCTTCACGCTCGCGGAAGCGCTGGAGTCACCCTCAGCATGCCAGCGCCCTCGCCCCGCCAATCCAAACGCCCGGACCGGCCTTGTGGGCGGGCGGTTCGAGCCGGTGATCCGTGCGAAGGGCCAACCCCCTTGGCCCGCCGGAGCGGAGCGGGTAGAATCTGTATCTGACGGTGGTCATAGCTCAGTTGGTAGAGCACCGGGTTGTGGTCCCGGTTGTCGCGGGTTCGAGTCCCGTTGGCCACCCTTTGCAGCGGTTTGGATGTGATTCGACGGGGGGGGCGGAAGGGGGCCGATTCGGCGCGAGAAGGAGCGGTTGAGGGCGGCATTGGCGGGCGAGCCGCCAATGGGCATGGGAAAAGTGGGGTCGTGTTCCGCTGGCTGCGTGTCAGCCAGTGCGAGGGGCGTGGGATGTCGGCGCACAATACGGAAGCCGGGGGCGGATCGCACTGGCGGGCGAGCCGCCAGTGGCACCAGAAAATCGTGTAGGCAGAAGGACTGGCCCTTGGGTCGTTTTGGTGTCATACTGGTCAGGTGAAACGCTTTACCTGCATATTGGCATTGGGGTTTGCGGCTGGGCCGGCGTTGGGGCGGGAGCGGCTGCACTTCACGTATCTGTGGCACCTGGAGCAGCCGATCTACTGGCCGGACCAGCAGGCTTCGGGGGCGGATCGGTACGAGCGGGCGTGGGAGTCGATTGTGCGGAAGGACGCTGGGGCGGCGCATCCGGCGGATGATCTGCGGGGGATTTTTGGATTGTCGGATCGTGTCGCGGCGTACCAGTACCGGCCGCGGGATGCGGTGAATGCGATCCGCGGGTGGTCGGAGGCCGGGGCGCAGGTTTCGTATTCCGGCGGGTTGATCGAGAACATCATGTCGCTGGGGGCGGTGAGCCAGTTGGGGTATTCGCCGGCGTGGTATTCGGCGAACCGTGAGGCGCGCGGGTGGACGACGGTGGGGCAGGCGAAGCCGAGGTTGGACATCGTGCTGTTTTCGTTCCATCACGCGCTGCTGCCTCTGTGCGATGAGAGCACGGTGCGGAAGGAGGTTGCGCTGTACCGGGCGGTGTACGACGATGCGTGGGGCGGGTCGCCCGGGGTTTCGCGGGGATTCTTTCCTTCGGAGATGGCGTTCTCGACGCGGCTGATCAAGCCGCTCGTGCAGGAAGGGGTGGCGTGGTCGATGGTGAGCGCGGAGAAGATCAGCCGGGCGAACGCGGGTTTCCCGGTGGTTTTCGGGAGCGGGGGCGTGAACTGCGACCCGCCGAACCCTGCGGACCAGATGAACGCGGCGCAGGCGGAGTATTTCAGGCAGTCCATTTCCAGGGGATGCGGGCCGGCGGAGGCCGTGCCGCAGTCGCTCACGCCGCAGCGGGCTCGGCATGTTGATCCGGAAAGCGGGCAGGTGTACGAGGTGGTGGTGATTCCGGCGTCGCAGTCACTTTCGTGGAAGGACGGCTATGCGCCGCTCGGGCTGGCGGACTTCGACACGCTGGATACGTTGAATGACCCGGCTCGGCCGATGCTGGTTACGCTGGCGCACGACGGGGACAACGCGTGGGGCGGGGGGTTTTCGTATTACATGGAGGCGACGCCGAACCTTGTATCGCAGGCGCAAAGTGCGGGGTACGTAGCGACGGTGGTTGAGGAGTATCTGGCGGACCATCCCGTGCCGACGGATGCGGTGGTGCATGTGGAGGACGGGGCGTGGGTGAACGCGGACGGGGACTTCGGCTCGCCGCAGTTTCTGAACTGGAACTGGCCGCTGCTGAGTTCGCAGGGGCAGATTGATGTCGAGAACGGCTGGCACGTTGACGCGCGGAACTGGGCGGTAATCACGGCGGCGCAGAACCGGGTCGAGACGGCGGAGCAGATCGCCGGGGGCACGAACATCGAGAAGATTCTGTATCCGGATGCGGGGAGCACGGGGGCGGAGCGGGCGTGGCATTATTTCCTTGGGTCGCTGAACTCGGGGTTCATGTACTACGGCACGCCGGGGGATCACGAGGTGAAGCAGACGATCGCGTGCAACGAGGCGATGCAGCACGCGGACGCGGTGATCGGCGTGGGCGCGCAGGATCAGACGCCGCCGACGATCTGGCTGCCTCAGCGGCACCCGTGGAATCCCGGGGCGGTGAACTTCGGGCCGGAGTACGGGTATCAGCAGCGCATCCTGTCGCCGGAGTTCTGGGTGTGGACGTTCGCGTACGACGTGTCCGGGCTTTCGTCGGTGGCGTTGAAGTATCGGATCGACGGAGACGGGTCGAACCCGCTGCCGACGCATCAGAACGAGACGTACGCGGGCGGGGCGGAGGTGGGGGCGTGGCAGAGCGTCGCCATGACACGGCGCGTGTTCCCGGCGGGGAATGTGTACAACGATCCATCCATCGATTTCTTCGAGATGCCTGCGTACATCGCCGACCAGTACCATGCGAAGGTTACCGGGTTGTCGAATGTTCTGGTGGATTATTACATCGAGGCGACGGACGCGCGCGGGTTTGTGAAGAGGTCGCCGATCCAGCATGTGTGGGTCGGGGATCAGTCGCCGGGCGGCGGCGGCGGCGATGTTGTCGCGGTTGCGCCCAGCCCGCCGGTCGCGGGGCAATCGGCGACGATCGCGTACGACCCCGCCGGGCGGAGCCTCGCGGGCGCGGGGCAGGTGTACGCGCACGTGGGGTACGACAACTGGTCAACGGTTCTGAATCCGGACCCGGCGATGACGTGGAACGGCAC
>CAZBDZ010000029.1:0-38320 GCA_964490785.1 uncultured Phycisphaeraceae bacterium
CCTCGCTGCAAAGCCAGCGAGACCGGGGCAGCCGCAATAATGCGATTGCCCTGGCAGGGACGCCCTGACGCGGTGTGCCCGCCGCGACGGGCGTAGAATCCGAGCATGAGTCCTGTGAGCGGGCTGCCATTGGATGCGATTGGCGAACTCTGCCGAAGGCTGAGCGTCGCGCGGCTGTGGCTGTTTGGTTCGGCGGCGACGGGCGGCTTTGATTCCTCGCGGAGCGACTTTGATTTTCTTGTTGAGTTCGGCCCGTTGGCGCCGGGCCGACGGGCGGACGCCTACTTCGAACTTCGGGAGGGATTGGAGCGGATCACGGGCCGAAAGGTGGACCTGGTTCCGATGCGCGGCGTGGAGAATCGATTCGTCAGGGAGTCGATCGAGGCGACGAAGGTGCTGATCCATGCCGCGGCGTGATGTGCGGGCGTTTCTGGAGGACATCCGCGTCGCGTGCGAGCGGGTCGCGCATGCCACACGGGGCAGGGGCCGCGGCGACTACGAAGCCAGTTGGGAAATCCGGGCGGTGGTTGAACGGCAGTTTGTCATCATGGGCGAGGCGTTGTCGAACATCGCTCGACAGGACATGGCTGTTGCGGAACAACTCGGGGAATACCGACGAATCATCGAGTTCCGAAATACGTCGTCCACGGGTATTACCTTCTGGAGCCCGACATGGTGTGGGACATCATCGAGTTCAAGGTTCCCATGCTTCATGCCGGCGTGGCCATGATGCTCCGCGGCATGGGTGAGGAGAGCGCTTAGGTGATGGAGGAGGGGCGAAAGCCGGGTGTCGCCGGTGTCAAGGGTCTCGCGGCAAATCTCGACTCACACCCTGCCGTTGGTCGATCTCCAAGGAATGATTGTCTCCCAGTCGCCGGTCGTCCAGGATTCTCCTGTTGAACCTGTCCATATGCCTGCTCGCAGCCGACCAACCTTGTTTGATGTCCAGGGCAAGCACGCGTACCTGATCGGCATCGGCGGGTGCGGGATGTCGGGGCTGGCTCGGATGCTCATGGGGCGCGGGGCGATCGTGAGCGGGTCGGACAAGGAGCGGTCGGACGCGACGGATGCGCTTGTCGGCGAGGGGATCGAGGTGGGGTTCGATCAGTCGAAGCCGTGGCTGCCGGAGGCGTGCGACCTGGTGGTGGCGTCGGCGGCGATCCGGCCTGAGCATCCGCAGATGCTGGAAGCGGTGCGTCGGGGGGTGCCGGTGCTGATGTACGCCGAGGCTCTGGGGATGTGCATGCTGGGGCGCACGGGCGTGGCGATCGCGGGGACGCACGGCAAGAGCACGACGGTGGGGATGCTGGGGCACACGCTGATTCAGTGCGGGCTCGACCCGACGGTGATCGTGGGGGCGACGGCGGGGCAGTTGGCTGAGCCGACAGTGGACAGTGGACAGCGGACAGTGGACAGGCAGAGACCGCAGGAGTCAGGACGCGAGAATCAACAAGCCGCGTCCGCCGGATTCCGGTTGGGAAGCGACCACATTCCTTCCGGGCCGATGGAGGGCGCGCCGGGGGTTCTTGTGGCCGAGGCTTGCGAGTTCAATCGGTCGTTCCACAACCTGAACCCGGCGATCGCGGCGATCACGAGCGTCGAGGCGGACCATCTTGATGTGTACGGCTCGCTCGACGCGGTGGTGCAGTCGTTCCGGGATTTCGCCCGACTCGTGCCTCCGGCGAAGGATGGCGGCATCCTGTTCATCGCGCACGACGGCGCCCACCGTCGCGAGGTTACGGGTGGAGTCGAGTGCGCGGTCGAGACCGTGGGGTTCGCGCCGACGGCGGACTGGGTTGTTACCTATGACACGCAGACGCGGCGCGTCGGGCTGAGCCACGGCGGGCAGATGGTGGGGACGTGGACGCTGCGCGTGCCGGGGGCGCATATGGCGATCGACTCCGCGTTCGCGGCGGCGATCGCGCTGCGCCTGGGTGCGCCGGTCGGGAAGGTCGAAGAGGCGCTGTCGTCGTTCAACGGGGTTGATCGGCGGATGCAGTACCTGGGCGAGAAGCACGGCGTGCGGGTGTACGACGACTACGGGCACCATCCGACGGAGATCGATGTCACACTGCGTGCGTTGCGCGAGGCGGAGCGGCCGGAGGAGCGCGGGGGGCGGCTGATCTGCGTGTTCCAGCCGCACCAGCACAGCCGGACGCGGTTCCTGCTGGAGGAGTTCGCGCAGGCGTTCAGCATGGCGGACATTGTGATCGTGCCGCATATCTATTTCGTGAGGGACAGCGAGATCGAGAAGCACAAGGTCTCGGCGGCGGATCTTGTGGATCGTCTGCGGGGTCGCGGGGTGCAGGCGATGCACTTGTATCCGTTCGAGGCGATCGTGGAGCAGTTGCAGAACGTGTGCCGGGCGGGGGACCTGCTGGTGGTTATGGGAGCGGGGCCTGTATGGCAGGTGGCGCGGGGGTACTTGGCGGCGGGGGTTACTGATGGGCGGCCTCATTCGGTCCGATAGGGACCGTGCCGGGCACGGTTGCCGCGACACGAGTGATGGATGAGGCCATCATTACATTTCTGAATCGGTTCGCGCACCATTCGACGCTTCTCGACGGCGCGGCGTGGTTCTTGACGGGGAACAACCTCCTCAAGGGCGGCGTGCTGATGTGCTTCGTGTGGTGGGCGTGGTTCGCATGGCACGACGATGCCGCGCGCCGACGGGCAAGCGTGATGGCGACGCTGGTCGGGTGCATCGCGGCGATCGGCGTGGGGCGGGCGGCGGCATTGCTGCTGCCGTTCCGGCAACGGCCGCTGCACGATCCTTCACTGGGGTTTGATGCCCCCGACTGGGCCAATCGCGCGGTGCTCGAGGGGTGGAGTTCCATGCCGAGCGATCACGCGGTTCTCTTCTTCGCGTTCGCGACAGGGATGTGCTTTGTTTCGAGGGCGGTCGGAAGTGTGGCGCTGCTGTACTCGAGCCTGCTGATCGCGCTGCCGCGGGTGTACGTCGGGCTGCACTACCCGAGCGACATCCTGGCAGGGGCGATCATCGGGATCTTGATCGGCGTCGCGGCGAATGCGTCGCTGGCACGGACGGCGTTGATCCGGCGCGGCGTGGAATGGGGCGAAGCCTGCCCCGCCTTGTTCTGTCCCTTGCTTTTCGTGTTGACATTCCAGATCACCGAGATGTTCGCCAGCAGTCGGGGGATGCTTGCGGCGTGCCGACAACTCGTGCAGGTCCTGAGCGAGTAGGGGCTGGCCAGAGGGCCGGCGGAGGGTGAGTTCAGGGCGCATGCCGCCCCATGCGCGCGGCGAGAGGATGGAGTTGCCGCGGAACGGGCCGAGCGGCATGGGAGCCGCAGCGTCGTGAACGGGGCGGTCGTCCGGGTCGTGGCATTCCGGGGCGGCGACGGCGGCGGGCTTGACGAGGACCATGCGGCGGCGGAGGGCGTCGCACGCGGCGTCGCTGCCAGGTGTCTTCCGGGTCTTGCTTGCACGGGCGGCCGAGTTGCGGGCGAGAGGCGACGGGAGGGCGGATGGAGAGCATGCCGGACACGTCAGACGATGCCGGATCAGGATCCCAGTTGGAACCTGGGCGTGAGCAGGAGCGATCAAGGGCGCAGCACTGGCGGGCACGCCGCCAGTGGCACCAATGATGGCACTGTCGGGCACGCTGCGAGTGGCCTGCGAGAATCACCAAGGATCCGCATGACATGCGGGGCCGGGGTCAATCCGCGTGTTCGCGGGGTTCGGTGGCCGATAAACCCGGAATTCCATCTCGACCCCGCCTATTCTTCCCCCTCCTGAACTCTGGTGAACCCCATGACCGCCGCCGCCGACCTCATCATCGAACACGACGCCGAGATCCCGACGTGGTTCAAGGTGGGCGGGCGCGCGGACACGCTGGCCCGGCCCGCGACGGCGGAGCAGGTGCGAGACCTGTTGCTCATGTTCGCGCATCAGCCGATCCGGGTGCTGGGGGATGGGGCGAATCTGCTGGTGGATGATGAGGGGGTGGATGGGCTGGTGATCGACCTTCGCGGCATGAATGCGGTTGAGTGGCCTGGGGAAACGGGCGAGGCGATCGTGAAGGCGCAGGCCGGGGCGAACCTGCCGAGGCTCATCACTGAGGCGGTGCGACGGGGGCTTGCGGGGGTCGAGGCGCTCGCGGGGATTCCGGCGACCGTCGGCGGGGCGATCGTGATGAACGCGGGGGGCGCGTTCGGGCAGATCTCGGACGCGGTGCGGACCGTTCAGGCGATGACGCGCACGGGCGAGCCGCTGACGATCCCCATTGAGGAGATCGGGTTCTCGTACAGGCATTCGGGGCTGAATCACCTGATCATTCTCGGCGCGGACCTCGGGCTTCGACGGGTGCCCGAGGGCGAGAGAACGGCGCTGCGCGATCGGCTGAAGGAGGTCATGGCGTACAAGAAAGCGTCGCAGCCCATGGCCGACAACTCGGCGGGGTGTTACTGGAAGAACCCGCCGGACCCGCGCGATCCGTCGCGGCGGATCTCGGCGGGGTGGGTTATCGACCAGTGCGGGCTCAAGGGGTTTTCGCAGGGCGGGGCGATGGTCAGCCCGGTGCACGCGAACTTCGTCGTCACCTCGGAAGGGTGTACAGCCCGTGATATCGTTGGGCTGATGGAAACGGTGCGGCGCGGGGTGAAGGAGAGGACCGGGATCGCCCTTGAGCCCGAGGTCGTGTACTGGCGGCGGATCTGAGGGATCGCGGCGTTGCCGGGCGGTTGCACCGGCCTCGGCATTCCATTGAACCACCGGGAGTGATTCCGCCGACGTCTTCAGCACGCACCCCTCTCGCAGGCAATCGATGGCCCCTTCAACGACGTTTCTTCCCAAGACATTGACGGTCTTTCGCGGGTATACACGCCGGCAGTTCTCGCGCGATCTGATCGCGGGGGTTACGGTGGGGTTCGTGGCCTTGCCGTTGGCGCTGGCGCTGGGGATCGGGTCGATCGACGCGGCGACGGCGGGTGCGGCCCACATCTCGCCGCCGGTCGCGGGGCTTGTTACGGCGATCGTGGCGGGATTCCTGATCTCGGCGCTGGGCGGGACGCGGGCGTGTGTCGGCGGGCCGACGGCGGCGTTCATCGTCATCGTCGCGTCGATCGCGCACGACCACGGCTTCGGCGGGCTGGCGGTGGCGACCATCATGGCGGGGATCATCCTCATCATCATGGGGGCCGCCAAGATGGGGACGATGATCAAGTACATCCCCTACCCGGTGACAACGGGTTTCACGGCGGGGATCGGGATCACGATCTTCACGGGACAGATCAAGGATGCGCTGGCGCTGCACACGACCGGCGAAGGGGATCCGCCGATCCCGCCCGAGTTTGTCGGGAAGATCGGGTGGTACATCCAGCATGCCTCGACGATCCACTGGCCGACGGCGGTCGTGTCGGCGTTGTGCGTTGCGGCGTTGTTCATCTGGCCGAGGTTCGTGTCGCGGCGGGTGCCGGCGCCGATCGTGGTGCTTGTGGGGGCGACGGCGGCGGCGGCGATCTTCGGCCTGCCGCTGGAGACGATCCACGACCGGTTCGGGTCGCTCCCGACCTCGTTTCCCAAGCCGAGCCTGCCGGAGTTCGACTGGCGGAGCCTGCCGAACCTTGTCGGGCCGGCGTTCACGATTGCGATGCTGGCGGCGATCGAGTCGCTGCTATGTGCGGTGGTGGCGGACGGGATGATCGGCTCGCGGCATCGGTCGAACACGGAGTTGATCGCGCAGGGGATCGCGAATGTCGCCTCGCCGCTCTTCGGCGGGATCCCGGCGACGGGGGCGATCGCGCGCACGGCGACGAACATCCAGTCCGGAGCGCGCTCGCCGCTGGCGGGGATGATCCACGCGGCGACGCTGCTGGCGGTGATGCTGGCGGTGGGTTTCCTTGCGGAGCGCGTGCCGCTGTGCGTGCTGGCGTCGGTGCTGATCGTGGTGGCGTGGAACATGAGCGAAGTGGAGCGCGTGATCTTCCTGCTCCGCGGGCCGAAGGCCGACGCATTCGTGCTGCTGGCGACGCTGCTGCTGACGGTGTTCACGGACCTGACGGTGGCGGTGGGCGTGGGGATGGTGATGGCGTCGCTCCTGTTCATGAAACGGATGGCGGATGTCACGAACATCGACGCGGTGACGCGGGACCAGGCGGCGGAAGGGCCGGACGCGGCGCTGAAGGAGCGCGACGTGCCGGAGGGGGTCGAGATCTACGATATCAACGGGCCGTTCTTCTTCGGGGCGGCGTACAAACTGCGCGAGACGCTCGACGAGATCGGCACGCCGCCCAGGATCCTCATCATCAACATGCCCAACGTGCTGGCGGTGGACGCCACGGGGTTGCACGCGCTGCACGAACTGAAGAAGCGGTGCGCCCGCGACGGGACGCGGCTGATCCTCGCCGGGGCGCACGCCCAGCCCGTGGCGGAACTCGTCCGGTCGGGGCTGCTCGATATCTTCGGCGACGAGAACCTCCTCGGGACGATCGACGAGGCGCTGGAGCGTGCGCGGTTCATTCTCGGGAACGACCCGATGGAGACGCGCACGCACGCGATGGCGGGGCGGGAAGGCCTTTGATCCTGATTTCGTAGACTAGCCGTTCCCGCCCGGATCGGGTCGATCCGGCTCCCCAAGGAGCATGCCATGAGCGCCGATGCAATCCTGAAAGACGCGAAGACGACGATGGACAAGTCCGTTGACCACCTGAAGAGCGAGATCAAGGGCATCCGCACGGGGCGCGCGACGACGGCCCTGGTCGAGTACATCAAGGTTGACTACTACGGGTCGATGACCGATCTGAAGGCGCTCGCCGCGATCAGCATCCCCGAGCCGACGCAGATTCTCATCAAGCCGTTCGACGCCGGTTCGCTGGGCGAGATCCGCAAGGCGATCGAGACGTCGAACCTCGGGCTGAACCCCATGGCCGACGGGAAGCAGATCCGCGTGAACGTGCCGGCGCTTTCGGGCGACCGGCGGAAGCAACTTGCGGCCCAGGTGAAGAAGCTGGGAGAGGACGCGAAGGTCGCCGTGCGCAACGTGCGTCGCGACGCGAACAAGCACCTCGACGGCGTGGCGAAGGACAAGAACGCGCACCTTTCCGAGGACCAGATCGCGGACCTCAAGGACAAAATCCAGAACCTCCTCAAGCAGCACGAAACCGGCATCGACCAGATGGTCGAGGCGAAGACGAAGGAGATCATGGAGGTGTGAGCGGGAAGGTGTCGAGGTGTCGAGGTGTCGAGGTGCCGAGGGAAGGAGGGGAAAGAAGACGCGTCGCTTTTCGATCGCCGGGGCGCGAATCTCGTGTCGCCGTCTTGTTGGTCGCTTTTCTCGTTTGCCTTGTCCCCTTGTCCCCTTGACACCTCGACACCTGGACACCTGGACACCTCGACACCTGGACACCTCAACAAAAGACCCCGAGCGGCGGTGGGAACCGCTCGGGGCCGAGGAAACAGGGGGGCTGGGCTCATCCTCATTGCAAGGGGCCCGCCCCCCGCTGGTGGGTCTGGAGCCCGCCGGTGCCTTCGGGGGACAAGGCTGCCGGCGGGCTTTTAAGGAAAACCAAAGAGGCGCGAGGGGTTCGAGGGCCGATGTTGCCGACGCTCAACGCCCGTGGCCTGTGGCCTTGCGCTGATTGTCGGCGGCTGAATGACCCGGGGAACGCATCCTTCGCCCACGGGTCCGGCGCGCCATTCCGTCCGCACGCCGGCCCGGTCTCTCCCCCCTTTGCTCGACGCCTCCTTGATCGTGTCGGCCCTCGGAGCGAGGGCCGACGTCTGGCTTCCTTCCGCTTCACTGGCCGGGCGTCGCGGCTGTCCGATCCTTGCGACGCCCGGCGTGCTCTTGTTTCGCCCGCGAATCGTTCGGCGGGCACTGAGAGTTTCCCCTTGCTTGCGCGCGGGGTTCGTTCAACTGCAACCCATGCTGTGCCCGCAGTTGAGGCACTTGTAGCACGCGCCGTTGCGGACGGTGATCGTGCCGCAGACCTCGCAGGCCGGTGCGTCGCCCTGGCAATCGAGCATGGCGACGCTGAGGGCGTTCGTTGTTACGTTGACGACCAATGATGTCTCCTCGACGACGGCGATGGACTGCTTTGTTTTCGAGCCGGGAGCCGGGGGCGGCTCGGGCGATCGGCGGACGCGGTTGACGTGGCGCATCGGGCCGACGGTTTCGGGGGCGGGGCGCGTGATGCGCGGCTCTGGCTTCTCGCGGACCAGGTCGCCGAAGCGGTCCACGCCTGCGAGCATTTCCTTTGTCGCGGATTCCTGCGAATCGCGGCGTGGGGCGTTGGCCTCGCGGTAGCCGGTGATGAACTCCATGCCAAGCCAGCGGAAGATGTAGTCCACGAGGCTCTTGGCGAAGGGGATATCGCGGTTGGTGGTCATGCCCGCCGGCTCGAAGCGCTGGTGGGTGAACTTTTTGACGAGGCTCTCGATGGGCACGCCGTATTGGAGCGCGACCGAGACGGCGGTGCCGAGCGAATCCATGAGTCCGCCGACGGTGGAGCCTTCCTTCGCCATGGTGATGAAGAGTTCGCCGGGGCGCCCGTCGTCGTAGAGGCCGACGGTGAGGTAGCCCTCGTGGCCCGCGATGTTGAACTTGTGGGTCAGTGAGCGGCGGGTGTCGGGGAGGCGTCGGCGGAGGGGGCGCTGCTGGATACGGTCGCTGATGGCGGCGACGGCGGCGGTATCGCCGAGCGACGCGGCGGCCATGGCGTCGTGCATCTCCTCGACGACCTCGGCGCGGGCGTCCTCGACGCCTTCGTGATCTTCTTCATCGTCGCTCAGCAGGCGCACGTCGGCCTCGCCTGCGGGCTTGGCCTCAACTGAGGCGGCAGCCCCATCATCGCTTTTGGTGCTCAGCGGCTGACTCAACTTGCAACCGTCCCTGTACAGGGCGTTTGCCTTGAGTCCCGACTCCCAGGAGAGTCGGTAGGCCGCTTTAATGTCCTCCACACTGGCGTTGTTCGGGAGATTGATCGTTTTGCTGATGGCGCCGGAGATGAAAGGTTGGGCGGCGGCCATCATGCGGATGTGCCCCTCGACGGCGATGAAGCGTTTGCCCTTCTTGCCGCAGGTGTTGGCGCAATCGAAGACGGCGAGGTGCTCGGCTTTGAGGTGCGGCGCACCCTCGATGGTCTGCGTGCCGCAGATCGTCTCGTTGAGCGTCTCGATCTGGGCCGGCGAGAGGCCGAGATGCTTCAGGAGATTGAAGGATGGGTCGCCCTTGGCCGCGGCGGGATCGACGTGGGCGCGGGCGAGCGCCTCGTCGCCGAGGCCCCACGCGCTGAAGGCGAAGGGGAGTTCGAAGACGCTCGGGAGCGCCGCCGTGATGCGGGCAAGGTCCGCCTCGTTCAGCCCCGCTTCCTTCAGCCACTGGGCGAAGGTGATCTTCAGCGGCGCGCCCCCCTCGGCGGCGGGCATGGGCACATCGAGATGCAGCGTGCCGAGGACGAAAGTGAGGATGTCCTTCACCTGCCTGTCGGCGTAGCCCAGGGCGCGGAGCGCGGGCTCGACGGACTGATTGGCGATTTTGAAGTAGCCGCCGCCGGCGAGTTTCTTGAACTTGACGAGCGCGAAATCCGGCTCGACGCCGGTGGTATCGCAGTCCATGAGCAAGCCGATGGTTCCGGTGGGAGCGATGACGGTAACCTGCGCGTTGCGATAGCCGTGGCGCTCGCCGAAGTGGAGGGCGTCGTCCCACGCGGCGGCGGAGCGTTCGAGGAGGACGGCGGAGTTCTTGATGTTCGCCCTGCCACGCTTGAAGAGCGCGTGGTCGATCGGCACGGGGCGGATGCGCAGGGATTCCCATTCCTTCGCATCGCGGGCGACTCCGCCGGCGGCGCGGCGGTGGTTGCGGATGACGCGGAGCATGTCGTTCTTATTCCGGCTGAAGCCGGGGAACGGCCCGAGTTCCTGGGCGAGGAGTGCGGATTGGCGGTACGCGCGTCCCGTGAGGATCGAGGTGAGCACGCCGCTGACGGCGCGGGCCTCGTCGGAGTCATACGCGATGCCGGCCTGCATGAGCATGGCGCCGATGTTGGCGTATCCGAGGCCGAGGGTGCGGTACTGGTACGAGAGTTTGGCGATCTCCTTGCTGGGGAAGGAAGCCATGAGGACGCTGACTTCGAGGACGATGGTCCAGAGGTCGATGGCGTGCTCGTAGCGCTCGACATCGAAGGCCCGCTTCTCCGAGTCGTACAACTTAAGAAGATTGATAGAAGCGAGATTGCAAGCGGTGTTGTCGAGGAACATATATTCCGAACAAGGGTTGCTCGCGTTGATCCGTCCGCTCTTCGGGCAGGTGTGCCAGGCGTTGATCGTGCCGTCGTACTGCACGCCGGGGTCGGCGCAGCGCCACGCGGCGTAGGCGATCTGCTCCCACAGGTCCTTCGCCTTCAGCGTCTTCGCGATATCCGAACCGTTCTTCTTCGCGAGGCGCCAGCGGAGATTCCAGTCGCCGTCCTTGTCGAGGGCGTCGAAGAACTCGTCGGGGATGCGGACGGAGTTGTTCGAGTTCTGCCCGCTGACGGTGTAGTAGGCCTCGCCGTTGAAGTCGTAGTCGAGTTTCAGGCCGAGGCGGTCGGCGGTCTCGCCGATGGTCTCCTTGTCCACGGCGCTTGCCTTCTTGTCGCGGAGGGCGCGGAGCCCCTCGACCATCGCGGCGACCTTGATCTCCTCGCGGACCTTCCAGTTAATGAACTGCTCGATATCGGGATGATCGAGGTCGAGGCAGACCATCTTGGCGGCCCGGCGGGTCGTGCCCCCCGACTTGATCGCACCGGCGGCGCGGTCGCCGATGCGAAGCCATGACATCAGGCCGGAGGATTTGCCGCCGCCGGAGAGAGGCTCATTCTCGCCGCGCAACTTCGAGAAGTTCGTCCCGGTGCCCGAGCCGTACTTGAAGAGCCGGGCCTCGCGGACCCAAAGGTCCATGATCCCGCCGGGGTTCACGAGGTCGTCGTCGATGGATTGGATGAAGCAAGCATGGACCTGTGCGTGGGAATAAGCGTCCGGGGAGTTCTTCACTTCGCCCGTCTCCGGATCGGCGATGAAGTGCCCCTGCGCCGGGCCGCTGATGCCGTAGGCCCAGTTCAGCCCCGTGTTGAACCACTGCGGCGAGTTCGGCGCGGCGACCTGATGCACCATCATGTACACCAGTTCGTCGTAGAACGCCTGCGCATCGTCGGCGGAGTCAAAGTACCCGTGCTGCTCGCCCCAGTAGCGCCAGCATCCGGCGAGACGGTGGATGACCTGCTTCGCCGAGCGCTCCGGGCCGGTCTTCTTCGTCCCCTCCTCCGGCACGCCCGCCTTGCGAAAGTACTTCGAGACCATGATGTCGGTCGCGAGTTGCGACCAGGTCTCGGGCACCTCGGCGTCGTCCATCTGGAAGACGACGGAGCCGTCGGGATTGGTGATCTTGGAGGACCGCTTGACCCACTGGACGGTGGCGAAGGGGTCGGAGTTCGCGGTCGTGAATCTGCGAGCGATCTTCATGTCGTCACATCCGAATGAAGAGGAGGAGTTGATGGGAAGAAAGGCATTGAGGCAGGTGGCATCAAGGCATCTAGCCGCCGAGGCTGCGGATCAGGCCCGCGAGGACTCGCTCCGCTTCATCCAACTCTGATTTCGCTTTCGCATGGGTCTCGGGGGTGATGTACTTGAACTCGATGCAGAAGAGGAGTTGCGTGTCGGCCTTGTAAATCTCGCCCCGCGCCGACTTGAGATGCCACAGGTAGTCGTGGGTGTTTCCGGTTCCATACCCCTTGGCGATCGTCGAAGCGATGTCCGTCGCGATCCGCCGCAACTGCGCCGCGAGCCCGAATCGCTCCACTTCCGGAAGCGTCGCCGCGATCCGATGCAACGAAACCCCAAGCGCAAAGGCCTTTTGCCACGCGACCAGGTCCCGGTAGTTCCGAATTGGATCGCTCATGCCTTGATGCCACGTGCCTTGATGCCTCTCTTCTCAGTCGACCTTCGGCAGCGTTAACCCGCCCTGATCCTGGTACTTCCCCTTCTTGTCCGCGTAACTCACGGCACAGACCCTGTCGGCTTTCAGGAAGACGAGTTGCGCGATCCCCTCGTTCGCGTAGACCTTCGCCGGCAGGGGCGTGGTGTTGCTGATTTCGAGTGTTACCTTGCCGCGCCATTCGGGCTCCAGCGGCGTGACATTGACGATCAGGCCGCAGCGGGCGTAGGTGGACTTGCCGACGCAGAGCACCAGCACGTCGCGCGGGATGCTGAAGGTCTCGACGGTCTCGCAGAGGGCGAAGGAGTTGGGGGGGATGATGACGAAGGGGTCGGCGTTGTTCGCGACATCGACCTCCACCATGAATTCGTCGCTGAAGTTCTTCGGGTCCACCACGGCGATTCCGCCGGAGCGCGTCGTCGGCGTGAAGATCTTGAATCGCGTGCCGACACGGACGTCGTAGCCGTAACTGGATACGCCGAAGGAGATTTGCCCTTTTCGGCGCGCGGCATCGGCGAAGGGTTCGATCCCCACGAGTTCACGAATCTGGGTGTCGCACAGGACGGCCATTGTCTCGTCCTCCACCCGCGGCTGACCACCATGCCTCGCTCCGCCGCCGCGCGCGGGAGTCCGGCCCACCTGCCCGGTTTGGTCGGGATATGATCGGTATCGACGACGCCGACCTTCACCCAACGGATAGGGCAGAGTGGCGACTATACCTCTATGGGTCGTGCGCTCAAGTGAATTCTTGAGAAAAAGCGCGACTTTTCGATCCCACAGTGTCCCGCTTCGCGCAACTCCTTGCCGCGACTAGGTTTACGATCATGCGACAAACTGGAGAGGCTCCCACGTATGGTGTGAGAATCCGGTCAAGGACTGTCGTTTACGCTACGGATAGCGTTGACGCGCTGTCGGTTGGTGTCGGTTCGTCCGGAACGGCTATTTTTGCCTGCGTGGACGCTTCGGACCGGCGTGTCGGCAATGCTTCACCCGTGCGCAATAACGACCTCGACAACCCCTGGCTGGCTGGCCTGACTGGTGCGCAGCGCGACGCGGTGCTGACGACGGATGGGCCGGTCCTGATCCTCGCGGCGGCGGGGTCGGGGAAGACTCGTGTCATCACGCGACGCATCGCGCACCTGCTTTCGATCGGGGTGCCGGCGTGGCGGATCCTCGCGCTGACATTCACGAACAAGGCGGCGGGGGAGATGCGCGAGCGCGTCGAACGGCTGCTGGCGGACGGCACGGCTTGCCCTTCGGGCCAAGCCGTGGCACCCCGAGGATTGACGATCACGACGTTTCACGCGCTGTGCGCGCGGCTGCTGCGGCGGTATGCGCCGCTCATGGAAGGGGCCCCGCGGTGGGGGATCAGGCACGATTACACGATCTACGACACCGACGATCAGCAGGCGCTGATGAAGCGCGTGATCGCCGAGGCGAACATGAACTCGAGCAACTGGCCGCCGCGGTCGGTACTGGGGCAGATTTCCGCGGCGAAGAACGAGTTGAGGGATGCGGCGGCGTTCGCGGCGGGGGTCGCGGGCGACTTCAGCGGGCGGATGATCGCGAAGTTGTACGAGGGGTACGAACGGGCGCTTCGGGCCGCGAACGCGGTGGACTTCGATGATTTGTTGATGCTGACCGTGCGGCTGCTGCGCGAGAATGAAATGGCCCGGGCGGAGGTCCAGGCGCGGTGGAAGTACCTGATGATCGACGAGTACCAGGACACGAACCACGCGCAGTTCGTGCTCTCGACGCTGCTGGTGGGCGAGGCGTCGGCAGAGGACGATCTCGCATCGATCGCGGACCTCCCGGGGATCGATCCGCTCGCCGATGCCCAGGGGTCCAAGGCCGCGGGAACTCGGAACGTGTGCGTCGTCGGCGATCCGGATCAATCGATCTACGGCTGGCGCGGCGCGGACATCTCAAACATCCTCGATTTTGAGAAGCAGTTTCCCGGCGCCAAGGTCATCAAACTCGGGCAGAACTTCCGCTCGACGGCGCCGATCCTGAAGGCGGCGGACACGCTCATCAAGCACAACAGGCGCCGGAAGGACAAGCCGCTGTTCACCGTGGACGAGGGCGGCACGCCGCCTGAGGTGGTGCATTGCCTGGACGAGCATCACGAGGCGGAGGTGGTGCTCGAGTGGATGAAGGCCATCAGGGAGGGGACAAAGGGACAGAGGGAGAAAGGGATCGAGGGTGACGAGCGGATCGGCGAGGCGTGGCGGGACTTCGCGGTGTTCTATCGCAACAACTCGCTCTCGCGAGTGATGGAGGACGCGCTCCGGCAGGCGGGGATTCCGTATGTGATCGTTCGCGGCACGGCGTTCTATCAGCGCGAAGAGGTGAAGGACGCCGTGGCGTACCTGCGCGTCGTGGCGAACCCGGCGGACGAGGTGAGTCTCCGGCGGATCGTGAACAAGCCGGCGCGGAAGATCGGGGATACGTCGCTGGAGCGGATCGCGCGGCACGCGGAACGGGCCGGCCTGAGTCTGTTCGCGGCGATGCGGAACGTGTCCGAGGTCGGCGAGTTGTCGCAGGCGGCGACCGGGGCCGTGCGGAAGTTCGTGGACATGATCGAGGGCTGGACCGGCGGCGGCACGTTCCTGGGGAACGACGTGCCCACCACGCTGGCGGACCTCGTCGGGCGCGTGATCAGCGAAAGCGGGTTGGAGGCGCTGTACAAGGCCGCGAAAACCAAGGGGGGCGAAGAGGACGCCCAGCGCTTTGCGAACCTTGAGGAGTTGGTTTCGTCGGCACGCGACTTTGAGGAGGGGTATGACGCCGACGCCGATCCTGCGATGGAAACACCCGACGAGGGTGCCGCGGCCGGCAAGGTCGGCCGTGGCGGTTCACCAGTTGCGGACGCTGAGCCCACGGCCGACTCCCTCGAAGACTCGGTCGCTGGCCGTGGCACCCGTGATAATCCCCCGCTGTTGGGCATGCTGCGCGCGTTTTTGGAGCGCGTCTCGCTTGTCGCGGACGCGGACGCGGTCGATCCGACGAGCGGGGCCGTGACGCTGATGACCCTGCACGCGGCCAAGGGATTGGAGTTTCCCGCCGTGGCGATGATCGGGCTGGAGGAGGGGCTGCTGCCGAGCATCCGGGCGATGGAGCAATCGCCGGGCGAGCCGGAGGAGGAGCGTCGGCTGTGCTTCGTGGGGATCACGCGTGCGATGCGCCGGCTGCTCATCACGAACGCGAAGTACCGTGCGATCCGCGGGCTGAGGGAGCGGACGGTGCCTTCACGATTCCTGCGCGAACTGCCGAAGGGCGGCGTGGTCGAGATTGACCGGAGCGAGGAGCAGAGTGATTTCGACGAACCCCGACCGTCATCGAAGGGCCGAGCCGTTCCTCCAACTTCCCCCGTGAGGGGGCCGGGGGGAGGGACGCCGCGAACATCCAAAGCCTCCGGCGAAGACCCGCGCTATCCCACCGGCTGCAAGGTCCGCCATCCACAGTTCGGCGTCGGAACGGTACAGAGCGTTACAGGCCTCGGCGTGAACCGCCGGGCGACAATCGCGTTCCTGCAAGCGGGGACGAAGGTGCTCATCCTGCAGTACGCGCGGCTGGAGCGCGTGTGATGTGGACTCCACAGGTATTCCACGCTCCGTGCGGATTGCGCGAAGCACGGTGTGCCACTGGCTGCTTGCCAGCCACTGCGAAGGCCGCTCGCGATCGTTGACGAGTCGTGCGCCCCCGGCGCTCGGCACTGGCGGGCGAGCCGCCAGTGGCACCAAACATAGCACTGGCGGGCGAGCCGCCAGTGGCACAGGGGGAGGATTCAGGGTGCGCATTATTCCTTCGTGTTCACGTCGCGCATGAACTCGACCTGTCGGCGGCGGGCGCGGTCGCTTTCGTTTTCGAGTTTCGCCATTTCCTCTCGGTACTGCGCCAGGCCCGCCGGATCCGGGAACATGTCCGCGATCACCTCGGGTGGGAGGCCCTGCCGGCGCTGGAGGATGTTCGAGAGGTCGTCGTAGATGATCCGCCGCAGGTCCTCGGGCGTGCGCCGGTAGAGCAGAGAGGCCTGCGTCGGGCCGAGGTTGAAGTACCCGAAGCTCTCGCCCGAGAGAAGGCGGAGCAGCACCTCCGCGACGGGCTCGACGAAGTACTCGCCGACGAACTGCTTCATGCGCACGGCCTCGGGGTCGGCGAGCGTGCGGATGTTCTGGGTCTGGAGGTAGATGTCGCGGATGTCCTGTGCGTACTCCATCTGTCGGCGGAAGACCTCGACCTTGCGCTGCCCCAGGCCGCGGAGGAATGCGTCGGTGATGGCGCCTTCCATCTCCTCGAGCGCGACGTGCGGGGTCGAGAGGCGGTCTTTCAACTCTCCGCGGACGAAATCGGCGAGGGGGAGTTTGAGTTTTTCGATGTTCGCGGAGTCGTTGACGTTGAGGCCGACCCAGTTGCGGAGTTGCGAGTGGTACTTCTCCGCATTGACGAGGTCGCCCCTGCGGTAGAGGACGCGGATGACGTCCTTGAGGAAGTTCTCGTAGCCCGCGCCGTAGAGGGTGTAGACGCGCTGGGTGACGTCCGCCGCGATTCCGCCGCGCGTGCTGACTTCCTCGAGCAGTTCGCCGTAGGTATCGACCCAGTCGAAGTTGGCGAGGGCGAAGTACTCGTTGGTGAGGAGGTCGTAGTTGATCGTGCCGAAGCGGAAGAGTTCCTGGACCGAGTGCATCATGATGCGGTCGGTGTTGAGGGTGTCGAACTGCGTGGTGCCCTGCCGTTCGAGTCCTTCCTCCACGCCGCGCCATGCCCAGTAGAGCGAGTGGCACGCGGGGTGCCGCCAGTCCACCGGGCCGAACTTGCGGATGGCCCGCACCATCCGCGGCGGCTCCATGCCGGTGGTCTCGATGATGGCCCGTCGGCGGACGTGGTTCAGCAGCAGGGGCCAGGCGTCGGCGTAGGCCTCCTCACCCATCAGCACGTCGAGCGCCTCGTTCCGATCCGCGTCCTTCAGTTCGCTGGAGTAGCCCTTCTCGGCGATGTACCAGGCGTTGATCCACGCCCGCCTGAGTTCGATGAAGCGAAGGAGGTTGACATCGAGGCCCAGTTTCGCCTCGTTTCTGATGCGGTCGGCGAGTTCGCGCACCCTGCTCACGCGCGTCCCGTCGGGGCCCGGCGGAGTCTTGCGGAGTTCCTGCAGACGCATCTCCTGCTCAACGACGCCTTCGAGCGTGTCGGGGGCCGTCGCGACCGGCTCGAACCACGCGAGGATCGTGCCTCGGTTCTCGTCGCGCGATCCTTCGAGCGCCGGCGGCTCCCCGAGGAGGATGGTCCATTCCTTCGCCACTTCGCGTTTGTAGTAGTGGTTCGCGTCGTCGGCGTAGCCCTGGACCTTGTGGACGTAGGTCCAAGCCAGTTCGCGGTGCAGGACGACGTCGCTCGGGTTGCGGGGGATCGCCTCCTTGCGCAGCAGGTCGATCCCCGCTTTCACCCATTGCCAGCGCTCCGCGGCGGTGTTGGTCGCGACGGAGATGTTGTAGGCCATGTTCCACGCGTGGAACCCCCAGACGCGCGGAAACCGCGGCTGGAGGCGCGTGATGGTCGATGCGAGTTCGATGGCTTCGTAGAACTTGCCCTCTTCCTTCAGCCTGTTGGCGCGGATCCAGAGATAGTTGACGAACAGGCCTCGGAACGCGCCCATGGCGATGCCCAGGGCGACCTCCGGCGGGTCGCCCTCGGTGGCCTCGTCGGCATACGAGAGTTGTGCCCGCCCGGCGTCGGCGACGGCGGCGGTGCCGAGCACGGCCGAGCCCGCCGCAGCGAGCACGAGGACGATCAGGGCAACGAGTTGGATGACGGTGTCGCGGTTCATTGAAGGCCGATCGGTCTCTGCTTGCCCTTCTAACGCCCTGAATACGTCGCGAGTTCGCGGTTTCTGAAGATGACCAGGCCGAGCGCGAGGACGCCGACGGTCCAGGCGCCGATCACCCCCATCGCGCCCGTGATCGCGCCCCAGCCGACGAGCCGGCCGTCCACCAGTTTCGCGGTGGGTTTCAGTTCGGCGTAGTAGTGGAAGGTCTTGGCGATGGGGACGGCAATCGCCCGCACCACGATGGCGAAGACATCGACGCCCTCCTGCGACACGGTGTAGTAGTACTCGAGCGATTCGGAGAGGAAGCCGGCGCTCTCGGCGGCGATCAGGAAGGTCATCGACACCAGGCAGGCGACGGAGAAGGAGAGGAACGTCGCCGCGGCGACGGCGACGGCGGCGATGAAGCCGAGTTTGATCCACATCGCGACGAACACCCGGAAGAAGTTCACCTCGTACCCGCCCGCGACGTAGAGCACCTCCAACCCGTCGGGAGGAAAGGAGATCTCGCGCTGGTTCTCGGCGGAGTTTTCGATGGCGAGGAGGACCGAGCCGTCCTCGGCGATGAGGTCCTTGTCGAAGAGGAGCGTTTGCGACGACCCGAGCGCGACCTGACGCTCGAAGACGCCCTCGTTGACCGCCATGCGAACCCGGTAGATCTGCGAGGGATCGTTGGATCCCGCGTTGATGCGGTAGCGCAGGGTCGCCTTTCCCGGCGCGTCGGCGGCGCGGGCGGCTTGGAGGCCGGTGAAGAGGTATATCTTCGCCGAGCCCGGCGGGACGGTACGGTACAGCCCTTCCTGGGCGGCCCCGACCTCTTCGAGGATCTTCCGCCGAACGTCGTCGGTCGCCGCGAACGCGGGATCGTTGGAGACGAGGTCCTGAATCTTGGATTCGACCTGCTCCTGAATCCGCTGGCGGCGCTGCGCGACGATTCCGTCGCGGATGCGGGCCCGCTCGGCCTCGGTCGGCTGGATGCTCTCGTTCGCGGCGGATTCCCGGCGGAGAGTGTCGTCCACGGCCCGCTCCAGCCATTCGTCGCTGAAGAACCCCGCGGCGAGCGTGCCGATGCGTGCCACGAGCACCTGCGATTCGAGCAGGCGACGATCCTCGGC
This sequence comes from uncultured Phycisphaeraceae bacterium, assembly GCA_964490785.1. Lineage (GTDB taxonomy): Bacteria > Planctomycetota > Phycisphaerae > Phycisphaerales > UBA1924 > JAEUIV01. The sequence continues at coordinate 18,872 of CAZBDZ010000029.1, forward strand.
CATGAGGTCGGGTCGGCCGAGCGTTACGGCCCCATCCTCGCGGACCTGGTAGGCGATCTCTCCCTTGGCGGGCTGATGGCGGAGGTACTCGGTGAAGAGGTACACGCCGCAGGCCGTCACGCCGAGCAGCACGGCATTGAGCCCCATCACGCCGACCCACTTGCCGAGCAGGTACTGCCAGGGCGGAACGGGCTTGGTCATGGTCTGCCAGATGACCTTGTCGCGCTGCTCAAAGGCGACGGTGCCCACGGCGAGGAAGAGCGTGAGGAGGGCGAGGACGACGTACGAGAGGCCCGAGCCGAACTGAAGCCAGGATTGCACACGGTACCGCAGGGGCTGCTCCGCGTTGAGCGTCTGCGGCGCGTACGAGAGCAGGATGATGAGCAGGACGATGAAGACGAGGCTGACCTTCATGCGCACGGCCTCGTTCAGGACGTTGCGTGCGATGGCGGCGATGGGCCACGGGCCGGAGAGGGCCGCTTTGAGGAGCGCCATTCCGGTCGTGAACGCGAGGGCAAGCGGCGCCGCCGCCATGAGCAGCCGCCCCACCGCCGCCGTCGGAGGCCAGATCATCATGGGCCATGCGACGGTCCATGAAAGCACGAACACCGCGAGCGCGGAAAGCCCGATCCCAAGCCACGCGAGGACCGAGAGGCCGAGCGCGACGCCCGCGAATACCGCCGCCACGAGCATCGGCCCGGAGCCCGCCGGGGCGGGCTTCGCCGGCGTCGGCGGCTCGGCGCCTTCGATCGGCTTGCCCTCGATCGGGCGCATGGCGAGCAGCATCGAGTCGATCACGACGCGCACCGCTTCGACCGGGCCTTTGTCGATGAGGAGTCCTCTCGCCTTGTCCTTGGCGCGGAGGGCGGCCCGCTCGGCGAGGCGCTGGTCCGCGCCGGGGGCGTGGGCCGCGACGCTCAGGGCGAGATACCCGGCGATCGCGAGGGCGAACGCGGCGACCGTCGCGACGATCTTGAATCGCCGGCCGCGCTGCGCTTGATTCAGCCTGGCGATGATCTCGCTCGCCTTCATCCGGTGCCGCTCCCCTTGCTTCGCCCGGCGTCGTCGGGTGCGTCGCCCGGCTTGTTTCCGAGGAGGCCTTCGATCAGGCCTCGGTCAGCGCCGCCCACGGCCGACTTCGCTCGAAGACTCGCTTCGCCGGCCGTGGCACCCACCCCGGGAGGGGTCGCGCCCGCGATGAGTTGGTCGATGAGGGCGTCATCCGGGCCTGCCTCGGCCGACTGCGCCCGAGGACTCGCCTCCCGAGAGGGAGCGCCCGGCGCCGGTTCAACCGCGACGAGGCGTTCGATGAGATCGCGTCCGCCCGCGGCAGGCGCCTCCTCGCCGCGGAGGAACGCGGCGGTCTCGCCGCCGGATTGCGCGCCGCTGGTGGCGACCTGGTCGGCGCGGGCGCGTTCGACGATGTCGATGAAGAGGTCCTCGAGTTTCTGCCTGGGGCGCGAGACTCCGGCGAGGCGCTTTGACCGTCGTTCGAGGACGCCCCGTATCTCGGCGAGGGTCGCCTCGTCGAGGGCGTCGGTCTCGATGATGCTGCGTTCGCGGGTTTCGAGCAGGTCGCCGCAGGTCCCTTCCGCGCGGATTTTTCCGCCGTAGAGGATCACCATGCGGTCCACGCAGTCCTCGACATCGGAGAGGAGGTGGCTGGAGAGGATGATGGTCTTCCCTCGCTCGCCGAGGTGCAGGATGAGGTCCTTGACCTGCCGCGTGCCGATGGGGTCGAGGCCTGTGGTCGGCTCGTCGAGGATGAGGAGTTCGGGGTCGTTGATGAGCGCCTGCGCGATGCCGATGCGGCGCTGCATCCCCTTGGAGTATTCGCGCACCTGCCGATGCTGCACGCCCGCGAGGCCGACCATGTCGAGGAGTTCATCGATCCGGCGTGTCCGCGTGCGGAGGTCGAGGCCGAAGAGTTTGCCGTAGTATTCGAGCGTCTCGCGCGCGTTGAGGAATGGATAGAGGTACGACTCCTCGGGCAGGTAGCCGATGCGCTTTTTGACGGCGACGTCGTTCGGGGCCTTGCCGAAGACGGCGAGTCGTCCTTTGGTCTTTTTGAGCAGGCCGAGGATGAGTTTGATCGTCGTGGACTTTCCCGACCCGTTCGGCCCCAGCAGGCCGAAGATCTCCCCGCGCCGCACCTCGAACGCCACGCCGTCCACCGCGCGGGCGCGGTCGCGGAGCCAGAAATCCTTGAAGATCTTGGTCAGATTCTGCGCGGCGACGACGAGCGAGGCGTCGTCGTATCCCTTCGTTGTGCGCGGGCTGCTGAGCATGATCGTGGTGTCGCCTCCTGCGCTCGTCGGCGGCCTCAGGGCACGCGCTGGAACTCGCGCATCTCCTTCACGCGGGGGTTGCCTTCGACATCCTTGCTGTATTTCTCGCGCTCGCGCTCGCGGGCGACTTCGGGGTCCGAGGTCAGTCGCAGATCGAGCGGCAGCCCGCTCGCCGGCAGCCAGAAGACCTGCTCGACGTTGGGCTGATCCAGGAGCGCGTTCACCGCGTCGGCGAGGGCGCCCGTCAGGAACACCGCGGGATTGGCCCGGTATTGCTGCAGTTTCGCCTTGAACATCTCCGCCTGCCGCTGCGAGCGCTGCACGACCGTCGAACGGTACTGCTGCGCGTCGGCGATCAGCCGGGCGACGTCGCCCGACATGCGGATGTCGCCGAAGGGCTTCCCATTGATCTCGACGTTCACCCCGTTGCGCTCGCCTTCGAGAACGCGGTTGAACTCGTCGAGCACGCCGTCCGCCTCGGCGGCATCGCCGAGTTCGAGCGCGTTCTCGTAGGCATCGATGAGGTCGAGCAGGGCGTCGCTCGCGGTGCCCGCGGTCTGGTTGAGGAGTTTGGAGCGGTCGCCCATCGCCTGCTCGCGGACCTTCCCGGCGTTGGTCTGCGCGATCTGCACCTGGTTGAAGTCGCGGCGGACCCACAGCGGCGGAGTCGCGGAGCGCATGCTCACCTGCTGGATCTCCAGCCCGCTCGCCACGCGGTCGAGCGTCTGCTGCGCGAGGCTGCGGATGCGGCTTTCGACGCTGTTCTCGCCCCCGCCGCCGGTCCCCGCGCCGGGCTTGAGCAGATCGTCGATCGTGGACGACGCCGCGACCTGCACCGCCGCACGCTGCACCGCGGCGCGGACCAGCGGGCCCTCGAACTCCTCGCCGCTCAGGTTCTTCACGAAATCGGCGGGACGAGCCCGCACGTACACGACGCTGAACTGCGCGTGCGCGATGTTGCTGTCGGCGGTCAGGAGCGACCCGTCCTTCGCCGGGTCGAGCGCGTCGCTGCCGGTGCCGAGGTCGGCGATGGGTCGGCGGCGCATCTGCGGGTCCATGTCGGGCCAGAACTTCTCATCGATCTCCGCCGTGCGATTCCCCGTCTGCACTTTGATGATCTCGCCCAGCGGGTACGGCAGGCTGAACTGGAATCCCGGCTCAAGACTGTCGCTCTTGATCCTGCCGAACTCGACGCGGATTCCGCTCTCGGATTGGTTGACCTGCTGGAAGCCGCTGAAGAGGAAGAGGACGACCAGCCCGATCATGACGAGTTGAATGAGGCGATAGGTGATGCGGAGCGCGTCGGCGAGGGAGCGGTTCGCCGCCTCCATCGAGGCGATGCGCTCCTCCCGGATCTGGTCGCTGCGCAGGGTCAGCGACGCCGCCCGGCGAGGCTCCTCGACGGGCATCTGCTCGACGCCGCCGACCGGCTCTTCCGGCAGGCTGAAATCGCCATCGGTGGGGAGTCGGCTCACGGCCTGGTCTCCCGGGGAGCCATCGGCTGCCCGCCGCCGCCCGTGACCGCGGGCAGTTCGCCGCTCTTTGCCTTCTGCATGGCCTCCGGGGTCAGGATTGAGAGCCCGTCCATCGTCGTCGGCAGAACGATCGTCGACCGCTTGCCCAACCCCACCTTGAAGAGTTCGAGATTCTTGAGGAACGCCGCGAGGGCCGGCTCTTCATTGAGCGCCGTGAGGTACGGCGCCGCCTCGATGTCTCCGCGGTTGCGGATCTGGTCGGCGCGGAAGGTGGCGAACTCGCGGATGCGCTTGGCGGCGGCCTCGGCCTCGCTGCGGATCGCGGTCGCCAGCGCGTTGCCCTCGCTCTCGGCCTTGGCGGCGAGACGCTTCCGGCTCTCGGACATGCGGGCGAAGATCTCCCGCGTCGTGTCCTGCGGCAGGACGACGCTGCTGATCCCGATCGTGATCACCTCGACCCCGTAGGCCGACGCGTTCCCGCCGCCCTTGTCGGCGGGGGCGTTCAGACGCGCGAGGATGTCGTTCTCGAGTTGCCCGAGTTTCGACGCGCCCGGCCCGACGGCGAAGAGTTCGGACATGCGGTATCGGCTGACCTCGGAGAGCGCGCTCCTCAGCGTCTGGTTCAGCGTCTCCTGCGCCTTGTTGAAGTGGTCCTTGGCGTTCGATCCGGCGGCGCCGCGGAACCGTTGATAGAAGACCAGCGGGTCCTTCACGCGCCACGTCAGGAAGGCCTCGACCACGATCTGGCGGTCGTCGGCGGTCTGTTGCGTCTCGCTCTTGGCCTGCAGGAACCGCGCGCGCGTGTCGTACACGGTCGTGTTCTGAATGGGCGCGGGCCACTTGAAGCGCAGCCCCGGCTGCGCGACCACGTTGGCCGCGGTCGCCTGCCCGAAGGTCGTGACGACCGCCGCCTCGGTGAAGCGGACGGTGTACGACGACATGTACAGCACGAAACCGCCGACGATGACCGCCGCGAAGATGATGGTCCAGATCGCTCGCACAGCCCTGCTCCTTGCTACTTCTTGTCCGATTCCGCCGAGATCAGGCCCGACGCCACCGGCTCCATTTCTTCCATGTTCAGATTGACCCTGGTGTTCAGAGGCGTGATCCACACGCGCGAGCCGCTCGTCCCCTCGCGGAGGGCGTCGAGGTAGCGCGCCACGCGGAACGGAAGCGGCGCCGCCCGGTACGACGCGATCAGCCCCACGCTCGCCGCCGCGGTGCCCCGAGCCCGGAGATACGTCTCCCACCGGGCCGCCCGCGCCGCCGAGATGAGCGCCGCCGCCTCGCCGCCCGCGCTGGCGATGAGTTCGTTGATCTCCTGCTCCTGCCGGGTCGCTTCCTCGGCGGGGGCTTTGGCGTTCTTCAGATCCTCCCACTCGTCGAGCGCGGCGACGATCGCCTTGGCGCGGTCCACGTCGCCCACGACGCCCGCGAGCGTGCGGATCGCGTCGGCCTCGGCCTTTTCAACCTCGATCAATCGCTTCTGGTCCGCCTCGACCACGTCCTCGAACGCCGGGGCCACCGTCTTCTCCGGGTGCGCCCCGGCGACGCCCGCGAAGATCACCTCGACGCCTGAGCCCGCCTTATCGAACTCCTGCTGCACGAGGGCGCGGATGCGCTCGTTCATGTCGCGCCGCCCCTCGCCGAGCACCTCGTCCACCGTCCTCGTCGCCACGTACTGCATAACCGTGCTCGACGCCAGGGCCGTGAGGAGGCTCCGCCGATTCTCGTCCTCCCTGCCGCGAGGCCCGTCCTGCGCGAGGAGCGTGTACGCCTTCAGATCGCGCACCACATAGTGGATCGGAACCTCTAGCGCGACCATGTTCATGTCGCCGGAGTCGGCCGCCGCCCCGCCGGAGGGCTGCACGAGGACGTAGGACTCGTTCAGCGTGTGGTCGTTGGTCCAGAGGATGGGCTTGTCCGGCTCGGGCGGCGGCGTGCCGACGTGCAACTGGTTCACCGCCTCCGACGTGAACCGCTCCACGCGGACGAACGGCCAGGGAAGGTCGATCACCAGCCCCGGCCCGACCTCCCGCACCAACTCGCCGTTGCGCAGCAGGAGGCCCCGCTCGTGGGGGCGCACGATGGTGAAGACCGACATCCCCCAGAGCACGAGCGCGCCGAGGATCAGCAGGGCCGCCACGGACCGCGCGAACAGTTGATAGAACCACGTCGAGGAGACGTTGAACCCGAACTGGTAGTTGATCGCCTCGCTGAGCGACTCCGCGAGTTTGTCCGGGGCCGCGACGAACGCCAGCACGCGGGAGTCGAACGCCGGCCTCTGGAACTCTCCCGCCGAACGGGGACGGTAGAGGTTCAGCACGAGATTCAGGATCATCTCCGCGCCGAGCGCGATCATGAAGATCGCCACCGCGGGGGCGAGCGCACGGATGACCCACTCGTTCCTGGCGCTGACGAAGATGAAATGGGCCAGCGCGATGACGCCCCCGATGAGCGCCGACGACACCGCCGCACCGGACCCCGCGTGCAGCAGCGCCCACACCTTCTGCTTCGCCATCCCTGCGACAAAGCGGGCGAAGATGAACCCGATCACCGCCGTCCCCACCCCGAGGGAGATCGCCCAGCCCGCCTGCGTCGGCGGCGAGTAGGTGGCGTCCTCCTCCATCTGCCAACTGGTCATGTAGAGCCGGAACCCCCCCACTCCCAGGAACGCCAGCGCCCCCAGCAGGCTCATAACCGGCAGGAACCACTTGTGCATCCACGCCAGGCGCTCGGCCTGGGCACGCGAATCTCCCCCCGCCTCCTCGAACACGGTCGAAGCGGCGGCGGTCGAGGCCGCATACGCCTCGTTCTCCATCGCCTCCATCCGTTCAAGCCGATGCTGGTGGAAAACGAGTGCCAAGGCCAGCCAGATGGGCAGCCCAAGCAGCATCGCGTAGGCCCCGGTCTGGGCCGCGGCGTCGGCCCCCAGAATGCCGTAGATCAACAGGATCACCGCGAGCGCGCCCTGAATCCCAAGCCCGATGAGGCTGACGGTCGTCGCTCGCTGGTAAGAAAGATGGTCGGCGGTCATGTGCGGCGTGTGGAAGGTCTTTGGGGGGTGAGAGGGTAGGGAGGTGGTGGGGTGAGAGGCCTTTGGTGGGTTCCTTGATGGACAGCCGGGTCTTAAGGCCGGCCCGCTCGGTCCATTACCCCATCATCCCATCACCCCATCATCCGTTCACGGATTCCATTGTCCCGGCCGACCCCTCCTGTGTCCAACCGGCCCCCACGGTCCGACGCCGGTGGGGGCTATCCATGTACGACCGGGGCGGCTCAGGGTTCCGCCGGCGTACCGCCGACCGTGGCTTTGCACGGTCGGTGCCCAAGGGTGCTCGGCACCGACCGCTCGGGGCAGCGGTCGGTGGCACATCGCTCCGGTCTCTGAAACCCGGTACATTCGCGGCTCCACCCACTCCGATGAACCTCCCCGCCGCCCGAGCCTTGATGCATGAATGGACCCCTTCCGCCGCGCTGCGGGTGCACATGGAGGCCGTCGCCGCGTGCATGGGGGCGTATGCCAAGGCGCTCGACCCCGCCCATGAGGAGCGCTGGGTCGTCTGCGGCCTGCTGCATGACTTCGACTACGAGCGCCACCCCAGCCCCGAGGAACATCCCGTCGTTGGTGTGCGGCACCTCGAAACCCTCGGCGTGGACCGCGAAACGCTCGACGCGATCCTCGGCCACGCTGCGGAACGCACCGGCGTCGCCCGCACCACGCCGATGGCCAAGGCGCTCTTTGCGTGCGACGAACTCGCGGGCTTCATCGTCGCCTGCTGCAAGGTCCGGCCCAGCGGCATCGCCGACCTTGAACCCTCGAGCGTGAAAAAGAAGTTGAAGGACAAGGCTTTCGCCGCCGCCGTCAGCCGGGAGGACATCAACCAGGGCGCGGCGGAACTCGGCACCCTCTCGGGCCTCCACCTCACCGGGCACATCCAGAAGTGCATCGACGCCCTGCGAGGCGCGCGGGATACGCTCGGCATTTGAGTTCGCCACGGATGAAAACAGGCCACGGATGAACACGGATGGACACAGATTCCTTTTCGGTCTCTCATCTGTGCGCATCCGTGTTCATCCGTGGCCCGTGTTCATCCGTGGCCCGTGTTCATCCGTGGCTCAATGGCCTCAAGGCACTTCGACCGGAGGCATATCTCCTGCGGGACGGAGCACGTCCACGGTGGTCGGCGTAACAATCTCCACCATTGCGTGCGGCTCGACCTTGCCTTCGCCGAGGATGCCCACGACCGCGCCCACCTTCTGCTCCAGTTGGAACTCGGGGACCGGGATGACGTAGGCAAGCGTGGACTTCACGCCGGGGTCGATTGTTACAAGTCGATACATCTGGGGCAGGCGCGTCCCGTCGTACACCGTGCTGGGATAAAGCCGGCCGACGACCTTGTACTCGCGGTTGGCGATGAGGCGGTCGATCGTGAGGCGGTATTTGTCGGCCGCGTTCTTCGTCGCGTCCTCAAGAGCCTGGATTTCAGGGAGCAGGTCGCGGGTCCGCTGCCGCAACTTGAGCAACTGCACGCGCGTATCGATGTATTTCAACGTCCGCCCCGTCCCCGGCTCGCCCGCGATCGAATCGCCGAACTGGTTGTACTGCTCGATCAGTTCCTGCGGGTCCGCATCAGCGAGCGGCTGCTTCATCAGGTCGTCGAACGCGCGGTCCAACTGACGGATTGTCGGTCCCTTCGGCGAAGGGGGCGGCGGGGGCGGAGGCGTCTCGGCCTGCTTCACCGGTTCGGCGGGAATCGTTGGAGTGGGTTCGGGCGCCGCCGCGTCGCTCGGCTGTGGCGTGGGCGGGGCGACCGGCGAAGCCTCGGTTGGCGTCGGCTGGGCCGCGATCGGGGCGCTGGGCTGAGGCGCCGGCGTCGAAGGAGGAGTCGCGGGCTGGGCCAACTCGACGGGCTTGGCCGCGGCGGCCATCTCCTCCGGCTTGGCCTCGCGCACTTCCCTCGCCGATACGTATCCCTTCGCCCCCGCCGGCGGAACGACGATGTAGCCCGCGATCGCCCCCGCGCGGTTCTTGATCGGGCCGACCAGTTTCATCTCCAGGCCGGGGTTCAGCATCTCCTCGAACACCGCCTTGAATGACTCGTCGAAGATCGGGTCCGCCTGGCTCAGCGCCCTCAGGCGCGAGCGATTCGACAGTACGACCTTGCCGTCCGCCTCCTTCAGCGTGCATTCATCCGCCTTGACCACCGCGTTCATCCCCGGCAGGTATTCCACGCGGAGCCATCCCTCCACATCCGCATCGGCCTTGAGGACCGTTCCGGGCTTGAGCGTCGCCACCGGGTACCACGCCGCCCCCGGCCCGCAGCGCATCGCCACGCCGTCGGACGCGGGAACGATCATCCTTGGAAACGCCGGCGCGCCTTGAGCCCACGCGGCCAACGGAGTCGCCGCGATGACCGTCGCCGCGAAAGCCGTCCTGACGATTGACCGGAATCGGCGAGTACCGACCGGGAGTACGCTGCGCATGACCGCCATCCTTCCTGGAACAACACCCGCCCGCCGATCCGTTGTGCCGAAACGGACCCGGGGGTGTGGGCCTCTATTGATCGTACCACCGCCCGCTTTGACCTGAACCGCCTGAGCATTGATACTCCCCGGCCCATGCGCCGCCTTCCCCTCCCGCTCCTATCGATAAGCCTGATCGTCGCGCTTCTCGCGGCGGCGGGGTGTTCGTCGCCGCTGGCCCGCGAGTCCACCGAATCGCTCAAGGCCTCCGTGATCGAGAGCGCCCGCCGGGAACTCCGGGAAGCCGAGCAACGCCCGGAATCCGCGGAACTTCATCGCTCGGCCTCGGAGTTGTCCTTTCCCCCCGAGCGGATGCAGGAACTCGAAGCCATGGCCGGGCCGAAGGCCTATGCCGGAGCCGCCCCGTCCATCGGCCCCGGGCTCCTCGGCGAACCGGCGCCGCTCTTTCAGATCGATCTCCAGCAGGCCGTCATGCGCGCCGCCCGGCAGAATCTCGACGTACAGGGCGCCCGCTTCGAACCCGCCATCAGCGAGGCCCGCACCGTCGCGGCCCGCGCCGCATTTGATTGGACCTTCTTCGGCGGGGTCGATTGGAGCGCGACGGACGCCCCGCAGATCGCCACATTCGTCGGGGCCGTGCCTGTTGACGTGCGCCAAACCCAGTCCGTCCGCTACGAAACCGGCATCCGCAAGCCCTTGACCACCGGCGGAACGCTCAGCATCAGTCAGAGCCAGACCTACACCGACGACAGCACCCCCGGCACGTCTCTGTCGCCCGACCCCTCCGAGCGCGCCACGCTCGACATCGAACTCGCCCAGCCGCTGCTCCGCGGCGCGGGGTCCGCCACGGCCCTCGCCGAGGTCCGCCTCGCCGAGAACACCGAACGCCGAACGATCCTCGACTACAAGGCTCGGCTCATCGGCGTCGTCTCAGAGTCGGAGCGCGCGTACTGGCGCCTCGCCCAGGCCTACCGCGAACTCCAGATCCGCCGCCGACTCCTCGAGCGCGGCGTGGAGACGCGCGAAGTCCTCGCCAGCCGCCTCTCCTTCGACGTCAAACCGGCCGAATACTCCGACGCCGTCGCCACCGTCGAACGCCGTCGGGCCGACGTCATCCGCGCCGAGAACATCCTCCGCCAGCGCTCCGACGCGCTCAAGGCCCTCGTCAACGACGACGAACTCACCGTCGGCAGCGAGACCCTCCTCCTCCCCACCGACGACGCCCCGGAAGCGCCCATCCGCTTCAGCCTGCTCGACAGCGCGACGCAGGCGCTCCGCAGCCGCCCCGAGGTGCAGCAGGCGCTCCTGGCGATCGACGACGCCTCGATCCGCCAGACGGTCGCGGACAACGCCCGCCTGCCGATCCTCGACATGTCCTTCCGCACGCGGTTCCAAGGCCTCGCGCGAGAGACCGACGACGCCTACGAGCAGATCGGCGAGTCGCGCTTCGTCGATTTCCTCCTCGCCGCGGTCTTCGAGCAGCCGATCGGGAACCGCGGCCCGGAGGCCGAGTACCGCGCCCGCCAACTCGAACGCTCGCGCTCGGCGGTCGAATACCGCCGCGCCGTGCAGCAGGCCGTCCTCGAAGTCAAGGCCTCGCTCCGCAATGTTACGACGAACTATCAACTGATCGAGCAGACCCGCGCCTCGCGCCTCGCCGCGGCGGAGAACCTCCGCACGCTCCTCGTCCAGGAAAAGACGATCCAGTCGCTCACGCCCGACTTCCTCGACCTCAAGTTCCGCCGGCAGGAGGCCCTCGCCCAGGCCGAGTCCGCCGAGCAGCAGGCCCTCACGGACTACAACATCTCCCTGACCGACCTCGCCGCCTCAACCGGGACCGCGCTCGAACGCAACCGCATCGACTTCATCGTCCCCGACGCGAACGCCAACACCGGCCCGGCGCGGTGATCGGATCTGAACGCGGAGAAAGACGGTCAAGGGCTGAGTTGTCGCATCGCGCTGATGTTCAACTTCCTATGATCAATCCTCATTTCGACTTGTGCCGGGTCTTGCGTTTTCACGCTCCGCCGTTCTCCGTCTTCCTCCGCGTTTACCCCCCATGCGTTCGCCCGACCCAGCCCTGATCGCCGCCGCCGCGGAGCGCCTTCGCGCCGGGGGCGTTGTCGCGTTTCCGACCGAGACGGTCTACGGCCTTGGGGCCGACGCACTCGACGCCGACGCCGTCGCGCGCGTCTTCGCGCTCAAGGGTCGGCCGGCGAACAACCCGCTGATCGTCCACGTCGCGGACGCCGCGATGGCCCGCCGCGTCGCCTCCGCGTGGCCCGCCGACGCCGACGCGCTCGCCGCGACCTTCTGGCCCGGCCCGCTCACCATCGTCCTGCCGAAAGCCCCGTGCATCCCCCCCGCTGTCGTCGCCGGCGGCCGGACCGTCGGCGTGCGATGCCCGGACCACCCCGTCGCCCTCGCGCTCATCCGCGCCTTCGCCGGCCCGATCGTCGGGCCGAGCGCCAATCGCTCCGGGTCGATCAGCCCCACGCGTGCCGAGCACGTCGCCGCCGCGTTCCGCCAGGCCCTCGATACAGGCGAGATGCTCCTCCTCGACGGCGGACCCTGCCGCACGGGAATTGAATCGACGGTCCTAAGCCTCGCGGACGAAACGCCTCGCGTCCTCCGCCGAGGCGTCATCACGCCCGCCGAGATTGAAGCAGTCCTTGGCCGCCGCGTCGAGACTCTTGATTCACCCGTGCCGGCCGATGCGCCTCTGCCTTCGCCCGGGCTGCTCGAACGGCACTATGCCCCCGCCGCGCCGGCGCGACTCTTCGACGCCGTGGATTGGCCCGAGGTCCTCGACGCCGCCCCAGGCTCCGCCGTTGTCCTGACGCACGCACGCGCCCGCGCCGTCCACCCGCCGCATGCGCTCATCCGCCTTCCGCTGGATGCGCCCGCCTACGCCTCGCGGCTCTACGCCGCGCTGCACGAGGCCGACGCGCTCCGCCCCGCCCTGATCCTCATCGAGCGCCCGACAGGCGAAGGTCCGCTCTGGGACGCGCTGCGCGATCGCCTGACGCGCGCCTGCGCGAAGTGATTCCGGTTCGGAGATCGCCGAGCCCGGTCAATCCCGCGGCTTCTCTCTGAGACACGGCGACGTAACTGCTTTGTAATAGCCGGCGACGCTCGTGCCCCCCGGGGGGTCGCCGTCGAGCCGCGCGATGATCTTGTTGAAGACGTTGATGAACTGGTCGCCGTCGGCGACGGGAACCGTGAGGTGGAGGAAGTTCGGGGGATACATCGGAACGTCGGCCATGGGCGTATCCTTGTGAAAGACCCAACAGGCCTTTCCCCCGGAGTGGCGCCGGACAACTTCGCCGAAGTAGCACCCGAGCCCGAGGACCAGCCCGTTCTGATTCGCCGACCGCATGCCCCGCGCGGAGCAACGGTCGAGGATCTGATCCACAATCGTCAGGCTCATCGGCGTGTAGTCGAGGTCCACACGCTCAAGCGCGGTCAACTGCCGAACCGCGTCCTGCGCGATCATCCGAGCGAGATCCGGCGCGTTGTCGGGCGCCGGCGGCATCTCGGCGCGGTGCGCCCCGTGCCCGACCGATTGCGTGCCGCCCTTCGATGTCGAGCCGCGGCGGAGAAAACCAAAGAGGCTCATCGTGCCATCCCTCCCTACTGATCGGCGGCTCGCCGATCGATCTAATATGTTAGCCCCGGGTCCTTGTCCTTCCAGTAGTCGGCGCGGTAAATCTCGGGAATAGGCTCGGGCGCCTCCCAGGGGGCGGAGAGGTCGGGGCGATAATGGAGATCGGTACTCGCGTATGACCCATCGGGCAGACCATAGACGTTCTCCCATCGCCAGTAGTAGACCCTGCCCGCGCGGTAGAGCTCCTCGCGGATCTGCGGGATCTTCTCAATCGGCGGAATCCACTTGGTGAGGATGTCGGAGAAGGGTTCGAGCGCTCCGCGCCCCCCGGGTTCGGCCTCGATCCACTCCCTTAGAGTCGTGCGTGTGTGCCCGAGTTTCGCGGCGAGATGCGTCCGGCCGAGGTAGTTCTCCGGGAAGATGTCGCGGAGGATGCCCGCGTCGAGCAGCCGATTCGTCTTGTCCCTCTCGATCCACTTGCGCCTCCAGCCCCAGCATTGGATATTCTTCCGATGATCCCGAGGTCTCTGATCCGCCGCCATCTCGACGGTCAGGCCGTAGGCGTAGCCTCCCGGAGTGAACAGCAACGGCTGACGCATCATCCATCCGTACGAACATCGGGTCAGCACCAGCAGTCGCCGAGCGATGCCCGCCGTCACGGCGACCCCGGCCGGCACCAGCGAAGGCACACATCCCACCATAATAAGCATGTCCCCATTCGTACTCAGCGTGGCATCAAGTTCCCACTCGGACAACTCGCTCCTGCCGCCGGGCTGCAGTCGCACGATCTCGAAGTGTTTGACCTGCTCGACATCGGCGCGCTCGACGAAGCGCCGCTTTTGCTTGAACGCCCCATACCTCTTCCCGACACCCGGCGCGAGCGCCGCCAGCCGATGCGGCTCCAGACCCGCGTCGCACCACGATTTCACCACGAGGTCGTACGCGGATCGGAGAGTGGCCCCATCCCAGACGCAGCCATTCCCGGCCCAGACGGTGGCGATCTCTCGTGAGTGCTTCCGCTCGCAGCCGATTCCGAGAGCCACAAGATTCGTTCGAGGAAACTCCTCACTCACTGGGACAGCTCCAGAACATCGATGTCGATATTATCCTCGGGAAAGCCCTTGCTCGCGAGTACATCCTTGATGTGGTCCAGTTTGGCCCTCAATTCCTGTTGCGTTTGCGTCCCCGACCGGTACTCTCGCAGGACGAACCTCGGCTGTCCATCCGCTCCCCTCATAACCCCGAACACATCCACCCGCAGGTCGGCCGCGTCGCCAAGACCCGGGATCCCCGTGCATGTGTGCGTCGTCCGGTTCATCACCACGTACTCAAACCCGCCCTGGTTCGCCCACTGGAACGCAAGCGTCTCGCATGCCGCGGCATGAACGTCTGTGTTGGGAGGCAATGTCCGCTGCCCCTTCCCGAGCACAACGGTCGCGAAGCCGTCCGCATTCGGCGTTCCGAATCGGATGTTCATCCGCCTCTGGTAGATCCAGCCGAGGCCCGGGAAGTGCTCGCACACCTCGCCGACTTTTCGGATGAGCGGCGCACTGTCGACCCCACGGAGAATGCACCGGTACGTGTTGTTCACCATCGGCGCCGAGATGAATGGCAGTAGTGCCACCGCCGACGTGTAACGCCCTTCGAACAGGTCATTGATCGTCAGAACAAAGTCCGCCCCCTCGCTCACGAGGCCGATCGACGAGATGTAGATGTTGCTGATGGCGGCCGTGCAGGCCACCGCATCGTCGAAGGCGGCCTGACGCAGCTCGGCGTAGGTCTGCAGCGGATGATCCGGATCCTCATGCACCTGCCGGCGCGCCAGGCCCACGGCGATGGCATCTCCCACAACACCTTCGAACTGCCGGCGCAGCCCGCACGGGTCGTCGGACCCGCGGCCGGCGAGGTCCAGAATCCGCTCACGCACCGCCGCCGCTACCTCAAACGGCGACGCGGGCGGCGGGTGCAGTCCGAACGTGATGGTGACCTTCTTGCCTTCCTCGCCCGGCGCGTCGCGCTCGCACCACATGCCGACCTCGCCCGCCGGGACAAGCGTGTAGGCCACGGCGCGCACCTCGCCGCCCGCCCGATCGAAATAGTCAAGCCACGGGTCGTTCTCGCCAAAGAGCAGCGCATACGCCCGGCGAACGCTCACGGTGGTGATGGGCGCGTCGTCAAGGGACTCGCTCCGCTCCCCGCCCACGCCCCCGCGAGCCGACTCGGGCCGGGCCGGCGGGATCGTCTCGTCCAAGTCCTCGAGGAAGATCACCTTGTGCCCCACCAGCGACGCGAACACGACGTCGCTCCCATACCCCGCGTGAATCGTCATGTCCCCCGGCCCCGCGACGATGATGTCGTCGCCGTCGTACCCGTGGACTTCCGACGATCCGGGCGGCACGAAGATGATGTCGTTCCCCGCCGTGCCGACGGACGACCCGCGGATGATCCCGTAGCCCTCGATCTGTACGTCCGCGTCGAGCCCGACCAGCGGATCGAACGCCTGCACCGAGACCTCGTCGTGCGCGAGCACGTCGCCGGCAGGCGTGCGCACCGTGATCCGGATGGTCTCCGGCCGCGGCTGTCCGTTCACCGCCTCGATGTACAGCGTCGCCGTCTGCTCGCCGAACTGGGCGAGAGGAACCCGAACGCCGGCAGGAACAAAGTCGCCAAGCGTCCGCGCCAAATCGCCTGCCAACCGACGACCGGATCACTGAGGCGTCGAATACCGACGGAGCCGGAAGAGGGCTTGGTAGGCGGCCATCACGTCGATAGATACGCTCGCCGAACCGTTGGGCTCGATCGTAACCGTCGGCACTCCGCTGTTGGTCAGATCGGCCTCCGCCGCGATTGCGTCGAGCAGCGCCCGCGCCCACGCGGGTCCGAGAAAGCCCGTAGGCACCACATAGAACGTGCCGGCCGGTACCGGAACCGACAGCGCGCGGAGAACGTAGTTCCCCTCCCCATCTCGAAGGAACTCCCGATCGACTGGATACAGGTCCGTGCCGTCCATCGAAACGAGCACGAATCCGGCGAAGTAGAACTGGCGCAGAGCGGCAATCAACTCGCCAACTCTCGTCGTCGTGATCGTCAGCGTGCCGGAGTTCGTGCGCGGGCCGAGCATCATGGCCCCCAAGTCAATGTCCGTCGCGGATTGGGCTTGGGAGACTCGCAGAAGCGATGCTCGTTGAGTCGAAGTCAAGTAGACGAAGCCGGGCCGGGCATGGGCCGTGCGCAGAACGAAGGCCGTGGCGGCCGCCATCCGCGATTCCTCCGGCTCTGCAATGGACGAGCACGCTGCGCAGAGAATCGGCGTTCCCGCTTGATCCACCGAGGACAATGAAATCGACACGCAGCCTTGGGCGGCGATCTCGATCGAATAATCGGCAACACTGGGATCGAGGTCGATCGTGTACTCCATTTCAAAGCAACTGTGGAGGAATCTGGGGATGTTCGTCCCGAGAAGCGTATCTCGCTCGTCCTCGGACAAGCCAAGCAGATCGCCCCCGCTCGTCGCGATTCCCACCACTGGGTCCGCCACTGGGACCGCACCGCTCAGTACCGCCACGCCGTCCGAGTTGGTCGTCCCCGTCGCGACGGCACCGGCGCTGGATTCGAGCACGATCGGCAAGTTAAGAAGCGGCTCGCCCCCTTGGTCGCGTGCCGCGCAGGTTACGGTGATGAGGCGAGTTTCACGCGCTGCGGCATTGTCAGCGCTCAAGATCAAGGACACGAGCGCGACCGACAACATCCTCATGAAACCGATTCGATGAATGGTCATTGGCCGAGACTCCACGTTGAATCGAAACGAGCGTCCAGAGGCGACGACAACAGGCTCTGAACCAGATCCCGAACCTCGGGGGCTGCCGTCGGCCCCTTCATTCGGAGCACGCCTCCGAAACGGATGGATGAGTGGGGCATTCCCATGAACAGGCTGCGAACGTCAGATTGGCACGGGCCGGGCTGGACTTCGGGCAGGTTCCATTGCGAGCACACCGACACAACCCAATCACTGTTGTCCGCCCGGACCAACTGCGAGGCATTCGTTGCTGTCGATGTCGCTAGACGTTCAATCGATGAGGTGTACCGCCACTCCTCCGGAGGATCAAACCCTAATGTATCTCGCACTCGCGAAGCGACAGGGTGCCAGTAGAGCCTCCTGAAACTCGATGGGTATTGCGCAGACCTCAGCATGGCATATGCCAATGACCCCGGAGCGAGATCGGCCAGACAGGTCGGCTCAAGTGAGGCCTGCAGGGAATCAACAAGTTGGCTGGTAATCGGATCGCCTCCAATTGTCCGCTTCGCGACAAAATTGCTCAATCTCAAAGTCGGAGCGACTGCGTTTGAACTGAGTCCACCCGCGATCGGAGACCCTCGAAAAGGCGAGTTGAGCGTGATCAACCTGCGAACGCTCCCGGCCCCCCAGTTGTCGGGCCGCAGGTACGGCCAGCGGAAACCCGAGTCGCCGATCGCGCGGAAGTTGTCGATCGCCAATTGCCAGCCGCCCCCGCGAGGCACGGCAACACCGAAAGCGGAAGTGTCCGCGATGTACCACCGCGCAAGTTGTCCTCCTTGACTGTGCCCAACGACATCGGCGCGCGTCGCCGCGTAGCGGATGCCGTGGAATCCGCGGCCTGCAAAGTGCCCCTCGTCGTCCGAGGACCGGTATTCCTGGATGGCCTTGCTGATCATCGATACCAGCGCCGGGTAGTTCTCCGAGAATCCCTTCATGTTCGTCGCCGAGTAGTCCACTTTGTACAGCCTCGTCGGCACGGGGCTGCCGACCTCGTTCCACAGAGTCGTGTCCCATACGTCCGGATCGCTCAAGATTCCATGCACCAGCACAATGGGCGGCCGGCGCAGCGCGAACGATCGGCCGCCGACAAGACGATGCCCGTTGGGGAGCGTGCCGATCATCGACATCCGGCACACCTCCTCGCTGTTGTGCGAGTTCGCCTCGCCGCCGCTGGTGTGGGCGGGGTCGAGATACGAGTCAGGCGGCAGGTAGAACGCCTTGTCGCCCGTCATCTGGATCCAGGTTTGAGCATTGGCGCTGCCGGGCACGGGAATCGGCGGAAGCGAGGTTGGATTCGGCGCATAGAGACTACCGGCGACCTGTGGGCCAACCGTCAAGTAGTCGTTGTCGCGGGAAGGGCCCCGCTTTGTCATCCGAACGATCAACGGGCTAACGAGGTCCGGATCGTGGTACCACGGCGTTTCCGGCGTCAGGTATCGGAACAGAACGAGGCTCGCGCCATCCGTGATCGCCCCGCCGACGCGCCAGTCTCGCGTTGGAACACCCTCCGAGTCGAAATCGTGGATGGTCAGCCCTGGATTCCCGTTTGCGCCGAGAGTTGGTCCCCACCCCTGCAGGTCCAAGGCCTCCGCACCAACAAAGAGGCCATGGATCCCCCCTGCGACATATGTGCGTCCACCGGGATTCATAGAAGACACCGTCAGCACCACACGAGTGGAGGACCACACGGCCTCCGGACGGCGCGGCCGTGGAAACGGCTCGAAGTACAACATGTCGGCCCAATCCCTCGGATCGCCGTTGATGGCATACCTTGCCACAAACGGATGCAAGGCGGGAGGTTGCTCGGCATTGGCGAATCCGGGCATGGTCGGCAGCGCACGGTAGCGCACACCGTCGATGAGTTTCTCGGGCGCAAGATCGACCCGCCAGCGCGGCTCCGCCGCATTCGACCAGAGGAGGTCAACGAGACCTTCCAAGTCAACGCGGTACCAGAACCGGCCCGCCGGCTCGGCGTTGTACCTGAGGTGGGAACTCCCCACCGGGTCAACATAGTTCGACGCCCAATGGGTATAGGCCGCAATCGACCATTCATGTTGCGCGCCGCAGTAACTCCCGCCAATCCAGATGCGGATAAAGTCATCCTCCCCATCGCACGAATCCGGAACGCCGGCGCGACCCTCCATGTAATCGGGCTTCCCGTCCAGATCATCATCGTCATCATTGGCCCATGCCACATAAGCAAACCGAGCCGACGGCGGGTCTCGGTCGCTGAGTGAATCCGGCTCTATGATCGCGGATTCCAGCGCGAGCTCCACGAAGTACGAGCCAGACGAATCGCAACTCGGATCACAGGGCAAGCATTCGCTCTCGCAGGCGCGGCACTGGTCAGGGAAGGCATGGCAGTCCGCAAAGCACTCAGGCGGAAGACAATCGCGAGAGCTGCATAGCGCCCCGCACGGGTCGCAGCCCGGGCCGCACGGATCTCCGCAGGGCGGCGCGCACGGGTCTCCGCACCCCGGGCTGCACTGACTGCCGCAAGGAGGCGCGCAAGGGCTCCCGCCACACGCCGGGTCGCACGGGTTGCACGAACACGACGTCCCGCACCCGGTCCCGCCCTCGTCGCCGCCTTCAGCGCCAGCGTGCGCGCCGCCTCCGCCGGGAGCCCGGCAGAACTTCATCGGGCACATCGGGCCCGTCCCGGGAGTCCCGCCTCCGCCTCCATGCCACGGACTATGCCAGTTCAGGTCCGGCTGGTCCCGGCGCCGCATCGCGACGGCCACCACCCCCGCCGGGTCGTCCGCCCCCTCGAACCCCTCCGCGAACTCCGCGGGCCAG
>CAZBDZ010000030.1:0-37921 GCA_964490785.1 uncultured Phycisphaeraceae bacterium
AGGCCGTGGACGAGATCGTGGACTTCGTGGCGGCCCGGCTGCTGGACCTGCTGAAGGTTGAACATGCAATCGGGAAGAGGTGGGGGGAAGCGGCGGCGCCTTGACACGGAATATCTCGAACGCGGGATTCGCTACGCAACGCGTCTGCTTCTCCCGGTTGCATCGTGATCTTGAAGCGGCTATCCCGGATGAGTCGCGCTGCCCGCGTGCGGCATGGCTATGCAGGACAATCGAATTATCTCGATCTTTGGACGCCGAGGCTGAGTCCGCGAAGCCTCGGATTTCACGGGCGACGAATCCGAGGCTTCGTCGCGGACTTCTCAGCCTCGGCGTTCACCGATCTTGCGATTGCCCCGGACGCGACATCTGCCCGGCCCCTCGACCGGATTCTGCATCGCTACTATCTCCCCATGCTTCGCCCCGCCTTCTCTACCGTGGCCTGTCCGGCCTGGACGCTTGACCGCGTCGCCCGTTCCGCCGAGGAGTGGGGGTACCTCGGCGTGGAACTCCGCTCCTTCGGCGAGGGCGGCTCAACGTTCGCCTGCGACCCCGCCTTGACGGCGCCTGGGAAGGTCCGCGACCTGTTCCGCGAATCCGGCGTCGAGATCGCGGGCGTCGCCTCGGGAGTGCGCTTCGACGCGCCGATCTTTCCGCCCGTTCTCGGCTGGCTGCTTCCCGAGCGGGAGGCGTCGATCAACGAGGGCAAGCACATGGTGCAGGTCGCGAGCGACATCGACGCGAGGTCCCTTCGCGTCTTCGCCTTTGAAGGCCCGCCCGGCGAATCGCGGTCGAGCCTGCTGCGTCGCGTCTGCGACCGCCTGGCGCGCGTCTGCGACTTCGCCCGCAACCGCGACGTTTCGGTCCTCATCGAGAACGGCGGCTCGTTCCCCCGCGCCGCCGACCTTGTTGAGATCGTCAGGCGAATCAGCCTGCCGCAACTCGCCGCGGCGTACGACCCCGCGACCGCGCACGCGGCCGGCGAATGCCCCTGCGAGGGCGCGGCCGCGCTGGGCCGATGGCTTCGCGTCCTTCGTATCCGCGATACGCGCAAGGGTCGGCCTTGCCGACTCGGCGAGGGCGATGTGCCGCTGCGCGATATCGTCGCCGCCGCACGCGACGCCGATGAGCAGTGGGGGACCGATCCCTGGGCGGTTGTCACGTGGGATCGCGCGTGGCTTCCCGAACTCTCGCGGGCTGAGGAGGTTCTCCCGCAGGCCCTCGGCACGCTTACCGAATGGATCGGTCCGCTCTCGCCGCGCTACCGGGCCCCGGCGTTCCAATCCGCGGCGCCCGCGGCCCGGGCCTGAGGATCGGGAAAAGAGCCCCGACCGGCTCATGCCTCCTGCCTTCTGCCTCCTGCCTTTCTTCACATCAACCCGCGCGCCCGGATGACCCCACCCCGTAGCATGACGGCGTGGTCGCCGCGCAGGACATCATTCGCCGATGCGAGTCCCTCGGGTTCGCACTCGCCGGCATCGCTCCGGCGAAGCCGACCGACCGGCGGGATGAACTCGTGCGCTGGCTCGCCGAGGGCAAGCACGGCTCGATGGAATGGCTCACGCGCAACACAGAGCAGCGCATGGACCCTCGACAACTCGTCCAAGGCGCGAGGTCCATCATCATGGTCGCCGACGTTTACGCCTCTCCGTCGGCGCCTCGGCACCGCGACACCTCGACACCTTCCGGCCGCATCGCCCGCTACGCGCAGGGGGCCGACTATCACGAGGCGATGAAGGAGCGCCTGCATCAACTCTGCGATGCGCTCCGCGCCGAACATCCCGCCGAGCAGTTCCGTGCGTTCGTGGACACCGCCCCCGTCCTCGAGCGCGAGCACGCCGCCCGCGCCGGCCTCGGTTGGATCGGCAAGCACACGCTCCTCATCCATCCGGATATCGGGTCGTATCTCTTCCTCGGCGGAGTCATCACGACGCTCGATGTCGCCCCGCCTCCGGAACAGCGGCCGATGCCCGATCACTGCGGCACATGCACGCGCTGCATCGATGCCTGCCCGACGCACGCCATCACGCCCTACAGCATCGACGCCCGCCGATGCATCAGTTTTCTCACCATCGAGCATCGCGGCCCCATCGACCCCGAGTTCCACGAGCCGATCGGCGACTGGATCTTCGGCTGCGACATCTGCCAGGAGGTCTGCCCGCATAACCGAGAAAGACCATGGAACCCCGACCGCAAGGGAGGGGGTTCGCCCGCCGCGGCTCCGAATCCCTCCTATAGCCCGCGCCGCGCCTCCATCGACCTCCTCGAAGTCCTCAACTGGACCGAAGACGACCGCCGACGGGCC
Source organism: uncultured Phycisphaeraceae bacterium (assembly GCA_964490785.1). Classification (GTDB taxonomy): domain Bacteria; phylum Planctomycetota; class Phycisphaerae; order Phycisphaerales; family UBA1924; genus JAEUIV01. Next base: position 2,303 of record CAZBDZ010000030.1, read on the forward strand.
CTCTCCGGCTCATCCCTCAAACGCGCCAAACTCGACATGTGGAAACGGAACGCGCTGATCGTGGCCGCCAACGCGCTCCGCGTCCGTCGCAATCCGGACCTCCTCAACACGATCGAGCGCCTCCTCAATGAACCGAGCCAAAGCGCAGTGGTTCGGAACGCGGCACGCCAGTCGCTCGAATCACTCGCGCGATGAGCCTTCTCCGGCGTCGTCTCCATGCGCCTGCGGCCGTTCCAGAGCAATCGCGTTATCAATATGGGAGCCCCGGTCCCGCCGCGGCAAGGCCGGGCCGCACTTGCAACCCCGCCCGGCCTCGCTGCCAAGCCGGCGAGACCGGGGCGACCACGATGACGCGATTGCCCCGGCGGCCGCCCTGCCGACCGACATCATGCCCGGGGAGCAGCAAGGTTCGGCGTTCCCCGTACATTCCCAAGGCATCCGGAGTGAAGACACAAGCCCATTCCAGACCCGCGCCGAATCCGGCGGGGTCCGGCAACAACCGTGCGTCGCTACGCGGCGGAATGCCGGGATTTCCAGCGTGATGTCAGGGGGGAGCGGGTTTGAATCCTTGGCGTTGCCGGCAGGCGGCCCAAGCCCAAACTCCTTCCCAATCCGAACCCCGACATTATCCTGCCCGACGGCTGCCGCCTTGTCCCGCGTCATTGGTACAACACCCCCCCGTACCACCGGTTGCTGCTTTGAGCAAACGGTGAGGCTTGTCGGGAATGCCACACTGTTTCCTTGCCGAAGGACCCCCCATGACGACCGACGTTCACTCGATCGCCAAGACCGTTGAGCAGCACAGCAACGCCGTGCAGACCCTCATCGCCGCCGTCGAGCGTGTCATCGTCGGGCAGCGGCACATGATCGACCGCCTGATGATCGGGCTGCTCTGCAACGGGCACGTTCTTCTCGAAGGCGTCCCCGGGCTTGCCAAAACCCTTACCGTCAGCACGCTCGCGCGGGCCATCCACGCGAAGTTCGCTCGCATCCAGTTCACGCCGGACCTGCTCCCGGCCGACCTCGTCGGCACCCTCATCTACAACCCACGCGAGGGCGTGTTCACTCCCCGCAAAGGCCCCATCTTCGCCAATATCGTCCTCGCGGACGAGATCAACCGCGCTCCCGCCAAGGTTCAGAGCGCCCTTCTCGAAGCCATGCAGGAGCGGCAGGTAACCATCGGCGACGAGACCCATCCGCTCCCTTCTCCCTTCCTCGTCCTCGCGACCCAGAACCCCATCGAACAGGAAGGCACCTACCCGCTTCCCGAGGCACAGGTGGACCGTTTCATGTTGAAACTCAAGGTGTCCTACCCCAGCAAGCAGGAGGAGCGCCGCGTTCTCGACCGGATGTCCGTCCCCGGCGGCGGGCCGACCGTCGAGCCTGTCGTCTCTCTCGACGAGATCCAGCAATCCAAGGGCGTCGTGGAGCGGATCTATGTCGATGACAAGGTGAAGGATTACGTCGTCGATCTCGTACAAGCGACGCGCTCGCCCGAGGCGTACAAGATCGATGCGAAGCGGCTGATCGAGTTCGGCGCCTCGCCTCGGGCGACCATCGCCCTCACCGTGGCCGCCCGCGCTCACGCATTCCTCGACGGCCGCGGCTTCGTGACGCCGCAGGACGTGAAGAGCATCGCCCCCGACATTCTCCGGCACCGCATCATCCCCACCTACGAGGCCGAGGCCGAGAGATTGACCTCCGATGACATCGTGAAGCGCATCCTCGACGGAGTGGCCGTGCCGTGAGATCCAGTGGAATGCAGAGGAAGACAGAGAGTGAAGACAACAAGCCTGCGACAATCACGCGGGAATACCACAATCCGTCCGCCGGTGTGCCGTGGGTCGGCTCGCTTTCTTTCAATCTCGGCCCCACTCGGGTGCCACGGCCAGCGCAGTCGGCCGTGGCGGGCGTCCCTGGCCGACCGCAACGGCCGACTGCGCTGGCCGTGGCACCCGCTTTCCCGGTTCTCACACAGGCTTGCTCTGTTGAAATGCCAGTTCCTCAGCCTGAAAGGCTGGCATTCAATAGACGGGGGCAGAGCGAGTCTTCGAGTCGAAGATCCGCCGCGGCGGGCGCCGCCCCCGGTACGGGCCCCCTCCAGCCCTCTGTCTGCACCCTGAAAGGGTGCGACCCGTGCGCGATGCGCGGCCATTTCAACAGAGCAACACAGGCTCTGAGTCCAATCGTCCTCCTCCGTGTCCCGCCGTGCTCTCCGTGGTGAATCCCGCATGCTGACCGAAGAACTCATGCGAAAGGTCCGCGAGCTCGAGATCGCCATGCGGCGGTCGGTCTCCGAGGTCTTCTCGGGCGAGTATTCCTCCGCCTTTCGGGGGCGGGGCATGGAGTTCTCCGAGGTGCGGGAGTACCAGCCGGGCGACGACGTGCGCAACATCGACTGGAACGTTACAGCGCGCCAAGGGGCGCCGTTCATCAAGCGCTACGTCGAGGAACGCGAACTGACCGTTCTCCTCGCGGTGGACCTCTCCGCCTCGGGGCGCTTCGGCAGCGTGCAGCGGACGAAGAACGAGGCGGCGGCGGAACTCTCCGGCGTGGTCGCCCTCGCGGCGACGAAAAACAACGACAAGGTCGGCCTCGTCATCTTCACCGATCGCGTCGAACTCTACGTTCCCCCCGCCAAGGGGCGCACCCATGTGCTCCGCATCCTGCGCGAACTCCTCGAGTTCACGCCGCGCCGCCGATCGGGCACCGACATCCCCGCCGCCCTCGATCACCTCGGCCGCGTCCTCAAACGGCGGTCGATCATCTTCCTTGTTTCCGATTTCATCGAGCCCCCTCCGGGCGCCGCGGCCCGCGATGCGCAGGGCCGTCGCGGCGTCTTTGCGGCGGCTTCCGACGCCTTCGCTTCCACAAGCCCTCTCGACGCTTCCCTCCGTCTCCTTGCCCGCCGGCACGACGTCATCGCCGCCCGCGTCATCGACGAGCGCGAGCAGTCGCTTCCCGCGCTCCGCGCCGGCCTCATCGAACTCGAAGACGCCGAGACCGGCCGGCGATGCCTGCTGGACGCCTCCAGCCGATCGGCCCGCCGGGAGTTCGAGGCCCTCATGCGCCACCGGCGCAAGGAACTCAAGGACCGTCTCCGCCGCGCCGGCGTCGATGAGATCGAGATCACCCCGCACGAGCCGTATGTTCACACGCTCGTTGAACTCTTCCGGAGAAGGGAGAAACGCAGATGAACGCAGGGCACCCGCAACCGTTTGGGAGTCTGTCGTCCATGATTCAAGCGAGCGATCCGAATCGGCCGCTTGCCCCTCGCGCATGTTGAAACCACTCGCACAATGTCTGCTCCTCGTGCTTTGCGCGGCCGTTCTCCCGGCCTGCAAACACGATGCTCCCACGCCCCAATCGCCGCCTCACACACAATCCCTCGGCGATTCCGGCCCTCTCCGCGCAACCCTTACGCTCTCGCCCACATCGCTCACCACCGCCCAGCGCATCACCGTCCGCCTCGAAGCGCGTCTCGCCCCCGGCCTCGAACTCGCCGAGATCGACCTTGCCGACCTTCTTCCCGAAAACCTTGTTCTCGTTGATCAAAGGACCGACCGCCGCGCCGCCGACGCGGGCGCCGCCATCATCACGCGCGAGTGGACGCTCGACCCATTCCTGCCGGGCGAGTGCGAGTTTCCATCGATCACGATTGCCTGTGCTGCCCCTCCTGCCGGCGTGAGCGCGGAAGGCGGGGGTGAGGGGTCCGGCTCAGGCTCCTCTGCTTCCTCGACTTCTCCCTCGCCTCTCGCAACGCAACCAATCAAACTCACCATCACCACCGTTCTCCAGCCCGGCGAGGAGGACCTTGCCGACGCCAAGCCGGTCGTCGATCCGCCGCCGGAGACGCCGCGGTGGGTGTGGTGGGTGTTCGGCCTTGCCGCCGCTGTATTCGTGGCGATCGTTCTCGCTTTGCGTGCCCGCGCGCGCCGCTTGGCGCGTCCGCCGCCGCCGGTGTTTGTCCCGGCTCACGACCTCGCGCTCGAGCGCCTCGCCGCGCTCATGGAGCGCCGGCTTGTCGAATCCGGGCGCTTCGAGGAGTTCTACTCCGAGGCCTCGCTCATCCTCCGTCGGTACATCGAGGACCGTTTCGGCCTGCACGCCCCCGAGCGCACGACCGAGGAGTTTCTCGCCGAGTGCCGCGCATCGCCGGTGCTGATGCAGGACGACATCGCACTCTTGAAGAAGTTCCTCTCACACTGCGACCTCGTGAAGTTCGCCGCGGTGATCCCCAGCACTCCCGAGGCCGAGGGGGTCGCCGCGACCGTCCGCGAGTTCGTTGATCGCACGCGCGACGCCTCCCGCCTCGTCGAGATTCCCGCCGGAGCCAGGGCCGCATGACTTTCGCCTCGCCCTATCTCCTTCTGCTCCTTCTCGGCGTGCCGATGCTCGCGTGGTGGTCGTCGCGCGGACGGGCGCGCCCCGCGATCACCTACTCCTCCATCGCCCTGGTCGAGTGCCTCCGCCCCACGCTTCGGCGGCGCCTCGCCTGGCTCCCCGGCTTCCTCACGTTCCTCGGGTCGTGCGCCCTCATCATCGCGCTCGCCCGCCCGCAGACCGGCATCGGCCAGGTCCGCACGACCGCCAGGGGCGTCGCCCTCACGATGGTCGTGGACCGGTCGAAGAGCATGGAACTCGCCCTCGCCTTCGCAGGCCGGAGCATGCGGCGGATCGACGTCGTCAAGCAGGTCTTCAAGGAGTTCATCCTCGGCAACGGCAGCGACCTCAAGGGCCGGCCCGAAGACCTCATCGGCCTTGTAACCTTCGCCCGGTTTCCCGAGACCGTCTGCCCCCTCGTCCGCATCCACGACACGCTCGTCAAACTCGTCGACGCCGTCGATCTCGCCGAGGATCGCTGGGAAGGCGGCACGGCGATCGGCGACGGTCTGGCCCTCGCCGCCGCCCGACTCAAAAAGGCCGAGGAGGAAATCGCCCAGCGCAACAAAGCCGAGAAAGACCCCTCCTTCACCCTCAAGAGCAAGGCCATCGTCCTGCTGACCGACGGCGACGAGAACGTCGGCGAAATCGCCGCCGCCGACGCCGCCCAACTCTGCCGCGAATGGGGCATCAAGATCTACGCCATCGGCATCGGCGACGAATCCGGCGGCGTCGTCCGCATCGGGGGCATCCGCCAGGCCATCATGCCCGGCACCGGCTTCGACGAGGCGCTGATGAAATCAATCGCGGCCTCGACCGGCGGGCAATACTGGCGCGCGACCGACGGCGAGGCCCTCCGCCGGGCCTACGCCGCAATCGATGAACTCGAAAAGACCGAGATCGAGTCCGTCGAGTACACCTCCTACGAAGAGCGCTACGCCCCCTTCGCCATGACAGCCGCCGCCGCGCTGACCGCGGCCATGCTGCTGAACGCAACCGTCTTCCGACGAAACCCCTAGCCGCAGTCCGCCCACGACCCCGCACTCCCGAATCTCCTTCACCCCTTCACCCCATCAGTCCATCACCCCATCACCCCATCACCCCATCACACTATCCCCCACACATGCGACTCGAATCCCACGAATACCTCTCCGCCCTCTGGATCGCGCCGGTCCTTGCGGTTCTTCTTGTGTACGGCGTTTTGCGCCGGCAGGCCGCGGCGCGCCGGTTCATTGACGCGCGACTCCTGCCTCTCATGGGCCGGGGGATCAGCGTCGCACGCCCCGTGATCCGCGGCCTTCTGATCATCGTCGCGATCACGCTCATCGTGTTCGCCCTCGCCCGCCCGCAGTGGGGCCGGGCTGAGTCCGAAGTACGCCGCCAGGGCCGGGACGTCTGCTTCCTCATCGACGTCTCAAAGAGCATGCTCGCTGAGGATCTCGCGCCGAACCGGCTCGGGCGCGCCAAGATCTGGGTGCAGGACGTTCTCGCCCAGGCGCAAGGCGACCGCGTCGCCGTCGTCGCTTTCGCGGGCGAGGCCGTCGTGAAGTGCCCGCTCACGCTCGACTACGGCTTCGCCGCCACGGCCCTTTCGGACCTCTCCATCGAATCGGTGTCCCGCGGCGGAACGCTCATCGGCGACGGCATCCGCCGTTGCCTCGACGAGGTCTTCGAGGAGGACGATCCATCGTTCAAGGACATCATCCTCATCACCGACGGCGAAGACCACGAGTCCTTCCCCCTCGACGCCGCGAAGAAGGCGGGCGACGCCGGCGTCCGCATCATCGCCATCGGCATCGGCGACGAGACGGTCGGCCGACCCATCGAGATCACCGATCCCCGCACGGGTCAAAAGGCCGCCGTGAAATACCAGGGCGAAACCGTCCTGACCAAACTCGACGCCCCCGCACTCCGCGAGATCACCTCGGCGTCCAAGGACGGCGTCTACTTCAACGTCGCCACAGGAACCATCGACCTCGACGACGTGTACAAACGACTGGTCCGCCAGGCCGAGCAGAAGGAACTCGAAACCACACAGCAGGAGCGACACATCGACCGTTTCCAGATCTTCCTCGCGGCGGCGCTGAATCTCCTCGCGTTCGCCTTCCTCATCAACGAGCGTGCCCGATGAGAGACATTCACCACAGAGTCGTAGATCCGCCGTGGCGGAGTACAGACAACACAGAGAAAGGCAGAAGACTGGGGCTGCGCGCGCGAGCGCCCTGGCCGTTCCGGAATTGGTTCGCGGCGTCGTCCCCCCGCGCCATCCGCCGATCATCCCCTCGCCCATCACCTTATCACCCCATCACCTCCTCACCCCATCACCCCATCACCTTTCTTCTGTCTTTCTCCGTGTCTCTGTGCTCCGCCACGGCGGATCTACGACTCTGTGGTGAATGCCTTGCCGCGTCGCCCAACGATCAGATTCGGCTCGGCAACACGCAGTACCGCGCGGGCGACTACGCCGAGGCGCTGAAGACCTACGAGGGCGCCGCCAAGGCCGATCCGAAGTCCCTCGAAGCCCGCTTCAACCAAGGGGTCGCCGCGTACAAGTCTGGCGATGCGGAACTGGCGCAGCGCCTGTTCCGGGAGGTGGATTCCGCCGCGGGCAACCCTGATCTCGCCGCGCTCGCGCGCTACAACCTCGGCGTCATCGAATCTCAGCGTCTCCAGAATGAGCCGCCGGAGGACCCCGAGAAAGCCCTCGAGTCTCTCAAATCCGCCGCGTCGCTTTTCCGGGGCGCGCTCGACCTTGCGCCCGCCGACCCCGACGCCGCCCGAAACCTGGAACTCACCCGCCGCGCCATCAAGGACCTGCGCGAGCAGATCGAGCAGATGAAGCGGATGCAGCAGCAGATGAAGGACCTGAAGGACCAACTGGAGAAGAACCAGAAGGAGCAGCAGCAGGCGTCGGACCAGAACCAGCAGCGGGCCGCGGACCAGAAGAACGATCAGGAGCAGAAACAGGAAGCCCAGGACCAGCAGCAGCAGGTCAGCGATCAGACGAAGCAGGCCCAGCAGAAACTCGACGACCTTCGCAAGCAGACCGGCGCCGACCAGCAGCCCGACAAGCCCGACGACGGCACCGAAGGCCCCCCCGAAGCCCACCGCGCCGGCGAGCCGCCCGATCCGAAGGAGAAACTGAATCAAGCGTCAAAGTCCCTCAAGGACGCCCGCGAGAAGCAGGATCAGGCCCAGCAGAAGATTGAACAGGGCGACCTCCCGGCCGCACAGGAGGACCAGAAGCAGGCCGCCGAGGACCTGAAGAAGGCCCTCGAACAACTCGGCAGCCCCCAGAACCAGGACCAGAATCAGGAAAACGAGGAGAATCAGCCCTCCGACGAAGACCAGCCGCAACCCGAACAGGAGCAACCCCAGCAACAGCCCCAGCAGGAGCAACAGCAGCCGGAGGCTGAACAGATGGATCCAAACGAAGACCAGCCCCAGACGACGGACGCCCGCCTCGGGCGCATCCTTGACAAGGAGCGAAAGGACCGCGAATACAAGCAGCAGCAACTCCGCCTGCAACGAGCCCGCAACCGGCCGGTCGAAAAGGACTGGTGAATCTCCTCCCTCTACGCTCTCCGTGCATTCTTTGGCCTGCCGACAGCCCCGAGCGCAACTCTCCTCAATGTCTTCCCCGCGACCGAAAACCTCTCGCCTCTCAGCCCGGCGTGTCCTCCGTGCGGTCCTCGCCGTGCTGCTCTTTGTCGCCCCCCCTGCTTTCGCGCGTCAGGATCAACCCCTCTCCGTAACCGCCGAACTCAGCGCCGCTCGCGTCTACGTCGGCGAGGCTTTCATCCTCCAGGTTCGCGTTGCCGGCTCGTCGTCGGCAGAGATCCCGACCCTGCCGACCGTCCCCGGCCTCGAATCGCGATACAAGGGCGGGCAGGACATCTCCTCGCATTCCACCGTCATCATCAACGGGCGGCGGCGGGACGTGTCCCAGACCGCCTACATCATGCAGTTTGAACTCGTCCTCTCGAATCCGGGCTCGATCACCATCCCCTCATTCGAGGTCCGCGCCGCAGGCAATGTCCTTCGCACGAATGAACTCAGGGTCGCCGCCGTTCCCCCCCAGGAAGACCCCGATGTCCGCCTCCGCATCGAGATCGATAATCCATCCCCGTATATCGGCGAGCCCATCCGGCTGAAACTCACCCTGGGACTGAGCCGCACCGCCGCGACTGCTGATTTCACCATCCCAGGCGTCGAGGCTAAGTTCGAGCCTGTCAGCGAGCCCGACATCCTGCAGCAGTTCCGCGATCAGACGACCTTCGAGATTCTCGGGCAGCCTGTTCCCGCCACGCAAGGCAGTTCAACGTTCGACGGCGTGCAGATGACTTCGTACTCCGCCGAGCGCGTCATCATCCCGCGCGAGGCCGGGCAGTTCACCATCGGACCCGCCACGGCCGGCGTCGAGGTCATCACGCGCAAGGCCATGTCCATCTTCGACCGCGACCAGACACGCCGCGCCGTCGTTCCCTCGAATCCCCTCACGATCGCCGTCAGGCCGCTGCCGACCGAAGGGCGGCCGTCGAACTTCAACGGCCTGATCGGCCGGTACCGCATCGCCGCCGCCGCCTCGCCCGTCGAAGTGAACGTCGGCGACCCGATCACGCTCACCATCCGCGTCGAGGGTCCCCTCGCCGACAGCGTCGATGCGCCGGCGCTCGAGCGTCAGGCCAACCTCGTCGAGGGCTTCAAGGTCGCCGCCGAGAATCCGCCGGGAACCACCACAGGCCGCGGGAAAACCTTCACCCGAGTCCTCCGCGCGCTCAGCCCGGAGGTGAAGGAGATTCCGCCGATCGAACTCCCGTATTTCGACACGCAGACCGGCCGGTACGACGCCGCGCGGAGCGACCCCATCCCCATCATCGTCCGCGAGACGCGCGTTGTCACCGCCGCCGACGCCGAGGGGAGGGTCGGCGAGGGGCCTGCGCCCGTCGGCCTTGCTGTCGAAGAGCGCGCGGGGGGCATCCGCTTCAACTACGAGGGCGAAGGCCTTCTCGTCGATCAGTCATTCGACCTCGCGCTGGCGTTCCGGACGCCGGTCGCGTTCGCGGCCGCCGCCGCGCCTCCCGCCGCCTACGCCGCCGTCGTCGGCATCGCCATCGCCCGGCGCCGCGCCTCGGCCAACGCGCCCGCCAACCGCCGACGGCGCGCCCTGGCCGAGGCACGCGCCGCCCTCGCCGCCGCCTCCGAGCCCGCCGCCGTCGCCGCCGCCATGCGCCGGTACATCGCCGCGAAGTTCGACCAGCAGAGCGAGGCTCTGACCACCCGCGAATGCGCCGACCTCGCCGCCCGGCGCGCCCCAGCCGATGCTGACGCACTCTTTCAACTCCTCAGCCGCTGCGACGCCGCGCTCTTCGGCAATATCCCCCTCGCCGAATCCGCCCAACTCCGCGCCGACGCCGACGCCCTCCTCACCAAACTCAACCAATCGCTGGAGGGCAAGTCTTGAACTCTCAGACCCTGTGTTGCTCTGTTGAAATGCCCTGTCCTCAGCCTGAAAGGCTGGCATTCAATAGCCGGGGGCAGAGCGAGTCTTCGAGCGCCGCCCCCGGAATGGGCCCCCTTCAGTCCTCTGTCCGCACCCTGAAGGGGTGCAACTCGCGCGCGATGTGCGACCATTTCAACAGAGCAACCCTGTGTGAGACCGGTTCGTGGCCGGGCGTCCCCGGCCGTCCGCCACCGCCGACTGCTCTGACCGTGGCACCCGCATCCTCCGGGCCTCACACAGGCTCTCAGAGCGTGCTTGGGAAGCCGATCAAGGTGCCGCGGCATCTCGCGGCTCATCGAGGATTCGTAGGCCTTTCCGCCCGGAGGGCGCACGGACGTTGCGAGTGGCGCGGCGAGGCTCGGCGAGCAAGCCACTCGTTGCGGGCCATCGAATCTCTCTCTGTCTTCCTCCCCGCCCCCGCGGCGCGCGACGGTCGCGGTGGCGACCGCCAAAGGGGCGGAGCAACCAGAATTCGAGAGCGGTGCGCTTCCGAGCGGCTTGCTCGGTCGCCGCGGCGAGCGCAGTCGGCCGTGGCACCCGCGTCCTCCGGCTCTCACGCAGGCTCTCGGTGCCCTGAAGAGGCACGCGAACCGACCGAGTATCAGCATCTTGACTGCGTGGCGTTGCATGCCACCCCCGCTTCCCGCCTGCCGCGGCGCTTCTTTGATCTCCTGCTTTCCGCATTGTTCCTCCTCCTCCCCACTCTCACGTTCGCCTCACCGATCGATGCGCGTGCCATCCTTGCTGAATCCGCCGAGCACTTCCGCGCCGGCGCCGCCGCTCTCGATACCGACCGCGACCTCGCGTTGCGCGAACTCGACGCCGCCGTCGCCGGCTACGAGCGCGTCCTCGCCGACTCCGGCATCCGCAACGGGCGCGTCTACTACAACGTCGCCAACGCGCATCTGCTCAAGGGCGACCTCGGCCGGGCGATCCTCAACTACAGGCGTGCCGCCGAACTCATCCCGAGCGACGCGAACCTCGCCGCCAATCTCGCCGTCGCGCGTCAGCGCGTCGCGACGCGCATCGACGCCCCCGCGCAGGAGCGCGTCCGCCGCGCCCTCCTCTTCTGGCACGACGAGACCGCGCCGCGAACGCGCTTTGCGATCTTCCTCGCGGCGAACGCGCTTGCCTGGGGATGGCTGCTTCTCCGCCGGGCGCGTCCGCGGCTGATCGGCGGCGTGTGGCCCGCCGCCGCCCTGGCCGCCGTCGCCTTCGCCATGATGACCTCGCTCATCATCGACCGCCTCGCCCGCGCCGCCGACGACGACGCCGTCATCATCGAACCACAGACGATCGGGCGCAAAGGCCCGGACGCCGCCGCCTACGAACCCTCCTTCACCGAACCGCTCCACGCCGGGGTCGAGATCACCATCGTCGAGCGCCGCCCCGGCTGGGTCCTCGTCCGCCTCGCCGACGGCCGCGAAACGTGGCTCTCCGAGAAATCCATCGAACCCGTGAATCCAACCGCGTGATGCGCGGCGCGGAGCCTACGCTCATCCTGAGAGTGCGCGCGAAAAAGCGTCGATTGGTATATCGAGCCCGCGACAAACAACCCGCACGCTGCCGCAGTCTGGAGCATGTCCACATGAGAAACATCATCGTCGCCGCCGCGATCCTGTTGGCCGCTGCCTGCTCGGCCGGGATTCTCGTCCTCCCACCGGCGGCTCGCGCCGGCTCGTCCGATTCCGCCTCCAAGCCCAAGGCCGCCTTCAAACGCGACTGGACATGGGCCGACGACGACAAGTCCTACAAGGCCCTCCAGAAACTCGTCGGCAAGCCCGCCCCGCCGATCAAGGTCGGCGAATGGCTCGGCCAGACGCCGCCCCCGCTCGCCGAACTCAAGGGCAAGGTCGTCCTCATCGACTTCTGGGCAACATGGTGCGGCCCGTGTCTCCGGGCCGTCCCACACACCAACGAGATCATGGACCGCTACAAGGACAAGGGCGTCGTCGTCCTGGGCATCTGCTGCACCCGCACCGGCAAGGGCGGCCCGATGGCCGACGCCGCCCGCAAGACCGGCATGAAATACCCGACCGCCCAGGACGTCCAGAACCAGTCCGCCAACGCCTGGGGCGTTCAGTGGTGGCCCTTCTACGTCATTGTGGACCGCGAGGGAATCGTCCGCGCCGCCGGACTCAAGCCCGATTACCTCGCCAAAGCCCTCGATGAAATCCTCAAGGAACAGCCGGGAGCATGACGCACAAGTGAAAAGGCCCGCGCTCGCGCGCGGGCCTTTGGGGAATCACGAATCGTGGTCTACCTTACCGCCGACGCCGCCGCAGCGCGGGGAACGCCGCGAGCGCGAGGGCCAGCGTGCCCGGCGTCGGGATGACAACCGTGATGCGGAACGCCGCTTCGGTGTCGTCCGTCAGGCTCGGCGTGCCGAGCGTGTCCACGTCCGCCGTGAAATAGATGTCCACCAGCGACGACCCCGGGCCGTAGCGGTCGGACATCTGCATGCTGGCGATCCCCGTGAAGTCCGACAGTTTCGAGTTCGGCTCGACGGACCCGTCGCCGTCCAGATCAACCAGATCGGTCAACTTGAGGATCTGCCGCCCGTTGAAGACCAGCGATTCCACCGCGCCGGAGCCGGGGTTCACGTCCCAGATCGCGGCGTAATCGCCGTTCTCGTTCATGTAGGCCATGTCGATCGAGCCCGCGGCGAGGCCCGACCCGTCCGCGAGCATGTTCCCTTCACGCAGCACGATCTGCCCATCGATCATGATGAACTCGTCCATTGTCGTCGTTGCGGACGTATCGCCGGTAATCATGTAGTGCCCCGCCTCGCTGGCGCCGAGATAGTCCCAGTTCGCCCAGAGTTCACCGGCCAATCCGCCGACCGATGCCGGGACCGGGCTGCCTTCCCGCGCCGCCGAGCCGCCGATCATCATCAGCGATCCGTTCATCATGATGCCCGTGTCCGTCGTCGCAGTGGCCCCGGTGACCTGGCCGTCGATGATGAAGTTCGTCCCGAGTTTCGACATGCGGTAGTTGAATGAGACGCCCGTCGTCGTGATCGTTCCGAACCCGGGCACGACTGTCCCGCCGAGGTGCAGCGGCGTGGCCGCGGTCCCGAAGTACACGCCGCGGTTCGACGACGAGCCGCCGGCGGTGGTCGATGTGCCGCCCGCCCAATAAATCTTGCCGTCCGCCGTGATCCCCGGCCGACTGCCGAAGACCCAGAACCGCCCAGGCTCCGACGGCGCGGGATCGCCTTCCACCGCGACGACCGTGTCATCGATCCACACGGAGTCGAAGGCCCCGACCGGCCCGCCCGTGCCCGAAGCGCTGTAGGCGATCTTGCCGCTGTCCGCGTAGCCGAAGAACGCCTCGAACGACGTTTGCGTCAGCGGACCGAAGGTCCCCTCCGTGCGAACCACGCTGCCCGGGCCGCCGGTTGGATGCGCGAACATCGCGTCCAGCCCGCCGACATCCAGGTTCACGCAGTAGCCGCCGACGTGGTTGGTCGCCACGCCGTCGATCGAACTCACCGCGCCACCGGGCAGAACCTGCCCCTCACGCACGAGCGACGACGCAACCTGCGAATACGCCGCCCCCGCAACCAGGCAGGGCATGACAAGGACAACAACAGCGCGCGACAAATGACGTGTGTTCATCTTCTCCTCCCATGGTGTATTGACGATCCTTCCAGGGATCGCCCTTGGACCTATTCAGCCTATCTCGGATTTTCAATATGGCAAGAAAAACGCCGTGAATTCCATAGAATTCAGGCGATTTCATCCAAGGCGAGGCCGAGGCCGCCACAAAATGTCCGGGTTTTGTATGGCGGCTTGCCGCGGCTGCCGTACTGTGCACTTGATGAGCCGGAAGGCCCGCCCGCAGAGGCTGAGACGCCGAATTCGGAAGCCTTGGCCCGGCGAGAATTCAAGGCGGAAGCACGACAGCGGGGTCGTTCGTCATGATCTCGACGGCTCCGCCTGCATCATCCAGCGACGCGAGCAAATGCCCGGATGCGAACCCGTCATCCCATGGCCGTTTTCGCGCCGCGACGAGAACCGCGGCGTCGCCCGCCAGCGCGTCCGCGGCCTGGTGGCGCGGCACGCGCCTTTGATGAATCTGAAGGAACATCTGCAGGGCCATGGGCGCATCAACGTCCACAAGCCCCGGTCGGCCTCCCGCGATCGAATCGAGCCGGCGCGCGAGGTCGCGCCACTCCGCTGTTCTGACCACCACGGGATCCCGACGCTTCACAATGTGCCGATCAACTACGACCACGCCGGCCGCGACCGCCGCCGCCGCGATCACTGCCGCCTCGATGCGCAGCCCCGGCCGCCGGCGAAGCCACCTCGCCATCTCCCGCCCCGCGAGCATCGCCCCCGCCGGAACCAGCGGCAGCAGCAAGTCCGGCCTTTGGTGCGGCGCAATGGAGAACACCACAAGCCCGACGCAGAACCAGCACGCCAGGAACCGCTCAAACCGCCGCTCCTCGCCCGACGCCGACGACTGCGCGAAGACCCGCCACACGCCGATCAACGCCGGGATCGACCACGGCGCAAAGCGCGTGATGAAGTAGAAGATCGGCTTGTAGAAGGCCACGAGCGGCATGCTGCCGGTATCCCCGGCGGCCGCGTGCCCGAGCAGTTCGCGCCCGATCAGTTTGTCAATGACGGGCCGCCCGAGTTCAAGATACGCCGCGAGCAGCCACCCGCCGCAGACGACGAGATAGAGCGCCACCCCCGCCGCATGCTCCAAGGCGGCGCCGCGTCTCGAATCCCACGATGACGCCGACCGCCCCTCCCACGCCGCCGCCAGAAGCCCGCTTCCCGCGATCAGCACGCCGAGCGGCCCCTTCGTCAGCGTCGCGACGGCGCACAGCATCCAGAACAGAAGCCACCGCCCGCGCGCCGGCGACGCCCACGCCCGATACCCCGCCAATGCCGCCGCCGCCACGGCGAAACAGAACACGGCGTCGGTCCGTGCGAGCGCCAGATGCTTCACTCCATAAGGCGACAGCAGCAACGCCGCCCCCGCCGCCAGCCCCGCGGCCGGGCCGAACCGCGCCCCCGCCGACTGAAGCGCAAGCAGCGCGACGCCGAGCATCGCGCATGCGGTCGGGACGTAGAGCGCGGCCTCATCCACGCGGCCCAGCGCCGCCGCGCACGCCACCACGAGCCACGTATACACCGGCGGCTTCGATGCAGGGTCGCCCGACGGGTCGGTCTGCACGATCCAGTTCCCGTTTCGCAGGGCGTCAAGCGCGTACATCGCCGGGCGGACCTGATCGTTGTCGAGCAGGTCCGAAGGCCCCGTGAATCGGCATGCAACAAGCCCGATCCATACGACCAACAGCCACCACGCCCGCCCTCCCGACCGGGATGGCTCGCTGCCTCGTTCGGCTAACGTCGGGTGCGCCACACGCGCACGATACCGTCAGGGCGAAACCGGATCAGCCGATCGGCTCAAGGCTCAAGGCGTGGGGATGTCCGACCACCCCCAGATCGCAACATTCTGGACCGGAAGCGTTGCGTCTGGATCCGGGCCGAGTTGCCTGACCTCCGTGAAGAATCCGCCGATGAGAAGGTGCGCCGGGTCGCTGGGTGAGGACGAAGATGTGGCCCCATCGGTGTCAAACGCGAAGAGCGCCTGCACCTGCCCATTCGTTCCGTTGACGGTATCCGTGCCCACCGGCTTCCACTGTCCGGCGACAGGGTCCCAGCGCGCGATGTTGTTGGCGGGGCTGTTGCTCTGCAGGGCAAGCCCGAAGTTGCCCGCCGCGTAAAGCCTTGCGGGCATCGTCCGCTGCGTCTCGATGTTCCCGTCCCGGTCGTCCGTGTGAATCGAGTCCTCGTCATAGAGGGCGAGCGCGAAGACCTCGACCTGATCGGGCGTGCCGGGCGCGATGGGAACGATCCCGTTGGACGAGAACTGCCGCCACCGCACGACCGGGTCGACCCAGACCGCGATGTTGTTGACATCCTGCACCCCGCCCGCATTCAGGAACGAACCCGCGACGACGAGCACCGGCTTCTTCGTGTCGTGATCCGGACCGTCCTCGTCGTACACGACCATCGCGTTGATCCGGGCGTTGGCCCCTGATACGCCGTTCTGCACCACGCCGTTCACCTGGAACCCCGGCAGCAGCGCCCAGGAGGTGCCGGTGAATCGTGCGATTCCCTGCGCATCCGCCGTGAGCCCGCCCGCTCGTTGGAAGTTTCCGGCGACATAGAGCTCGGGATCGCCGGATCCGCTGCCATCGGTGTCGAACACGGTCATCGCATTGATCTTGCCCTGGACTACGCCGTCGTTGACCTCGAGCAACTTGCCCCACCCCGCGCTGCTCCAGCGCGCGATGGACTCCACGATGACTCCGCCCGCGTTCGTGAAGGTGCCGCCGACGATCAGGTGGTCAACCTCCCCGATCGGGCCGTTGCCATCCGGATCGAAGTTGAACACGGCCATCGCGTTGACTCCCTCGATACTTCCGGTGACGCCGTTCGATCCGCCCGCGCTCAGCGTCGACCACACGCCGGTGCGCCCGTCCCATTTGGCGATGTTGTTCGCGGCGATGGGGGTGCTGCCGACGCTCGTGAACCCCCCGGCGACGTAGAGTTCGTCCGGCGTGTTCGGCGAGCCGTCGGTATCGAACCCGACGAGCGCCTTGACCGTCCCGCCCGCTGTGTTGATCCCGCCGCCGGGGAGGGCCTCCCAAGCGCCGGTCGTCGTGTTCAGCCGCGCGATCCTCGGCGATCCGGCGGGAGTGGTGAACCCGCCGGCCGCGTACACCTGCGGGCTGAAGGTCAATGCCGCCGCCCCGTCGGGATCGAACTCCGCGAAGGTGCGGACGGTCCCGCCGTTGAGCCCGCCCGACGTGTCGAACCAATCGTTCACCCATTCCTGGATCTCGAACCGGAAGTCGGGGAGCGCCGTCGGCGGCGTGCTCGCAAGATCGCACTTGATGGAGAGCATGACCACGTTCTGCCCGGCGACGAGGCCCGTGTGCTTGACGATGAGTCGCTCGGCGTCCTGCCCGGGCGGCCGCGGGCACGACACCGGGAAGCAAGGCCCGGGGTCCAGCCCCGTGCCCAGCCACAGAACGTTCGCTTCGTATTCAACGTTGGTGAAGATGAGCGGGCTCGCCCCCGTGTTCTTGATGACGAAATAGTCCGGGTCGATCGAGTGGGTGACCTCCCCGCCGCCCGCGGGGATGGCGCCGAGCGAGAACGGATAGGGCCTGTTCGGCGCCGGCGGGCCGGGCGGAAGTTCCGAGATCGGCAACTGCCCGAATCCCTCGTACCGCACCGAATAGTCCGCGACCGGCGGCGACGCCTCGCCCGTGACGGTGAAGCGGAAAACCGGACCTTCGCCGTCGTCGGGATCATTGTTGTTGAACACAATGATCGCGCTGAACGTCCCCTGCGCCGTCGGCGCGAACGTGATGATGAAGTCGTGAGTTGAATCCGGGTTCGTCGCCGGAATCGACGCGGGCAGCGGCGATCCCGACGTAATGCTGAAAGCGGTGCCGGCCGTATTGTCGATCGCCAGCCCGGACAGCGTCAGGTCGGCGGTGCCCCGGTTCACGATCGTGTACCGGATGCTCAGCGTATTGAGCGCCACCACCGGAGTATTCGGCGTGAAGTTGCGCGTCGACCCCACGCCGACAACCCGCGTGATCGGCGTCCCGGTCGGGCTGAGTGCGTTCTCGACGACCTCGATCTCCGGCGAGGGCGGCACGACGGCGACCTGGCCGGTCAGGGAGATCGTGAACGTCGGTGTTCCCGCGACGTTCGTCGTGAAACTTGCCGATCCCGACGCCGGATTCAGCGCCCCGGCCGACTGCAGCCGGATCGTGAAGGTCGTGCTTCGTCCCGCCCTGATCGTCGTCGCGGGCGCCGACGCCAGCGCATACCCCGTGCCCGCGACATTCACCGTGCCGATCACGAGGTCCGCGCTCCCGCCGTTGGAAATCGTGAACGTCCTCTGGGCCGTCTCGTTGATATCCACCACTCCGAAATCAAACGTCTCGCCGTTTTCGATCGGACCGCCCGGCCCCACGACGCTGACCATCGGTGAAACCGCGTTGACCTCCGCGTTCAGCCCGATCTCGTATTCCTCGTCGTCGGGCGCGTTCGTCGCAAAACTCAGCAAACCCTCGGGCACCGCGTTCGATCCGCTCGGCGTGAGCCGGACCTTGAACTTCGTCGACTTGCCGCGCGCCAGCGAGGTCCGGGGCTCGGTCAGCATCACGAAACCGTCGCCGGAAACGCCCACATCGTCGATCGTCAGCGTCGCCCGGCCCTCGTTGCGGATCGTGAACGTCCGGTCGACGTTCCGGTCCGACCGCGTCTCGCCGAAACTCACGTCCCCCCCGTTGGGTACGTACTTGCCCTGGCTGAACACCTTGACCCGCGCGTCCGCCGGCGTCGTCTCGGCCGAAACCTCGAACTCGTATGACTCCTCGTCCGGGTCGTTGCTCGGGATGCGCACGCGCCCCTCGAACTCGCCCGACGAGTTGCGCGAGAAACGCACGGTGAACGTCAGCTTCTTCCCCGGCTTCACCACCCGGCTCTTCGGGAACTCGATCGTGAACCCCTCCCCGCTCACCGAAGGCGTGCCCAACTCGAGATTGGCGTTGCCGAGATTGCGGAGAAGAAACTTCCGCGCCACGCCGACACCCGCCTCCACCGTCCCAAGGTCCACCGCCGAGCCAGTCGGGACCGCGTTCGAATTCGTCGTGATGTCGATCTCCGGCTCGACCGCCGCAACCTGCCCCGTCAGCGTGATCGTGAACGGGTTCTCGTTCGGGTCATCGTTTACGATCGTCAGCACCGCCGACACCGGCCCCGGCGCGGCCCCCGCCGGCAGATTCAAACGCACTGTCGTTCGCCGACCCGCCGCAAGCGTCCCCACCGGCGGCTGAACAATCTCAAACGGCGGTTCAACACTCGTCTCCGAGATCGAAAGGTCCGTGTCGCCCCCGTTCGAGATCGTGAAGGTCATCGCCAACGACCGGTCCTCTCGAACCGAACCGAAGTTGAATGATCCGCCGTCGGACAGCGTGGTCCTCTTTTGGACAACAGTGATCTCGGGCACGGCCCAAGCGGGATCGGCGAATAACCCGCCGACGGCAAGGGCCGCCAGGCATAGCCCCACCCTCGACGCCAGACCCCGAAGGGCCAGGGTGCATGTCGCCCCAATCGCAACCAGCAAGTTCGCAACCATGAACGGGCTCCGCAGGAACGGAAGGCCTTGAAGATTCAGACGTTAGCGTAACTCTATCAAGCCTCCCGTCCTCATCAAACCCGGTTCGCGGCCGGAGGCCGGTCGGTTGCAGTTCGGTACCGATTTCGACCGGATTGCCTCACCCACACACCCCGATCCCGGCACCCGCCACACCCAAAGGCCACCGCCCCCGCCCGCCCTGCCGCTCGCGCCAAGTCAGTTTCGAGCTCCACAACGACCCGCGCCCCGGCGGCGGGGCAGCGTGAACAGCCCTTCGTTTCACTCAACAGACCTCTGAACAACCGATGGGGCAGGCTTTCATCCGGTGGAGCAGGATTTTCGGAGAGTCGCCGTGGCGACCAGCCTGCCCGTCGCCTTCATCCTTGCCGTGGACTAAAGAGGCGCCAACACGCGGCAAACCCCCGCATGCCGGTCATTCAGAGGTTCGTCAAGCAAGGGAATTCCGTATCCGACGCTTCCCATCAGCGGGCAGGCCCGCAGCAGCCTCGCGAATCGCCCGGCCTCGCCTCGGCGCGACCGGACCATCCATCACACAGCCGATTGGTCTGCCGACCATGCTCTGCGCTCGGTGCGATGAATTGGGGATCTAGGATTCGAACCTAGACTAAGTGAGTCAGAGTCACTCGTGCTACCGTTACACCAATCCCCATCAGTCGCGGGATTGTACCGGGACAAGGACCTGGGGCAAGCAAAGCCCATTTTGGCATCGACATTTCGCCCGGCAACCGACCCCGGCGCGGACCCCCTCACACCGCCGGACGCTGCTGCAGGATCGGCCTCGCCATCGCCCGTGCCCGGATGGGGTTGTTGTTCGCGGCCACGGCGGCGTGGATGCTGTGGGTCGGCGGCGGGGGCGCCAGCATGGGCTGAGGCTGGGGCGGCGGAGCCGTGCTCGCCGTGACGCGCTTCGCCCGCGCGCTGTCGATCGACTGATCCATCTTCCGCAGCAGATTCTTCACCTTCGAGAATGTTTCGGGAGATGTCGCCATCCGCTGGTCCTCCGTGTGAGGAGGGCTATCGGCCCCCTCGGCGTCGCCATGAAGACCCGCCCACCGGGAACCCCAAAGAGACGCTCGGCCCGCGTCGGTTGTGCGACGTGAGCGCGTCGCGCCGCTTGATCGGGTTGTATGGATTGGCGAAGCGCTGCCGCGCGATTACACTCGCTTCGCAAAGCAACGCCGGTTGTATCGGCC
This sequence comes from uncultured Phycisphaeraceae bacterium, assembly GCA_964490785.1. Classification (GTDB taxonomy): domain Bacteria; phylum Planctomycetota; class Phycisphaerae; order Phycisphaerales; family UBA1924; genus JAEUIV01. The sequence goes on from CAZBDZ010000030.1 coordinate 22,586, forward strand.
AACACGACGAGCGGAGAAACGGATGCGGACGTTGATCGGAGCGCTGCTGGGCGTCTGGGCGCTGCTCACGGCGATCGCCTATTCCATTGTCCTGCCCGATACGCGAGCGGACGACGCCCTCGCACGCGCATACCTCGAACTCGGGACCGACTCCCCCGGCCCCGCAAGCGCCCTCGTCCGGCGGTTTCTCGCCGAAACAACCGGCGAACCGAACCCAGGAGCCTTCGCCGACTGGTACGCGCGCACCCAAGGCCGCGCTCTGAAGAACGCGCCGCGCCTCGTCTGGTCCACCGACGATAATCCCGCCCGCCGAACCCAGTGCCAGTTATTTCGCGTGTGGCATCTTCGGACCTACGGCGAGCCGGTGGATATCGCCACGGACCCGTCGAACCGCGACACCACCAAGACCATCGTCCAATGCGTCGCGGGCGCGGGACCCGACATCATCGAGACCTACGGCCCGGCGCAGTTATCGCAGTTCGTCGACGCCGGCGTCGCCCTCGACATCACGGACCTCGCACGCGACAAGGGCTTCGGCGAGGAACAGGCTTTCCCCGCCGCCGCCAGTTCGATGAGCATTCAAGGCCGACAATACGCCTTCCCCTGCAACGTCGGGTACACGGTCCTGCTCTATCACCGGGACCTCTTCGACGAAGCCGGCGTCGCCCCGCCGCCGGAGGCCGGGGGGTGGACGATCGCGGAGATGATCCGTGCGGCGAAGCACCTGGCGCGGAACACCGATTCCTCAGAGCAGGAATCAGTGGCACGGTCGCCGCGGGTCGGGATCATGGGCCTCGGCCCGTGGGGCATGGCGCTCGCGGACGGGGCGGCCTTCTTCAACGAAAGCGGCACGGCGAGCCTCTTCAACTCGCCGCGGGCCGTCGCCGCCTTCCAGACCTATCTCGACCTCATGTACAAGGACAAGGTGATGCCGACGCCCGCCGAACTCGCCAGCATGGCGAGCACCGGCGGGGCGAACATGAACATGGGGGCCGAGGCCGCCTCCGCCACCGCGCTCTTCAGCGCGAAAACCTGCGCCATGATCAGCGACGGCCGATGGTCGTATGTAACCTTCGCCAAACGACAACTGGACCGAGTCATCGCGCCGGCAGTGAGACGGCGCATCGAGTCTCTCAAGGGAAAATCTCCCGTGGACGCCGAGGATGAGGAGTCTTCGACGAATCCTCGGATCGCGCCCGCGCAGGAATCCCGTCACCTCCAATCCGCCCTCGACTCCCTTCTCTCCGACGTTCTCGTCCCCATCGCGGACGAGCAATACGCGCTCATCGAAGCCTGTTTGACCGACGACGATCGCGCCAACCTCCTCCGCATCGGCGTCGCGCACATCCCGACGACCGGGGGCACGCCCTGGTACGAAGCCGCGGCCCGCGTCGCGATCGTCAACCGCGCCGGCCCTCGGGCAAACCTCGCCACGCGCTTCCTCGAGTTCCTCGCCTCCGACGAGTACAACAACCAGATCAACTTCTCCTTCGACTCCATCAGCGGCACGCCGGGAATCATCGCCCGCAACGGCATCGCCGGCCCGCCGCGGGCCCTGCCCGGCCTCGAAGGCTTCGACTCTCCCATCTTCGTCGAGGCGATGGAGAAGTACGCCCACCCCTGGGAGTTGTCCCCCTTCATCGGCCGCAACCGCCTCGGCCAACTCGTCGGGCCGATCCTCGAGCAACTGACGAACAACGCCGTCGGCGCCGCCGAGGCCGCCCGCCTCATCGAGGACCGCATCAACGCCCAGATCGCCGCGAACCTCTCGCGCGACTCCACCCTCCGCGCCGAATGGGAACGCCGAGCGGGCCGACCGTTCGACGCGAGCAGACCCCTGCGCGAACAAGTCGATGTCCCCGCGAAGGGGATTCACCGCGGAGGCGGCGCATGATCGGCTCCGCTCGCAGGCGACTCCTCATCGCGCTCGCGTTCCTTCTCCCGAACCTCGCGGGCTTTCTTGTCTTCACGGCCGGCCCGGTCCTCTTCTCGCTCGGGATGTCCTTCACGGATTGGGCACTCACGAAGCACAACCGATTCAGCGAAACCCCGATCGCCTGGGTCGGCATCGAGAACTTCGAGCGAATCCTCACGGGCGATGAGGCCCACCTCTTCTGGGATTACTTCGGCAACACCGCCTTCCTCATGCTCGGCATCCCCCTCGGCATCGCCGGCTCGCTCGCCCTCGCGCTTATGGTCAACGCCAATCCGACGCCCACCACCGCCCGCGGCCGAACCCGCGGCGGAACGATCGCCCTCATCATCACGCTCGTCGCTTGCGCCGGCGCCTGGCTCGCCACCACCCCCGGCCCGGCCCCCGCGCTCGGCGACGCCGCGCCCCTCGCGCAGAAATCCGCCGAGACAGGCCTCACCGACCTCACCAACTGGCAGGTCGCCCACCTTCGCTCCAACGCCGCCGTCGCCGCCGTTGCGTCCCTCGGCGTGGTCGCGACCCTCGGGCTGGCGTTCGGCCCGATGTTCTTCCGCGGCCTGTTCTACCTCCCCAGCCTTCTCGCGGGCGTCGCCATGTTCCTCCTCTGGAAGACCCTCTATCGGCCGGAAGGAGGCCTCATCAACGCGGGCCTCAAGCCCGTCCTCGATCACATCCAAGGCCTCGTCGTCGCCACGCCCGCGGGACTCTGGTACGCGCTCGGCCTCGCGGTCGTCGGCCTCACCATCATCTGGGCCGTATGGTTCGCCGCCGCCGGGGCCGTCAGGCTCCGCCACCGCGACTGCGGCGTCGCCGCGTTCCTCGGCCGGATCGGGTTTGTCGCCGTCGTCGCGTCCTTCGGCCTGGGCCTCGGCTCCCTCCTCGTCCAACTCCCGAAGCACTCGCTCCTGCCTTCAGGCCGGGCGCCTCTCACCGTCGCGCAGTTGGACCTCGCCGCCTCAGCGATGGCGAAGGCCGTCCCGACCGCCGATGCGCGCGAACTCGCCCTCGCCATGGCCGCCCTCGGCGATCACGTTCGCCCGCGCGACGCCGCCAGCGCTCTGGCCTCCGCGGTCGGCGGCGGCACGCTCGCGGAACGCGAAGCCATCCGCATCGTCCGCACGCTCGCCCCCCTCGTGAACGAAGGACTCACCGCCGGGCAGGGGCTCGAGCCGCCGCTCTGGCTCATCGACTCGAAATGGGCCAAGGCCGCCCTCATCATCATGGGCTTCTGGGCAGGCATCGGCGGCGGGACCATGCTCCTCTATCTCGCCGGCCTGTCGAACATCCCCCCTGAACTCTACGAAGCCGCCAGCATCGACGGCGCCACCGCCTGGAGCCGTTTTATCCACGTCACCTGGCCCCAACTCGCCCCCACCACCTTCTTCATCGTCATCATGTCCACCATCGGCGGCCTGCAGGGCGGCTTCGAGCAGGCCATGGTCATGACACAGGGCAAGGCCGACACCATCGTCCTCGCCTACTACATCTACAACCTCGCCTTCACCGACCAGTTCCAACTCGGCCTCGCCAGTGCCGTCGCATGGATCATGTTCGCCATGATCTTCGGCCTCACCGCCCTCAACTTCCGCCTCGGCTCACAACTGACCAACGAATAGCAGCGCATGAGTCGGAACGCCGCGTCATCATTCTCCCTCTCGCGCACCGCGATCTTCGCGGGCCTGGTCCTCCTCGGCTTCACCTTCATCGTCCCCTTCCTCTGGCAGGTCCTCATCTCCCTTTCGAGCCTGACCGACGTCGACCTCCTCACCCAGACCGGCTTCCCACCCGTCGTCAAGCCGGAAAACTACCCGCAGGTCTTCGAGAAGGTGGACTTCGGCCGCTACTTCTTCAACTCCTTCTTCGTCGCCGGTTGGGTCACCCTTCTCCAGGTCATCACCTCATCCATGGCCGCCTACGCCTTCAGCCGCATCCGCTGGCCGGGCCGCGACCGCGTCTTCATGCTCTATCTCGGCACCCTCATGATCCCAGGCGTGGTCCTCATGGTCCCGAACTTCGCCGTGGTGCTCGCCCTCGGCCTCTTCAACAACTACTGGGGACTCATCATCCCAGGCGCCTTCAGCGCCTACGGCACGTTCCTCCTCCGACAGTTCATGCTCACCATCCCCACCAGCCTCGACGAGGCCGCCGCCATCGACGGCTGCGGGCACTGGCGCATCTTCACCAGCGTCGTCCTCCCCCTCGCCCGCCCAGGCCTCATCGTCCTCGCCATCTTCACCTTCCTCGGAAACTACAACTCCTTCTTCTGGCCCCTCATCCTCACCAAAGACGACAACCTCCGAACCCTCCCCATCGGCCTGCTCGCCTTCGACTCCACCTACGGCCGGGAAACCCCCCTCATCATGGCCGCCAGCCTCATGGCCATGATCCCACCCGTTATCCTCTTCCTCTCCCTCCAGAAGTACCTCGTGCGAGGGATCCAGCTTGGGGCGGTGAAAGGGTGAAATTGCAACAATGCACAGTGGACAGCGGACAATGGACAGACAAGGCGATCCGCCACGGGCGCCCGCTGCTGCCTTGCCCATTTCCACTGTCCACTGTCCGCTGTCCACTGTGTTGACCCATGTCCACCCTCACTCTCACCAACGTCAAAAAGGTCTACGACGGCAACGTAACCGCCGTCCACGACTTCACCCTCTCCATCAACTCCGGCGAGTTCGTCGTCTTCGTCGGCCCCTCGGGCTGCGGCAAGAGCACCACCCTCCGCATGATCGCGGGCCTCGAAGAGATCACCGCAGGCGCCATCGCCATCGACGGGCGCGTCGTCAACGACGTCCACCCGAAAGACCGCGACATCGCCATGGTCTTCCAGAACTACGCCCTCTATCCGCACATGTCCGTCTACAAAAACATGGCCTTCGGCCTCATCCTCCGAAAGATGCCGCGGCAGCAGATCCGGGACCGCGTCGAGCGCACCGCCCACACCCTCGGCCTGCACGACCTCCTCGACCGCAAGCCCAAGGCCCTCTCGGGCGGGCAGCGCCAGCGCGTCGCCCTCGGCCGGGCCATCGTCCGCGAGCCCAAGGTCTTCCTCTTCGACGAGCCGCTCTCAAACCTCGACGCCAAACTCCGCGTCACCACGCGAACCGAACTCAAAAACCTCCACCAGCGCCTCAAAACCACCACCGTCTACGTCACCCACGATCAGGAAGAGGCGATGACCCTCGGCGACCGCATCGTCGTCATGAGCGCCGGCCACATCCAGCAGGTCGATACGCCGTTGAACGTGTACCGCAAGCCCGTGAACCGATTCGTCGCCGCATTCCTCGGTTCACCCCCCATGAACTTCCTGAACGGCACCATCATCGAAGGAACCAGAGCCGCGACCGTCAGGGACCGTCCTGAAGCCCCGGGCACGCCCGCCGACAATGCCCTGTACTTCGACTTCGCCGACTCTCCCCCCCTCCGCCTCCGCGATTCCGACCGCGTACACCTCCAGCCCCACGTCGGACGCGCCATGGTCCTCGGCTTCCGCCCCAGCGCCATGAGCGAATCCCCGACCGGACGCCACGCGGGCATTGGCAACTCGATCCGCCTCCGCACCGAGGTCGTCGAACCCCTCGGCGACCTCATCGACGTCTCCTGCCGAACCCCAAAGGCCCAGCACGTCATCGCCCGAATCCCCGCCCGCCCCGATTTCCCCGTGAACCGCGAGATCGACTTCCACCTCGACATGGACCACGTGCACGTCTTCGAGCCGGGGGAGTTTGGGCGGAATGTGCTGGGCGTGTGAATGCGACAAAACCATTGGAACCCCGACCGCAAGGGAGGGGGTTCACGTCAATCGCGTTCGCCCGGTAGCAACCGCCCGCGGAACCAGGTTCCCCGGCGTCGGCTGGTCCGACCACTGGGCCTTCTGGCAGGAGGGATACCCCGCCCTCATGATCACCTGCACCGCGCCGTTCCGGAACCTGAACTACCACAAGGAAACAGATACGCCCGAAACGCTCGACTACAAGCGCACGGCCCGCGTGGTGGCGGGATTGGAGTTGGTGCTGACGGAACTGGCGACGGGCGGGTAGCAATGTCGCTGGCAGCGACTCGAGCGGCGGGGCCGGGCGATCGGGGGTTCGCGGGCGGCGTGCTCTGCCCAGCAACCGTGTGATTCTTTTAGCGATGTTTGTCGGTTTATCAAAATCGAATAAATCGACGAATACTGCTCAAATTCACTCGGCAGACGGATTGGGCGGAAAGAATCGATGCTCGGTCCTCGCCGAGATCATCGCATGCATACAAACGTCCCCCTCTCCCGGTCCTTCGTCACCCCAGGAAACTTCAGCACCCGCCCGTGCGCCACCACGTAGACCCCCGGCCCAAGCACGCTCGTCGCGAAGACCGCCTCCGTCAGATTCTGCAGCGCATCGGACTGCTTCATCTCATACGGCCGCATCGCTCCGGTAAGGATGATGGGAGCCCGGGCGCCCAACTCGTGGTGCAGCAACTCCCCCGTCTGGCAGAGCGTATCCGTCCCGTGCAGGATCAGAATCCCGCTCGGCGCAGGGCTCCCGGCGAGCGTCTCCTTCACCGCCTCGACGATCCGTCGGCGGTCCTCGTCGGTGATGTACAGGCTGTCCTTGGCCAGCACTTCACGCGTGCGGACCTCCGTGTCCTCCAGCCGCAGCCGGCGGAGCATTCGCTGCACGATCGACCCGCGGTTCACGAGCGTTCCCGCGGCCTCGTCGTAGACCTTCTCGATCGTCCCCCCCGTCGTCAGCAGTTCAATGCGTCGCATGACCGACAGAGTAGCCACAGATGAACACGGATGGACACTGATGAGGGAAAACAGCGGGAAACAGCGCCCCGATCCTCCCTCATCGCCCGACATCACACTCCCAATCCGGGCCCATCCGTGTTCATCCGTGGCTACTGCACAGCCACCGGCTTCCCCGCCTCGTCCACCGCGACCAGCACCACGTCGGCCGACGTCACCGGGATGTCATCCTGGTTCACCGTCGGCCGATTCGCCCGCACGTCCACATGCACCGTGATCGACGTCCGCCCGACTCGCGTCGTTGTCGCCCAGAGCGACAGGATGTCGCCCACCATCACCGGCTGCTTGAACTCCACCGTGTTGATCGCCACCGTGACATACCGGCGATTCGCCTGCCGCAACGCTTCGATCCACGCCGCCTGGTCGATGAGCGACAGCAGCACCCCGCCGAAGATCGATCCCTGCGGGTTCGTGTCCCGCGGCATCATCACCGTGCGGATCGCGGGAGTTGTGCTGGGCGGTATCGGCGCCATGACCCGCGCCGATCATAGGCGATGCGTCGCGGCGGGCTTCCCCGCTCCCCGCCACAACCGGATCATCAACACTCCGATCCCCACGATCAGGAATGCGTCCGCCACGTTGCTCACGTAGGGCCAGACCTCATCGCCCCCGTTGGGCCAGCGCAGGCCGAACGGCAGCCTCGCCGTCGGCAGCGGGTGGAGGAAGTCCCGCACGCACGCGAACCTCAGCCGGTCATGCAGATTCCCCGCGCCCCCCGCGACGATCAGCCCGACGCAGATATGCGAAACCCAATCGCGCCGATCGGTCCACCGCGCGAACATCCACAGCGCGAACCCCAGCGCCACAAAGGTGAACCCGACAAACACCCACCGCCACCCCTGCCCCGCGCCGAACACCGCCCCCGAGTTCAGCACCAGTTGCAGGTTCAGGACGTGCGGCACGGCGACCACCGGCTCGTGCGGCGGAATCAGCCTCTGCAACCCCCTCGGCCCCGCCGCCAGCACCTCCGCCCTCACGACCGGCACCGCTTCACCCGCAATCCGCTCGAACGCCAGGTGCTTGGTCCACAAATCCGCCGCCAGCGCGAGCACGAAGGAAACGAGCAGCGTCATCCACGCCCGCCGCGACGCCGACGACGCCTGAAACACAGTGCCCGCCGCCGCCGGGAGAACTGGAGAAGACTCGGCTGGGCCGTTCACGCTGCCCTCACCGGTGATAGGCCGCACGCTCGTGCGCCCTGGCCGCCTCGATGCAGAACCTGGCCCAAGGCGTGTGCCTCAGCCGCTCCACGCTGATCGGCTTGCCCATCTCCTCGCAGATGCCGTAGGTCCCCGCCTCGATGCGCCCCAAGGCGTCATCGATCTCTTTCAGCAGCCCGCGCTGCGACGCCGCCAGGTCCAGCGCCAGCGATTGATCAAACGTATCCGTCCCCTGGTCCGCCATGTGCTGGGGCAGGTGGCTCAGCGATCCGCCGCTGCCGCTCAGCGCCTCGTGCTCCATGGCGTTGACGTCGCCCTCGATCTGCCGCCGCTTGACCAGCAGGATCTCGCGGAACTCGGACAGTTCCTTCTTGTCGAACGGAGACTTGGTGACCCGCGTGTAGTTCCGCGTCGGCCCGTCGCCGTTGGCGGTGTTCTTCACCGGGTGCAGCCCCGCCGCCGCCGCCAGTTTCGCCGCCGCGGCCCGGCTCGCCGCCATCGCGTCCGCCGTCATCACCGTGTACCGCGCGTTCGGCCCGTACAACGCCTTCGGGTCCGGCCGCGGCTTGTGATCCCCCGACCCGGCTCGGGGCGACTCCTTCTTCACCGGCGCGGTCGGACGATCACTCTTGATCGTGAACGGGATCGGCTTCGGCCTGACGCCGGGCTTCACCGCCGGCGCCGGCCCTTTGCCCGCCGGCCCTGCCGCCTTCGCCGGAGCCTTCGCCTCCGTCTTCGGCGGAACCTTCGCCGGCGGCGCCTTGGCCGGCGCTTTCGCCGCGGCGGCCTTCGGAGGTGGCGACTTCGCCGCCGCCGATTTGCCCGTCGGCTTCGCGGTCGGCTTCGCCCCCTTCGTGGAACCCTTCGCGCTCGCCGCGGACTTCGATGATGCTGTCGGCTTCTTGCTCGGCACGGATGCCTCACGAGGACGAATGTGCCGCCCTACCTGCGCCCGGCGGCTGACCCAGTCCCCGACAACCGGCGATCTGGGGCGAATCGTCTTAAGTAGTTGACCCGCCCCCAAAAGTCAAATTCCCGGCCAGTCCGAGTGGCATGGGCTTTCCAGCCCATGCCGTGGCGCCCGCTTGATCGCGTATTCCGACCGGCCTCACACCGGAGAGCCACCCGTTTCCCTCAGCCCCCCTCCGCGACCTCTCCGAAACTCCCCAGCGACCGGTACCGCTTGTACCTCCGGTCCGGAAGGCTTGTCCGCTTGTACCGCCTGAGCGCAGCGAGCGACGAGAGGATCCACTCCTCGATTGCCGCCGCCGTCGCCCTCGGGTCCCGGTGCGCCCCGCCGATCGGTTCCTTGATGACCTCGTCGATGATTCCCAGCCGCTTGTTGTCGCGGGCCGTGAGGTTGAGCGCCCTGGCCGCCGCGTTGTTCGTCTGGTCGTTCGCTTTCTTCCACAGGATCGCCGCGCATCCTTCGGGGCTGATGACCGAGTACCACGAATGCTCCAGCATCGCCACGCGATCCGCCACGGCGATGCCCAGCGCCCCGCCCGACCCGCCCTCGCCGATGATGATGCTCACGATCGGCGTCTTCAGCCGCGCCATCTCGCGGAGGTTCACGGCGATCGCCTCCGCCTGTCCGCGCTGCTCGGCCCCGACGCCCGGATAGGCGCCCGGCGTGTCCACCAGCGTGACAATCGGCAACCCGAACTTCTCCGCCAACTTCATCTTCAAAAGAGCCTTGCGGTACCCCTCCGGGTGCGCCGAGCCGAAGTTGCATTCCAGCCGCTCGCGCGTATCCCGGCCCTTGTGGTGCCCGAGGAGCAGGCACTTCATCGCCCCGATCCTGCCGAACCCTGTCACAATCGCCGGGTCGTCGCCGTAGCGCCGGTCCCCGTGCAACTCGACGAACTCCTTGCAGATCATCGCGGCGTAGTCGCGGAACTGCGGCCGCTTCGGATGCCGCGCCACCCGCACCGTGTCCCAAGGCGAGAGGTTCGCATAGATCTTCTTCAGTGCCGCCTGGTGCTGCTTCCGCAGGCTCGCCGCCTCCTTCGCCGCTTCCGCCTTGGAAAGCGACACGTCCACGATCGGCGCCGCCCCCGCCGGGCCCGCGGGCGTCGCCCCGGTCGCCAGCGCATCCAGCGCCCCGATCTTCGCCTCGACCTCGGCCAGCGGCTTCTCGAACTCCAGCGAATACAGCACGGACATCGGGGTCGGTTCTCCTTCTACGACACGGGGAGATAGTGTATCCGCATGCCGGCGCCCAAACTCGCGTTCATCGGCGGCGGAAACATGGCCCGCGCCATCATCGACGGCGCGCTCCGCACCGCCTTCCTCTCGCCCCGCGACCTTGCCGTCGTCGAGCCGGACGACGCCCGGCGCACCCATTTCGCCTCCCTCGGCGTCGCCGCGCTCTCCCACTGCGACGCCCTGCGCCCCCTCCTCAGCACGGACACCCAACTCCTCCTCGCCGTCAAGCCGCAATCGCTCGCCGAAGTCGCCCGCGACGCCGGTCCGCTCGATCTCGCCGACCGTGTCGTCATCACCATCCTCGCCGGGACGCCGAGCCCGCGCGTCCGCGAGTGCCTCGGCGGGCGCGTCCGCGTCGTCCGCGCCATGCCCAACCTCCCCGCGCAACTGGGCCGCGGTTGCACCGCCGTCGCCCTCGGAGAGGGCGCACGCCCCGGCGACGACGACCTCGCCATCCGCCTTTTCTCATCCGTCGGTCCGGTCGTCGAACGCATCGACGAATCCCTCATGGACGCCTTCACGGCTCTCGCAGGCTCGGGCCCGGCGTACCTCTTCTACCTCGCCGAGGCGATGACCCGCGCGGGCGAAGCCCTTGGCTTCGACCACGCCGTCGGCGACCGCGTCGTGCGCCAAGTCCTCACGGGCAGCGCCGCTCTGCTCGCCGCCTCGCCCGCCCAGCCCTCCTCCGCGCTCCGGGCCGCTGTTACCAGCAAGGGCGGCACGACCGAGGCCGCCTGCCGCGTCCTCGACGAATCCCGCGTCATGGATGCCTTCCTTCGCGCCCTCACCGCCGCCCGCGACCGCGGCCGCGAACTCGCAAGCGGAGGTGCATGATGCCCCGCCTCATGCCTCATGCCTCATGCCGAATGCCTCCTGCCTTTCTTCCTCATCGCATCGCGTCCTTTCGTTCTTGATACAATCCTCCGCATCTTTATCGGGGAACGCACATGAACAAGCCAACACGGTCTCCCGCGGCTCGAATCCTCGGATTCCTCCTCGCCGCGCTCGTGCTCGCATGCCCGGCCCGCGCGCAGGACGACGATCTGGATGAGGACGATCCCCTCGCCTGGTCGCGGGCGTACATGTCCGGCGAGGTCGTCCGCTACCGCCCGGACATCTCCCGCAGCGATGTGACCTTCTTCGCCCGCATGGCCCGGCTGAGCGCCGAACAGCGCGACGCCGCCCTCGAACTCCATTCCTCCTACGCCGAACGCTACCGCGCCGCCGCGAAGAAGCTTCAGGACTACGAGGACGCGCTCACGAACAACTCCGAGGCCCGCCTGTACAACGACGAGAGACTTGAGGAAAGGCTCAAGCCCGTCCGTGAGGATTTCAGGAAGTACGAAACGAAACTCGAGGAAGCCCTGCTCGCGGACATGAAGACCGTGCTGACCGACGATCAGCAGGGCCGATGGGAGTGGTTCGAACGCCGAGCGAAATGGGACCTGGACAACTGGGGCCTTGGCGTCTCGGGTCATGGCCTCCCCGATCTCGCGTACCTCGCCCATCGCGCCCTCGGCAACGAGGCGGCGAGCGACGAACTGCTCGAAACGCTCGCCCGCTTTTACACCGACACGGCCGGGCTGAAGGAGGAGTTCGCCGCGGCGCAACAGGCGTGGATCCGGCAAGCCGAGCAGCCCGCGGAGAATGAGGAGGGGGAAGCCGACGATGCCCCGCCGGCCCCGGATCTCAAGGCGGAGGGGCGCAAGGAGTTTCGTCGGCGAGGTGTCGAGTTGGCGCAGCGAGCGGATTCGAAGATTCGAGGGCTGATGCCGGCGGACAAGGCCGAGGCTTTCGAGGAGCAGTACCTCACGCAGATGACGCGGGGTCTGGATGTCTGGGGCTGGATGGGCCGGCCGGAGGAGTCGTATGCGAAGGCGCTCAAACTGGAATCGCTGACCGCCGAGCAGCGTGCCGGGCTTGGGGCCGCGCAGGCCGAGGCCCGGCGCGAGAGCATCGCGAAGATGCGTGCCGCCCTTGCCGACCACCTGAAGGAGTCGGACAAGAAGGGTGAGTTCGACTTCGGCGATCAGATGCAGGTGATGGGGCGGATGCAGCAGATGATGACGGCGCAGAAGGCGACGCTCTCCAAGATCCGCGGGATCCTGACCCCCGAGCAGCAGGTCGAGGCCGGCCCGCCGATCGAGAAGTTGCGCGTGAAGCCCCCGAACTTCGACAACGAGGATGAGCCCGCGCCCGAGATTCCGGAGCGGTCGCGGTTCATGCCCGACATCGAGGGGGCGCTCGGCGTGGCGGCGGTGAACGATCTCGATCTTGCGTTTCTCAAACGGGCCGCGCCGCTCTCCGATGACCAGTATGCTGCGGCGAAGGACCTCTTCGCCTCGTACACGTCCCGGAACCGCCTGGCGGCGAAGAAGATGGCCGCGTGGCAGCAGGCCGTCAGCGAACGGATGATGCAGGGCGAGATGCCCGATTTCCTCGACAAGTCCCAGATGCGGGCGTATCTGAAGTACCATTCGTACATCGATCGGATCAAGAGCGAACTGCTCGCCGACGTGCGGGACCTTCTGACGGAGGAGCAATCCGCCGCCTACGACGCGCTCAAGCGCCGGGTGAAGCGCAAGGTTCTTCGCGAGACCGAAATGCAGGTGGACGCGCTCGCCGCGCAGGTGGACCTGGTTTCGGTCGTCGAAGGGGTCTTCGTCAACGAAGAGGTGCCCGGCGATCTCCGCGAGGTGCTCGACCGGTACGAGGCGGACGCCGCTCCCGCGATCGACCGCATCAACGCCTTCAAGGATCAGGAAACCGAGCGAGCGATGAAGATGGCGCAGGGCGGCGGGGCGATTGACATGGGCGACATGATGGGGTTCTTCAACAACATCGAATCGCAGGCGAGGAAGCTGGCGCTCGAAGTCCGCGACCTGAACCTCCGGACGTTCAGGGAACTCGTCCCGAAGATGCCCGATGATCGGCGGGCGGAGTTCGAGGAGGCGTTTTATCACGCGGCGGACCCGTCGCTCCGCTGGTCGATGCTGGCCGACGGCGGTTCGACGCCCCGCGGGCTGTTCGACGAGGCCGCGGCCCTCGGCGATCTCACGCCGGAGCAGACGCAGGCGCTGCGCGCCGAGGTCGGCAGGAATGCGGCGGCGGCGGCGGAAGTGCTGCGCGAATCGTTCGAGCTCCAACTCGAGGGCGAGAAGCCGGATCAGAAATCCTGGGACCGGATGCGCAACAGGGATTTCAGGAAGATTCGAGAGCGGCAGGAGGCGCTCCGCAAGTCGAGCGACGAAGCGCTGGAGCGCATGCTCGCGGTGCTGACGCCCGAGCAACAGAGCCGGCTGCCCAAGCCGTACCGGCCGACGGTCGAAGTGGAGAGGCCGAGGTTTGAGGAGGAGTGAGGCGGTGTGGGGTGCGGGCGGCGTCGGTTCTCCTCGTACTTACGCCGCAGGGTATTCGGTCGCGGGGAACCAGTGCGCAAGCCCTTCGCTCTTGCGCAGGGGGAACTGTCTCTTGCAGGCCTGAATTTGAGGCACTTTGAGGAGCCGATGCAATCAGGCGCGATCATCCCGTCATGGCGGGCACAGTGCGCCCCAGTTCTCGAGCACACTCGTGATGTCGGCGATGGCGACCTCGCCGTCGTGGTTCGCGTCGCCGGTGCCCGTGCAGGGCGTGTGCTCCGCGCCCCAGGACGTGAGCACGTCTGTGATATCCACGAAGTTGACGGTGCCGTCTGCGTTGGCGTCTCCAAAGCAGGAGAATCGCGGGCAGCGATCACGGACGAAGATGTTCCCCCGGCCGTTCGGGTCGCCTGGGACGAAGTTGGAGGCATAGGAAAGGAACGCTACGAAGCGCCCGTTCGCAGAGATAGAGGCAACCCCACTGCCGGAATCTCCCTCTGTCCCGTCGGTGGCGACGCTGACGCGCGTGGTCTGGCCCGTCTGTCTGTCGTGGACGAAGACGTCCGGATCGGCGTTCGTGTCGCCGGGGACGAGGTTTGAGGCGTAGGATTGGAACGCCACGAAGCGCCCGTCCGCCGAGATGGATCCAATGTAACTGTCGCCGTTTCCTTGCGCCCCGCTGGTGGCGACGCTGACGAGCGTGGTTTGCCCCGTCTGGCGGTCGTGGAGGAACATGTCCTCTTTGCCGTTGGTGTCGCCGGGGACGAGGGTTGAGGCGGCGGAATGGAACCCCACGAAGCGCCCGTCCGCGGAGATCTCGGGTCCGAGACTGTGCCCATTCCCTTGCGTCCCGCTGGTGGCGACGCTGACGAGCGTGATCTGCCCCGTCTGCCGGTCGTGGATGAAGGCGTCATACCTGCCGTTTGTGTCGTTGGGGACAAGATTGGAGGCGTAGGAACTGAACGCCACGAAACGATTGTCCGCGGAGATTGAGCCACTCCGGCTCCCGTGATTCCCTTGCGTCCCGTCGATTGAAATGCTGAGGCGGCTCGTCTGCCCTGTATGAATGTCGTGGACAAATGCGTCTTGGTTGTTATTGGTGTCGCCGGGGCAGAGGTTAAAGGCAGAGGAAGTGAAAGCGACGAAGCGACCGTCCGGAGACATGTAGGGCCATATGCTGGCGCTATTCCCCTGCGTCCCATCGGTGGCGATACTGACGCGGCGTATCTGCCCTGTCTGGCGGTCGCAAACGAAGACGTCCTCGGAACCGTTCGAATCGCCGGGGACGAGATTGGAGGCCAAGGAGGAGAACGCCACGAAGCGACCGTCCGCGGAGATTGAGCCCACCAGACTCGCGTCATTCCCTTCCGTCCCGTCGGCGGCGACACTGACGCGGATCGTCTGCCCTGTCTGGCTGTCGTGGACAAAGACGTCCCATGTGCCGTTGGTATCGCCGGAGATGAGGTTTGAGGCCAAGGAATCGAACGCCACAATGTGCCCGTCCCCGGAGATTGAAGTGCTGTAACTACGGTTGTTCGCCTGTGTCCCGTCGGTGGCGACGCTGACGCGTGTTGTCGTTTGGGCTCGCGCCGCCGCGGCGCACAAGGCGCTCACCACGACCGCCGTTGCGATGCCGTTCATTGGCACCTCCATTCTTTTGCTCACCCCAAGAAACCATGATCATACCTGACTATTTTATCGAGTACTCAACTGCGACGTTGGGACAGTGCAGCGGGGTTTTCCGGGCTTCTGAGCAATGTGGGAAGCGGCGCCCGCGCGGCGGAGGAGTTCGGAGGCGGGGGACGGAGGGAGGTCAGGGAGGTGTGTGAGCGGGGGAGCACTGGCGGGCGAGCCGCCAGTGGCACGGGGACTTTGATCCTGTGCCAC
>CAZBDZ010000031.1:0-30932 GCA_964490785.1 uncultured Phycisphaeraceae bacterium
GCCCTCGACGAATCACTCGCCTCCATCGACCTCGCCGAACTCCTCGGCCCGCCCGCCGACATCACCGGGAGCCAATCACCATGACTTCACCCGCCCCCGACATCCGTTCCCTTTCCCGCGCCGCGCCCGCGGCGCCGATCCCAAGGCCGCGCATCCGCTGGGGCACGCGCGTCTTTCTTCCTCTCGCGATTCTCCTCGCCACCGCGGCCCTCATTGCCTACGCCGCCCGCGCCGCGCTCATCCCTTCGATCGGCGTCCACGTCGTTCCCGTCATGCCTGCGTCCGCCGAATCGGCTGAGCCGGGCGAATCCACTTCCGCGCCCTCCGGCCCCGCCGCCGTCATCGTTCAGGCTCCGGGCTGGATCGAACCCGATCCCTACGCCGTCACCGTCCAGGCGCTCGCCGACGGCGTCGTCAAGGAGATCCTCGTCCTCGAAGGCCAGACCGTCCAGGCCGATCAGGTCGTCGCCCGCATGATCGAAGCCGACGCGCGCCTCAACGTTCGTCTCACCGAGGCCGAACTCGAAGGCGAGCAGGCCCGCCTCGAACGCGCCCGCGCCCAACTCAAGGCCGCCGAGGCCCGCGCCGATGAGGTGCGCGACGAGGTCAGCCGCAAGCGCCCGCTCCTCGCCGCCGGCGGCATCTCCGAGGGCCAGCTCGCCCGCCTCGAACTCCGCCTCGCCGCCGCCGAACGCGAAGTCGAGGCCTTCCGCGCCGAGATCACGGAGACCGAAGCCAGTGTCAAACGCCACCGCGTCGTCTGCGACGAAGCCCGCCTCCGCTTCAGTCGGATGGAGATTCGCTCGCCCATCGCCGGCGTCGTCATGGAGCGGCTCATCGAGCCGGGCGCGCGCGTCTCGATGAACGCCCCTCCCGGCGAGAAATCCTCGATGGGCATCGTCCGCCTCTACGACCCATCCCGCCTGCAGGTCCGCGTCGATGTCCCCATCGCCGACGCCGCCAAGATTCACATGGGCTCTCGCGCGGAGGTTGTAACCGAAGCCCTGCCCGACCTCGCGCTCGAAGGCGAGGTCATCCGCATCGTGCATGCCGCCGACATTCAGCGCAACACCGTCCAGTTCAAGGTCGGCGTCAAGGACCCCGGCAAGGCCGGCGGCGTCCTCAAGCCGGAGATGCTCATGCGCGTCCGCTTCCTCGGCGCGCCGGCCACCGCGTCCCCTCACGCCGGAATGGACCACGCCATCTCATCCATCGTCCTCGCCCCCGCCTCGCTCCTCCGCGACGAATCCGACGGAAAGGCCCGCCTCTGGATCCTCGACCGCTCCCGCGGCATCGCCGGCCCCGTCGCCTCTTCGCGCGCCGTATCCCTCGGCCGAAAACTCCCCGACGGCTCCGTCCAGGTCTTCGAAGGACTCAACCCCGGAGACCGCCTCATCGCCGACTCGTTCGACCAACTCCGCGAGGGCGCCCGCGTAACAGTCCTCGGCGAAGCACAGGAAACCTCGCCATGAACAACACCTCCCCCCTCATCGAATGCCGCGCCCTCACCAAGTCCTACGCCAAGGGCGATACCACCATCACCCCTCTCCATGAACTCGACCTCGCCGTCGTTTCGGGCGACTTCCTCGCCCTCATGGGCCCCTCAGGCTCGGGCAAGACAACACTCCTCAACCTCATCGCCGGCATCGACCGCCCCACCGGCGGCTCGCTCACCATCGCCGGCACGGACATCACCACCCTCTCCCGCTCCCGCCTCGCCGACTGGCGCGCCGCGAACATCGGGTACATCTTCCAACTCTACAACCTCGTCCCCGTCCTCACCGCCTACGAAAACGTCGAACTCCCCCTCCTCCTCCAGCGCATGTCCTCGCGCGACCGCCACCACCGCGTCTCCACCGCGCTCGAACTCGTCGGCATCGCCGACCGATACGACCACTTCCCCCGCCAACTCTCCGGCGGACAAGAGCAGCGCGTCGCCATCGCCCGCGCCCTTGTTACCGACCCGCGCATCCTCGTCGCCGACGAACCCACCGGCGACCTCGACGCCGAATCCGCCTCGGGAATCATGTCCCTCCTCGTCCGCCTCAACCGCGAGGTCGGCAAGACCCTCCTCATGGTGACCCACGATTCCAAGTGCGCCGCCTACGCCCGACGAACCCTTCACCTCGACAAGGGCCGCCTCGTCGAGCACGACGCCCTTCAGCCCGTAGGAGCCTGAACATGCTCAGCCCTCGATTCATCCCCGTCGTCGCCAAGCAGGTCTGGCGCCACCGCACGCGCTCGCTTCTCACCGCCCTCGGCGTGGCGATCGCCATGTTTCTCTTCATCGCCGTCCAGTCCCTCCAGCAGGGCGTCCACGACGCGACAACCCTCACCGCCTCCGACACCACCCTCATCGTCTACCGCGCCAACCGCTTCTGCCCCGCAACCAGCCGCCTCCCCGAATACTTCGAGGACCGCATCATGCGAATCCCCGGCGTCACCGACGCCATCCCCATGAAGATCGTCGTCAGCAACTGCCGCGCAAGCCTCGACGTCATCACCTTCCGCGGCATGCCCCCCGAGGACCTTCCCACCATGTCCGCCAAGTGGACCATCCTCGAAGGCTCGCTCGAAGAGTGGAAGAAGCGCTCCGACGCCGCCATGGTCGGCGAACGCCTCGCACGACGCCGGAAGTTCCAGATCGGCCAATCCTTCGACTCCTCGGGCGTTGCCGTAACCATCGCCGGCATCATCCGCTCCGACGAGCCGCAGGACGAAAACGTCGCCTACGTTCACCTCCCCTTCCTCCAGCGCGCCTCGCGCCAAGGCCTCGGCCTCGTCACCCAGTTCAACGTCCGCGTCGACGACCCCGTCCACCTCGAACCCGTCGCCAAAGCGATCGACGAGGAGTTCCGCTCCGAGCAGGATCCCACCCAGACCCGCCCCGAAAAAGCCTTCGTCGCCCAGGCCGGCGCGGATATCGTCGGCATTGTCGGCTTCACGAAGTACCTCGGCTGGGGCGCCCTCGCCGCCGTCCTCGCGCTCATCGCCAACGCCATCATCCTCAGCGTCCAGGACCGCATCAAGGAGCACGCCGTCCTGCAGACCCTCGGCTTCCGCGGCAGCCTCATCGCACGACTCATCATCGCCGAGGGAGTCCTCATCGCCCTCATCGGCGGAGCCCTCGGCACCGCCGCCGCCATCGCGGGAATCTCCCTCGGCAACCTCTCGCTCTCCAACGAGGGACTCTCCATCAACATCCACGCCGATTGGCAGGTCGCCGCCACCGGCCTCGCCCTCTCCGCCGCCGTGGGAGTCATCGCCGGCCTCCTCCCCGCCTGGCAAGCCTCACGCCGCGAAATCGCTCAGTGCTTCAGAGCCGTGTGAAAGCCAATCGACCCAGACCCTTTTCCCATTGCACCTCCTTTCCTCCTTTCGACCCCCCATGACCCTCCTCCCCTTCGACTACGCCGTCCGAAACCTCGGCCGCTCGCCGACCCGCCTTTTCCTCTCGCTCCTCGGCAGCGCGCTCGTCGTCATCCTCGTCCTCGCCGCCGCCGCATTCGTCCGGGGGATGAGCCTCTCTCTCCACTCCAGCGGCGAACCGGACAACATCGTCATCCTCGGCACGGGCAGCGAGGATTCCATCGAACGCAGCGAGATCGCCTCAAACGTCGCGGGCATCCTCAACGCCAGCGTCGCCGGCGTCCGCTCCCGCGACGGCATCGCCTATTCCTCGACCGAGGTCCATGTCCAACTTCCCGTCCGCACCCACGCCGAGCAAACCAAAGGCACGCTCCTCCTCTTCCGCGGCGTAACACCCGCCGCGCTTCTCGTCCACCGCTCCGTCCAGGTCGTCGAAGGCCGTTTCCCGCGCTCCGGCTACGACGAGATCATGATCGGCGTCAATGTCGCCACCAAACTCGGCGTCGACCACGCCGATCTCCCCCTCGGCTCGATCCTTCACATCGACTCGCGCCAATGGTCCATCGTCGGCCGTTTCGCCGCCCCCGGCACCGTCTACGAGGCCGAGGCATGGCTCCCCATCGTCGACCTCAAGGAATCCACCAAGCGGCTCACCGACTCCTGCGTCGTCATCACTCTCGACCCGGAGATCGCCGAGTTCGCCGACGTCGCCGCCTTCACCCGCACCCGCGTCGATCTCGAACTCAGCGCCATGACCGAGACGGACTACTACTCCCGCCTCGCCGATTTCTTTGCTCCCATCCGCGTCGTCACTTGGGTCACCGCCGGACTCATCGCGCTCGGCGGACTCTTCGGCGGACTCAACACCATGTACGCTGCGTTCGCCTCACGAGTCCGCGAGATCGGCACGCTCCAGTCCCTCGGCTTCCGCCGATCCGCCATCGTCGTCAGCCTCGTGCAGGAATCCGTCCTCGCCACCGCCGCCGGCGCCCTCCTCGCCGCGTTCCTCGGCCTGGTCCTCATCGACGGCGCCGCCGTGCGCTTTTCCATGGGCGTCTTCGGCCTGACCGTCGACGCACCCGTCCTCGCCACCGCGCTCGCCGCCGGGGTCCTCCTCGGCCTTCTCGGCGCACTTCCCCCCGCACTCCGCTGCCTCCAACTCCCCATCCCCATCGCCCTCAAAGCCATATAACACCACACCAATGACTCCGTCTCCACACCAACCCGCCGCCGATTCCCCCGCCGGGCGCCACCGCCGGCGCAGTCGGCCGTGGCGTCGCACCCTGTGCCACCGATGACCCGCCCGCACAACCAATCGCCGTCTCGAACATAAACACACTCAGCACCCATCCCTTTTTCATTACGGAGCCTCACATGCCTCGCATCGCCATCCTTGCCGCCCTCGCCCTCGTCGCCACCCTCTCCGCCTGCGAGAAGAAGCCCGCGCCTTCGACCGCTAGACCCGCAGCCCACGCGACTCTCCCCGCCTCCTTCTTCCTCACCGCCGAGCCGACCGGCGCGAAGCCCGTCGAAGAGGCCCGCGCCGCCGCCAAGCAGGGCGACACCATCGCCATCCGAGGCCGCATCGGCGGCAGCGAAAAGCCTTTCGTCGACGATCGCGCCGTCTTCACCATCGTCGGCCCCGGAATCCCCGCCTGCGCAGACAAGGGCGACGACCACTGCCAAACTCCCTGGGACTACTGCTGCGAACAGCCCGAAGATGTCGTCCCCCACTCGGCCACCATCCAAGTCGTCGACGAGAAAGGGGCACTCCTTCGCACCACCATCAAGGGCCAAAGCGGCGTCAAGGAACTCGCCGACGTCATTGTCGTAGGCAAAGTCGCCCAGGCAACGCCGGAAGTCTTCGTCATCCATGCCACCGGCATCTTCATCGCAAAGCAATGACCGCCATTGTGCCACTGGCGGCTCGCCCGCCAGTGCCGAGCGACCAGGTCTTCCGCAGAATGACGGGATAATCAATCCCATGACATGCCCTGCCCCCGCCGTCGTCCTCCTTTCCGGCGGCCTCGATAGCGCCGTCGCCCTCGCCGTCGCACGCTCCGAGGGCTACGCCTGCCACGCCCTCACGATCGACTACGGCCAGCGCCACCGCCACGAACTCGCCGCCGCGACGCAAGTCGCCCGACACCTCCGCGCCGCCTCGCACATCGTCGAACGCCTCGACCTCCGCCTCTTCGGCGGCTCCGCTCTAACCGCCGACATCCCAGTCCCCAAAGACC
Organism: uncultured Phycisphaeraceae bacterium; assembly: GCA_964490785.1. Lineage (GTDB taxonomy): Bacteria > Planctomycetota > Phycisphaerae > Phycisphaerales > UBA1924 > JAEUIV01. The sequence continues at coordinate 5,610 of CAZBDZ010000031.1, forward strand.
GAGCTGATATCCCGGGTGCCGCCGCCAGCGAAATCGGCCGTGGCGAGCACCCATCCGCCCCCGCGACCCCACCTCATCCGTCCGCCATCCCCATCACCTACGTCCCCGCGCGGAACCTCATCTTCCTCTCCCTTGCCGCCGCCTACGCCGAGGTCCTCGGCTCGACCGACCTCTTCATCGGCGTCAATGCCGTCGACTACTCCGGCTATCCCGACTGCCGACCCGACTTCATCCGCTCTTTCGAGCACACCATACGCCTCGCCACCAAGGCAGGCGTCGAAGGCGCCCTCTTCCGCGTCCGCACGCCCCTCATCAGCCTCCCCAAGCACGACATCATCCGCCTCGGCGCATCCCTCGGCGTCGACTTCGCCCTCACCCATTCCTGCTACGACCCCGACCCCGCCGGCCGCCCATGCCGCCACTGCGATGCCTGCCTCATCCGTGCCGAAGGCTTCCGCCAGGCCGCACTCCCCGACCCCCGTGCCACCGATTCCGGCCTGCTTTGAGGCCGAAATCGGTGCCGAGCGCCCCAAACCGTCCAAAAGTGCCCCTCGCCGGACGCCGCACGGACCGACGGCGCCCGCCGCAGGGCCTTCCCGCTCCCTTGACTCATTCCAAGTACCGCCCTAATGTAGCCGATGCTACAACCTCACCCGCTCATCGGTAGCCTTGGCTACACAACCCCATGAACACCACCCAGGACACCATCCCCGCCGTCGCCCCCGACAACGGCTGGCGCCACGCGCGCGTCGCGCCATCGCTCCCCGAGGTCCACGCCTCCCTCCGCGTCCCGCACTCCGCCGGCGTCGGTCGCAAACTCCTCGCCTTCGTCGGCCCGGGCCTCATGGTCGCCGTCGGATACATGGACCCGGGCAACTGGGCCACCGATCTCGCCGGCGGCGCGCAGTTCGGCTACACCCTCCTCTGCGTCATTCTCCTCTCCAACTTCATGGCCATCCTCCTCCAGCACCTCTCGCTGAAACTGGGAGTCGCGACGGGCCGCGACCTCGCCCAGGCCTGCCGCGATCACTACCCCCGGCCCGTCTCCTTCGCCCTCTGGGTGCTGTGCGAGATCGCCATCGCCGCCTGCGACCTCGCGGAGGTCATCGGCTCCGCCATCGCCCTCAACCTCCTCTTCGGCATCCCGCTCGTCGTCGGCGTCCTCATCACCGCCTTTGACGTCATGGTCATCCTCTTCCTCCAGCACCGAGGCTTCCGCGTCCTCGAATGCCTCGTCGCCTCCCTCATTGTCCTCATCGGCGGATGCTTCGCCTACGAACTCATCGCCGCCCGCCCCGACGTCGCAGGGATCCTCACCGGCCTGATCCCGACACCGCAGGTCGTCGCCAACCCCGCGATGCTCTACATCGCCATCGGCATCCTCGGCGCCACCGTCATGCCTCACAACCTCTACCTCCACTCGAGCATCGTCCAGACCCGCGCCTACTCCCGCGACGAGCCAGGCCGCACCATGGCCGTACGCTACGCAACCATCGACTCCACCGCCGCCCTGCTCATCGCCTTCTTCATTAACGCCGCCATCCTCATCCTCTCCGCCGCCGCGTTCCACGGCACGGAACACCAAAGCGTCGCCGGCATCGAAGACGCGTACCAACTCCTGACTCCAGTCCTCGGCGCCTCGCTCGCCAGCACCGCCTTCGCCGTCGCCCTTCTCGCTTCCGGCCAGAACTCGACGCTCACCGGCACCCTCGCCGGCCAGATCGTCATGGAGGGCTTCCTCAACCTCCGCCTCCGTCCCTGGCTCCGCCGACTCATCACGCGCCTTGTCGCCATCATCCCCGCCGTCATCGTCGCCGCGCTGCAGGGGCAGAAGGGCGTGAACCAACTCCTTATCCTCAGCCAAGTGATCCTCTCGCTCCAACTCCCCTTCGCCGTCGTCCCGCTCGTCCTGTTCACCTCCGAACGCGCCAAGATGGGCCGGTTCACCAACGGCCCAATCCTCAAAGCGATCGCCTGGATCATCACCGCGGTCATCATCGTGCTCAACGTCTATCTTCTTTGGCAGACCTTCGCCGAGTGGTTCGGCAGTGGGGGGGATTCATGATCTACGACACCATCCTCATCCCCCTCGAAAACTCGCCGACGGATCGCGCGATCCTCTCGCACATCCAGCCCCTCGCGCGCCACTGCGATGCACGCCTCATCCTCATCCACGTCTGCGACGGCTTCGCGGCAAGAAACCAGGATGCCCTGAACCTCGAAGACTCCGAGGAGATGGCCGACGACCGTGCTTACCTCGAACGCATCACGAAGGACCTCGCCGCCGAGGGCTTCGACGCTCGCGTCATCCTCGCCAAGGGCGACCCCGCCACGGAAATCGTCGCCGCCGCCGAACGCGAGCACGCAGACCTCATCGCAATGTCAACCCACGGCCACGGCGTGATCCAGGACGTCCTCCGAGGCACCGTCGCCTCCTCAGTACGCCACCGAACCACCATCCCCGTCCTCATGGTGAAAGCGGGCGCCACGAAGCGACCACATTAGACGTGCCTGATTCGTTTTCCAGCAGAAATCCGCGCTCCGAAGAAGCCGCCACTGACGAGTCCGCGAGGAAGTGGCGGAGGCTGCTCCGCCCGCAGGGCGCCCGGACGCTTTGAGTGCCACTGCCCGCTCAACGTCCAATGTCGATGAACCCGCTACTCTCCGTCCCGTGCCCGACTCAGTCCTCGCCGCCATCGCCGCCGCCACACGCCGCGCACGACACATCGTCGTCCTCACCGGCGCCGGCATCTCCGCCGAGAGCGGCCTCTCCACCTTTCGAGGCCCGCGCGACGCACTCTGGTCCAAGCACGATCCGATGCAACTCGCCACCCCGGAAGCCTTCGCGCGCGACCCCGAGACCGTAACGCGCTGGTATGACTGGCGCCGCATCAACAGCCTCGCCGCGAAACCCAACCCAGGCCACATCGCCCTCGCACAACTCGAAGCGCTCACCACCGCCCGCGGCGGCCGTTTCACACTTCTCACCCAGAACGTCGACCGCCTGCATCACCGCGCCGGCAGCCAAAATGTCCACGAAATCCACGGCTCAATCCACGTCTGGCGCTGCACACGCACCGGCCGCGACTTCGAGCCTCCGCCCGAACCCTTCATGCGGTTCCCGCCGCCCTCGCCATTCGCCCACGACGACCCGCGCGCGATCCTCCGCCCCGGCGTCGTGTGGTTCGGCGAACCCCTCCCGTCCGACGCCCTCCGAACCGCCGCCGACGCGATGGAATCCTGCGACCTCTTCTTCTCCATCGGCACCAGCAGCGTCGTCTTTCCCGCAGCCGGTTTCATCGAACGCGCCATCGCTCGCGGCGACATCACCGTCGAAGTGAACCCCGAGCCGACACCCATCTCCCAACGCGTCGCCCACACCATCCGCGCCAAAGCGGGAGAATGGCTCCCAATGCTGGTCACACTCGTCTGAAGTTGCCGGGACGCGCGCCCGAAAGCAAAAAAGCGGACAGGGCGGGATTCGAACCCGCGATAGAGCTTTAGGGCCCTATAACGGTTTAGCAAACCGTCGCCTTCAGCCTCTCGGCCACCTGTCCGGTGGTGAACGATCATCCCCACCCAACCCAACCGAGTCAAACCGCACCACAGATCACCTCTCCGTAGGCAATCGTAGTCCCCCTCGCCACTCTTCCAAGTCGTCCATACGCGATCGGTACTCCCCCGGCTCGCGGTGAACCTCCCGCAAGACCGCCACTCGCACCGCGCCGAACCCGAATGCCAAGCCCCACGCGGCCGAATCTCCGATCCCCGTACAATGAACTTCGAACCCGCCCTCCGCATCCAGGCGGACACCGGTTCCAGACCCGAGTTTAACATAATGCTTATTATCGGACCTTGAGCCGCGCCGCGATTTCCGCCTGATTCCCGCCTAATCCGCCCGTCAACGGAGCCAAACGCCGTGTTTGAACGACTCAGCGAGGGATTCCAGTCCGCTTTCCGCCGACTTGTCGGCCAGGACCGCATCAGCGAGTCCAATGTCCGCGACGCGATGACCGATGTTCGCGCTGCGCTCCTTGAAGCCGACGTTCATTACGCCGTCGCCAACGACTTCTGCGAGCAGGTCGTCGGGGACGCTCTCGGCCGGGAGGTCATCAAGTCCCTCGACCCCGGCCAACAGATGGTCGGCATCGTCCACGAATCGCTTGTCAGGCTCATCGGCGGCGACGCGCCGACGACCCCGGGCGTGCCGCGGGTCAGCCCTGGGCCGACGGTCGTGATGATGTGCGGCCTGCAAGGCTCGGGAAAGACCACCACCTGCGGCAAACTCGCCGCCTACCTGAAGAAGCGCGGCCGATCGGTCATGCTCGCCGCCGCCGACCTCCAGCGCCCCGCCGCCGTGGACCAGCTCCGGACCGTCGCGGAGCAGGTCGAGCGCGAGATGCCCGGCGGCACGCAGGTCCATTTCTACTCCGAACCCGACAAGGTCGCGGCCTACGGCAAGGCCGTCGGCGCCGCGATCCAGGTCTGCCAGAATGCCTACAAAAAGGCCCAATCCCTCGGGATCGACACCCTCATCCTCGACACCGCCGGCCGCCTCCATATTAACGACGAGTTAATGTCGGAACTTGCCGGCGTGAAGAACGCCGTACCCCCCCACCAGATCCTGCTCGTTGTCGACGCGATGACGGGCCAGGACGCCGTCAACTCCGCCAAGGCCTTCCACCAACGCCTCAGCGTCGACGGCACGATCCTCACCAAGTTCGACTCCGACACCCGAGGCGGCGCGGCCCTGACCGTCCGCCGCGTCACCGGCGCGCCGATCCTCTTCCTCGGCGTCGGCGAAAGGCTCGAAGCCCTCGAAGAGTTCCACGCCGAACGCGTCGCCGGCCGAATCCTCGGCATGGGCGACGTCGTCTCCCTCGTCGAAAAGGCCCAACAGGAGGTCTCGGAGGAGGAAGCCGCGAGGATGGCCGAGAAGATGGCGAAGGGACAACTCACCTTCGATGATTTCCTCGACCAGATGAAGTCCCTCCGGCGCATGGGCCCGATGAAGCAAATCCTCGGCATGCTCCCCGGCGTCGGTTCCATGCTCAAGGATGTCACCATCGACGAAAAGGAACTCGACCGCATCGAGGGAATGATCCGCTCGATGACCAGGGAAGAACGCCAGAACCCGACGATCTTCAACCACTCCCGCCGCAAACGAGTCGCCCACGGCTCAGGCACGAAGATCGAGGATGTAACCAAGATGGTCTCGCGCTTCGAGAGTGTCTCCCGCCTCATGAAGTCCATGAGCGGCATGGGCCTCCGAGGCCGAATGGCCGCCATGAAGGAGATGCAGAACGCCGGCGCCATGACCACCATGCCCGCCCTCCCCGGCTTCAACACCAAAAAATCCACCGCCATGGCCAGCCCAAAGAGCCGGTTCAAAAAGCGCAAGTGACCCCTGCCTCGTTGCCTTATGCCTGGATGCCTTTCTTCCGATCACCGCGCAGGGAGGTCCGGATTGCGGAGCGCCCCCGGCCGTGGCGTCGTGCCATGCGATGCCGCAGGCCACATTCTCCCGCGTGCCACGTCAAACGCACGCCATGATGCAAATGCGGCCCTATTCCCTCAGGAATCAGCCTCCAGCCGCAAACCGGAGGAATTCGCCCAGATTCTCATCACGCGCCGCGCTCATCGCGGGTACCATCTCATTCTGACGATCGATCACCTCCGCGGCCGTCTCGGCCAAGCGGGACGGAGCCATGGATGGATTTGCCTCGCCTGATACAGGGCGGAATGGGGGCCGGAGTCTCAGGGTGGGTGTTGGCGCGCGCCGTGTCGTCGCTCGGGCAGCTCGGCGTCGTGTCGGGCACCGCCTTGGATTCGATCCTCGTGCGAAGGCTCCAGATGGGCGACGTGGGCGGACACATGCGCCGGGCGATCGCGGCCTTCCCGTTCCCGGCGGTCGGTGAGCAAGTCCTCCGTAAGTATTCCCGCGGCAAGGCCGGCACCGATTCCGGCGAAGGCGACGCCGAGACCCCCGACGCCGGGGCGCGCTTCAGGCTCGCCTCCATGCCCCGGGCAAGGATGACGCCCGACCGCGAGGCTCTCGTCGTCTTGGCCAACTTCGTCGAAGTCTTCCTCGCCAAGGAAGGCCACCACGGCGTCGTCGGCATCAACTACCTCGAGAAAATTCAGTTCCCCACGCTGCCGAGCCTCTACGGCGCCATGCTCGCCGGCGTCGATGCCGTCCTGATGGGCGCGGGGATCCCGGCCCAGATCCCCGAGGCGATCGATCGCCTGAGCCGACACGAGGAAGCCGTCATCTCGCTCGACGTGCAGGAGCGCGGCGACGAGGCCTTCGACCTGCGCTTCGACCCCGCCCTGATCGAGCGCGGCAACCCGGCCATCCGCGCCGCCCCGTTGCGCAAGCCGAGGTTCCTTCCGATCGTGTCCTCGGCCACGCTCGCCCGCGCGCTCCTGAAGAAAGCCCCGGGCGGGATCAACGGCTTCGTCGTCGAGAAGCCCATCGCCGGCGGGCACAACGCCCCGCCCCGAGGCCCGCAGAAACTCACCTCCCGCGGCGAGCCGATCTACGGCGAACGCGACGAGGTCGACATGGAGCAGATGAAGTCATTCGGCGTGCCCTTCTGGCTCGCCGGAGCCTACGGCTCACGCGCGAAGTTCGACGAGGCCCGCGCCGCCGGCGCCCACGGCATCCAGGTCGGCACCGCCTTCGCCTTCTGCGAGGAATCGGGCCTCGACCCGGCACTGCGACGGCGATTCATCCTGCGCGTGCTCCGCGGCGAGGGTGAGGTCTTCACCGATCCCATCGCCTCGCCGACGGGCTTCCCATTCAAGGTCGCCGCTCTTGAAGATTCCCTCTCGGAATACGCCCCCTACAACGATCGGCCTCGCCTCTGCGATCTCGGTTACCTGCGTCAGGCATACTGCAAGCCGGACGGAACCCTCGACTACCGCTGCCCGAGCGAGCCGATCGAGGACTACCTCCGCAAGGGCGGCCGAATCGAAGAAACCGTCGGGCGAAAGTGCCTCTGCAACGCGCTCCTGACAAATATCGGCCTGGGCCAGCGCCGGCCGGACGGGTACGAAGAACTCCCGATGCTGACCGCGGGCGACGATCTCGGGTGCGTCAAACAGTTCTGCACGCTCGATCGGCCGGAGTACCACGCGCGCGACGTGGTCGCGGCCCTCGTCGGCACGGGCGGGACTGTCGCCGAGGACTTCGCTTCCTTTGATGCGCCGGAGCCGGAGTTGAAGACATGCGCCGGCCTCGTAATCCGCTCGCCTTCCGAGAGGTTCTCAGCGGCACCCGAGAACGTGTAGAGTCAACCCCACCCCGCCCCCACGCCCGCGCATGCCTCGGGGAGCGGCCGTCGGAGCGACCTCATGTCCCGCATCACCATCCTCGCCCACCGCCACGGCTCGCTCAAGAGCATGAACTACTTCATGGGCGAGATCGCCGCCATGTGGCGCGGCGACGGGCACACAGTAACCCTCCAGAACGGCCCCGCCGACGGCGTCACCGGCGACATCCTCGTCCAGCACGTCGATATGACCGTCATCCCCGAAGACCACCTCGCCTACGCGCGCCGGTTCCCTGTCGCGATCAACGCTCGCGTAACCGACGTCTCCAAACGCCGAATCAGCCGATCCCTCGTCCGCCCCGGCGACGACTATCGCGGCCCGGTCATCGTCAAAGCAGACCGAAACCACGGCGGATACCCCGAGGCCGTCCTCGCCGCCAAGGGACTCATGCCCGCCAACTACGCCCGCATCTGGACCGACTACAAGATCTACGACACGCCCGAGCGCGTCCCCCCCGCCGCATGGACCGATCCCGACGTCGTTGTCGAGCGTTTCCTCCCCGAGCGCCGCGAAGGCCTGTACTGTCTGCGCATCTGGATGTTCCTGGGCGACAAGGAGACCAACTCCATCTGCTACGCCAACGAGCCGCTCGTCAAGGCCGCCAACCTCGTCCGCCGCGACCCGATCGACCCGCCGCAGATCCCCGAAGAACTGCGCGCCCTCCGCGATGAACTGGGCTTCGACTACGGCAAGTTCGATTACGCCATGGTCGATGGCAGGCCCATCCTCTATGATGCGAACCCGACGCCGACGCTCGGCAACTTCCCGCGCGCCTCGATGCTCCCGCGAATCCGACTGCTGGCGGACGGACTCAAGACGTTTCTGTAGCCGCAGGAAGGAACACGAGATTGGCCTCCGAGGCCCGAACACCGGGAATCCCTGACCACTGGGCCGCCATGGCCCGCCGGTGGCCCCATGTCCGTCCCCCACTACGCCCGACGCCCGAAGACGCCGCCTTCTACAGGGCCGCCATCGACCACTGGTCGCGCGACCACGGCCCGCCGCGCGCCGTGATCCTCGGTGTAACGCCCGAACTTTGCGACCTCCCTTGGCCGACCGGCGCCGACCTGATCGCCGTCGACGGCACACGCGAAATGATCTCCCTCGTCTGGCCCGGCCCGCCCGAGCGCGCGATCCTCGCCGAGTGGACCGATACGCCCCTCCCCGATGCCTCGCGCGACATCGCCGTGTGCGACGGCGGATTCGACCTCGTGCCGTATCCGCAAGGGAGCGCCGCGCTCGTGCGCGAAATGGCACGCGTCGTCGCTCCCGGCGGGCTCTGCATCCTGCGCCTCTTCACGCCGCCCAAAGCCCGGGAATCCGCCGAGCAGGTCTTGCGCGACCTCGCCGCGGGTCGCGTACCGGATGTTACGACCCTGAAGTTGCGACTCTGGATGGCGCTCCAGGAAAACACCGCCAAAGGCGTCCGCCCGCGCGCGGTCTGGGACGCCATCTGCTCGGTCGATCCGGACCTCTGGAGCCTCGCCCGCCGCAACGGCTGGCCGGTCCCCGATGTGCAGGGCATCGAGCAATACCGCGACTCCCAGGCCACCTACCACTTCCCCACCGCCGACGAGGTGCGGACCCTGATGTGCCGCGACCCCGGCGGGTTCGACGTCCTCTCCGCGCACGAGCCGACCTACGCGCGCGGCGACCAGTTCCCCACCATCGTCTTCACCCGCTCCGGACGCCGAGGCTGAGGAGTCTTTGGCGAAGCCTCGAGTTCGGTGAGCCCTCGACAACCGATCCGCGGCTCACAATCATCCGCGCCGCCGACGTGCAGCGCCGAACAGGCCCGCCGCCGCGAGCGCGATGGCGCCCGGCGCTGGGATCAGGGTCATGCGCGTGAAGCCGTCGGACGGTATCCAGCTCAGCCCGCCGTCGAGGCTGAGTTCGGTGAAGACATCGAAGAACGAGTCGATCGCCCACATCCCGCCGCCGAGGTCGGTGATGTCAGTTCTGCCGAGGGACGGCAGCGTCGGGCTTTCGCGGATCAGCAGCATGCCGCCCGCGCCGCTGATATCCAGTTGCAGCATCTCCGTGTCGAAGAACCTGGTCGGCCCGCTTTCGCCGGCGTGCGCGACGCGCACCGCCGCCGGGACGTTGGGGACCGTGATCGGCGTCGGCGGCATGCCCGGCCCCGAAATCGTCCCCGAGACGATCGACAGGAACGTATGCACCTGCACTCCGCCCGGCGGCGGGGGCGAGTCGCAGCTCGTGAACTTCGCATGGATCGGGTCGGACAGGTTGAACATCCCCCCGCCCCAGGAGTGGAACTGCCCGACGTACGCCCCGTCCGGCGGCGGGATGCAGTCCGAGGTGAATGCCGGCTGCGCCATCGCCGCGCCCGAGATGCCCACCACGACAGCCAGTGATGCCAGTGCCGAACGAATCATGCGACTCTCCTTCCCTTCAAATGATCACGGGCCGAGAGTCGGCTCCGCACCAACGCAACCGACCGCCCGTTCCCTCGTAGCACTTCAACATACATCCGGATTCCAAGTCAGGGAAGCACGAAGGCGGGAAACGGAGTGAGAATCAACCGAATGCGTTCCCGCGCGCATCGATGATGATTCCCCGTTTGCAAAGTGTTCGTAAGGAAACCGCCGGATACTGCTATGCAGCATCAACAAAGCGGATATCGAGTCGCTTCCCCAAGGCCGATGCGATTCGCCGGAGCATGGTAAGGGAATGCCCCGAGTAGTTGGCATCCTCCAGCCGCGAGACAACGCTTTGGTCGCTGCCGATCAGCCTGGCGAGTTCTTTCTGTGTCAGCCCGGCTTTGACGCGGGCGTTGTGGATGGCGTGCCCGACCAGCGCGTCCTCGTGCGCTTTCGCCAACTCCGCGCGGCGCCTCAGGCTCCGCCCGATGAACATGCGCTCGAGTATCTCGACTCCGTCAGAAATCCGTCGGGTCGATGTCCGCCCGGTGCGCCGCGGGGCCTTCCTCATAGCGCCTCTTGCGGACGAGCGCCCTTTCGATGTCGGCATCAGGAACCTCCCTTTCCTTCGTGAGGCAGTGAGCAACGACCGCAATGTCGCGACCGTGAAAGAAATAGAGCAGGCGGTAGTTCACCCGCCGGACGCGGGCACGTAACTCCAGAATCCCATCCCGCAGAGTATCGGCGTAAGGTCGGCGAAGATCGCGTCCCATTGCCTGGAGCAGCCGAAGCCGGGCCAAGCACGCCGCCAAGCCGCGTGAATCGCGCGTGGCGAGATCGCGGAACCACTCGATCACCGGTGATCGACCATCCGCCTCGGCGTAGATATGGACCTTTGTTCGTGGCACTCATGCCTCACCGGGCAATGATATGACCAATTAGTCATACCGGGTCAACCCCCCCTACCGCCCCATCGTGTCCGACGGGTCGATCGGCAGCGGGTCGCTCGTTCGGCCCGCGCCCCAGGCCTGGAATCGAGGCCAGACGACTTCGCGCAGCAGGATCTTGATGCACGCCGCCGCGGGGATCGCCAGCAGCAGGCCGTAGACCCCCGCAAGCGTCCCGCCGGCAATCGAGGCGAAGACGATCGTCGGGATATCCATGCCCGTGTTCTTGCCCTGGATCGTCGGCGTGAGGATGTAATCGTCGAGCGTCTGCGACCCGACGGAGATCAGTACCGGCCCGACAATGTTCCACCACCATTCGCCCTGCCAGCCGGGGAGCGGCGGCTGGAGCCACATCAGCAGCATCGCGATCGGCATGCCGATGCCCGCGATGTACGGGAGCAGCGCGAGCGTGCCGATGATCGGGCCGAGAATCAGCGGCGCCGGCACGCCGACGAGCCAGTACGCCGTGCTGTAGTAGACCATCAGGACCGCACAGATGGTGAGCCGGCCGCGGATGAACGCGGCGATCACTCGGTCCATCTGCCCCAGCAGGTCGAAGACGCGCGCACGCCGGCGCTCGGGGATCAGATTCTCCCAGAACTTGAGGACACGCCCGTAGCCCGTGCAGAAGAAGAAAAAGAAGAAAGCAGTCAGAAAGCCCGTGAAAACCAGATAGCCGACGTTCTTGACCAACGAGAAGGCGGCCCGGGCGGCGTCGGCGCCCGTGCCGAGCGCCTGCCTGCCGACGAAGCGCCCGATCGCGTCGGAGTTCGACTGCACCAGGTGGAAGACCCACGCCGTCGTCTCCCGCACCAGATCGCGGGCGCGCTCCTCGATCGGGGAGTCTTCGACCGCTTGCGCCTGCTCCAAGGCTTCACCCCCCTGCTGCTCCTCGGCGCCGGTCGGCATCGGCGGCGCCTTCCTCTCCTGCTCGGCACGGGACTCAACGACGAAATCGCGGATGCGACGCCACCCGCCCTCGGGCAAGGCCCGGCGAGCCGCGGCATCGTCCGGTCTCTCGACTGAAGCCTGCAGCGCCTGCACATTCGTAACCGTACCGCGGGCGAACGCGACACCTTGAAGCACCGCGAAACCGACGCCGAACGTCAACGGAACCACGACGACGACGATCGCGGAAAACACGATCGCCAGGGCGCACCCCTGCCGGCTGACCCATCCCTGCCTCGTAATGAGCCTGACGAGCGGCTCGAAGAGATACGCAAAGGCCATCGCAAGCAGCAGCGGAACCGTCACGATGCTGAGCGTATAGCCGAGCGACACAAGCCCGAAGACCGCGAGCAGAACCAGCGCATCGCGCACCGGTTGGATCTGCCAGAGGTGAAGGCGATGCCAATCCTTGGCGGGTTTCGCGGCACATTCCGGCGTTCCTGCGGGGCGCTCGGGCATGAAGGCAGATTACAAGGAAGAGACTGAGTTGCCAACGACTCGTCGCGCACGCCGGCGCTCTCCTCCAAGGCTGCCACACCACCGGGCGCCACGGCCGGCGCAGTCGGCCGTGGCGGATGGGCCGGACTCCCAACCCCAACGCGCCCAACCAACTCCAAAGCCCTCCTCCGGATGCCCGTCCGCGTCCACCCCTCAGAGGTCATTTGGAAAGGGAGATTCGCCTCGCCGCCTCGCCCGTTTCACCGGCAAGCAAGGGTCCAGGCCGCCCTCTCAATCATGCCCTCAGAACCGCACCGGCAGCCCCTCCTTCCGATACTTCTCCAGCAGCAACTGCGCCTCCGTGAGGGCTTTCTCCAGCCGCGTCGCCGCGTCGTTGAGATTCCGGTACAGGTCGGGGTTGTTCACGAGCATCCCCGCCGTGCCTTCGCCGCGGTTGATCTTCGCGGCGATCGCCTGCACTTCGTGGGCCGTCTCCCCCAGCGCCCTCGCCGCCGACGCGAGTTCGACCGACAACTCGTCCGCCCGTGTCGTCAGCGTCGCCGCCGCCGCGTTCCACGACTCGACCGCCGACGCCGCCTTGTCCAGGATCTCGTTCAACTTCGCCACCGCCGACTTCGCGTCGCCGCGCAGCGCCTCGTCCCCCAGCCAGCCTTGCGCGCCTTTCACCGCCTCGTCGATCCGCGCCACCGTGCTCGTCAGGTTCGCGGGCGCTCCCGCATCCACCTCGCTCGGCGTCCGCGGCGCCAGCGCGTCATTCAGCCGATCCCCGGCCTTGCCGAAACTCGCCGCCAGACTCTTGAACTCCTCCGCCGCCCCCTCAAACATCGACAACTTGTCCTCCAGCAGCGCCGAGATACGGTCCATCATCCCCGTCGCGCTGCTTGACAGGGTCTCCCCTTCGCCGAGACACCCAGGGTCCGCCGCCCCGGCGGCCAGCGGCGAGGCCCGCAACGACAGCGTCGCCTCGCCCACAAGCCCGCGCTCCAACTCCACGCTCACGTCCCTCGGCAGGCACACTCCCTGGTTCACCGCCAACTCGATCACCACACCCGACCGCGGGTCGGCATCCGAACGGATCGCGTTGATGCTCCCGATCGAAACACCGTTCAGCGTCACCCCCGACGCCGTCGATAGCCCTGACGCATCCGCGATCCGCAGGAACACAACGAATCGCCCCACCCCCGCCCCGGAGATCTCCCCGAACATCAGGAGCAGCACCGACACGCCGAGCAGCCCCAGCAGCACGGTCAGCCCGACCAGAAACTCGCTCAACGCCTTGTTCACGTCTGCGCCTCCTTGCGTCGCCCCGAGTTCGCCTTCGACTCATCCTCCCGAACCTTGTCCATCTCTTCTTCGGCCGTTCCGGCTATGAAATGCTGCACATGCGGGTCGCTCGACGCCTCAATCTCGCCCGGCGTCCCCTCCGCGATCACCCGCCCCTCATAGATCATCATCACATGGTCCGCCACCTTCCGCATGCACGCCAGATCGTGTGTCACCACGATCCCCGTCATCCCCGTCTCGCTCTCCAACTTCACGATCAGGTCGCTGATCCCCGCCGCCCGGATCGGATCAAGCCCCGTCGTCGGCTCGTCGTACAGCATCAGCCTCGGTCGCTGGATGATCGCCCGCGCCAACGCCGCACGCCTCTGCTGACCACCCGACAACTGCGCCGGAAACTTCGCCTCGACCCCGCGCAGATCAACCACCCCCAGAACCTCCTCCACTCGCCGCTTCCGCTCCTCCACCGGCAACGCCGTGTGCTCGACCAGCGGAAACTCGAGATTCTCCCGGATCGTCATCGAATCGAACAACGCCGACAACTGGAACAGAAACCCCATCTCCCTCCGCATCGGGCCCAACTCGCGCTCCGACAGCCGATCGACACGCCTTCCCTCGCACCGCACCTCGCCCGCGTCCGGCTTCAGCAAACCCGCGATGTGCTTCAGGATCACCGACTTCCCCGAACCCGAAGGTCCGAGCACCACCGTTGTCTCCCCGCGTCGGAACGCCATGTCCACCCCGCGCAGAACCTGCTGCGCGCCGAACGCCTTGTGAACCCCGATCAACTCCACATGCACATCACCCGCCGAGACATCGGCGGCCCGGGGCTTCCACGATTCGCTCAGCGCGGCGGAGGACATCGCCCCCTATCATCCCGCCGATGACCCACTTTGGCGAACGCACCCTCATCCACCGTGGAAAAAAGTTCGACTTCGAGATGGTCCGCTTCGCCGGCCAGGGGGGGAAACCCCTCGAACGAGAGATGGTCCGCCACCCCGGCGCCGTCTGCATCCTCCCCATCCTCGACGACCCCCAAAGCCGCCGGCCCCGCATCGTTCTCATCCGCAACCGCCGATTCACCCTGAACATGGACCTCTGGGAACTCCCCGCGGGCACCCTAGAACACGCCGAGGAACCCGCCCACTGCGCCGCCCGCGAACTCATCGAGGAAACCGGCTACCGCGCCGCCTCGATCACACCCCTCGGATCCTTCTACACCACCCCCGGTATGACCGATGAGATAATCCACGCCTTTGCCGCCACCGGCCTGACCCACGTCGGCCAACAACTCGAAGAGGACGAACACATCCACGTCCACCCCGTCGCCGCCGACGACGCCCTCGCCATGCTCGACCGCGGCGAACTCATGGACGCGAAGTCCATGCTCACCATGATCCTCGCCCTCCGCAAGGGAATCCTCAAAGCCGCCCCATGACCCCGACGCGCGACAACGACCCCTTCGATACCGACGGCCCGTCAGGAATCTCCGGCGGCCGAGGCGGAGCCTCCCGCTACTTCGCCCGAGTCTTCGAAAACCCGGAAAATCCCCTCGGCTGGTCCCTCAGAGTTTTCACCGCCTCCGGCATCGCCGTACGCATCCACCTCTTCACCATCCTCTTCGTCGCCGTCGAACTCCTCTGGTCCATCCCGCGGAAGAACGCCGGCATCGGCTTCATGGCCGTCGCCATGGGCGCCCTCCTCCTCCTTGTCCTCCTCCACGAGTTCGGCCATTGCTTCGCCTGCCGCGCCGTCGGCGGCGCCGCCGACCGCATCGTCATGCTCCCCATCGGAGGCCTCGCCCTCTGCCGCCCGCCCGACCGCTGGCGCGCCCACTTCGCCACCACCGCCGGCGGGCCGCTCGTCAACGCCGCCATCCTCCCCTTCACCTCCGCCGCCCTCTGGCTTGCGGGCATGTCCTCCATCATCCTCTTCAACCCCTTCGCACCCCTCAACGTCATTCCCACGATCCAGACCGCCGCCCAAGGCAGCACTGCCGCCTTCTGGCTCGCCGCCGCACTTTGGTACTCCCACTACATCAACATCATCCTCCTCGCCTTCAACCTCCTCATCCCCGCCTACCCCATGGACGGCGGACGCCTCCTCCAGGCCCTCCTCTGGAGCCGAATGGGCTACGCCCGCGCCACCGAGATCACCATCTCCATCGGCTTCGCCGCCGCCGGCGCCATGGGCGTCATCGGCATCGTGGCCAATGAGGCGATCCTCGTCGTCATCGCCGCATTCGCCCTCTGGTCGTGCTGGGCCGAACGCCGACGCCTCAGGGGCGAGGGCGAACTTGCCGCCGCGAACTTCGCCCTCGGCGCATCCCTCGCCCCCGCCGACGACCTCGAAGACCCCTGGACCCTCCGCAAGCGCGCCCGCGAACGCCGAACCCTTCTCCACGAACAACGCGAACTCGACCGCATCCTCGAGAAAATCGCCGCCTCCGGCATGGACTCCCTCACCCGAGCCGAGAAGAAAGCCCTCAAGCGCGCCACCGATCGCAAACGAAAAGAAGATACAACTAACGACATATAACTGCTGTGGTTACAATTCGTCAAGGGCGGCCACGGCGAAGCCCCGGGCCCCTCCCCTGTTCCCGCCGAAGATCGCCGCGCCGCACCCCGATCGGACCCGGGAAGCCGCTCCTCGATCATCCCGCCCCCGCCTCCTCGGCCCACATCAGCACGTCGCGGTAGTCCTGCTTGGCCGCGTCAACAAGTTGACGTACTTCATCAATACTGCCCCGGCTCAACCGGATGATCGCCAAGCGAACGCGCAAGGGTTCCTTCTCATGCGGCCCGTCGCCGTAGCGCTCCAACTCCCGAATCGCGGCTTCCCGCATCCTCCCGGGAAACGCCCGCACGAGCTCCCGCTCCACCTCCACATCGCCCCGCCCGGCCCCCGAAGCACCGCCGCACGCGCCGCGACAAGCCAAGCCTCGCCGACAGCGATGAACCGACCACCCCCATGCCCCGAGCGTCGCAACGACAGGCCCCAGCATCACCGGATACCAGGTCATCGCCATGACAACGGACAGCCCATTCTGAGGATTCCGCGGGTCGCCGGTCAAACGCACGATCACAGACTCGCCTACGCCGGAAACCACGCCGATCAGCGCAACCGAAACGACACCGGACATCAACCATCGGCCGAGTGTCGCCCAAAGCCCCGCTTCCTCCGGAACCCGAAGAAGCCCCGGCCGGATCGCGCACAGCCCGACCGTCAGCGCGATGCCCGCCCCGGCGAACGCCGCGACGATCAGCCACCCCGCAACCGGCGAATGTCCGCCGTCCGGCAGAACCTCCGGGAACGCGAGCAGCAACCCCCACCCCGCCCCGAGTGCGAATCCCACCCGAAACAGAGACCCCCGCCAACCCAACCTGATCGGCCGTCGCACCTCACCCATCGCCCACCCTCTTTCGCGCGTGAGACGCCCCCGCTGTTCGTCTCAGGCCAGGAACAAGGCCGATCACAACGCTCACCGCGAAACACGCTGGAATCCCAACGAGCGCCGCGACCGGGAGGAACGGATCCACGTATCCAAGGTGCAGCCAATTCAGCACCTCGAACACCCCGACGGCCGCCAGCGAGGCCGCCGCAGACGCAACGATCCGCCCCTTGAACAACCCATGCGCCGCGACCGATGCGACAACCGTCAGCCCGAGGAGAACCAGGACTCCCACTGCGGCGTCGTTCATCGTCATTCCCTTCGCCCGCCGACCACGCGATCGGCGACGCAGCGCCACCAGATCAATCGGACAATAGGCCAGGGCCCGATGCAAATACCCAGGCCATACGCCACCCACGCCAGCGCCGCGGCGATGCCGGACAGCCTGCCGCTGTGTCCCGCGAGGGCAATCACCGGAAAGAAGCCGACGACGAGGATCACTCCGGCGCAGAGGATGTACATCAACACAAAGGCCGCGAACTTCGGTCGTTTCCCCATCGTTCCGCCTCCGCCGCCTCGCCTCTACGCGCCCATCACCGCCGCCGCCGTCAGGTCGTCCGCCGGCACGCTCGCCGACGCGTGCCCCAGCACCGCGCTCACGATCCGGTCCACGATTTCATCAGGCCCGCCGTCGCCCGCCACAAGGTCCAGCAGCCGACTCTGCCCGAACGGCTCGCCCCGCGGCGACGGCTGCTCGATCACACCGTCCGAATACACCAGAATCCGCCGACCAGGCCCCAGCGACAGCACCGTCGTCAGGTACGACGCCTCCTCCATCGCGCCCAGCGGCGTGCCCCCGGCACAATGCAATGCATTCGCCTCGCCCCCGCCCTCGATCACCACGCAATACCCGTGCCCCGCGTCCGAGATCGTCGCCACTCCCTTTGCCGGATCAAACACTCCCAGCCACAGCGACACAAACCGCCCAAGCCCCGCCCGCCGCGCAACGAACTGATTCAGCGCCCCGAGCACCTCGCCGGGGTCCTGCGTCTGCCGCAGAATCGCGTGCAGGAAACTCTGCACCGAACTCATGAGCAGCCCCGCCGCAAGCCCCTTCCCCATCACGTCCCCCAGGAACACCGCCACGCGCCCGCCGGGAATCTCCACGATGTCGAACACATCCCCGGACACGATCCGCCCCGGCCTCGACCGCATCGCGTACCGCAACCCCCCCACCGCGCCCGACGGCGGCGGCAGCAGAAACTGCTGAATCTCCGCCGCCGCCTCGAAATCCGATTGAAGCGACGCCAACCGCTTCCGCACTTCCTGCTGCTTCACGTTCGACAGTGCCAGCGACGCGATATCCGTCAAACTGCGCACGAGATCAAGCAGGTCCCCCGTCGCCGTCGGAGCCGTCCCCGCACCCGAGTCCAGGTACAAGTACCCCCACGTCGCCCCGTTCATCCGGATCGGCGCGCACGCCGCCGCCGCGATGTCCAGCCGAACCATCGTGTCAGGCCTCGGCGTCATCGTCCCCGCATCCCCCACCACCGCATACGCCCCGTCCGCCGACGCACGCAAGAGCGACCGGCTGAAGTGAATCCCCCCCGGCGGCACTGGCGGCTCGCCCCCCAGTGCCCCTCCCGGCGTCCCCGATCCCTTCGACGGGCTGAACTGCTGCGCCACAACCTCCACCGATTCCAGCGAATCCGTCCGCCGGATCACGGCCGCACGCTCGAACCCCGTCGCGCCGAGCGTCGTCTTCAGCAGGTGATCCAACAACTCCACTTCGTCCTTCGCGCTGTGCAGCAGCGCCGACGCCTTCAGCAGCGACTCGAACTGCTGCCTCACGCGCGAATCGACCCGCGCCGACGTCGTCTGAAGCCGCGTTCCGGTCCGCGACTCGTCCTCGACCGTCGCGGCCGCCGCACGCGCCAGCGGATCCCCCACCCGCACCAGGAACGCCCAGGGCTTGATCTCAAGTGTGTCCCCGTCCTGCAACGGCGTGGGCTGGCCCGCAGGCAGCGGCAGATTCCCCAGCCGCGTCCCATTCCGCGCCGCGAGATCCGTGACGTACCACATCCCCCCATGCCGAATGATCGACGCATGCTCACGCGACACCGCGTCATGCCCCAGCACGACATTCGACTTCCCCCCCCGTCCCAGGATGTTCGACGCTTCGCGCAAAACCACCGCCGCCATCTCAGGCCCGCTGATCGGCTCCAGGTAAAGCGGAGAATCAACAATTGGTCCGTTCATCTTGATTCACTTCCGATCAATCGTACCCCCGGGGCACCGTGTCCAGACACGACGGACCCGTTGCAACCCACGGAGCGGCGGAAGCCGATAGCCACCGGCGTGAGCCTCCACTCTTATACACAAGTGCCTTGCCATACGAACGCCCATGGGCGAGCGAGCAGGTGAACCTGATAGGCCACGCCATGCGGTCAAGTCCAACGTCCGTGCCTTCCACGCTGAGGTTTCCGGCCTTTCGCCGCGACGCGGCGCGCGATTGTTGCCAGACCCCGCCGTCTTCGGCGCGGGTCTGGCAAGGGCCCCGCTTCCCCTCTGGGTGCCTTGCAGGGGCACGCGGATCGACCGAACTCCGCGCGCCAATTGCACGGCGCTGCCTGAGACGTTCCGCACCGGGCGCAGCGGATCAAGGTCGGTTCGCCTACACCTTCGGGATATGCAGAGGATGAGAACAGCCCGAATCCAGACTCGCGCCGCTTCGCGGCGGAGTCTGGCAACACTCGCACGCCGCGTTGCGGCGAAAGGCAGCGGCGCCGGACGCGGATTCTCCGAAACGCAGTGCGCGAATTCGGCAGAACCCGCGGCCAAGGCGCGAGCGCGACACTTGTGCATGAGAGCGAGCGAGTCGGCCTTTGGCACCAGCAAAGGCCAACCTCCGGAGCCCGCGCAAGCAAGCGATAGATCCCCGGAGCCGTCTCCTTGCCCAGGGATTCGGCGCGGGGTCCCGGGTATTCCGACAATCCGCCTCACCCCGTGCTGCTCAGATACCGCGACGCGTGCCCCATGCACGCCGCCAGACGCTCGACCGCGCGCCCCGCGAGGCGACGGAGCGCGTCCTCCGACTTCCCCATCGACGCCGCCACCTCCTTGATCGGCTCCTCGTCCAAGTACATCCTCTGGATCGCCTCCCGGTACTCGGCGGGCAGTTTCGCCATGCACATGATCATCGCCGCCACCGCATCCTGCCGGCGCATCACATGGCTCGCCGTTGTGAAGTCGGGCATGATCCGGTCAAGCATCGCCTGATGTCTTGACGCCTGCCCCCCGTCCACCGCGATCTCGCGCGATGCATCCCGCTTCTTCCGCCGAAGCGCGCGTACCTGGTCAAGGAACCGGTGCTCGATGATCCGCGTCACCCAGTGATAGAACGAATCCTCTCCCTGATACGCGAACTGCACGATCCCCTGGAACACCGAGAGGTACGCCTCCTGCAGAACATCCTCCGCGTCGATCTTTCCCTGCCAGTCCACCCCGATCTTCCGCACCGTGAACCCGAGGAACCGGTGATGGTGCGCCGCGATCAGCCGCGTGATCGCCTCCTCGTCGGCCTGCGCCGCCTTAAGGCACAACTCCTCAATCTCCTGAGGCGTCAACGGGCCGGCATTGGGACGTTCCTCGCCAGACATGCAACCCTCTACAATAGCGTTTGGCCGGTGTTTGTCAGTTTCAAGGCCGACACCCACCCACCCCCGGGTGCCGCCCGCGAAGTCGGCCTTGGCGGACAACCCAGACTCCCCGTCGCGCCGTGCGCCCCCCCGCTCCTGTACAGGCATGGACCCCGCCAACCCCAACCATCCCGACCCGAACAACGCCCACGATGACCTCCCCGTCATCGAGGGCTACGGCGTCATCGACCTTATCGGCCGCGGCGGAATGGGAGCAGTCTACGAAGCCTTCCAGCAATCCACAGGCCGGCGTGTCGCCGTCAAACTCATGCTCGAACGCGCCGGCGCCACCGAGGCCGCCCGGCGACGCTTCGAGCGCGAAGTCGAACTCATCGCACGCCTCCAGCACCCCGGCATCGTCGGCATCCTCGACTCCGGCATCCACAAGGGCCGCTACTTCTACGTCATGGAGTTCGTCGAAGGCCGACCCCTCGACGACGCCATGCCCCCGGGCCACTGCGCCATCCGCGACGCCCTCCGCGTCATCGCCAGGGTTGCCCGAGCCGTCGAATACGCGCACCAGCGCGGCGTGATGCACCGCGACCTCAAGCCCTCCAACATCATCATCGACAAACAGGGCGAACCCCACCTCCTCGACTTCGGCCTCGCCAAGGCCTTCGACCCGCACTCCCTCATCAACCTCCGAGACTCCATCTCCGAGCCGGGGCAGGTCATCGGAACCCTCGGCTACATGTCCCCGGAGCAGGCCCGCGGCGCCGTCCAGGAAGTCAGCGTCCGCGCCGACGTCTACGCCCTCGGCGCCATCGCCTACGAAATCCTCGTCGGCTCGCTCCCGTGCCCCATCGACGGCCCGATGGCCATCGTCTTCCACCGCATCGAAAGCCGAGACCCCGATCGCCCCTCGACAATCCGCAAAGGCGTGGACGCGGACGTGGACGCGATCCTGATGAAGGCTCTCGAGAAGAAGCCCGCAAGCCGCTACGCCACCGCCGCGGAACTCGCCGACGACATCGAGCGCTGGCTTGACAACCGCCCGATCAGGGCGCGCCGGACCTCGTCGCTGCACCGGGGGGCCCGGTGGTGCCGACGCAACCCCGCCCTCGCGGGGGTCATCGTCGCGGGCCTCCTCCTCGTCGCCGCCCTCGGCTTCGCCGCGTGGCGCGAATCGGTCAGCCGCGAGAAGGAACGCCTCGCCGCCGTCGAAAAGCAGCGGGAGATCCAGAAGCAGGAAGCCACCGACGACATGCTCCTCGCCATCGTCAAGGGCTACGACCCGGACAAAGGCCCCGGGCTCGCCGACGAGGCCCACCGCGTCCTCACGCAACTGGAGCAGAACCTGCACGACATCCCGCGCCCCCCCGAGCGCGAAGCCCCGCGCCGCGAGGATATCGGCATCCTCTGGAAAAAGTGGGGCAACAACACGCGATCGCTCGCCAACCTCAACCGCGCGCTCGAACTCAACCGCGCCCTCTTCCCGGAACCCAGCGAACCCGTCGCGCGATGCCTCCACAACATCTGCGGCACGAACTACTTCTATTGGCGCCTCGACGAAGCGGAAAAAGCGGGACGCGCCGCCCTCGACATGCGCCTCAAGGTCCACACGGACTCCGACAGCCTCGAAGTCGCCGACAGCAAGAACTTCCTCGCCCAGACCCTCGGCAAAATGCGACGCTTCGACGAGGCTCGCGCCCTCCAGCAGCAGGCCATCGACTCCGCCGTCCGGCGCATGGGTGAAGGCTCGGAAAAAGTAACCTCCTTTCGCAACAACTTCGGCACGATCCTCAGGGACCAGGGCGACTTCGCCGCCGCCGAACGCATCTACACCGAATCCCTCGCGACCCTTCGTTCCTCGATGAAGGGCCAGCGGCATTGGCACATGTCGCGTGCGCTCCTCAACATCGCCGTCTGCCGCATGGAGCAGGGAATCCACGACTCCGTCGAGCCCCTCCTCATCGAGGCCGAGGCCATCGCCGCGGACTTCCTCGGCGGCGAGCACCCGGACCTCGCCCTCGTCAAGCAGCAGAAGGCCGCCCTCTGCCTCCAACTCGGACGCCTCGAAGAGGCCGACGCCGCCGCCGCGGAGGCGTTCCGGATCCTCGACAAGACCCGCGGCCCGCAGCACCCCGAAACCATCTCGGCGCGCCTCCTCCGCGGAAAGGTCCTCGCCGCCGAGGGCAAATCCGACCAAGCCGAACGCGAGATCCGCAACGCCCTCGACCACCGCCTCACCGCACAGCCAGTCCGCCCCGCCGACGCCGCCGAGGCGAAGTATGCACTCGCCGAAGTCCTCATGATCCAGAACCGCCACGCCGAGGCACTCTCACTCCTTCGCGAAGCCTGGCCCATCCTCGAACGCGAACTCGGCCCCAAGAACCGCCGAACTGCCGCCTGCATCACCCTCCTCGCACAGGCCCTCGAAGCCACGGGCGACAAGGACGCCGCCGCCTATCGCGACCGCGCAAGAAACCAATAACTTCACCTCATCACCCCATCACCCCATCACCTCACTCATACCCCAACTCCTCCAAATCCCGCTCCCCCAGTCCGAAATGATGCCCGATCTCGTGCAGCAGCGTGATCATGATCTCTTCGTACACCGCGTCGTCCACTTCATCCGCCGACTCGCTTTCCTGCGCCTCCCAACCGCCCGCCGTTGCGATGATCCCCTCGCGGAACACCCGGATATTCGTCGGCAGTTCCGGCGGACTTGACACCGACCGCTCCGTCAGCGCGACCCCCGTGTGCAACCCGCACAGCGACGCTGCGAACTCCTCGACCGTCTCCCCCTCTTCGTGCCCCAACTCCTCGTACAACTCCCGCGCCAGGGCCGCGTCGGGCCGATCGTCCACGACCAAAGGCACTTCCTCCAGCAGCGCATGAAGCCGCGCCGGCAGGTTGTCCAACGCCTCCTCCAACAACGCATCAAACCGCGCTCGTTCCGCCGACGTCATCCCCCAAGCCTACACGAGCCGGGCGCGCGCTTTCCGTGCCACTGGCGGCTTGTCCGCCAGTGCCGAACGCCGGGGTCGTCCGTTTCGAGACCGGCACCAACCGCTCTCCGCACTGGCTGACAAGCAGCCAGTGGCACATCACTGCCGCTCCCGTGCCAGTGGCTTCTCGTTCTCCCGCGCGGCCCGAGTCAGCCGCGCATTCTCACTCCACCGCCCGCACCTTGAACCTCCCCACCAACTCCATCAGCGTCCTCGTCGATCCCGCGAGCGTTTCCGCGCTCGTCGACACGATCCGCGCCTGCTCGGCGTTGTGGCGACCGGACTCCGCGATCGCCGCCACGCTCCGCGTGATCTCTTCGGATGCCGCTGACTGCTCCTCCGTCGCCGCCGCGATCGACTGGATCATCCCGGTCATCTCGTTCGCGCCGCGCGTGATCCCATCCAGCGCCTGACCCGCCTGCTGCGCCAGATCAACACCCTGCTGCACCGATGTCGAGCACGACCCCATCCGCCCGATCGCCGACGCGGTATCCGCCTGGATCGACGTGATCGACTCCGACACCTCCTGCGTCGCCTTCATCGTTCTCTCGGCCAGTTTCCTCACTTCGTCCGCCACTACAGCGAACCCGCGCCCGTGTTCGCCGGCCCTCGCGGCCTCGATCGCCGCATTCAGCGCCAGCAGGTTCGTCTGGTCCGCGATGTCCTGGATCGTCTCGATGATCGACCCGATCTGCTGTCCCTTCTTCCCCAGCCCGTCGATCGCCTCGGCCGATTCAGAGACCACGCCCGCGATCCCGCGGATCCCCTCCACCACCGACGTAACAACCCGCGCGCCCTCGGTCGACGCGTCGCGCGACGCCGTCGCCGCCCCGGCCGAGTCAGCCGCCTTCCGCGCAACCTCGACGATGCTCGCCGACATCTCCTCCACCGCCGTGCTGGTCTGGAGGCTCTGCTGCGACTGCTCCTCGGCCGACGCCGCCATCGTCTTCCCGGCGCTCTCGATCTCGACCGTCGCCTGCGACACCGCCTTTGACGTCGCCGCCACTCGCGCCACGAGATCGTGCAACGATTCGAGGAACTGATTGATCCACGCCGCCAGCCGACCCAACTCGTCGTTCGTCCGCAGGTCGATCCGCTGCGTCAGGTCGCCCTCGGACTTCGTGATCGCCTGGATCGCGGCCAGCGCCTTCACGATGCTCCGCGTCACCAGCCACGACACCAGCCCCGCCAGCATCGCCACCGCCGCCCCGACGATCCACAGCGTCCGCGTGCTCGCTGCGACGATCGCCTTCGAGTCGTTCTCCGCGACCACGCTGAACTCGGTCGCCAGCGCCACTCCCTTGTCGATCGCCGCCCGGTGCGCGCGGTACAGCCTGTCCAGATCGCCGTGCGCCAGCGCGTGCGCCTCCTCGTACTTCCCCTCCTTCATCAACGGCACGAACCGCGACTGGCATGCCCGGAAGAACTCCGTCGCCGGCGCCCCGGATTCCTCCATCAGCACGCGCTTCATATCCCCCTCGGGAAGATTCGCCGTCCAGTGCTCCTGCCGCGCTTCGAACGCCGACGCCAGCGTCCCCAGCGTTTCCACGCCCTTGGCGATCTCGCCCGCGTCCCTCTGATCCTCCATCTCACGCACCGCAAGGTACGCCTCGATGATGTACAGCGGCGGAGGAAGAATGTCCGCCAGCACGTCCTTCCCCATCACCACCCGGTCATACACCGGCCCGCCGACACGAACTTCACCAAGCGTCCGCGACGCCTGAATCTCGACCAGCGCAAACCCCGCCAGCGTCAGCATCGCTCCGAACACAAGGCGTGAACGAATCGACAGGTTCTTCCAGAAATCCATGGCTCGCTCCTCAGGTTGGTGCGATGTCAGAACTCGATGCTCAGCCCCACCGTCCCGACCCACGCCGTGTTCTCCCCGTCATTCAACTCTTCAGGCGTGTCCCCCAGGATCATGAACTGCAC
>CAZBDZ010000031.1:31032-36625 GCA_964490785.1 uncultured Phycisphaeraceae bacterium
ACGTACAGGTCGGCCTCGTACCACTTGTCCGTGATGTCCTCGTTCTCGTCCGCACCGGTCGCCCGGTCGTGGAACGAGTTCCAGATCCCCACGAACCCGCCGATCGAGAACGAGTCGTTCTCGTACAGATCAAAGCCCAGTTCGCCCCCCGGCTGCACGATGAACCCCCGGTCCTCCCACCGCATCCCGCGCGAGAAGTACGCCGTCGTGTAGTCCACCGAGATCGCGAAACTGAACGCGCTCTCCTCGGCCTCCGCCGCGGGAGCCTCGGCCTCCTCCTCCTTCTTCGGCCCGCGCTGCGTGTATCCGAACTCCTCCGCCGGATCGGCCCCGCCCGGACCGGTCGTCAACGCCGGCTCCTCCGCCGCCGCCGACTCGTCCCGCGCCACCTGCCCCCATGCCTGCCCCGCCATCGCGAGCACTAACAATGCGCCGCTCACGGAAACGGGATCGACCGACCAACCGAGCAAACCGGTCTTGGGTTTGACCTTCATGTGTCGATTCCTTTAACCCCCAGTCCCGTCGGGAATCGACGCCACAACATTCCAACTTCAATACATATGCGGATAACCTCGATAAGGTCATCAAAAAGGCGTACCTGCGCGGCCGCCGATCACGGAATCAGGTCGCTTCCTAGAACTGATTTGAAGAACCGCTCCCGGTCGTCCCTGTCGTCCGCCCAGTCGGCGACGTGCCCGAGGCACGCCCGATATCCCGTGAACCGCGCGACGACCTTGAACTGCCCGATCGGCCCCCAGCCGACCCGCCCGACACCGTCGCCCGCAGGTTCGCCCCCTCGGCGAGCGTCTCGCCCGAGAATACCTCACGCTCCAGCACCAGCACCGCCCGGTCAATGTGGAACTGCCGCATCTGCACCTCGGGAATCCGGTTGATGTCCTTTGCATAGGCGATCGCCGCCGCATGGACCTTCTCCCGCGGCAGTTTCAACCTCCGATCCCGCGCCGCCTCTTCGACCGCCGCCTCCAGCCGCGCCCAATCCAGCGCCGCCCCTTCCTCCACCCCGATCTGCTCATACCCCACCACGGCCCCCTCTTTCGACGCCACGGCCCCGGGCCTTGCCGGTTCCGACCCACAGCCGCCCAGCACCAACACAACCGCACATCCAACCGCAGGCAAACGCATGCACAGCCTCCTTCACGCTCCATTCTAGATCGGAACAACGCCCCCGGTTGCTCGAAAACCATGACCCGAGGGAGGTCTCATTATCACAATCCTCGGTTTTGGCGCTCTTCAACCCGAGGCTTTGCGGACTCAGCCTCGGCGTCCCCTGATCTTGCGATTCCCCTGGCGATCGCCTTGGCGCGCACCCAACCCGCCCAATCCCCCCACTACACTCCCCTTTATGCCCGCCCCCATCAACACCCCCTGCATCCTCATCATCCGCGACGGCTGGGGCCACAACCCGAACCCCTCTCACGACGCCTTCAACGCCGTCAAACTCGCCAAGCCCCCCGCTGCCGACCGCCTCATGCGCGAATACCCCTGGACGCTCATCAAGACCAGCGGCGAGGACGTCGGCCTGCCCGAGGGAACGATGGGCAACAGCGAGGTCGGCCACCAGAACATCGGCGCAGGACGGATCGTCGACCAGGAATCCGTCGCCATCACCAAGGCCTGCCGCTCGGGACTTCAATCCAACGCCGCGCTCACCGAAGCCATCACCCGCGCCAAATCAAAGAACGCCGCCGTCCACCTCATGGGCATCTGCTCCGACGCCGGAGTCCACGGCCTGCTCGAACACCTTTACGCCATCCTCCGGCTCTGCAAGGACCTCAACTTCCCGCCGAACCGCGTCTTCGTCCACTTCTTTATGGACGGCCGGGACACAGGTCCCTTCACCGGCAAGTCTTTCATCGAACAAGCAGAATCGCACATGCGCGCCCTCGGCGTCGGCCGCATCGCCTCCGTCATCGGGCGCTATTGGGCCATGGACCGCGACTATCGCTGGGAGCGCGTCGCCCGCGCGTACGAATGCCTGACCCGTGCCATGCCCTTTCCAGGGCATGCGCCACGCGGTGCCGCGGCTATTCCAAGCCGTGTCCCCTCCGCCGCCGCCGCGATCCAATCCCACTACGACCACCCCGCCAACGAGAAGATGGCGGGCGATGAGTTCGTCCCACCCACCCTCATCGCCGCAAGCGACGCCGACGCCGCCGAATCCCGCATCAAATCGGGCGATACCGTCATCTTCTACAACTACCGCGGCGATCGCCCCCGCGAAATCTCCGCGGCGTTCGTCTTCCCCGACGATCAATGGGCGAAGGTCAAGCCCTCCCCCGACTCCGGCCGCGCGGGCTTCGACCGAGGCCCGCGACTCGACCTCCACTACCTCACCATGACCGCGTACTGGGAGGACCTCGGCCCCCACGTCCGCGTCGCCTTTCCCAAGCCGCCGAAGATGGTCAACATCGCGGGCCAGTACATCAGTTCCCTCGGCCTGACGCAGTTCCGCTGCGCCGAAACGGAGAAGTTCCCACACGTTACATTCTTCTTCAACGACTACCGCGACGAGCCCTTCCCCAGCGAACGCCGCGAGATCATCCAGTCCCCCAAGGTCGCCACCTACGACCTGAAGCCCGAGATGAGCGCCAACGAGGTCCGCGACGCCGTGCTCCGCCGACTGGCCGCACCGGATTGCGAGCCCTTCATCGTCGTCAACTTCGCCAACGGCGACATGGTCGGCCACACCGGCAGCCTCCCCGCCGCCATCCGCGCTTGCGAGGTCGTGGACGAATGCGTCGGCGCCATCGTGGATTCCGCGCTGAAGCGCAACGCCACCCTCATCATCACCGCCGACCACGGCAACGCCGAGCAGATGTTTGACCCCGCAACGGGCTCGCCGCACACGGCCCATACAACCTACGACGTGCCGCTGATCGTGGTCGGCGGACCCTTCAAAGGCCGCAGCCTCCGGCGGGGCGGCCGGCTGGCGGACATTGTTCCGACGATGCTGGAGATGATGAACCTCCCAAAGCCCGTCGAAATGACAGGCGAAAGCCTGCTCCCGCGCTGACTACTTCCCCCGTGTTTTCTTCATGGACTCGAGGAACCGCCGCGCCTCCGCCTCGATTTCTTCCTGCGGAGGGTCGTCTTCGCCGTCCATCGGCACATCGACTTCACCGGCGTCGCTCGTCTCCGCAGGTGCGTCCTCGCACAACTCGTTCGCGAAATCGCCCACCTTGCTTTTCGCCCAACCTGTTGCAAACGCCGTCCGGCCCGTATGCAGCCCCTCCACGTCCAGTAGAGTCCGGGCCTGCGGGAGCATGGAAGGCGAACTCGGCGCCGCTTGGGGACACCCAGAAAAAGTAGACCCGCCCATCCCGCCGGGAGCGAACGGCAAAGAATCGCCGCGCATCCCACTCCCATTCAGAAACGCCGAGCGACTTCCCAATGTCCCCACCGGATGTCCCCACTGCTGACCGGCTGATGCGGGCGACGCACTCGATCTCTCGAATGGTAACTCTTCAGCGGAATGCAAAGAGCACCAGTCTGGTCATTCGGGTCCGAGCTGAATGCCCTCGCTCGTGTGGCACCCTTTCAGGGTGCGGAAGAGGTTTCGGGGTGCTTTTTTCCGGGGGTGGCGCTCGAAGACTCGCTCTACCCCCGGCTATTGACTACCAGCCCTTCAGGCTGAAAACAAAGGCTTTTCAACAGCGCACACGGGTTCTCTTGCAAACGGCTGAAGAGATACCTCGAATGCACCAACGAAACTCACGAAGTTGCCCAGGACCTGCCTCTTCCATCGCCGCGGGATGAGCAGTGAACCGGATCGGTGGAGCAGGTAAGCCCGGAATCACCCAAAGTCGCATCATGCGGGCCAATATACAGGTCCCGTGCAGCGTCCCAGGGTTGATGTGGCACGCCCTTTCCGCAGCGTCGCCGTGGCGACCCAGGGCATGTCCCGCTCGCCGCGGCATGGGCTGGAGAGCCCATGCCACTCTCAAACCGGGACACTATTCAGGTTTCGTCCCGCCGGCGTGTGGTCTCTATACTCCCGCTCCCCAATCCCCTTCTGGCGACCCCGTTTGACGGCACTGATGACAGAGAAGACAGTCGAATCCCGCGCCCTCCCGAAGGGGGACGCCGCGCGCAATGTGGCGGCGGAAGAACACCACCACGCCGACCGATTCCGGCGCGGGCAGCCGACGTTGTGGCTGGCGTCGCTGGTCCTCCCGTTCGCGGCGACGGGGATGGTGATGGCGCTGATCGGGATGATGGCGGGGTGGGAGTTTCTCGGGAAACTGGTTGTCAAGGCGGGGATCGCGTTCTTCGGCGCGGGGCGGTTCATCATTCTCGCGGGAGGCGACGCGGGGAACGATGCGGCCCTCAGTTCGATGACCCGCGGGCAGTTGTTCGCGATGGTGACCTACATGGACATCTTCGTCGCTTCGCTGCTCGTCGTGCATGCGGGGCTCATCTTTCGCATCCCGAAGATCGGCCCCAATCTCGCGGCGCTGCAGGAAGACGGGGAGTTCATCCTGAAACTCCACCCATGGATGAGGCGGATGGCCTTCCTCGGCGTGATCCTCTTTGTTACTTTTCCGCTGGCCGCGACGGGGAGCGTGGGCGGTGCGATCTTCGGGCGGCTGCTAGGGATGTCGCGCATGGCGACCTTCGTCGGCATCGTCATCGGCAGCATCGTCGGCAACGGCGTGATGTGGGTCTTCGCGGGCGTCTTGAGCCAGTACATCAACAAGGACCACCCGGCGCTCCTCATCGGCGGAATCGCGGTCATCATCGCCCTGATCCTCCTCATGAACTGGCGCTACCGCGTGATGAAGCGCAAGGACAAGGCGCGCGGGCTGGTGCTGCCTTCGGAAACGCATCACCATTGATGGGCATCGAGGCCGCAGACCCGGCGGGACGGGGGGTAACCTCGGCCCGGCCTCGCTGCAACGCCGGCGAGACCGGGGCAACCGGCGATAATGGGGCTGCTTCAACGTCCCTATTCTCATCCGTTCGCACTTCATCTCATCCCGCAACCGCTTGTCGTCGCCTTCGCCAGAACTCTCCCCGATGCTCAGCGCCTGCATGCTCGTCGATCGCGAGCGGCTTGGCGCGGGGCTGCGTCGCGCGCGAAGCGAGGCGGAACGGGCGGCGGCGGAAGCGGCGGTCGCGCGGTCGGCGGCTCGAAGGGCGGAGCGGCTGTCGCGGCTGCCGAGGCCGACGTTTCCGCCGGAACTCCCGGTGTGCGAGCGGCGCGAGGAGATTCGTCAGGCAATCGAGGAGCACCAGGTCGTGGTGGTCTGCGGCGAGACGGGATCGGGGAAGACGACGCAGTTGCCGAAGATATGCCTGGAACTGGGGCGGGGCGTTGGCGGGCTGATCGGGCACACGCAGCCGAGGAGGATCGCGGCGCGGGCAGTAGCGACGCGGATCGGAGAGGAACTCGGGTCGCGCTCGCACGTCGGGTGCAAGGTGCGGTTCAACGACGAAACGCATGCGGACAACTTCATCAAGGTGATGACGGACGGCATCCTGCTGGCCGAGACGCAGGGGGACCGAGACCTGTGGGCGTACGACACGATCATCATCGACGAGGCGCACGAGCGGTCGCTGAACATCGACTTCC
>CAZBDZ010000032.1:0-22539 GCA_964490785.1 uncultured Phycisphaeraceae bacterium
CCTTGCCGCGGACGGCAAGACCGGGGCACCCTTTTGATAATGCGATTGCCCTGGGATTCCATGCCGGGGCCGCACTCGGCGGCCGGTTCAGCCGTATCATTCGGCGCGGGGCGTGTTCAGGGAGCCAATGCCATGAAACAGGACATCGGGATCTGGCTGGACCATTCCGGCGCGGTGCTGGTTCGCGTGAGCGAGGCCGGGACGGCCGTCGAGACGATCTCATCGGACGTGGAGCCGAAGCGTGCCGTACGCCCGCACGCCCGCCGGAGCGGTGCGACGCACCGCGCGCTCGGCGGCGACAAGCATGACGAGAACCGTCGTCGGGAGCACATCAAGGCGTACTACGCGCGAGTCGCGCGGGCGCTGGGATCGGCGGGGCGCGTGCTGGTGATCGGGCCGAGCGTCGCCAAGTACGAAATCGCGTCGATGCTGGACGGGTCGAAAGGCGGCGGTCGGCAGGTGCTGGCGGTCGAGCCTTGCGACCGGCTGACGCGGAGGCAGCTGGTTCGGCATGTCGAAACGTTTTTCGCCGAGCATCCGCCGGCCCGCGGGCGGGTCAGCGGTAGACGATGAGTTCGACGACGATGAAGGCGATGACCGCCAGGCCGATCATCCCGAGGACGGTCTGCACCGTCATCAGAAGGGACTGCTTCCAGAAGCGCGAGAGGTCTTCGAGGCGGATGGCCTTGTAGGCCATGCTGATCCCCAGGGCGAGGGGGATAAGGGTGTACCACCACGCCTCGTGAAGGTCGAGGGGGTCGAGGAAGGGTCGGTATCCCCGCGGCGGGGCGGCGGCGGCGAGCGCGTGGAGGAGTTGGAGAATGGAGTGATTCAAGCGGTGGCGGCTCCCGGGGTCGGCCTGCGGTCGCGGGAGCGTCGCCAGGCGGCGTCGATGATGGCGATGAAGTTGAGCATGCCCGCCATGGCGGCGTAGAGCGACCCGACCTCGTTCACTCGGCCTAGGGATTTCCTTGCCGGGGGGGCCTGGACCGAGCCGTCGGGGGCTCGGGCGGCGGGGGTGCGTTTGAGGTTCTGGTGGAGGGCGTTGGCGGCGAAGGCGGTCGGCCCGACGCCCGCCTGGAGGACGAACCACCATTTATCCTCGGTGCGGTCGATGACGTCGATCCCGCCGATGAGGATTCCGCCGAGAAACAGGCCCAGGATCGAGATCAGGATAAGGGCGCCTCTCTTGACCTCGCCCAGATAGGCGTGGCCCAGGCCCGGGAGGGCCAGGGCGAGGAGGAGCGCGACCGGCTGAAAGGACTCGTCTCGGGGCGGGCGGGTCATGGGGTGGAGTGCTCGGTTTCCGGGAAGGGGACGGGGGGCGGAAATAAATGGAAAAGGCGGTTGACAGAACGGCGCGCCTCAGTAGTGTACCGGGCGCTTGACCGGCCCCACCGGAGCGGTGGACGCCGGCAAGGTGGGTTCGGATGCTTCCATGAACACCGGGACTCCGCGTGAGGCCCCAGTCTGGCGAGGTTGAAGATGCTGCTGCTGCACGGGTCGATGCTGGTGGACGAGACGACGCTCCTGCCGAACGCCGCGCCGGGCGATGGCGACACGGTGGTCGAGGTCCCGGCGGAGTATTGGGAGGCGCCTCAGGTCGTCATGGGCGACGAGGAGGACGACGACTTCGAGGACGATGATGAGTTCGAGTGGGACGACGACGACGAAAGCGAAGAGGCGGACGACGACCTCGACGGGGCCGAACTCGAAGAGTTGGACGGCGATGACGATGATCTCTTCGACGATGACGACGACGATGATGATGAACTGTAAACGCCGGCGGGGCTGTGCCGGGGTGCGAAGGAGGGACGATGGCGGCTGATGAGCGGAGACCCGAGCGTCCCGATCCGGATTCGCCGTTGTTCGACAGCGACGGCGTGATCGATCGGCGGAGCGGGCTCGACCGGCGCGAGATCGCCCGGCTGAAGGCCGAGGAGTCGGGGGCGACGCCGACGGGGTTGGAGCGTCGAAGGGGGCCGGGGCGGCGTCTCGCGGACTCGCTCAAGGCGGCGGAAGAGGGCGAGATGAGCAAGGAGCAGTTCCTGTTCCTTGTGGCGATCGACGCCTTCAAGCGGGCGAATCACAAGACCTTTCCCTCGTGGACCGACGTGCTTGAGGTGATCCGCCTCCTGGGATACCGCAAGACGTGCAAGAGCGAGATCACGCTGCCGAGCGCGGAGGACTGGCAGGAAAAAGCGGACGCGGCGGCGGGAGTGAGACGGGAGAAGCCGGGGAGGGATTAGAGGGTTCCTCCCCGAGGTCCTTTCAGAGCGATCGGTACAGGTCCTCATATCGGCGGAGGACAGCGGCGGGTTCGAGGTCGTGGAGAATCCATGATTGGCCCTTGCGTCCCATGTCGTCGGCGAGATGTTCGTCGTCGAGGAGCCTGCGGATTTCCTTCGCGAGGTCGGCGGGGCTTTGGGTGGTGATGATCGCGCCGCCGGAGCGTTCGAGTTCGGGCCAGATATCGACGCCCCTCGTGGTGATGACGGGGCGCGCGAGGGCGAGGGATTCGAGCGGCGCGAAGCCCCAGTTCTCTTGATGGGTGGGGAGGACCATCGCTCGGCTGGCCTTGATGAGCGCGGTCTTCGGGCCGCCTGTGACGAGGCCGAGAAACGCGGCCCTGTCGGCGACGCCGAGGCGCTGGGCGTATGCGTGGAGGCGGTGGTCGTAGCCGTGGGCGTGGGCGTCGGCGGAGCCGGCGATGGCGAGGCGGAACTTCAGGCCTTGCTTCCACAACGCCGCCGCGGCATCGAGCAGGTGTTCGACGCCCTTCTTCGGATGAAGCCGGCTGAGAAAGAGGATGATCGGGCCTTCGCCGGGGATGCGTGCGAGAAGGTCGTCGGCGTCGGCAGGATCGATGGGGCGCTTGAAAGGGTCGAGATCGAAGAGGAGGGGAAGGACTTCGGTGCGCGGGTTTGTGAACCACTGCGTCGCCTGTGTTCGTTCGGCCTCGGCGGTGCAGAGGACGGCGGCGGCTTGGCGCAGCGTGCGCCGACCGGCGAGCATGAGGTAAGCACGCTTCATCCACGTGTGCCCCTGAGCGATGGTCCAGTCGTCGAGCATGCCGTGGATCGAGAGAACATAGGGAATGGCCCGCAGGTTGGCGATGGCGGCGAGTTGGGTGTTGGTGTGCTCCCAGGGGACGTGCAAATGAAGGACGCGGCTGCCGGCGATGATGCCCTCGGCGACGAGGAGATCCTCCTTCTTGAATCGACGGATCGGCTTGGCGCGCTCGGGCCAGTGAAGGGTGTGGCTTCGCGGGATGAGCGGCCCGCCGCGCTTCCAGTCCTTCGGCACGTCGTCGTCCTGGAAGGTGAGGAGGTGGACATCGTGCCCGGCTTTCGCGAGCGCGGCACAGAGGTCAAGGACGGCCCGCACGACCCCGCCGTGGAACAGTTGGATTTCGGAAAGATAGTGAACGATTTTCATTCAGTGGGATCGCCGCGACAGGGCCGCACCGGGTGCGGTGGATGGTGCTTGCGGACAGGAGAATCAATGGGAGAGGTGGTTGTCAAATGGAGGGAGTCGGGGAATGGCGAGGAGTCGCGCCGAGAGTGCGAGTTGGGGCGCCCGAAAGTGGCATGGGCTTTCCAGCCCATGCCGGGGAAGCACGCCCTGGGTCGCCTCGGCGACTCTGCGAAAAGGGCGTGCCACCGCACCGCATGGTCATGGGGTGGCCTGCGCGGCGAGTGTCTTGGCGAGGTGGATGGCTTGGTCCTTGGTATGAACGCGTTCTTCGAGTTGGGCGTCGTACACGGCGTCGAGCCACGAGCCGAAGCCCCTTCCGGGCTTGAGGCCCGCGGCGACGAGGTCGTCGCCGGTAATGAGGGGCGCAGGGGCGAGGCCCGAAGGTGTTCGGGCGAGTTCGGCGACACGGCGGTCGATGGCTGCGGCGGTATCGGCGTCGATGCCGCGGACGAGGGCGAGGGCATCGGCGAACCAGTCCGAGGACGCGGCCCGTTTCTGGCGGGCGACGGTCAGGGCAGGCCAATGGTCCAGCAGGGTCGGCAGGGCTTCGATGCGCCGGCGGAGGGCGTCGGTCTCGTCGTTGCTGAGCATGAGCGCTCGGCGATAGTGCGCGACGATGCCGGGCTGGGGAAGGTCCGGCGCGGCGCGGCCGATCGCCCATGCGGCGAGCGCGGTGGGGATGTTCGTCCCCGCGTCGAGCGGATGAAGCGCCTTGAGATGGGCGCCGCGAGGCGGCTCGTTGAGAACCGGAGCGTCGAGACCCAGCGATTCGATCATGCCGACCGCGGCCGGGCGCGATGGAGCGTTGAGCATGAGGCGGAGTTCGTCGCCGATGCGTTCACGGCTGACGCCCGCGAGTTCGGCGGCGTGCTTTCGGATGGCGTCGGCGGTCGGTGGATCGATGGTGAAGTTCAGCCTGGCGGCGAAGCGCACGGCGCGCAGGGCGCGGAGGTTGTCCTCGGCGAGGCGGGCCTCGGGATCGCCGACGGCGCGGATGAGTCGGCGGCGCATGTCGTCGAGGCCTTGGACGAAGTCGATGACCCCGCCTTCGATGCGCACGCCCTGGACCTCCCGCGGCGGGGCGAGGGGGTCGATGAAAAGGGCGTTGATGGTGAAATCACGGCGGAGCGCGTCTTCCTGGGCATCGGTGAAAGTTACGGCGTCGGGTCGCCGGCGGTCGGAATAGCCGTGCTCCTTGCGAAAGGTGGCGACTTCAACGGTGGCGCCCTCCCGGCGGACGTGCATGACGCCGAAGGCCTTGCCGACGGCGCGGGTTCGCTTGAAGAGCGAGGCGATGCGTGGCGGGGGCGCGTCGGTGGCGACGTCGTAGTCCTTGGGGTGCAGGCCGAGAATCTCGTCGCGGACGCACCCGCCGGCAAGGTACGCAAGGTGCCCGGCGTCGCGGAGAGCGCGGACAATCGAAACAGCGACATCGCGCGGCGCGGGCGGCATGGCGGGAAGTCTAATGCGTGCCAATCGGCTCATACGGATTGCACGTGATTCCCAGTCTGAAACTCTTCAGCCGTTTGCAAACCGAGGTTCGTCCTCAGTTGTACGCGTTCGACTCCGTCCGACCCATGAAACGGGCCGTCGATGGTTGCCAGACGCGCCAGCGTCTGGTGCGGGGCCTTCCTGTTCCTCTCTCTTTCGCCCATGGAATGGGCGAGAAGATGGCCTTCAGGAGCGGATTCCAGCGGTTGCCGCCGCTGGCAACCCTCGCGCGCCAGTTCCACGGGCGAAGAAAGGGCAACGCGAATCGACCGGAATGCACCGCGCTCGGTTCACGGCGTCGAGTTGCGGCCCCGGCATGGTCCGGGGCGTCATCGGTGGCACACGGTACGCTCATGGCGTGGCGACGAAACGGTTCACGATGAGCGGACGGATGGCGCTGATCGCGCTCGTGGCGGCGCTGGTGGTCGTGCTGGGGGTTGTGTATTTCTTCGTGGTGAAGTTGAAGATGGGCGGAACGGACGCGATCCGGATGCGAGCGGCCCCGGCGACGGGGGCGGGGCCGAGTGTGGAGGGGCTTGGAGATCGTCAATCTGTCTGCGTGCGGAGAAGTTTCTTGAGAAGGGGCGTGAAGATGGCGACGAGGACTCCGACGCCGATGGAGGAGACGACGAAGAGCATGAAGTAGTCCGCGCGTCCGCCGAAGCTCCATGGCATCTCGATCTCGCCGCGTTCGACGCGTTCGACCTGAGCGGCGATGAGTCCGCCGCCGAGGTTGGCGATGAACGACGAGATGAACCAGACGCCCATGAGGAGCGAGACGAAGCGGATGGGGGCGGCCTTGGTGACGTAGGAAAGGCCTGTCGGAGAGAGGCAGAGTTCGCCCATGGTGTGCCAGAAGTAGGCGAGGAAGAGCCACCATGGGGAGACGAGCGTGCCGTCCTTGTTCCCGATCGCGCCCACGACCATGAAGACGAAGCCCAGGCCGAGGAGGATGAGTCCCCAGGCGATCTTCATGGGCTGGGTCGGGTTGAGGTTGCGTTTGCCGAGCGCTCCCCAGAGGACGGCGAAAAGCGGTGCGAAGGCGAAGATGAGGCCGGCGTTCACGGACTGGAACCAGGTGGCGGGGAACTCGTAGCCGAAGATGTGGCGGTCCGTGCTCCGTTCGGCGAAGACGTTCATCGTGGAGCCGGCCTGCTCGAAGGCGATCCAGAAGAAGGCGTTGAAGAGCATGAAGAGGAAGATGGATGCGGTGGGTCCCTTGTCGCCCGGCTGCTGGATGGCGACGAACCATGTGCATGCCCCGAGCACCAAGGCCAATCCGCCGTAGACGATGACGCGTGCCAGCACGACGTGTTCCGGCTGCTGTAGATACAGAATCCCCTCGTTGACCGTGGCGAAGAGGCCGGCCTTGTAGGCCAGACCGACGAGGGCCGAGATAATGCAGGTCCCGAGGAAGAAGAGCCAGGATGTGTTCGATTTCCCCGGCGGGGGCAGGCCGATGCCCTTGAGGAGCATGGGCCTGCCGATCAAATACATGATGAGGCCGGCGATCATGCCGACGGCAGCCGAGCCGAAGCCCCAGTGCCATCCGACCTGTTGTCCGAGCGTGCCGCAGACAAACGCGCAGAGGAAAGCGCCGAGGTTGATGCCCATGTAGAAGATCGAGAATCCGCCGTCGCGCGCGGGGTCGCCCTGCTTATAAAGTTGGCCGACCATGGTGGAGACGCACGGCTTGAAGTGGCCCGTGCCGAGGACGATGAGGGCCAGGCCGCCGATGAAGGTGGCCATGCCTGTTTCATTCGACGCGAGTTCGCCGAAGCCCGAGACGGCGAGGACGATGTGCCCAAGGGCGATGAGCAGGCCGCCGACCACCATCGAGCGGTGGGTGCCGATGAACTTGTCGGCGAAGATGCCTCCCAGAACGGGGAAGAGATAGGCAAGGCCCGTGTACCAGCCGTAGAGAGTGTTGGCCTGGGCCTCGGTCCATTGCCGGCCGGGGTTGATGATCTCCGATGTAAAGAGGCCCCGGTCCGGAGCCGGGCTCAGTTCCTTGATGAGGTAGAGGACCAGCAGGCCGCGCATGCCGTAGTAGGAGAAACGCTCCCACATCTCGACGAAGAAGAGAAGGAAGAGCCCCGGCGGATGTCCCATGAGGCGCCGGCCGCCGGAGGGATCAACTTCATCACAAGGTGGGCTGGGATCGGGGAGGTCTTGTCCCGCATGGCTTGACGGCATGGGCTGCTCCAAGGGGTGGTTTCAGGGCATTGGCCCTGATCGTCGCCTTCGCGGCGCGGCATTGTAAAGGGTGGGCGTGGCGGTGCGGCGCGGGTCATGTGTACGGCGGAAGTTGGGTAGGGCGGGTGGTACCGATGGCTTGGGGACGGGCCACCGATGGCAGGGGATGATTGGCCCCAACCCGGATCATCGGCTGCACCGGCTACATTGCTCCTCCATGAGCATTGCGCGCCCGGCCGGTCTTGGTTCCCGTGTTCTGGATTTCATCGAGTGGGTGGGGAACAAGTTGCCGGACCCGGTTTTTATCTTTCTCGGGTGCGCGGTGGCGGTGGTGGCGCTGTCGGCGATCGGGGCCGCGGCGGGGTGGCAGGTGGAGATCGTCAGGCCGACGGCGATCACCGAAGCGGTGGTCGATGAATCGGGGGCGGCGGTTCTCGACGGCGCGGGGAAGGCTCGGACGAGAATGGTGCTTGACGAGCAGGGCCGGCCGCGGGTTGAGTTGGTGGCGACGGGGGAGACGCTCTCGCCACGGAGCCTGCTCGGGCGCGAGGGCGCGTATTGGGCGCTGACGAATATGGTGGGAAACTTCACGCGGTTCGCGCCGCTCGGGCTGATCCTCGTGTGCATGCTCGGAATCGGGGTGGCGGAGCATGTGGGATTGTTCGGGGCGATTCTGAAGTGGCTGGGTGGGATCGTGCCTTCGAGGCTGTTGACGCCCATGATGGTGTTTCTCGGCGTGATGGCCAACATCGCGAGCGACGCGGGATACCTGGTGCTGCCGCCGCTGGCGGCGGCGCTGTACGTGTCATTCGGGCGGTCGCCCCTCGCGGGAGTCGCGGCGGCGTTCGCGGGGATCGCGGCTGGGTTCAGCGCGAATCTGTTCATCGCGGCGTCGGACGCGCTCATGGCGGGGCTGACCCAGCCGGCGGCGCAGATTCTCGACCCGGCGTACACGGTGAACCCGACCTGCAACTGGGGGTTCATGGCGGCGTCGACGGTGCTGCTGACGCTGGTCGGATGGGGGGTTACGGCGTGGGTCGTCGAGCCGAGGTTGAACCGTCTGCCCGCCGACTTGGGCGGGCCGGCGCAGGCCTCGGCGAAGGATCTGCATGCGCAGGAGTTGTCGGCGGGTGAGCGGCGGGCGCTGGGATGGTCCGGCGCGGCCTTGGCGCTCGCGCTGTCGGCGGTCGGCGCGCTCATCTTCATTCCGGGCGCGCCGCTGCAAGGCGTGGTGAATCCGGAGGATCCGAAGAGCCCCGCCCGGTGGGCCGGAGCGGTGGTGCCCATCATCTTCTTCGTCTTCCTGGCGCCCGGGCTGTCCTACGGCATGTCGATCGGCGCGATCCGCACTCAGAAGGATGTTGCCAAGGCGCTGATCCAGTCGATGGCGACGATGGCGCCGGTCATCACGCTGTATTTCTTCGCGGCGCAGTTCATCGAGTACCTGAACTACTCGAACCTGGGGCGGATGCTGGCGTTCACGGGCGGGAAGGCGCTGGTGGCGGCGGACCTGCCGGGGCCGGTGCTTCTGGGGGCGATCGTGGGGTTGTCGCTGACGGTGAACCTCTTCATCGGGAGCATGAGCGCGAAGTGGACGATGCTGGCACCGATCCTGGTGCCGATGCTGATGATGGTGCGGATGAGCCCGGAGTTGACGCAGGTGGCGTACCGGGTGGGCGACAGCGCGACCAACATTGTTACGCCGTTGAACCCGTACCTGATCATCATCCTCGTGGCGATGCAGAAGCACGCGAAGAACGCGGGAATGGGGAATCTGATCTCGATGATGTTGCCCTATTCCGTGGTGTTCGCGGTGGTGTGGACCGCGTTTCTGATGGCATGGGTGGCGCTGGGCGTGCCCCTGGGTCCGGCGGGGCCGTTGACGTATGTGCCGGGGGGGTGAGAGGCGCGAATAGCGAAGAGCGGGGAATCTGCTGTGGCAGAAGGTGGCTGCGGCCGGGTATTGTCGGAGCCGACATGGCTCGACGTAGGTTCACGGCGGTGGTTGTCGGCGCGGTGCTCCTGGGTGTGGCAGGAGCCGCGTGGTTCCTTCCGCCGGCGCCGAACATTCCGATTCCGCCGGCGCAAGCCGCGAAGCCGTCGGCAGGCGTGCTCCGCGCGGAGTATGTCGGCTCGGACTCATGCGCCGAGTGCCACGAGGCAGCGTTCAAGGCGTGGCAGTCGTCGCATCACAATCAAGCGATGCAGATCGCCGATGCGACAACCGTGCTCGGCGACTTCGGCGACGCGTCATTCGAGCACTTCGGCATTCCATCCACGTTTTTCAAGCGCGACGACCGGTTCTTTGTTCGCACGGAGGGGGCCGACGGCCGGCCCGGCGAGTTCGAGGTGAAATACACCTTCGGCGTCGCGCCGCTCCAGCAGTACCTCGTGGAGTTCCCAGGCGGTCGGCTGCAGGCGCTGAGCATCGCGTGGGATTCGAGGGCGGCGGCGGAGGGCGGGCAGCGGTGGTTTCATCTGTACCCGAACGAGCGCGTGGATCACACGGATCGGCTGCATTGGACGGGGCGATACCAGAACTGGAACCTGATGTGCGCGGAGTGCCATTCGACGAACCTGCGCAAGGGGTACGACGCCGCGACTGATACGTACCGGACGACGTACAGCGAGATCAGCGTGGGGTGCGAGGCGTGCCATGGGCCGGGGTCGAGGCACGTCGAGTGGGCGGAGCGAGCGGAGCAAGCCGCGGAACACGCAACGGACAACGGGCTGAGCGTCCGCCTGAGAAGCGACTGGGCGACGGCGTGGCGCCTGCCCGACGAAGGGGCGCGGTTTCCGGAGCGGGCGGAGCCGGCTGATCCCGCGGTGAGCGGTGTTTGTGCCGCGTGTCATGCCCGACGGTCGGCGATTGCCGAGGGGGGCATTCCCGGTCGGCCGCTGGAGGAGACCCATCGGCCGGCGTTGTTGACGGAGCCGAATTACTTCAGCGACGGTCAGCAGCGCGAGGAGGTGTATGAGTGGGGATCGTTCCTGCAGAGCCGGATGCACCAGCGGGGGGTTACATGTTCGGACTGCCACGAGCCGCACTCCTCGAAGGTGCGGTTCGAGGGCAATACGCTGTGCGCGCGGTGTCATTCGCCGACGATCTTTGATACGGCGGGGCACCATTTCCACGAGATGGGGACCCAGAGTGCGGCGTGCGTGTCATGCCACATGCCGGCGCGGGAGTACATGGTGGTGGATCCGAGGCGGGATCACAGCCTGCGTGTGCCGAGGCCGGACCTGACGCGGAGGCTGGGCACGACCGACGCCTGCACGTTGTGCCACGCGGACCGCGTGCCGGAGTGGGCGGCGGCGGCGATGGACGGGTGGTACGGCAAGGCATGGCGCGAGCGGAAGGAATGGGGGAGTGCGCTGCACGCGGGGGCGACACAGGGGATGAATGGGCGTCGCCCGCTGATTGAGTTGGCGCGCGATGACGAGACGCCGGCGATCGTTCGGGCGACGGCGGCGAGCGTGGCGCAGAGCGACGCGTCGGCCGAGGGCGTCCGCGCGGGGATGGCGTTGCTGACGCATCAGGAGGCGAGCGTGCGGATCGAGGCGCTCGGGTTGGTCGAGGCGCTCGATCCGGCGGCGCGGGCCGCGGCGTGCGCCCCCCTGCTGAAGGACAAGGTGCGCGGCGTGCGGGTGGCGGCGGTTCGGGCGCTGGCGGACGCGCGCGATCGCTTGCCGTCGGCCGACGCGGCGGCGGCGTTTGACGCGGCGGTTGAGGAGTGCCTTGCATCGCTTCGGCTGAACGCCGATTGGCCTGTGGAGAACGTGAACCTCGGGAACTTCATGCTCGCGCTCGGGCGTTCGGATGAGGCGATCGCGGCCTATCGCCGGGCGATCGCCATGGATGAGCGTTTCGCCGGCGCGTATGTCAATCTCGCGGACGCGTTCCGCACACTGGGCCGAGACGAGGAGGGGGAGGCGGCGCTGCGCGCCGGCCTGTCGGCGGTACCCGATGCGGCGGACCTTCGCCACGCGCTGGGTTTGCTTCTTGTTCGGCGGGGGGAGATGGGGGCCGCGATGGAGGAGTTGTCGCGGTCGGCGGCGCTGGCGCCCGGAAACGCAAGATATGCGCACGTCTACGCCGTGGGGCTGCATTCGGCCGGTCGGGTTGATGAAGCGCTGACGGTGCTGCGGGAGGCCGATGGAAGGAATCCGTTCAATATGGACATCCTTGGTACATTAATCTCGATCCACCTTGAGCGCGACGGCCCCGGCGACAAGGCGGCGGCATTGGGGTATGCTCGGCGGCTTGAGCAGGTGATGCCGGGGGATCCGGAGATTCAGGGGTTGATTCGACTCCTGGACTCCGAGCCGTAGGCAAGCGACGCGCCGTGTCGTGTGTGATGCAACTGTCCTCTCTTGAGATTCGGAGGTACGAACCATGGGAAACGATGGGATGACCCGCAAACCGAAATCCGCGATGGCGCTGATGCACGCGATGGTCCTGGGATGGCTTTTCATCGGCACGATTCTCGCGGGGGGCGCGCTCGCACAGCCCGGCGCGCAGAAGAAGCCGAACATCCTCGTGATCTGGGGCGATGACATCGGAACCTGGAACGTCAGCCACAACAACCGCGGGATGATGGGGTACCGGACGCCCAACATCGACCGCATCGCGCGCGAGGGGCTGTCGTTCACCGACTACTACGGGCAGCAGTCATGCACGGCGGGTCGTGCGGCGTTCATCGGCGGGACGGTGCCCGTGAGGACGGGCATGACGAAGGTGGGACTTCCGGGCGCCAAGGAGGGGTGGCAGAAGACGGATATCACGATCGCTTCGGTGCTGAAGAACGCCGGGTACGCGACGGGGCAGTTCGGGAAGAACCATCAAGGGGACCGCGACGAGCACCTGCCGACGATGCATGGCTTTGACGAATTCCTGGGGAACCTCTACCACTTGAACGCCGAGGAGGAGCCCGAGCATCGGGACTATCCGAAGAACCCCGAGTTCCGAAAGCGCTTCGGCCCGCGGGGTGTTCTGAAGTGCAAGTCGGACGGCAAGGGCGGACAGACGATCGAGGACACCGGGCCGCTGACACGGAAGCGCATGGAGACGATCGACGATGAGACGTCCGCCGCGGCGCTGGATTTCATCGAGCGGCAGCACAAGGCGGGGCAACCGTTCTTCTGCTGGTGGAATGGAACACGCATGCACTTCCGCACGCACGTGAAGGCTGAACATATCGGAATCTCCGGGCAGGACGAATACGGCGACGGGATGGTGGAGCACGACATGCACGTGGGCATGTTGCTGAAGAAACTGGATGAGTTGGGGATCGCGGACAATACGATCGTGCTCTATTCGACGGACAACGGGCCGCACTACAACACCTGGCCCGATGCGGGGACGACGCCGTTCCGGAGCGAGAAGAACTCGAACTGGGAGGGGGCGTACCGCGTGCCGGCGTTCGTGCGGTGGCCGGGGCATTTCCCTGCGGGCGAGACCCTGACGGGGCTCGTGGCGCACGAGGACTGGCTGCCGACGCTCGCGGCGGCCGGGGGGGACACGGATGTGAAGGAACGGCTGCTGAAGGGGGCGACGATCGACGGGCGGCCGTACCGGGCGCACCTCGACGGGTACGACATGCTCGGGTACCTCAGCGGGAAGACGGATCGTTCGCCCCGCAACGAGTTCGTGTATGTGAACGACGACGGGCAGATTGTGGCGCTGCGCTGGCAGGACTGGAAGGCGGTGTTCCTCGAGAATCGCGGGGCGGCGTTTGAGGTGTGGCGCGAGCCGTTCACGGACCTCCGCGTGCCGCTGCTCTTCAACCTCAGGCGGGATCCGTTCGAGCGGGCGCAGCACAACGCGAACATCTACAACGATTGGTTCCTGGATCACGCGTTCGTGTGCGTCCCGCTGCAGGGATTGGCGGCGGAGTTCCTGAAGTCGATGAAGGAGTATCCGCCGAGTCAGACGCCCGGGTCGTTCAACCTGGAGAAGATCCAGAAGCAACTGGAGGCAGCGGGGTCGGGGCATTAGAGTGCCTAACACAATGCCTACCCGTCTCGGTGGGACGGGTTTGCAACCCGTCTCTACTGCTTCTACGTCTTCCATTGTGCTAGGCACTCTTAGAGGCAGGGCAATCGCA
The DNA here is from genome assembly GCA_964490785.1 of uncultured Phycisphaeraceae bacterium. Taxonomy (GTDB): domain Bacteria; phylum Planctomycetota; class Phycisphaerae; order Phycisphaerales; family UBA1924; genus JAEUIV01. Next base: position 13,272 of record CAZBDZ010000032.1, read on the forward strand.
CAATCAATCGGGTGCCCCGGTCCCGCCGTCCGCGGCAAGGCCGGGACGCACTGGCAACCCAACCCGGTCCCGCCGCGGCGGACCGGCGCTCCCAAGAGGAGATCGTCCATGCACGTTCGTGCGGCCGTCCATTCGTTCGCCCTGTGGCTGATCCTTGCATGTTTCCTGACGGGGGCGCTCCCGGGTTGCGCTGCCGGGCGGGGAGGGTCCCGGCACGCGATCGCGCCGGACGCCCTTCCGTCGTGGAACGACACGTCCGCCAAGCGCGCCATCCTCGACTTCGTTCGGCGAACAACCACCCCCGGCTCCTCCGACTTCGTGCCGCCCGCCGAGCGGGTCGCCGTGTTCGACAACGACGGCACTCTCTGGTGCGAGCAGCCCGTGTACGCGCAGGTCGCCTTCGCGGTCGATCGCATCAAGACGCTCGCGCCCCAGCATCCGGAGTGGAACGAGCAGGAGCCGTTCAAGTCGATCCTCGCCGGAGACACGAAGGCGGCGCTCGGCGGCGGCGCGAAGGCGGTCAATGAGATCCTCATGGCCTCGCACGCGGGCATGACCGCCGACGAGTTCAATCAGTTGGTGGTCGATTGGCTCAGGACGGCGCGGCACCCGCGCTACGAGCGCCCCTTTGACCGCTGCGTGTACCAGCCGATGATCGAGATGCTGGATTACCTCAGGGCGCACGGGTTCAGGACCTACATCGTCTCCGGCGGCGGCACCGAGTTCATGCGCGCCTTCGCCGAGACGGCCTACGGCATCCCGCCCGAGCAGGTCATCGGCAGCACCATCGCCACCAAGTTCGAGATGCGGGACGGAACCCCGGTCATCGCGCGCCTGGCGAAGCCGGATTTCATCGACGACCGAGAGGGGAAGCCCGTCGCGATCAACCGGATCATCGGCCGCCGGCCGATCCTTGCCGTCGGCAACTCCGACGGCGATCTGCAGATGCTTCAATGGACCACCATCGGCCGATCGCCCTCGCTCGGCGTGCTCATCCGCCACACGGACTCCGAGCGGGAGTGGGCCTACGACCGCGGCTCGCCGATCGGTCGGCTTGAGGCCGGGCTCGACGAGGCTCCGCGTCGGGGGTGGATTGTCGTCGATATGAAGGAAGACTGGGCGAGAGTTCTGCCCTGACGGGTCGGGGTTCCGGTGCTTTCGCGGTTTGAATGCGGCACGCCCTGACCGGGGCGTGCCGCGGCGGCCTTGGGCTGGAAACCCCTTGCCGCATTCAAGCCGCGTCGCGATCGGGGATCCGATATGCTCACCGACGGCGTCTCGGGGAAACCCCTCTCGATTTCCTCGGGCCGCCTTGGAGATCCAACGATGTTCACGCATGTCCACGTTGTGCGGAGCCTGGCGCGCTCGGCGGCGATCTCCGGCGCGCTGCTTGTGTCCGCGTCCCACGCCGCCGACACCCTCGATCGAACCTCGCTCCCCATCGCCGAGCCGCCGGTCGCCCCGATCACCGAGGTGGACGCCCGCAAGGCGAAGGCTCCGCCGAGGTTTGAGGTGAAAGCGCCCGCCGGCGCTCCCAACGTGGTGATCGTCCTGATCGACGACATGGGCTTCGGGCACCCGAGCGCCTTCGGCGGGCCTTGTCGCATGCCCACGCTCGAGCGGCTCGCGGCGGGCGGCTTGAAGTACAACCGCTTCCACACGACCTCGCTCTGCTCGCCCACGCGCATGGCGCTCCTCACCGGCCGGAATCACCACGTCGTCAACACCGGGGCGGTCATGGAACTCGCCACGGCGTTCCCGGGCAACACGGGCATCCGCCCCAACAGCGTCGCCCCGCTCGCCGAAATCCTCCGCCTCAACGGCTACAGCACCGCCGCCTTCGGCAAGTACCACGAGACCCCCGCGTGGGAGGCGTCCGTCTCCGGTCCATACGACCGCTGGCCCACGCGCTCGGGCTTCGACAAGTTCTACGGGTTCATCGGCGGCGAGACCAACCAGTGGGCCCCCGCGATCTTCGACGGCGTGACCCGCGTCGAGCATCCCGAACGCCCCGATTACCACTTCACCACCGACATGACCAATCAGGCCATCGCCTGGGTCCGCGCCCAGCAGTCCCTGACCCCCGACCGCCCTTTCTTCGTCTACTTCGCCACGGGCGCGACCCACGCGCCGCACCACGTGCCGAAGGAGTGGATCGAGAAGAACAAGGGCCGCTTCGACGCGGGCTGGGACGTACTCCGCGAGGAGACGCTCAAGCGGCAGATCGCGCTCGGCGTGGTGCCGCCCGGCACCCTCCTGACGCCGCGCCCCAAGGAAATCCCCGCGTGGGACTCTTTCTCGGCCGACCAGAAGCGGCTCTTCACACGGCAGATGGAGACCTTCGCCGCTTTCGCCGAGCACACCGACCACGAGATCGGGCGTCTCGCGGCCGCCATCGAGGCGATGGGCGAGATGCCCAACACCCTGTTCATCTACATGGCCGGAGACAACGGCTCCAGCGCCGAGGGCGGCCCGGAAGGCACCTTCAACGAGATGCTCGCCCTCAACGGCATCGTCAGCGACACCACCTCGCAGATGACCCATATCGATGAGTGGGGCGGCCCGATGACCTTCCCCCACTTCGCCGTCGGATGGGCCCACGCCGGCAACACCCCGTTCCAATGGACCAAGCAGGTCGCCTCGCACTTCGGCGGCACGCGCAACGGCATGGTCATCCACTGGCCCGACCGCATCAAGGCCAAGGGCGAAATCCGCTCGCAGTTCCACCACGTCATCGACATCGCCCCCACCGTCCTCGACGCCGCCGGCATCCCAGAGCCGAAGAGCGTGGACGGCACGGTGCAGCGCCCCATGGACGGCGTGTCCATGCTCTACACCGTCGCCGATCCCTCCGCGCCGGACAGGCGCACAACCCAATACTTCGAGATGTTCGGCAACCGCGGCATCTACCACGACGGCTGGACCGCCGTCACACGCCACTCGGTCCCCTGGCTCATGGTCGCCCTTCCGCCTTTCAACCAGGATGTCTGGGAACTCTACAACGTCGAGGAGGACTTCAGCCAATCGAGGAACCTCGCCTCCGCGAATCCGGACAAACTCAAGGAACTCCAGGCACTCTTCGACAAGGAAGCGGTCCGCAACCACGTCTATCCGCTGGATGACCGCCGCGCTGAACGCTTCAGCGCCGACATCGCGGGGCGGCCCGACCTGATGGGATCTCGGACTTCGCTCACCGTCTACGAAGGCATGACCGGGATCATGGAGAACGCCTTCATCAACATCAAGAGCCGCTCCCACACCGTCGCCGCGGAGATCGAAGTCCCGCGGGGCGGCGCGCAGGGCGTCATCATCGCCCAGGCCGGACGCTTCGGCGGGTGGAGCCTCTACATGAAGGACGGGCGCGTCCACCACGTCCATAACTTCGGCGGGCTGCAGCGCTTCACCGTCTCATCGCCCGCGGCGCTCGCGCCGGGGACGCACACGATCCGCTACGAGTTCGCCGCCGACGCCCACAAGCCCGGCACGGGAGGCCTCAGCCGCCTCTTCATCGACGACCAGCCCGCCGGCGAGGCCCGCGTCGAACGCACCATGCCCTTCGCCTATTCTGGCGATGAAGGCGTGGACGTCGGCATGGATAACGAAACGCCGGTCACCGAGGATTACAAGGAACGGAACAACCGATTCACCGGCACGATCCTCAAGGTGACGGTCGCGCAGACCAAGTAATTGCCCGAAGCACAGACCTCGTCGCCGGCCCGATCGATCGCAGGAGTTCGCCAGGATGCGCACGTTGCCCCTTTATCTCACCGCTGGTTGTCTCGCCGTCGGCCCCGTTCATGCGCTCGCGCAGGACGCGGCCAAGCCCGCGCCCCCCGCCGAGGGCATCCTCCCCATCCCCGACTACACCGGCGACCTCTGGACCCGTCGCGCCCTCCTCGGGGATTTCGACGGCGGCCGCACCAGCCTCGCCAACCGCGGCGTGCAGTTCGGCATCGACTGGAACCAGACCGTCCAATCCGTCGTGGACGGCGGGCGCGACACCAACACCGCCTACGGCGGGACGCTTGACTACAACCTCTCGATCGACCTCATGCGCATGGGCGTCCTCCCCGGCGCGGTCGTGAAGTTCCGGGGTGAATCGCGTTACGGCGAGACGGTCAACGGCGACGCCGGGCCGATCCTGCCCGTCAACGCGGACTTCACGTTCCCCCTCACCGGCGATCCCGATGAAGGCGTGCCCATCACGATCACCACCCTCTCCTACACGCAGTTCCTCTCCGAGTCCTTCGCCCTCTTCTTCGGCAAAATCGACACGTTCGACGGCGATCCCAACGAGTTCGCGTCGGGCCGCGGGCTGACGCAGTTCCAGAACCTGAACCTCATCTTCAGCCCCGCGCCGCTTGTCACCATTCCCTACGACACTCTCGCGGCGGGGCTGGTGTGGCTGCCGACGAAGCACCTCACGCTCTCGACAAGCCTCATCACCACGGCCGACTCGTCCACCACCACCGGCTTCGACAAGATCGGCGACGGCTGGACCTGGGCGAGCGAGGCTCAGGTGCAGTACCGGCTCGGGCACTTGCCGGGCGGCTTCAACGTCGGCGGGTCGTATGCGTGGGCACAGGACTTCAACGCCATCGGCCGCCGCTTCGTCTTCCGCCCCGGCGAGGGCATCACGGCCACGCCGGACGAGAACGATTCCTGGTCGCTCTACGCCAGCGCGTGGCAGTACCTCATCGCCGACGAACCGGCGGACAAGGCTGACGCGCCGCTAAACCTCACGGACGGCGCGCCCGACCGCAAGGGCCTCGGCCTCTTCGTCCGCGCGGGCTTCGCCGATGAAGAAACCAACCCCACGGAGTTCTCGATCAGCGGCGGCCTCGGCGGCCGGGGCCTCATCCCGGGCCGCGACCACGACCTCCTCGGCGTCGGCGTCTTCCACGACGAGATACAGTCCCGCCGCCTCCTCTCCGTCCTCGGCGTGGAGGACTCCGCCTCCGGCGTCGAGGCCTTCTACAACATCGCCCTCACCCCCGCCGCGGGGTTGACCCTCGATGTGCAGATCGTCGAGGCGGCAACGGACCGGATCGACACGGCGGTGGTGCTGGGGGCGCGGTTGCTGATCCGGTTCTGAGCGCGATTCGATATACCCGCAAACATACAGGAAACGCGCGGCGGCCCGTCCGAGTCGTGCCATCACCGTATCGCATCAAACGGAGCGAAGGTCTTTTAATGGATTCGGCAACGGTCGTTTGATCTTCTTGTATAGTTGCATGTCAAGAAGAGTCAGGACGACTGACGGCACATCGAGCAACATCGAGGGTTCCAGAAGGTGCCCGGATTCGTGCGTTAGGTGCGCGGAGGCCTTGTTCGCTCCGTCAATGACGATTGCCAGTTGACGCTGCACAAGCGGGAGAAGCGTCTTCATTTCGACGAACTCCCCTCCCAAATCAGGGACTTTCACCTCATCAACGCATCCGTCCACCTCTGCGTACTTGCGATCCTCGGTGAGTGCTATCGCCCCAGAATCACGTCTGCATCCCAGTCCGAGGAACTTCAAGAAGAGCCGGCAGTGCATAAGGCTGGCCTCGAATCCAGCGCTCCAAAGATCGTAGAAATTATCTTTGTAGCAACCATGCCGATTCATGCGCTCCGGCCATGACATCATGACGCGTATTCGGTATGGCAAGTGATCGCCAAGCCACTCTTCAATCTCACTTGGACTCAATGCTACGCTTCGATTGGCGACCCGTTTCACGTCGGGATGATACCTCCGCGAAGCCTCGCCAGCAATGGCGGGAGTCTGCCATCCGTAAGGAAGTGGGCGAAGCGCCAACGCCGTTGGCGAAAGCGTGGGCAGTGCGCTTGTTGCGGAATATCAGAGTGACAGAGGGAGGTCAATTCCATGGGCGGCACTGTTAGGACGGTGCTTTGCCCCGTCCACGAAATGACAGGCCTTCGGCCTGTGGAACTGGCGCCCGCTTGTCGAAGATGACGCGGTACGTCATGGCCCTTCAGAGTCCGAACTGCTTCTTCACCTCGTCCCACGCGACATACCCGACCGGGTTGTTGAGCCGCTCCTCCGCGATCGCCCCGTCGCGCTCGTCTTCCAGTGCTTCGAGCAGTCGCAGATCCTCGATGGGAACCAGCGCCGCCGCCGGATCCGACTCCGGCCCGACGACAATGCGCTCCTTCAGCGAGCGGACCCGGTTGATGAGGTCTTCGAATCGGTCCCGCGCATCGGATGTGCTCATCGCCACCATGGAACGGCTCCTCTCGATGCACCATGATAGGCGCGTGCCCATTCAGGACGAAAAGCCCACGGGCATGCCCGTGGGCTTGGACGTGCGTACTCTCGAACTTCCGTCGCTTACGTGCTCTCCGCCCCCGCCCCCACGGGTTTGGGCTCCTCGGGCTTGGCGATCTCCTCGCCCTTGAAGACGAGTTTCTGCTCTTCGCCCTCGCCGACCTTGGTGATGGTGATGCGGTTCTTGCCCTGGAACTCGCCGGTGAGGAGCGATTCGGAGAGCGGGTCCTCGACGTGCTGGCTGATGGCCCGGCGGAGGGGGCGGGCCCCGAAGTCGGGGTTGTAGCCTTTCTCGATGAGGAAGTCCTTCGCGGCCTGATCGAGGACAAGTTCCCACCCTTGCTCGGCGAGGCGCTTGCGGAGCTTGCCGGTCTCGAAGTCCACGATTGTTACAAGGTTTTCACGCGACAAGGGCTTGAACACAATGACGTCGTCGAGGCGGTTGATGAACTCGGGGCGGAAGTAGCGCTCGATCTCCTTGAGCAGCACCGACTTCATCCCCTCGAAGTTCGTCTCGGTGTCGCGCTTGGCGAACCCGAAGCCCCCGCCGCCCTTGATGAGGTCGGCGCCGATGTTCGAGGTCATGATGAGGATGGTGTTGCGGAAGTCGACGTGCCGGCCGAAGGAATCGACGAGCCGCCCTTCCTCCATGATCTGGAGCAGCATGTTGAAGACATCCGGGTGCGCCTTCTCGATCTCGTCAAGAAGGACCACGGCGTAGGGCCGGCGGCGGATGCGTTCGGTGAGTTGCCCGCCCTCCTCGTAGCCGACATAGCCGGGGGGCGCGCCGACGAGGCGGGAGACGTTGTGCTTCTCCATGTAGTCGCTCATGTCGAGCATGATGAGCGCGTCCTCGTCGCCGAACATGAACTCGGCGAGGGCCTTGGCGAGGAGGGTCTTGCCGACACCCGAGGGGCCGACGAAGATAAAGGAGCCCATCGGTCGCTTCGGGTCCTTCAGGCCCGCGCGAGCCCGGCGGATGGCCTTGGAGATCGCCTTGATGGCGTCGTCCTGGGCGACGACCTTCTTGTGGAGTTCGTCCTCCAGGTGAAGCAGTCGGGCGGCCTCTTCCTTCTCGAGGCGAGTGAGCGGCACGCCCGTGATCTTGGAGACGACCTCCGCAATGACGTTCTCATCGACCACGCCGCCGGACTCCTTGCTCTTTTCGCGCCACTCCTGGACCGAGCGCTCCTTCGAGCGGCGGAGTTTCTCAACCTTGTCGCGGAGTTCGGCGGCCTTCTCGTAGTCGGCGCCCTTGACCGCCTCGTCCTTCTGGACCGAGAGTTGCTCGATCTGGGCCTCGACTTCCGCGAGGTTCGGCGGCTTGGTCATGGTCTTGAGGCGGACGCGGGCGCCGGCCTCGTCGATGACGTCGATGGACTTGTCGGGCTGGACGCGCCCCGTGATGTATCGGCCGGAGAGTTCGACCGCCGTGCGCACCGCCTCGTCGGTGATGCGGACGCGGTGGTGGTTCTCGTAACGATCGCGCAGGCCCAGCAGGATCTGGACGGTCTGCTCCGGCGTGGGCGGCTCAACATTGATCGCCTGGAACCGGCGGGCGAGAGCGGCGTCCTTCTCGATGTACTTGCGGTACTCGTCAAACGTGGTGGCGCCGATGCACTGGATCTCGCCGCGGGCCAGCGCGGGCTTGAGGACGTTGGAGGCGTCGATGGCGCCTTCCGCGCCGCCGGCGCCGACCAAAGTATGAAGTTCGTCGATGAAGAGGATGAGATTCTGGGCCCGGCGGACCTCGTTCATGACGGCCTTGATGCGCTCCTCGAACTGGCCGCGGTATTTCGTGCCCGCGACCATCATGGCGAGATCAAGGACGACGACGCGGCGGTCGTGCAACAGGTCGGGGACCTCCTGATTGACGATCTGCTGGGCGAGCCCCTCGACGATGGCGGTCTTGCCGACGCCGGCTTCGCCGAGGAGAACGGGGTTGTTCTTGGTGCGGCGGCAGAGGACCTGGACGACGCGCTCGATCTCGCGTTCGCGTCCGATGACGGGGTCGAGTTGCCCCTCGGCGGCGAGGGCGGTGAGGTCCCGGCCGAAGGAGTCGAGCGCGGGGGTCTTGCTCTTGCCCTGGGCGCCGCGCGTTGCGGCCTGGCCTCCGCCGTTGCCTTCCTTGGCGGGAGGCTGCCCGCCCGAGTTCTCGGGTTCTTCCTTGTCCACGCCCGCGCCGAGGAGGTTCAGAACCTCCTCGCGCACCTCGTCGAGTTTCAGGCCGAGGTTCATCAGCACCTGCGCCGCCACGCCGTCGTGCTCACGCAGCAGGCCGAGCAGCAGGTGCTCGGTGCCGACGTAGTTGTGATTGAGGTTGCGGGCCTCTTCGATGGCGTATTCGATGACCTTCTTGGCGCGCGGCGTCTGGGGAAGTTTCCCCATGGTCACCATTTCCGGGCCGGCGTGGACGAGTTTCTCGACTTCGAGGCGGACCTTGCGCAGATCGACGTCGAGGTTCTTCAGGACGTTGGCGCCGACGCCCGAGCCTTCCTTGACCAGGCCGAGGAGGATGTGCTCGGTGCCGATGTATTCATGATTGAAGCGCTGGGCCTCCTGGTTGGCGAGGGCCATGACTTTGCGGGCGCGGTCTGTAAAGCGCTCGAACATCGAAGTCCTCCGTCGGGGAATAGCCCGACTCCATCGGCTGGTGGCGGTCCCTGCCGCAATGCTCCTGCGAAACCCGCCGGGGGCAGGCCCCCAACAGGGATCCATGTGCGCCGGACACGAAAGCCGGTCGCGTGGTCATTATAGGTCGGCGTTTGGTCCGACCCGAATGACTCCAGTGTGCGAACGGCGTGCCCGCTGAGGTTGTTCCGTGACGCGCGTTCCTTTCTCCCAGCCCATTTTCACGCCGAGGCGTGGTTGTCGGCGATTCCCGGATGACATTCGCACCTGCCGATCTGGCAGTTTCACTCAAGTCGAGGTGTAGGCGCTTGCAGGCCGTGGCATGGGCTTTCCAGCCCATGCCTTTGGCGCACAACCGCAGACCGTGGC
>CAZBDZ010000032.1:22639-35748 GCA_964490785.1 uncultured Phycisphaeraceae bacterium
GCCGTGGCATGGGCTTTCCAGCCCATGCCTTTGGCGCACAACCGCAGACCGTGGCATGGGCTTTCCAGCCCATGCCTTCGAGCATGGGCTGGAAAGCCCATGCCACGGCCGACTGCAATCGAAGGCTCGCTCCGCTGACCGTGGCGCCCGGGGCATCAGTGGCGTTCAGAAGATGAAACGCATTCGGCCGAAGTCGGGGATGGGGACTGAGCCGAAGGCGCGGTAGGGGGCGGGGAAGTAGACGAAGAAGGCCTTGCCGAGGATGAGTTTGCGCGGGACGACGCCGATGGTGTCGTCGATCTCGGTGGCGACCCACGGGTCCACCTGATCCCAGAGTCGGCCGTCCTTGCTGGACGGGCTGTTGTCCCCGAGGACAAAGAACTGGTCGGGGCCGAGGGACGCGAGGTTTCGCGGGTGCGTCGCGAGGGCGGGGCCCCATCCTCCGCGAAGGAACCTCGCGGCCTCGTAATAGATGTCGCGCGCCAACGCGACGCGATGCAGCGTCAGGGACGACCCGGTGAAATCCCAGCGCACGCTCGGACGAGTCCCGGCGTATGTCTCAGCGAGCGGGAGCGGATTGCCGGAGTTCGAGGTGTCGGTGAGTTCCTCGGCACGCCTGCCCGTGGCATGCAGCAGACGCTCGGAGGGGTCCCAGGAATACTCGGCGCGGAGGAGCACCTCGCCGTCGACTCGAAGTTCGAGCGACTGATCGAAATGCCAGAACTCGACATTGGCGACGCGCCCCGGCTCGAACCCTGTAAACGTGGCGGTGGCGAGGTCAACCCAAGCAGGCTGCTCGGCCGCGGCGGGCATGACAGGGCGCATGCGGATGGCGGCGAGGCCGTTGCCGAGAAATCCCTGGAACTCATGCCCGAGGGCTTCGATCGTCGCCGAGGCTTGCAATCCCTCGGCGTCGGGGTTGATTCCCGCGGACATCCTCAGGTCGGCGACCGGGAAGAGTTGCACGCCGCGCATGTCGAGGAGTTTGCCGGGGAACTCGTTGTAGGGAACCCAGTCGGTGATGGGCCAGGTCGAGGCGTCCCACGCGAGAGTTGATCGTTCGGCGGAGTCGCAGCGGTAGTCGCGCCGGCCTTCGGTTTCCCACCGCACGCCTTTCCAAGGCGAGGCAAACCAGCGCTTGCCGTCCCGCTCGGGGTTGAGCGGAGCGAACTCGCTGGAGAAGACGGGGCGCCAGAGAGTCTCCTGGATGCGGTCGGGCTTGCGGGCGATGGCCCAGGCGCCCTTCGGGGTGACGGCGTCGTCGGCGGATTTCTCGATGGGCCGCGTGAAGACGTCGCCGTCGACGATCCAGATCTGTTCGTTGGGCAGGCCGATGAGACGCTTGATGAAGTTCTGGGTGGAGAGTTCTGGGTTCTTGAAAACGACAACGTCGAAACGCCTCGGCGGGAAGAGTTCGTAGAGGTACTTCTGGACGAGGATGCGGTCGCCCGCGCGCAGCGGCATCGACTGCGGCGTGGGCATGGAGCCGAACGGCGGGGTCGGGGTTGGGCGGCCGCCGACGCGGAAGGGGTTGATGCGGCTGGTCGACATCGGGTCGGTCGCCGTGGGAAGGCCGTGCTGCCCCTGGCCTTGGGTGGAGAATGGGGTTTCCTCGTTCGCGTAGTACCAGGGGTTGACGGTCCAGGTGTTCCCGCTCTGCTCGCTCTGGAACCGCATGTGGGCGCCGAGGAGCGTTGGCGCCATCGAGCCGGTGGGGATGATGAACGCCTCGACGACGTATGAGCGGAAGACCAAGGCCATGACAAAGGAGATAACCAGGGAGATCACGGTCTCCTTGACCGACCCTTCGTCGTGGGGCTTGGCGGCGGGCGCTTCTGGCATCGGAGAAAAGGTAGCAGGTGCGGAATCAGGCCGCGGAATGCGCGAGGCGGCGATCCGAAGACCTCTATACTCGGCCCAGGTGGTCGGCGACTTCCATTGGCAGCGGCTCCGGCGAACGGCGGCAGGTGCGGCGATGCTGGTTATTCGGATGATCGAGATGGTGTGCGCCCGTCGGCGAACGCCGCGCGTCAAACGCGACGCTCGCGGTGCTGCCGACCGCAACTCGCCTGAAGGTGGATCGGCCGTGCCCACAGGTGGCATGGGCTTTCCAGCCCATGCCGAGAGCGCACGCCCTGGAAAGGGCGTGCCACGGCCGACTGCGCCGGCCGTCGCGCCCGGAGTCGCGGCAGGATTGATCCTATGCTGCGCGGCCCGCGGCGAAGCGCCCCCGGTACTCGACGTCGTTCCGGCGGAGGGAGTCATCGCGGTCGCGGCGGTAAGCAGTGTGTCGCGCTCGGATGGACGGCTGAGGCAGATGCTCGAAGCCGTGGATGGCGAGGGCTATGCAGGGGTTGAGGCCCTGCTCCAGACGATGGGACTGAGGGCGGGCATCGATCTTGATGGGTCCGCCGCGGTCGTCGTGGCGGCGGGCGGTGAGCCGGGACGCCCGCCGATGGCGCTGGTGGTGCCGGTGCGCGATGTTGACGAGTTCCGCCGCGCCGTCGGCACGCGCGAGGAGGGCGACCTGCTCGCGTTTGACTATGCCGGGGCGACCTACTTCCTCCGGCCCGCGGGCGCGAGGCACATGGTTGTCGGCGAAAGCCGATCGGCGCTCGACGGCTTCGGCGAGTTGGCGGGCGAGTCCGCCGGTCGGCGGGTTGCCGGCCTTGGGCCGATGGCGACGCGCATCGCGGCGAACGCGGATGTCGTGGCCGTGTGCGACGCAAAGCAGGTCGGCGCGATGGTCCGCGGGCTGGGGATTCCGCTGCCGGTCGGACCAGGAGCGGGCGACACGGGAATCGCCGGCACATTCCTGGATCGACTCCTCCGCCTGATTCAGGGGGAGTCTCGCGGCGTCCTCGCGGCGGCAACGTTCAGTTCGATCGCCCTGCGGATCGACATCGTGTCGGACTTCGTGGACGACGGCGTATTGGCGCGCGCGTCGCGCTCAGGCGCGGAGGCGGGCGCGGCGGGGCGGAATCCGATGGGCGCCATGCCCCGCCTGCCGTATTTGTTCGTGCTTTCGATCGACGCCGCGCATCCGGGCGTGCGGATTCTGGCGGATGAGTTGGGTGTTCCGGGGCGCGCCCAAAGCGTGGCGGCGGAGGCTGAGGCGGCGGTGTTGAACGCGCTGCCTTCAATGGAGTCGCTGTGCGTGGCGGTGTACGAGCCCGCGAGCCTGATGTTCGGGTCTCTGGCGCGGACGCTGGTGTGCTGGCGTGCGCCGATGCCGGAGGAGGGGGCCCGTGCCGCACGCGCGTGGATCGAGTCGTTGAACGGGCGACCGATCGGCAACGCCGCGATCACGTCGGCCTGCTCCGCGGGGCCGGACGGCGATTCGTGGACGATCACGCCGCCGGCGGGCGCGGCGCCGATGGTGTCGATGTTGCTCGGACCCTTCCCGGAGGTGCAGGGGAGGACGCTTGTACTGGCGGATCGTGGGTATCTGACATGGTCGCGCGACGCGACGCTGATCGACGGCGCGCGGGCCTCGGCGAACGCGAACGCCGCGACTCTCGCGGGCGACGAAACGCTCGCGCGCACCTCAACGCTCATGCCGGAGGGACGGCTGGCTGAGGCGTACCTGGATGTCTTCCCGATCCTGAAGCAGTTCGCGTCGATGGTCGTGGACAAGGACGTGCTCGCCGGCCTGCCGGCGCGGGTGGCGCCGATCGGAGCGTGCGTAACCGTCGAGGGCGGATCGGCGTGTCTGACGATCATCGCGCCGGCGGAGACGATCAAGGCGTTCAACGCGATGCGTGGCGACGAGGAGCCGGCACCGAAGCGAAACGGAAACGGAGCCGATCATCGCCGCCGGGGGCCGACGCGATGACACGGGCGTGGACGATCGGCGGCGGGGCGCTCACGCTCGATCGGCCGCGGATCATGGCGATTGTCAATGTAACGCCGGACTCGTTTTCGGATGGCGGGGAGACGTTCTCCGTGGAGGCGGCCGTGGCGCGGATGCGCACCGCGTGCGACGATGGAGCCTCGGTCCTCGATGTCGGAGGCGAGTCGACGCGACCCGGGGCGGCGCGTGTGTCGGCGTCGGAACAGATCAGGCGGGTGGCGCCGGTCATCCGTGCCGCGCGCGACGCGGGCATCGGGGTTCCCATCAGCGTGGATACGACCTTGGCCGACGTGGCGGAGGCCGCGTTGAACGCGGGGGCGCGGATCATCAACGACGTGAGCGCGGGGATGGAGGATGCGGCGATGCTCCGACTCGCGGCGGAGCGGGGCGCGGGGATCGTTCTCATGCATCGCCTGCGGCCGCCGGAGCGGGATTCGTATTCGACGGCGTACCCGAGCGAGCCGGTCTACGACCCGAACGTCGGCGGCGTCGTGGGAGTCGTGAAGGCATTCCTGCGCGAACGCGCCGACGCCGCGATCGCGGCAGGCGTGCGGTCCGATGCGATCGTCGTCGATCCGGGGCTTGGGTTCGGCAAGAGCGTGGCCCAGAACCGGGAGTTGATCGAGCGGATCGCCGAGTTCGAAGCGATCGGATTCCCGGTGCTGAGCGCGGCGAGCCGGAAGTCGTTCCTCTCCGCGGCGCCGGGGAGGGATCATCCAAAGGATCGGGACGCCGCGAGCGTCACCGTCGCCATGGCGCACGCGCGGGCGGGCGTCCGGTTGTTCAGGGTGCATAACGTGCAGGCCCACGCGACGGCGCTCGGTGTGTAAACGATTGCGGCGACGGCGTTCGGTCGATCATGTGATGCGGGCGTACAACCGAAAGCCTCGGCATCCACGCTCGGAGATTCGCGCTGAAACGACTTTTCTCATGCTCGGTACGCCCACAGCGCACGGCATGCGCTCCCGATTGGCCAGGCGATCATCAATGAGGTCCATCGGCTTTGAGACGGGCGACCTTGTCGCGAAAGCCGGCAATGACCTTCGGCGCGAGAACATCGGTGGCGGCGAGACGATCAATGCTCTCGAGGCTCTCATGCAGGAGGGTTTCGAGCGGGCGGCCGTCGGCCGCCTTGTCCAAACCGGCGAGTTGGAGCGCGCGAATGGCGGCGGCGCGGGCAAGGTGGAGGTCGAGCCGCTTGCGAATCGACGTGAAGGCGTTGGCCTGTTCGCCCCCGCGCGACATTGAAATGTCGATGGCTTCATTGATCGAATCGATGGCGTCGAGGCGTCCGAGTCTGGCGCGGGCGGTGCCCTGTTCCTGCAGGGCCACGATGATGCCGGACAAGACGTTGGTTCGGTGGCCGAATTGCTCGGCGATGCTCCGCGCGAGCGCGACGGCGTCGTCAGCGACCGCAAGAGCCTCCTCCACGCGCCCGAGGCCGGCGAGGGCTTTGGACTCATATCGATAGGTGTCAAGAAGATTGAGTGAGTCGTCCGGATCGGCGTGGCCGGCGTCGATCCGGGCGTCGATGAAACCGCGTACAAAACGACATTCTTCGCGGACGCCCTCGAAGAGTCCGACCTTGACGGTGGGAACGATCAGCGTGAGCCAGCATTGCCCGAGGAGGCCCCGCTGATCGGCGGTGGGATCCGGCGGTGTGGCGCGCAGGATGGCGGTATGCGCGTCGGCGCGAAGGCTGGCGAGGTCCGCGGTCTGCCCGAGGGCCGCGGCGCGTTCCATGAGGCTACCAAGGGTCCAGGTGCGGAGGCGGAGCAACTCGAGCGGGTTGGCGGCGGCCGGGAACATCCGGTCGCAGAGCGCGAGTGCGTCATGCAGTTCCTGTTCCTCTCCCGCCGCCATCGCGGCGTCGAGCCTTCGCATCTCTTCAAGACGGTTGAGCGCTTCAATCGCGGCGAAGGCCGCGTTTTCGTTGCTGACGCGCGCGATGCCCTGGGGCGCGGCGATATCCACGGCCTTGCGGAACGCGTCCGTCGCGGAGGCGGGATTGCCGCGGTTCACTGAGAAGTAATACCCCTCGAGGACGGCGACCTCCGAAAAGTACCTCGCCGCGAGGGCGCGAACCTCGGCGTCGTCGGGCGAGGCACCAAGGAGCCGCTCGATACCGGGTTGCAACTCCTTGAGGACGCTCGCGCGGAGTTCCGTTGAGAGTTGCGTGCGGTTCAAGGCGGTAACGATGTCGCGCAGCACGATGCTGACCGTCTGCCGGACATCCTGCTCGGCGGCGCGGGCGCGGGACCATTGGATGGTGGCGGCGCCCAAGCCGACGGAAAGGGCGGCGAAGGCCGCGGCGACGCTCGCCGAAAGTACCTTGTTCGCCGCGACGAAGGAACGGGCCCGATCCGCCACGCTTGGCGGACGCGCAAGGACTCGCTCGCCGCGGCGCCAGCGGGCAAGTTCGTCGCGAAGCGTGCCCGCGCTCGGATACCGTCGGCTTCGCTCCTTGTGCATGGCGACGCGGACGACCTCGCGTAGGTCGCGTTCCCGCCGGCAGGAGAGGGGCGGAAGCGGCGCGGGCCGATCACGCTCGATATCGCGGAGCACCTCGAAGACCATGCGCCCCTCGGTGTTCAGCCACGGCCGACCGGCAAGGAGTTCGTAGAGGACCGAGCCAAGGGCGAAAACATCCGTGCGGTGGTCAACGCCCGAAGCATTTCCAACGGCCTGCTCGGGGCTGGCGTAGGCCCATTTTCCGAGAACGTGATTGTCGATCGTGACAAGCGACGCGGGCGCCTCGGCCTCGGCAAGGCGGGCGACACCGAAATCGACCACCTTCACTTGACCCTGCGCGTTCACCAGAAGGTTTGAAGGCGAAATGTCGCGGTGGACAATGCCGGCTTCGTGCGCGTGTTGAATGGCGTCGGCGGCGTCCTCGATCAGCCGCACTCGGCCAGCGGTGTCGAGCGAATGCGCCTCGGCAAACTCCGTGATCGGCACCCCATCGACGTACTCCATCGCGATATAGGGCTGGTCATCGTCCCGCGGGCTGGTGCGGACGCGGGCCTCGTGGACAGCGGCGATTCCCGGGTGCCTCAGGCGGCCGAGGATCTCGGCTTCGCGCCGGAACCGGGTGCGCGCGACGGGGGACATGCCCTCGGCACGCATGACCTTCAGCGCCACGCGCCGCCGCGGCTCGTCCTGCATGGCCTCGTAGACGATGCCCATTCCGCCGCGACCGACTTCGCGGACGATGGTGAATGTGCCAAGCCGCCGCCCCGGCCCGAGGGGGAGCCCTTGGGGGGACTTAAGTGGGTCGCCCGTTCCCGTAGACGCCCATTCTAGAAACCCGGGCGCAATATCGAGCGCGGCGACGAGCGCGCAGGCCTCGTCGAGGTCGGCGTCGATGAGCCCCGGCGTCTCGCGGAGCGCATCGATGCGGGAGCGACGCTCGAGGGGATCGAGGGATGCAAGTTCATCGAAAAGCGACCGCGTTCGCGCCGAGATCATGCGCCGCTCCCATCGACGCGCCCGTGGTCGATGAGCCACCGCAGAGTCCAGGCGCGCGCAATCTGCCAGTCGCGCTTGATCGAGCGTTCGGACCGGTCGAGCATGCAGGCGACCTCTTCGACCGTCAACCCCGCAAAGACGCGCAGCATGACAACCCGGCTCAGGTTCGCGTCGTGCCCTTCGAGCGCGGCGAGCGCCTCGTCCAGATCAAGCATGGCGACATCGCGTGAAGAGCGCTCGCTCGCCTCCGCGAGGATGCGGAGGACGCGACCCTCGGCTCGGCGCCGGCGCGCCTCATCGACAAGAATCTGCCTCATGGCCCGAGCCGCGGCCCCGAAGAAGTGAGCCTTGCTCGCCCACGCCGCCGAGCCGTCAAACTGCCGAAGTTTGAGGAACACCTCGTGGACCAGGGCGGTGGTTTCAAAGGGGCCACGGTTGTGCTCGTTGGCGAGCGCGACCGACGCGAGCCGCCGGAGTTCGTCGTACAGCCGCGCAAACGCGGCGTCGTCCCACGGCGCGGCGTCAGCCTGGCCTTGGCTTGCCATGGTGTTAATGAACCGCGTCATCGTGCCCGCCCTGGGCTGGGCCGGCGCGGGGTCAGCCGAACCGATGGGCAACCCCGTCGCGGCGTCCGCCGGCGGAACACCATCCCTCGCCTCAGATTGCGAACCAAGAGTCATTCAAAAAGACCCCCAAACCACCAAAATCGTGGCCCGTCAGCCTCAACACATTCGCACGAGAATGGTCGGAAGTCAAGGTGGATTCGCCTTTTGGCGGGCGGAAGCACGGATGGAATGGAACTTCAGCCTGTCGGCGGAAGAGAGGTGCTGCATGCGCTTTGGGCTTTGTTCGGGAACATATATCGGGCGGATCGCCATCGCCGTGGCGGCGGCGGCGCTCGCCCCTGAGGCCGGCGGGCAGTGCGATGTGCCTGTGGAGGAGCAGAAACTCGTCGGCTCGCACACGGCGATGGGCGATTTGTTTGGGCAGGCCGTCGCGACGGACGGCGTGCGGATTCTCATCGGAGCCCCCGCCGAGGACGCCGGGGCAACGGACGCCGGGGCCGCGTACATCTTTGTGCGCGTTGGCGGAGTCTGGGTGCAGGAGGCACGGCTCACGCTCCCATCTCCGCAGGCAAACGCGTACTTTGGTGCGTTGGTGACCTTGGCCATCGAGGGAGACACCGCGGCCGTCGGTGCCACGAACTACAACAGTACTCAAGGCATCGTTCTGGTGTTCAAGAGGCAGCCGGACGGCACGTGGCCCATCAATCAGACTCTGACCTTCCCATCGGGGTCGTCCGCCGGCGCGAGCGTCGTAGTCCGGGGAGACCGCATGCTCATCGGCGCGCGAACCGCGAGCGCGTCGTCCGGGCGTCTGCACGTCTACAAGCGCGCCGGCGGCGGCCCCTTCGCGCTCGAGCAGACGCTCGCGGCAACGCCGCAGCAATCCAACTCATTCTTCGGGCAGTACGCTGACATTGACGGAGACTGGATCGTTGCCGCCGCGACGGATGAGGACTCGCCAGTGACAAACGCGGGTGCCGTCTATGTCTTCCACTACACCGGAAGCACATGGACACAGGTTGCCCGGATTGTCGCGGCGGATCAGGCCGCCAACGATTCCTTCGGCGAAGGCGTTTCGATCAGCGACGACACGCTCGCGGTTGGAGCGATGCGCGACGATGACAATGGCATGGACTCCGGATCCATCTACATGTTCGTCCGCGATGGCGCGGGAGCATGGAACTTCACACAGAAGCTGACAGCAGGAACGCCATCGCCGTCGGCGTTGCTCGGCCGTCCGCTGCAACTTTCCGGAGACACGCTGTGCGCCGGGGCGCATCTCCACGATGGCCTCTCAACAGATGCCGGGGCGGCCTACCTGTTCCGTCGCTCGGGCGGGGTGTGGGCTCAGAGCGCGGAATTCATTGCAGCGGACTACGCCTCCAGCGACTTCTTCGGATACTCGGTCGCGCTTGCGGGAACGACGGCGATTGTCGGCGCGCCCGGCGACGACAACGTCTCCGGCACTGACGCCGGCTCGGCCTACGTCTTCGACCTCGATCCCGTCGGCCTCACCATCACCGACCAGCCCGACAGCGTCACCACCGGCCCGGGGCAGACAGTGATTTTCAGCGCCGCCGTGACGGGCACCGCGCCCATCACCTACCGATGGCGGCGGAACGGCGTGCCGCTCACGGACACCTACCCCTTCTCAGGCGCGGACACCGCCGCGCTGACCATCAGCCCCACCTTCATCAACTTCGGCGGCACATTCGACTGCGTCATCTCGAACGTCTGCGGCAGCATGGTCACGACCGACCCCGCGACCCTCAGCGTGCCCGAATGCCCCGGCGACGCGGACGGCAGCCGCACCGTGACTTTCCAGGATGTGACCGCCGTCCTCGCCAACTTCAACGCGGTGTGCCCGTGAGGGTACGGCGATGGCGCGGAGCGTGGCGCTCCGCGCGACAGGCTCGCAATGGAATGAGGAGACACACGATGAACCGTTTGGGAGCGATCATGAGTGCGTGCGTGGCGCTGTTGCCCGGCCGACTGCTCGGCGCGGAGTATCCGAACGGCCATACCTGGCGCTTCAGATCGGACTATGCGCCGGGTGCTCTGCATGGCGCCTCCATGGGCTACGGAAACCCGCAGTCCGACTCGCTTGGCGCGACGCCGTGGACGTATGAGTGGCTGCCCGAGGGCGGCACGCTTGGTGGGCCCGCGTCTTCGCAGTGGTTCCGTGGCGCGGGCACGCTGATGACGTGGGACAGCAGCTACTTCGGTTTCCCGCGATGGTCGAAGAGCGACGAAGTGGGCGGCAACATCGAATCTGGTTATCTGGAGCACCTCCTCCGCGCGGGAGCGGATAGATCGGTGCCACTTCTTCGGTGGACCAACCCCGTCAGCCGAACGGTCACGGTCCAAGTGAGCGACGTGCTCCGTCTGCATTGGTGGTCGGGAACAACGGCGACGATTGAGGCAGCGCTTACATCTTTTTCGAGTGCGTCGCTGACACACACCGTCCTGTTCGCCGTGTCGCTGGGCAGACCTGGGTCGCTCCCTGCCGACGAAGGCATGGATGTGCCCATCGCTCCGTTCACGATCACCCTGCAACCTGGGGACAGCGTCACGCTCTCAGTGCGAGCCAATGGAACGGGAGCGTGCTGCGTGAGGATGGATTCGGACCTCACGCTCACGCTGATCGAAGGCGGCACCTGCCCCGGCGACGCCGACGGCAGCCGCACCGTGACTTTCCAGGATGTGACCGCCGTCCTCGCGAACTTCAACGCGGTGTGCCCGTGAAGAGACTCAGGCCTCCGAGATCTGAAAGGAAGATTGCCATGGCATCGGTTCTGATTCGTCATGTCCAAACTTCGAATGGTTTCGCGGCCGCCGCAGTTGTCCGTAAGGTGGCGCCGGCGACGCTGGCGGCGGCGGTGAGCATCGCGGGTGCTGCAAGCCCATCAGCGAGGGGGCAGTGCGACATGCCGGTGGAGGTGCAGAAACTCATCGGCTCGAACACCGCGATGGGCGATCAGTTCGGGCAGGGGGTCGCGACTGACGGAGAGCGAATCCTTGTGGGAGCGCCGTCCGAGGATGCGGGAGCGACCGACGCCGGTGCCGCGTACATCTTTGCGCGCAGCGGCGGCGCGTGGGTCCAGGAAGCGCGGCTCACGCTCCCCTCTCCGCAAGCGAGCGCCTTCATGGGTGCCTTGCTCACGCTCTCCATCGAAGGCGACACCGCCGCGGTCGGCGCGGACGATTACGACTCACCATCGGTGAACAGTGGCCTCGTCGTGATCTACAAGCGTCAGCCCGACGGCACCTGGCCCGTGAGCCAGACCCTTACATTCGCGGGCGGCTCGTACGCCGGGCGTGCGGTCCGGCTCCGGGGCGACCGCCTGATTGTCGGGGCGCGGATCGTCAGCGGCTCGTCGGGCAGACTTCATGTCTTCAAGCGCACCGGCGGCGGCCCGTTCGCGCTCGAGCAGACGCTTGCAGCGACGCCGCAGCAATCCAACTCCGTCTTCGGGTTGTACGCCGACCTCGACGGAGAGTGGATCGTGGCCGCCGCGACTGATGAGGACTCGCCCGCGGTCAATGCTGGGGCCGTCTACGTCTTTCATTACACCGGAAGTGCGTGGACTCAGGTCGCCCGGATCGTCGCCGCCGATCAGGCTGCCAACGACTCCTTCGGAGAAGGAGTGTCGATCAGCGGCGACACGATCGCCATCGGCGCGATACGCGATGATGACAATGGAACAGACTCCGGCTCGATCTACATCTACGTCCGCGACGGCAGCGGCGCATGGGTCTTCACCCAGAAACTGACGACAAGCATGCCGGCGCCCACGGCCCTTCTGGGCGCCAGGCTCCAACTGATCGGAGACACACTGCTCGCCGGAGCGGCCTTCAGCGATGTTGGCGCCACGGACGCGGGCGCGGCGTATCTTTTCCGACGGTCGGCGGGGCTGTGGACGCAGAGCGCCCGACTGACTGCCTCGGACTTCGCGCCAAGTGACATGCTCGGAGTCTCCGTCGCTCTGGCGGGGTCTATCGGTGTGATCTGTGCAAATGGCGATGACAACGCCTCCGGTGCCGACGCCGGCTCCGCCTACGTCTTCGACCTCGACCCGGTCGGGCTGACGATTGACGACCAGCCGGACAGCATCACAACCGGGCCGGGGCAGACCGTGATGTTCAGCGCCGCCGTCAGCGGCCCAGCCCCCATCACCTACCAGTGGCGGCGCGACGGCGTGCCCGTTCTGAATCACTACCCATTCTCCGGCGCGGACACCGCCGCGCTCACCATCAGCCCCACCTTCATCAACTTCGGCGGCACGTTCGACTGCGTCATCTCGAACGTCTGCGGCAGCCTGGTCACGACCGACCCCGCGACCCTCAGCGTTCCCGAATGCCCCGGCGACGCCGACGGCAGCCGCAATGTGACCTTTGCAGACGTCACCGCCGTGCTGACGAACTTCAACAGCGTGTGCCCGTGAGACGCCATCGAACGGAAGGAGGAGTATCCATGCGAACATCAGGAGCGATCGTTCTGTTGCTGTTGGTCGGCGTTCCGGGCGCGCACGGGCAGTATCCCAACGGCTTCGAGTGGCGGCGCGAGGCCGACTTCGATTCAGGGATAGTGGAAGGTGCGGCGTGGGCACGCGGCAATCCGTCCACCGATTCCAATGGGAACCTGGTCTGGAGCCACGAGGTGGTTACCGGCGGCGGCGCGGTCGGCAGCCCCGAACCGTGGTACACGCGACCGCCCGGCATGATGGCCTGGGACAACTCGTACTTCGGCAACCCGCGCTGGGTGCGTGCGCTCGACAACACGCCCTTCTACTCGTCGACGTTGACTGAGCACTTCCTGTGGTCGTCATCGTTTTCGTACGTGCCTCTCGCGCGTTGGCGGAATCCGACCGGCAGAACGATCCGTGTGAGCACCAGCGGCTTCTTCCGCCTCAACTCTCGAGCGGGAAATCCCGCGCAGAGTGCGGAGGTCGTCATCGTCCGCCGCACGCCCCCCTCGGGGTACACATTGGTCCTGTCCGTCGGCGCAGTCAGCCCGGGAGACGGATCGTTTGCCTTTGTGCCCGCTGACGTCTCAGACATTGAAGTGTCCCCGGAAGGCGAACTGCTCTTCTCGGTCAGAGGCACGACCGCCAGCGCCAGCACCAACGACACGATCTTCATCGCCGACCCGATCACCATCACTCTTATCGCCGGGGGCGACTGCCCGATCGACGCGAACGGTGATCGGCAGGTCACCTTCG
>CAZBDZ010000033.1:0-35656 GCA_964490785.1 uncultured Phycisphaeraceae bacterium
CGATCGGGGACCCGATCGGAACGCAGTTTCGAGACAACGACGCGCTCACACCAGCCCCAGCTTCCGGACCGTGTTCAGCGAGATGAACACGTGGTGCGGATCGTCGAGCATCTCCATGAACCCGTACTTCAAATAGAACCGCTTCGCCGCCTCGTCGATCGCGACGGCCTCGATCGCGTGGATACCAAGATCGTGCTGTACCCGCTCGACTCGTTCGAGCGCATTGAGAAGCATGTACGCCCCGAGTCCCTGTCTCTGCACGCTCTTGTCGACGGCCACACGGCCGAGGCACGCCACGGGACCCGCGTACTTTGGTAGCCGCTTCCTCTGCGCTTCGGTCAGCTGCTCCAGCCTCACCGACCCGGCCGCGATCGCAAAGTAGCCGCGAACAATCCTCTCGCCGGGCTTGACCGCGACGAAGGTTCGGCTTACTCCTGACCTCTGGTTCTGGCGCGCGTACCGCTTGAGGAACTCGTCCAGCGAAGCGTGGCCGCACGAAAACCCCGCCCGCTCGTGCTTGGACTCTAGCTCTTCAGTCGACCACGTGGGCGCTTCAGCGTCCACGCAGTTCCTTGTAGCGCTTGGCGGCCTTCCTCAATGCGGCGTTGGGCTCAGGGGGATCCACGAGCATCGCCAACAGTCTCTGAGAGTCACGGGCCGACAACGTTCGCGTCGTTTCGTTTTGGATGGCCTCCTCCGCGGCCTTTAGCAGCGTCGAGATCGCGAAACTCGATACCGTCTGCCCCTGAGCACTGGCAGCGCGCTCGATCAGTGACTTGTGCTCGGGCGAGACTCGAAAATCGAGACGGGCGGATGGGTTGGGCAGGGCGCTCATCGTGCGGGGGATCATGGAAGTATACCATGCTGTACGGCGAATTGCCACACAGAGCTCTGAAAGGGGCGGGAATCGCCGATTATCGGTTCTCGAGCCAGTTGCCTCCCAAGCCCGCCTGTTACGCCATCTACACCCGCCAAACCGTCGACACCCTGAAGGAGTTCAGACGGATGCCGCCGCCGCGTACATCCTCACGCTATAATCTGCTTACGAAACGAGCCCTCCCCATGAAAAAAGAAACCCACCCCCGCTGGTACGGCAACTGCAAGGTCTACTACAACGGCGAGGTCGTCATGACCTGCGGCGCCACGGTGCCGGAGATGCACGTCGACGTCTGGTCCGGCTCGCACCCCTTCTTCACCGGAAAGAGCACCTTCGTCGACTCCGCAGGCCGCGTCGAGAAGTTCCAGCGCAAGTTCGCCGGCGACTACTTCAAGGGCGCGAAAAAGAAGTAACTCGATTCACCGCCCGTCCGCACGCACGCAAGGGAAGGGCGGAGGCTCTGCGCCGCGAGTTCCGTAGCGACGTGCCGCGTGCGCCATTGGCTCGCCGCGCCGAACGCCCCAGTGTCACCTGGGTCTCGGTATGGTTTCCTCGGCCCACTGGCCGCGCGACTTCGCCGCACTCCCATCGGGGCGCGAGGTTGTATCGCCCGGGTCGTCGGCGTGGTACACGAGCGTCGTATCCCCGATCCTGATGCGGTCGCCGGCGCTCAGAGGCACGGGCGCGATTACCTGGGCGTCGTTGACGAACACGCCGTTCGCGCTGCGGTAATCGGCGGCGACGTGCCGGTCGCCACGGCGAGCCACCTGCAAGTGCGTCCGCGACACCTTGTCATCGAGAATCTGGAACGTGCAGGTGTCCTCGCGCCCAAACGACGTAACCTCCTGCACCAACGCGAACTTCCGCCCCGGCTCCGTGCCTTCGGTCATCACCAGCGTCGCCATATGCAACCTCCAAGGGGACCGAGGGGCAGTATAGGGGTTCCCCTAGATCGAAACCCGGCGGCATGGCGGCACTGAGCACCGACGACCCGCGGACGGGAACTCGTTGGCCCACCTCATCCCACGGGCGTCGGCTTCCGCGGCTCGGGCTCCTTCCGCGCGGGCACTGTCCTCGCCAGCGCCTCACCCTGAGCCTCGAGCGCCTGCCGGCGGGCGACCTTCACCGCCGTAACCCCGATGAACGCCCAGACAACCATCGCAATCGTGAACACCACGCGCACCCGGCCCATGCTCAGCCACATGCCGAGCGCCGCGAAGAGCGCGCCCGTCGCGTACAACGTGAGCACCGCCCCCTTGACGCCGAGGGCCCGCTTGAGCATGTGGTGCAGGTGCTGATCGTCGGCGGACGAGAAGGGCTTGCCGGCGAGTTTCCGTCTCACCATCGCCAGGACCGTGTCGATGATCGGGATCGAATAGATGAGCAGCCCGGCGACGACCAGGTGCGTCTTCCCCGTATCGCCCAGCATGAGCACGATCACGATCGTGACGTACCCCAGAAGAAGCGACCCCGCGTCGCCCAGAAAGATCGTCGCCGGATTGAAGTTGTGCGGCAGGAACCCCAGGCACGCGCCGAGAAGGGCCATAGCGAGGACGACTCGCGCCGAGTCGAGCCGCCCGTCATCCGCGGCCGCGAGCGAGAGCGAGATCAGCAGAAGCCCGATCGACGCGATCGCCGTTACCCCGCTCACCAGCCCGTCCAGCCCGTCGATCAGGTTGCTGGCGTTGCACGCGCCGAGGACGAAGACGGCGATGAGGATCACGCCCGTCCAGTAGATGAGATCAAAGGTCACGAACGAGCCGTACCCTGGGATCTCGAAGGGGAGTTGCAGGCGCCACGCGAGGTCCTGATTCCCGAAGAACTCGCCGATGGGGCGGAGGAGGCCCGTCGCGACCTTGGTGCCGATGTCCTGGTAGGAGAGGGCGGCGGCGGCGAGCAACTGGCCTCCGACTTTCGAGCGCGGGATCAGGTGCGCCACGTCGTCGAGCAGGCCTGTGAACATGATGGCGAACATGCCGACCACGACCGAGACGGGGACGGGATGCTGCTCGAAGCGCGAGGTGTGCTGCTGGATGAGTTCGAGCGGCTTGCCGCGGATCACGAGGTCCGGCGCGATGTAACTGAACGCGATCGCGGCCAGCATCCCGATGAAGACCGCCACGCCGCCCAGATACGCCACGGGAACGCGATGAATCTTGCGCGATTCGCTGGGCCGATCCACGATGCCGTTGGCGATCGCCAGGCGGCGCAGGATGGGGGTCATGCCGAGCGAGACAAGGAACGCGACGACAAAGACGCCGATGTACCCGTGAAAGATGTCCAGCGCCGTGCCGACCGTGGGGACAGGCAGCGTTGTGTCGAGGGCCTGCCCGAGGTCGGTCGGCCCGATCTCCGGCGTCGCCCCGCCTTCCGCCGAGGGGCTTGCTTGTCCGAGGATCAGGCAGGGGATTCGCAACATCGGGTCAACCACGAAAGGGGGAACATCTATTGATCGGACGCGGCCCACCCCCGCTCGCACGCCAGGTCCCGGATCGTCGTCGCCAGATCGATCCGAGGCTCGAAGCCGACGGCCCCCCTGATCCGGCGAAGGTCGGGCCTCCGCTGACGCAGGTCCTCGAAACCAGGCGCGTAGGCACGATCATAGGGGATCAGGCGAGGCTCGACCCTGCCGCCGAGCGTTCGCACCACAAGACGCGCAAGGTCCATAATGCTTATCGACGATTCCGACCCGATATTGAAGACGCGGCCTCGACAATCGAACGAATCCAGCATGCACGGCAGAATCGGCGCGACGTCCCGAACATCGCAGAAACACCGAGTTTGCGAACCATCCCCGTACACCTCGGGCGGGCGTCCGCCCAGAACGGCGTCAACGAAGTTCGGGAGAACCATCCCGTATTCGCCTACCTGCCGGGGGCCAACCGTGTTGAAGAACCGCGCGACCACCACTGGCAAGGCGTGCGCGGCATGGTGGGCCAGGGCAAGGTACTCGTCGAGCGCCTTGGTGCAGGCGTAGGACCAGCGCAGGGCGGTCGTCGGGCCGTAGACGCAGTCATCGTCCTCGCTGAATGGACTCTTGGCCCCCTTGCCGTAGACCTCGGAACTGGAAGCGATCAGGACCGCCGGCATCGCCTGGCCGCGCGCGGGCGATGCGGACGCCCATCGGAGCAGCGCCGCCGTTTCCCCGATGTTCGTCTCGATCGACTCGATCGGCCTTTCAATAATCCGCTTCACCCCCACCGCGGCGGCGAGGTGGTACACACGATCGAACGCCATGCCATGGTCGATCCGGGCCAGGGCGCTCGATACGTCCGCCTCGATGAACCGGAAGCGGTCCTTCGGCGGAGTCGCGGGAAGATTGCACCGCCTTCCGGTCGAGAGGTTGTCGATCACAACCACGCTGTCGCCGAGCGCGAGCAGGTGATCGACGAGGTGCGACCCGATGAACCCGGCTCCGCCTGTAACGAGGCTTCGACGTGGCTTCGACGCGACCGGCATCGGGCTACTCTCATCTCAAGGCTATACCTTCGCGCGGCGCGCGAGGTCAGGCCTGGGCTTCGGGTTTCGTGTCTTCGGGCTTGGCCGATGTCTTGCCGGTCTTATCCGTGTCGCCCACGGCGGCCTCGCGGCCGTACTCGTGCGTCACCTGGAAGTTGCGCTTGAAATACCCGCCCGCGCTCGGCTTCACGGCGTTGACGATCACGCCAAGGAACTCCGCGCCGGTATCGCCCAACTGATTCCTGAGCCGCGCAACCAGACCCCGCTTCTCGCACAGGGCCCTGACGACGAGCAAGACCCCGTCGCAGTGCGCCGCGATCGCCGCCGCGTCGCCGGCGACCACGCCGGGCGTCGAGTCGACGATCATCAGGTCGAACCGCTGCTTCAGGTCGCGGAAGATCGACGCCATCGCGGGCGTGGTGAAGCGCTCGAAGACCGGCACGTCCCGCCGACCGCACGCCACCAGAGACACGTTGGCGACCTTGGTCGCCTGGATGGCCTGGTCGATCGTCGCCTGCCCGAGCAGCACGTCGGCGAGGCCTGGGGCCTCCGCCGCCTCGAAAATCGTGTGCTGTTTGGGACGGCGGAGGTTCGCGTCGACGATCAGGATCCGCAGATCCGTCGCCGCCGCGTTGAACGCCAGGTTCGAGATCAGCGACGACGCCCCCGACCCGGGCAGCCCGCTGACCACCATCACCGATCTCAGCCCGCGGGAACTCATCTCCTTGAGCAGGTTCATCCGAATCTGCCGAACCCCCTCGGCGATGACCCCTTGAGGTCGGTCGCGTGCGGCCAGTTCCATCCGCTCCGGGGCGGTGGGATCCATGGACATCTCCGGCAGAAGCCCCATCACCCGCGTCCGCGGGATCAGCGCGACATCGTGCGGCCCGCGGATGCGCTGCTCGCGGATTTCCTTCAGGGCGATGAACCCGGCGGTCAGGCCGACGCAAAGGAAGGCCCCGAGGATGGTCGTGGGAATGATGCGCGGGAAGGCCAGTTCGTCCGGCATCTGCGCCTGCGCCAGAACGCGGACGCGCGACCCGCGCGCCTCAAGCAGCCTCAACTCCGAGACGTTCCGCTCCATCTCCGCCTTCTTGGTCACCTTCTCGGCACGCTCGGTCGCCCAGTCTTCATACTGCTTGAGCGCCGCCGTGGTGCTCTCCAACTTCTGGACCGCCACCGCGAGGCTCTGCTCCGCGTCGAGGATGGCGGCCTGCTGATTCTTCAGCGTGTTCGAAAGATTGTCGACGATCGTCGTGAACGTCTCCGTCTTCAGACGCTCCACGAGGGTCTGGCGCTCGGTCTCCTCGGCCTGGAGCCGCTTCCGGATCATCTGCACTTCGCGGTGGTTCTCGCCGAGCGTCTCCCGCGTCGAGCGAAGGGTCGCCTTGAGGGAGGCGATGGTCGCGTCGCGCTCGAGCACGATCGGCCTCTTCTCCACTTCCTCGCGGATCGCCTCGGGGAACACCGCCCCGCCGGGGTTGTCGAGCGCTTCCTTGTACGACTGGTGCTGCTGCTTGGCCGTCTCGTACTCCTCCCGCATCCGCACCAGCGCCGGCTGGATGTTCTGCACCTCGTCGTACGCCACCGAACTCTCCTGCCGCAGCGACGTCATCCGCTCCTTCGCCAGCAGCGCCTCGGTCCGCGCGTCGATCTGCTCGATGTCCTTCCCGAGATCGCGCACCACCGCCTCGAACTGCTGGATCAGGTCCCGCATTTCCTTGCCTGAGCGCGAGCCCGTGTCGTCGAGGAACACGTCCGAGATCGCCCGCGCGATGTTCGGCGCGTCGTCCTTGTGGTGCGTCCCCACCGTCAGACGGAGGATGTTCGTGTCGGGCAGAACCCGGCTCGACACGATCTTCCTCAACTTCCGCAACGCCTCCACCGCATCCATGCTCCCGCCCGCGTCCTTGAACTTCTGCGCCCACTTCGTGTCGCGCACGCCGCGCTCCTCGATCGCCTTGGACAGGATCGCGTCCGACTTGACGATCTGCGCCATCGTGTTCATGTAGGCTTCCATGTCCTCGCGGTTGCCCGCCCGGCCGCTCAGCGGGTCCGTCGCTTCCTCCGCGACCGAACGCACTTCATAGGTGACATCCGATTCCCAGATGGGGTACGCGAACGTCAGGATGAAATACGACGCGAGCCCGAACACCACGCCGAACAGCGCCGACCCGATCAGCCACGGGTAGTACTGCTGCAGCAGCTTCATCGGGTCGATCACGCCGAGCGCCGGCGCCGCGCCGGCCTGCCCGCCCGGCGCGGGACGCTTGGGCGCGGAGGCCGGGGTGGGGGATGGCATGGTCGGGGCGGTCGTCATCTCGGTTACTCCTCAGCGACGCGCGGGACAATCACCCACGCGAGCCGGTCAGGTCGCAAAGCACGCGGTCGGTCCGAAAACTCACCGGCCGACCCTCTCTTCTCCGGGGTGAAGGGCCCGTGCGTCCCTTCTCCAGGGATTGTCGCCAACCGGACCTATACGGTCCAGTCGAGCAGCCCGTTCACTTTCATCGGCGCGGACCGATACCGAACAACATCCAACCTGCCTTGATCCGCACCATCGCAGGCTATTCCAACGCTTTCTGCAGAGCCTTGAACTGCTCCGCGTACTCAGGAATGTCCTTTGCCCTGGTCTCGGGGTCCTGGGCGAACTCCTCCGCCTTGCGGAGGGCACGGCGGGCTTCGGTCTTGTTCCCCGCCGAGAAGTGCGCCTGACCAAGGTGGACGGCGGTAATGAAGCCGTCGCTCTTGTCCTTGGCCTGCTGCCCGGCCCGCTCGAGGACCTCCGCCGCCTTGCCGAACTCGCCGACCTTGTAATACGCCCACCCGAGCGTGTCCAAAACCGTGGCCTCCTTCGGCATGTACTCCGCCGCCCGCTCCGCGTAGGGCAGACCCTCCGAGGGCTTGTTGAGTTGAGCGACGAGGGTGTAGGCGAGGTTGTTCAGCAACTCCAGGTACACCTTGTTCGTGGGGTGCCCGGGGTCCTTTTCGAGGAGCGTCTTGGCCTCGACTGCGGCGTCGGCGGACTCCTGGTACTTGCCCAACGTGTAGTACACCCCGACCAGCGTCCGCAAGACCTCGACCCTGCTGATGTCGTCGCCGCAGCGTGCAAGGAGCGCCTTTGCCTCCTGGACGATCTTGTCGGGCTCCTCCTCGCCGCGCTTGGACCCCAGCACGTTGTTCGCCAGAATGGGCGGGAGTTCCTCCCGGCGGGCACGGGCCTTGAGCCAGTCGATCGCCGCCTTCGCGTTGCCGTCCTTGAGAGCCACGAGGTAACTGAAGAACAACTGGGCGCTGACGCCGGGCCTTTCCTTGTCATTCTTGATGATCGCCAGGGCGTCCGTGAGGTGCTTCTCGGCGAGGTCCTGCTGATCGGTGTAGGCCCGGCCCCGCGCCTGCAGCATGGTGTCGAAGAGGTTGTCCTTCTCGTAGGCTTTGTCGAACTCGGCGAGGAGTTGCTGGATCCGCTGCCGCGAAGGCTTCAACCCCGGCCGGAGCCACGCATCGAGCAACTCGCGGGCGATCTCCGGGTTCGGGTCCTTCGCGTAGTACTTCTCAAGAAGTTCCGCCGATTCGCGGTAGCGCTGGATGCTCGGGTCCGAGAGGATGCGCGCCCCGAGCCGGAGCCACCGCGCCTCGTCCTCCCGCTCGTTGGCGGCCCGGACCAGTTCGGCCTGCATCTCCTCGATCAGCCCGGCCCTCGCAAGGTCCTTGACCAGCATCAGCCGGAGATCGTCAACGTCAGGATTGGCCCCGATTGCCAGCCGCAGCACGCGCGTCGCCTCATCATCTCGCTTGGCGTCCTTGAGGAGCGTGTACCGCCGCGTCCACGCCGTCACGAGGCCGGGACGCAGCTTGGTGACCTGCTCGAGATCCTGAAGAACGTCGGGCATGAGCGCGTTGCGCGCGTCCGCGTCCTCGACGCTCAGATTGAACATCGCCCGCTGGAAGAACGCGTTGGGATTGGTCGCGTTGAGGGTCACCGCGCGGTCGTAGAACGCCTTGGCCGTGCGACGCTCGCCCTCCTCCGCCGCGATCGCGCCCTGGAGGAGCAGGACCTGCAGGTCCTCGGATTGCTTGGGGTCGTGCTTGATGACCTCGGCCACAAGATCCTTCGCGCGCTTCGAGTCGTGCAGCCGAAGGTAGGTCTCGCTCATCCGTTTCGCCAGCAGCGCCGAGGAGGCGGGGTCGCTCTTGGACGCCTTGTACACCTCTTCGTAACTGCCCAGCGCCTGCTTCAGGAGGTCTTCGCCCTCTTTGCGCGAGGCCTCAGCCATTTCGGGCTCGCCGGCGTCCTCCATCTTGGCGGCGTCGGTGGTCTTCAGCGTCGCCGCCTCGAAGTAGAGGTCGCCGAGGGCGCGGTCGGCCTCCATCAGCACGGGGTCCTGCGTCTCCTTCGCCTTGCGCATGGCGGCCGTCGCCTCGTCGGGCATGCCGTAGCGCCGGTAGTAGTCCGCCATGGCGAGGTAGGCGAGTGTCTTCTGCCTGGCCGGAAGATCGTCCTTGATCGAATCGCGGATGACCTTGGCGCCCCCCTCGAGGTCGCCCTGGTTCGCCAGCATGGCGGCCCGCATGTTCGCCAGCCCGAGCCGGTTCACGTCCTCGCGCTTGTCGAGTTCATCCAGCAGCCGCGCCACGTCCTCCCACTTCTGATCCTGGAGGTACAGGTCCGCGAGCGCATAGGTGTTCGCCGTGCTCCCCGGGTCGAGTTTGTACATCGTCTCGCGGGCTTCGAGCGCCTTCGTTCGCTGCCCGTACCGCCCTTCCAGTTCCATCCATACCAGGAGCATCTCGCGGTTTGACGGGAAGAACCGCAGAATGCCCGTGTCGGGCCCGACCGCCTCGAGCGCCTCCTTGCCGCGGTTCAACTGCAGCAGCAGGTTGATGTAGTCCCGTGTCACCACAAGATCGTCGGGTTTGCCTTCAAGGGCGCGCTTGTACGCCTCGACCGCTTCAACCGGTCGGCCCGTCCGCGCATAGGCCTGCGCCAGCAACTTGCGGATCATCGGGTTCATCGGCACCCGCTTCACCGCCTCCTCGAACGTGCGCACCGCCGCGGCGAGCTTCTCGGGGTTGCCCTCGCCCTCGATCAACTGCAGACGCCCCTGGTAGAGCATCCCGCCCAACTGATCGAGGTCGAGTTTCGCCGCTTTCTGCGCGACCTGCCGCGCCCTCTCGAAGTCCTTTCGTCCGAGGGCGTCGACGAAAATCATGTCCACGATGTTGGGGTCCTCGGGGGAGGCCTTCTCCGCCTCGGCCAGGGCCGCCGCCGCCTCCTCGGTGCGGCGCGCCCCGATGAAGACCTTGTACCGCTCCAGCGCCTTCTCGCCGGGCGAGTAGTTCGACGACTCGATGAACGTCAGTTGGGCCTCGACAGGATCCTCGATCTTCAGTTGAGTCAGCGTCCGCTTGAGGAGCATGTCGTCCGGGTACTTCTTCAGCATCTCCTCGACCCGGCTGATGGCGAGGTCCTTCATCCCCTCGCGGAGGTCGAGCGCGATGAGGTCCTGGAAGACGCGCCGGTCGTCGGGGAACCGCACCAGGAGATTCTCGAGTTTCTGACGTGCGAGGGCGATGTCGCCCTGCTCGTCGCGGGCACGGCGCGCCTCGATGAGGCCCAGCACCACGGGGTCGCCCTCGACCTCATCGGTCGCCTTGCCCATCGCCGTCCGGACGGTCTTGAGGCGTTCCTGGTACTCCGCGTTGTCGGGCTCCAGCTCCGCCGCCGCGAAGAACTCCAGCGCGGCGTCCTCGACGCGCCCCAGCCTGAGGTTGACCTCGCCCAGTTGGGCCCGGGTCCACGCGAGCGAGGGGCGCATTTCGAGCATCTCCAGCAGAACACGCCGCTCCTCCCCGAAGTTCTGCTGATTGTGCAGCGCCTGCGCGAGGATGTGGAGCACGGGCAGCATGTTGCCCGACGTGCTCCCCATCGACCGCAACTCCGAGATCTTGGCCACCGTCTCGTCGTACCGCCGTTCCGCGAACGCGATCTTGGCGTCGCGCAGCAGCAACTGCTCCTTGCCGCGGAGGCCCGCTTCCTTGACGAGGCGCTCGCGCAACTGCTTGGCCTTGGCGAGGGCCGCGGTCCTCGCTGCGTCGTCGCGCGCGTCGCTCCATTCGTAGATCGCGCTGTCGATCTGCAGCGCCATCGCCGTCATCCGGTGTCCGGGGAGCGACATGCCCGCGAGGCTCACCGGGACGTCCGGAAGGTCCACGGCCTTTTGCAACTGGGCGATCGCCTCCTCCTGCTTGCCCATCTCCTGAAGCAACGCGCCCTTGGCGATGATCAACGGCGCGTCCGTCGGGTACTTCTCGAGCGCGCGGTCCACGAGCGACTGGAGCGCCGGGAACGCATCCTGCCCGACGGTCTGGAAGATCGTGTTGAAGATGCGGTTGGTGATATCCGCCGACACCTGCTCGGCCGGCAGCGCGAGCGCCGCCTCCACCACCTTGATCCCCGCGTCCTTGCTCCGGGCGACGACCTCGAGTTTCTGCTGGGGAGTCTCGACGGCCCGCAGACGATCCGCCTGCCGGGCGGCGTAGATCATCAGCGCCACCTCGGGCTTCGACCCATGCTCCGCCTCCAGACGGTCGAGAATTTCGCCCGCCTTGGCCCGCGGCTCGGCCTCATCCTCGACCCGACGCTCGATCCGCGCACGCTCCGCGACCTGCGTGTGCCACCGCGCCAGGTACACCGCCGCGAGGAACTCCGACGGATCACCGGCCATCGCCGCCTCGAGGTCCTCCTTCGCCTGCTTGATCTCCTCCTCCTCGGCCTTGATCAGCCCCATCCGGTCCACTTCGGCGGCGCCGCGGTACCGGCGGAGGGTCAGATAGCCGGGCGTGGAGGGGTCGAGGTCCTTCAGCCGATCGGTCGTTTCCTTGATGACGTACTCAAGGCTCTCGCGGGCCAGCCCGCCGGAGCGGGCCATCGCATCCAGTTCACGGATGTACGCCACCTGGGCCTCGCCGTCATCGGGCTTGATGATCGCGATCTGCCGGAGGATGTTGCGGTAGAAGTTGTACTGGTCCTCGTACCGCGCGCGATTGTCGGGCGTGATGCGGGCGATCGAATCGCGCCATTTCTCGAGCCATTCGAGGCGGGTGCGGTCCTTGCCGACGGCGCGTTCGTAGAGTTCCGCCGCCTCTTCGTGGTTGCCCTGCGCGGTGAGGGCGTCGGCCTTGGCCACCCACCGCACCGGCCGCGTCTGCAACGCCCAGTACGCCAGCGCCGCCGCACCGCACGCCAGCACAAGGAGCGCCGCCGAGAGGGCCACCACGAACTTCGTATTCACGCGACCTGCCATGACTGCATCCCTTCTCAAATGCCCGCGCCGCGCCCGGCATGAACCGGGGCGGCAGGGGCCCTGTCATTGTCCGCTCGATCCGCCGTCCGCCGACGACGCGCGCCGGGGATTATCCGGGGGCCACCGACCCTCCTCAACCTCCGTCCAGTCGGGGAGGCACTGCATCAGGTCAGGGAGGATCTCGTCAAGGAACCCCGCCGCCACACGCGCGAGGCCCGCCGCGTCGTCCACGTCGTCGCACATGAACTGCACCTTCGTGTAGTACGCGTAGTCGTCCTTCAGCCGGAACGCCAGCAGACGCACATCGTTGGCGCTCGCGACCACCCCGCCGTTGGCGATGAAGAAGTACCCGGCCCACAGCGACCGCTTCCCTTCCGCATCCCGGAAGGGAGTCGCCATCATCTCGAGATTCTCGATGCCCCGCGGCAGGCGGACGCGCACCGGCGTGCGGCTGTTCCGCGCCGTGAGGATCCGCGACTGACCCTCCGCGGGGCGGTCGTCAAGGTCCGGCACCAGCCGGGACCCGTCGATCGGCACCTTCACGACCTGGGAGCCGCCCGCGTATTCCAGGCCGCCGCCGATGAGGCAACGCTCGGGGACGTGCGGCACGGTGTCGATCATCCCCGTGTAATACGCCGCATGCACCTGCACCGCGACCTCGGGCGTCAACGGACGCCCCTCGCCGTCAACCTTGCGGTACCAGCGCGTCAGGTAGTTCTGCGTGCCCAGTTCCTCGGCGCCCTCCGCCGTCATCACCTCGTCGCGCACGGTCTCCCATCCCGCGACGTCGCGCGGGAGCGTGTGGAGTTTGAGCCCGCTTGGCGCCTCGATCGGGAGTTTCTTGAGTTGCAGCCCGAGGCGCACCAGCACCGTTTCCAGCCCCACCGCGGTGGAAGCGAGGATCAGGAGCGCCGCGACCGCCGCCGCGATGATCGACGACGCCGGCCGACGCGTCAGTTCGGCACCGGGGGTCATGCCCGCCCCCCTTTCGCGGGCTTCTTCGTTGCCTTGACGGCGACGGGCGCCGCGTCCGGGTCCGCCTTCTGCAGCAGCCACACGCACCCCATGAAGACGAAGAACGCGGGGATGAGCAGCAGCGTCCCGATCAGCGTGTGCGCCCCGCCCGACGCGAGGTTCGCGTTGAAGAGGGTCGCCGCTCCGAGCACCGCCACGCGCAGCACATTCATCGCCACCGCCACCGGGATCGAGAGCATCACCACCGCGATCCGCTGCCACCACTTCCCGCACGACAGGAACCCGACCGCCGCCGCCAACGCGATGAACGCCACGACCATCCGCATCCCGGAGCAGGCGTCGGCGACGTTCAGCGGGGTCATCACGCCGTTGTGCCACACCTCGAGGTTGTTGCCCTTGAGGTCCGTGTCGATGCCGACGATGTTCAGCAGCGCCCACGCCCCCTGCGACGCCGCGAGCTTCAGCCCCCACGTGATCTTGAGCATCACCATCTCGGAGATCGTCACGGCAAACCCGAGGTACATCAGCGGAAACACGAAGTGCGGGAAGGGCCCCGGCCCCAGCACGAAAAGCACCAGCCCCGCCAGCGA
This sequence comes from uncultured Phycisphaeraceae bacterium, assembly GCA_964490785.1. GTDB lineage: Bacteria > Planctomycetota > Phycisphaerae > Phycisphaerales > UBA1924 > JAEUIV01. The sequence continues at coordinate 13,209 of CAZBDZ010000033.1, forward strand.
CAAAACCACCGAAAAGCCCTGGAACATGTGGTTCGAATACCCCGTCGTGAAGTAGACGTAGGTCGCGATCCCCAGCAGCATCACCCCGAGCCCGGGCCAGAACGCCTCCAGCCGAGCCCTCGCCAACTCGCCGCGCTTCGACCAGACGTAATACCCGCTGATCAACGGCACAATGTAGGCGTGCCCCCAGTCCTCGAAATGCGTGGCGCTGAAGCCCCCCGGGCCGAACTGCCTGACGATCCACCGAAAGAACACGGCGGCGAACGCCGCGGCGATCAACGCGGCCAGCACCACCGCTCGGGGCCCGAACTCCGGCCGCGCCGCATCGAGGGCCGGTTTCCCGACCAGCACCTTTGGATCCGCGCTCGGAGATAAGGAGGTCATTCCGCTAGCCACCTCAGCAACGACCAGAACCGCCGAAGCCCTGCGCCCACGTCGGCCGGCGTCGGTTGTTCCTACGCTCGGGTCTTCGCCGTGTTCGGGAAACGGCCGAGGACCGCACCCCCGCCTTCCCGCTCACGCGCCCAACGCCACGCATGCAATGCTACCGCCGTCGGCCCATTAGAACCCGCGGTCCTGCGGTGGGGCGCCGAACACGTCGTTTCCGAAGTTCCTATCCAAAAGAAAACCGAACCCATAAGACGCGCGAAGCCCGCCCCGGATGACCGCCAGCGGCGTGGCCCAGAAGTTGGTGCCGACGTTCACAAGATCATCAGGCTTGAGGAAAAGGTCGGGCTGCGTCCCCTCCGCGATCGCACGGAGGTTCAGCCGGATTGTCGCCTGCCGGTCCTCGCCCACCATCCGGATGAGGTCGACACGCTCCGGGATCGCGACCGGGCTGAGGCCGCCGGCCGAGGCGATCAGACGCTGCAACGTCAACGTCCCGGTGAACGGCAACTGGTACACACCCGGTCGATTCACCCCCGGGCCGCTGAGGTAGATGAACCCCTGCTTCGGCCCCGGAACGCTGATCGCGTCCCCGGCGCGGATCACCAAGTTGTACTGCGCGACGCCCTGGATCAGCGGCGAGACGGGAACCTCGATCACGCGCTGCGTAACGATTTCGCTCGCTTTGGGCGCGGACTTCAACGGGTCGCCGTCTTCGGGCAGCCCGCTGTGCTTCGCCGCTGTCTCCTGAACCACCAACCGCCACTCGCCGTTGAGGAACACCCATCGACCGTGGCCCGCCACCGCGCTGCTTCCGCTCGCCGCGGGCTCCACGGGCATCGGCGGAACATCCTGATCCACGAGATCGATCGGCGGCTCGTCCGACTGACGCATCGCGGCCCAGGCGCTCGCCGACGGCCCCCGACGCCCCGCCGAACCCGGCCCGCCCATGATCCCCATCACGCCCGGATTCGGCGCCGCCGCCTCCGGCTTCGGCTCGGGCTCCAGCAACGACTCGAGGTTGGGTTCGTCCGAGCCCTTCGTGTCCGGCGGCGGCACGCTCGGCGGCGGAGGCGACGCCTCCTCCGCAGGCTCCGTCAACTCTTCGATCAGATCGATCAGGTTCTTCCCGCTCTCGTCGGGCTTTTTCGGTGTCGGCGAGGGCCTGCCCTTGTTGGATGAACCGCCCGCGGGCGCGCCGGCGGCCGGCTCGTCCGTGAGCGACACCTGACGGATGATGTACACCTTGTCGATCGTCGGCGAGACCCCCCCCGCGTCGGTGATCGCCTCGAGCAAGCGGTAATCCGGCCCCGGAACCGCGTACCGCCCCACACGATCCACCACACCGAAGATACTGAACGTCGCCTGCCGCGCGCCCGGAATCTGCACGTCAACCACCGCGTTATCGAGCAGCCCCGCATCCCGGATCGCGTTCGAGATCGCCATCTGCGTTTCCAGGCGCGTCATCTTGTTGACGAAGACCTCGCCGATCTGGGGCAGCGTGATGTACCCGCGCAGGTCGACCGATTGCTCGAACTCCGCCGGCGCGCCCTGCTGGTAGAAGTCCAGGATCGTGATGTGGACGAAGTCGCCGGACCCGACCCGGTACTCCGTCGCCTCGGGCAGCAGATCCTCCGGCATGACGGGCGTAACATCCACGAACTCGCCCGTGTCGCGCTCGATCACATCGATCCGCTCCACGATCGGCACGATCGTGGGCGTGTTCTCCCACCGGCCGACCACCGACGGATCAATAAAGGAATCCGCCTCGCACCCCACCAGGGCCGCGGCGGCCGCCGCACCCAGCGCCAGACCGCTCCCGCGCGCAAGCCGCCCGGCGCATGCCCCCCCCGTCCACCGCTTGCTCGCGCGACTCCGACTCACTCGCCGCTCCTTCGCTTCTTCACAGGCCCGAGGCCGAATGCCCCGCGCCCGATTGGTTCGTTGCTTCGTTGAAAGTGGGGGAACACTAACACCAGTCGAATCTCTGTCAAACCGGCGAGCGCAATGCGACGGTCCCGAACAGCGTCCGAAACCCGCGCACGCCGGTTGATTGGGTTATCGACCGCAACCCATACCCCCATTCACCACAGTTTGTTCAATCCTCGCAATCCGGTTTCTCCAGCCCGGCATGATCCGGCGGGTGCCGCGTTATTCCCGACCCTGACCGGAGCATGGGGCTGCTATTGTGTCGGGCCGGGGAACACCCTTTCAGGCCAACCGACACCCCACCGGAGTTTTGCCCATGCCTGCGGCCGCGACCAGCCGTACCGCCGAAATCCTCGGCACCGACGCCTCACCCCTCCTCGCCTATTCCTGCAAGGGCTTCCCGCGCAGCACCCTCCATCTCCCCGGCCCGGACTTCGTGGACCGCGTCCTGCGCGACTCCGACCGCCACCCCGCCGTCCTCCGCAACTTCCAACTCCTCCTCAATACAGGCCGCCTTTCGGGCACGGGATACGTCAGCATCCTCCCCGTCGATCAGGGCATCGAGCACTCCGCCGGCGCCTCCTTCGCCCCGAACCCCGACTACTTCGACCCGGCAAAGATCGTCGAACTCGCCATCGAAGGCGGATGCAACGCCGTCGCATCCACCCTCGGCGTGCTCGGCTCGGTCTCGCGCAAATACGCCCACCGCATCCCCTTCCTCGTCAAACTCAACCACAACGAACTCCTCACCTTCCCGAACATCCACGACCAGACCCGCTACGGCTCGGTCCGCCAGGCCTTCGAGATGGGCGCCGCCGCCGTTGGCGCCACCATCTACTTCGGCTCCGAGGAATCACGCCGACAGATCGACGAAGTCTCACAATGGTTCGAGGAGGCGCACTCCTACGGCCTTGTCACCGTCCTCTGGTGCTACCTCCGCAACAACGCCTTCAAGGTCAAGGGGGCCGACGGCAAGAGCACCGACTACCACGCCGCCGCCGACCTCACCGGCCAGGGCAACCACCTCGGCGTCACCATCCAGGCCGACATCATCAAGCAGAAACTCCCCACCAACAACGGCGGGTACGCCGCCCTCAACATGGGCAACTCCTCCTACGGCAAGTTCGACAAGAAGATCTACTCCAAACTCTGCGCCGCGAACGAGGACGGCTCGGGCGCGCACCCCATCGAACTCTGCCGCTACCAGGTCGCCTCCTGCTTCATGGGCCGCAGCCCCCTCATCAACTCCGGCGGCGAGAGCAAGGGCGCGGGCGACCTCCAGGAAGCCGTGCACACCGCCGTCATCAACAAACGCGCCGGCGGCATGGGCCTGATCTCCGGCCGCAAAGCCTTTCAGAAGCCGATGAAGGAAGGCGTCGCCCTGCTGCACGCGATCCAGGATGTGTATCTGGATGAGAGCGTGACGGTGGCATGATGGTAAGGAAGAAGATCCCATCGCGCGGTCGCAAGACCCATGACCTCAGGGCAATCGCATTATTGTGGCTGCCCCGGTCTCGCCGGCTTTGCGGCGAGGCCGGGCGGGGTTGGAAGTTCGTCCCGGCCTTGCCGCGGACGGCAAGACCGGGGCACCCTTTTGATAATGCGATTGCCCTGCCCATGACCTGAAGGTCGTGGTGGAAAAGCACTCCGACGGGTACATCGCGTACCCGCTCGGCCTTGCCGGCGTCGTCGTCGGCCAGGGCGACACCTATGAAGAAGCGCTCGCCGACATGAAATCGGCGATCGCATTTCACATTGAGACCTTCGGCGAAGCAGCGCTCCTCGATTCCGGCAGAGCGGTCGACGCGTTCATCGCTGAAACGAGGATCGCTGTCTGATGGGCAAGTTCCCGATCGACGCCCAGAGGATCGGGTCCAAACCCCTCGCACTCGGGATTCTGACGCCCCGGCTGCGCAACCTGCATGGGCTGGAAAGCCCATGCCACAAACCATCAATCCACCGCCACCGGATCGCTCAGCGCCAGCATCCGATCCAGCGCCGCCAGCGCCGGCTCGCGCGCGTCCTTATGCACATGCACCTTGTTCACCACGCGGTGGGACGCGATGTGGTCGAGCGCCCACAGGAGGTGCGGCTCGTCGATCCGGTACATCGTCGTGCACAAGCACTGGCAATCGCTCAGAATCCGCACGAACACGCCGCGCCCCTTCGCCTCGCGCGCCAGGCGATTCACGAGATGGACCTCGGTTCCCACCGCCCAGCGGCTTCCCTCCGGCGCGGCCCGGATCGTCTTGATGATGTGCTCCGTCGAGCCGGTCAGGTCGCTCTTGTCCACGACCTCCTTGCAGCACTCGGGGTGGACGATGATCTTCATCTCTTCATCCGCGGCGCGCACGTCGTCGCAGTGCTCGGGACGGAACAACTTGTGCACCGAGCAATGCCCGGCCCAGAGAATCACTTTGGCCTCGCGCAGCGCATCCTTCTCACAGCCGCCCAGCGCCTCCCCCTGCCGGGCGCGCTTCGGGTCGTAGAGGCACGTATCCTTCTTCACCTTCAGCCCGAACGATGCCGCCGTGTTGCGGCCGAGGTGCTGGTCGGGGAGGAAGAAGAGTTTGATTTCCTCCCCCTTCTTCCGCGGCGCGGTGCCGCCGGCCATCGCCCACTCAAAGACGCGCTTCGCGTTCGACGACGTGCAGCACGCGCCCCCTTTCGAGCCGACGAACGCCTTGATCGCCGCCGAGGAGTTGACGTAGGTCACGGGGACGACTCGACCTTTCCATTTCTTCCCGAGGGCGGCGTGGATCTCCTCCCACGCGGTGAGCGCATCCTCGTACGCCGCCATGTCCGCCATCGAGCACCCGGCCGAGAGGTCGGGCAGGACAACCTCCGTCCCTTCCGGCGCCAGGAGGTCCGCCGACTCGGCCATGAAATGCACGCCGCAGAACACGATGTATTTCGCCCCCCGTTCCCGCACGCGCTTCGCCGCGAGTTGCGAGAGTTTGAGCGAGTCCCCCGTGAAGTCCGCGTGCCGGATGACCTCGTCCATCTGGTAGTGATGGCCGAGGATCACGATGCGTTCCCCCAGTTCCCGCCGACGCGCCCCGATCGCCTCGCCGATGTCGTCGGGCTTGAGCGAGTGGTACTTCTCGGGCAACGCCGGCTGCCACAGGGTCATGCGGGCATCGTATCCCATCGCGCCCTCCGGACGCGGACCTCCCCGAGGGAGCCGCCGTCTTTTCCCGCCATAAATCATGCGATGCCCCCGGATTCCCGGTAGGATGAACTGGTACCAATCGGAGGGTTGGCCATGCGTGTTCTGGCTGCGGCGTGTTCGTGTCTGCTCGGGGCCGTTCTCGCCGCCGCGGAGGCGCAGACGTGCGAGCCCGGCTGGCTCGCCGTGTTTCAAGGCGGGGACGTGAGCGGGCCGGTGAGGGCGCTGGCGGCGCTGGATATCGACGGCGATGGGCCGCTTGGGGCGGCGCTGTACGCCGTGCATTCCCCAAAATACACATCACCTCCGCGGCCGGTGGTTCGGTGGAATGACGGCGCATGGGAGGCGGTGGGAGGAGATGAGTTGGTGATCGTCGGCGGCGGCGCGCCGAACGGCTCGCGGTGCGCCCTCGCGGTCTTCGACCCGCCCGGAGGCGGGTCGATGGGGCCATCTTTGTACGTCGGCGGATCGCTCGTCGTGGACCGAGATGGGAACACAACGCGGGCCGTGGCCCGGTTCGACGGCGCGGCGTGGACCCACGTCGGGACGCGATTCGTCTCGGCGAGCGACGTGGCTCACGACCTCGAAGTCTTCGACGCCGACGGCGCGGCGCCGGGGCCCGCTCGGCTCTTTGCCGCGGGCGAATTCCTGGCGAGCGACGGCTCGGCGTTGATCGGTGTCGCGGCGTGGGACGGTGCAACATGGTCCGACCTGGGCACGCCGCTCGGAAGCGGAAAGGTGTGCGACCTGCTGACATGGGACCCGGATGCGAGCGGCCCATCCCCGGCGGTCCTGCTGGCGGCGGGGCTTTTCGATGCGTCGCCGGCCGGACCCTCGTATCTCGCCGCGTGGAACGGTGCCGCATGGTCGGGCGTCGGCGCGGGCGCCCCCGGTCGCCCGGGACCCGGGATATCGCTCGCAGTCTTCGACGAAGACGACGCCGGGCCGATGACGCCTGCCCTCTTTGTCTACGGAGCGCCCAACACGATCGATCCCGGCGCGACCTTCGGCGGCGGGCTGGCGCGATGGAACGGCACGGCGTGGACGACGATTGTTGACTTTGCCGGAAACGCGGGCGCGTTCGCGGTTGCTCCGCCGCAGAACGGGCGGATGGTGGTGCATGACGACGACGGCGCGGGGCCGATGCGCCCGGCGTTGTACGCCGCGATCTCGGATCCCGCGGACCCGCGGTTCATCGTCCGCTACGACGGCGTTTCGGCGACGAGGCTCGGCGCCGGCCCGCAGCGGTCGATCAGCGGCACGGGCGGAACCTCGCGTGAGATCGACTCGCTGGTCTCGTTCGATTTCGACGGCGGCGGGCCGAACCCCGCGCGGCTGGTCGTAGGCGGCGGGTTCACGAGCGTGGCGGAGACGCCGGCGTCGCCCTACGCGCTCGATGAAGTGAGCGGGAACTTCGTGGCGTTGTGGGATGGGATCGGGTGGAGCGCGCTCGGGCGGGGCGTGGCCGCGCCGATCCCGGCCCTGCCGACGGTCGCGGTACTCAAGCCCTTTGACGCGGATGAAGGGGGGTCGCAACCCGAAGCGCTCTATGTCGGTGGGACATTCAACACCGCCGGCGAAGGCTCGATCCCGTTGCGCACCGGCGCGACCGTGGGCGGCGCGGGCGACACCAGCGCGTTGCTCCATGCCAACGCGCGATGGACCGCCGTTGCCGGTTGGCAGGACGCGGGGCTGGACCCCGAGGCCGGCCCTCGAAGCAGCCCGCGGCGGATCATGGCCGCCGTTGACTTCGACGCCGACGGCGTTGATCCGGGCGGCGCCGTGAAATATGTGGCGGGGTCGTTTGTTGATCTCGAAGGCGCGGCGTCGGGACCGATGGCGCGGTGGAACGCGCTGCTGAACACGGGAACCGGGGGGTGGGAGAACTTCGGCGCGGCGTCGGGCGGATCGATGGTCCACGCGCTCGCGGTGTACGACGCGGACGGCGATGGGCCGGCGCCGGCACGCCTCTACGTCGCCGGGGACTTCGATGTCCTGAGCAACGAAACCACCTCGGCGAGCGGCGCGGTGGGCGCATGGGATGGGTCGGCGTGGTCGGGGATGGGATTCGCGCATGGCTCGGCGGTCGTTACAGATCTCGCCGTGTTCGACCCCGATGCCGCGGGGCCGGGGGTGGCGCGTCTGATCGCGGCGGGGGACTTCGTGCAGCAGACCGCGCAGGGATTAGCGAAGGACGTCGCGCAGTTCGACGGCGCGGCGTGGACGCCGCTGGGGGAGGGGTCGTTCACGGGGCAGGTCGATCTGGGCGTGCCGGTGTCGGTGTCGGCCCTCGCGGTGTTCGACGATGACGGACCCGGCCCGACACCGCCGGCGCTCTACGCGGCGGGGAACTTCTTCCAATGGACCGACGGCGCGACGCCGATCCCGACACGCGGGATCGCCCGGTGGGATGGTTCATCATGGGCGGCTCTGTCGGTGAATCTCGGAGCGCCGACCGGCTGCGGCGTGGCGTTCGCGAGCGCGCTGCCGAAGGACCTGGTGGTATTCGACCCGGATGGGCCGGGAGGGTTCGCGGAATCGTTGTTCGCCGGCGGGTTCTTCACGGCCCCCGAGGGGGCGTCGCAGGGGATCGCCCGATGGGATGGTGAGGCCTGGCACGCGCTGGGAGGCGGGCTTTCGTTCGGATCCTACAACGTCTGCGGAATCGCGCCGGGGGCGCTGGACCTGGAGGTCTTCGACGACGACGGCGACGGGCCGAACGCGGCGGCACTCTTCGTCGCGGGACGGTTCCTCAGGGCCGGTGCGGATTCAGCATGGGCGATCGCGAAGTGGGGCTGCGCGGACAGCGCCCCGCTCCCGCCTTGCCCCGGCGACGCGAACGCCGACGGTGCCGTCAACTTCGCCGACATCACAAGCGTCCTGACAAACTGGCTGGCGGCGTACCCGAACAACGCAAGCCCAGGCGACGCGAACCACGACGCCGTGGTGAACTTCGCGGACATCACGGCGGTCCTCACGAACTTCGGGGGCGCGTGCGGGTGATAAGAAAAAGGCCGCCCGAACGGGCGGCCTCGTGGCGGTGCGCCGGATGGATGAACGGTCCTACGGCTTGGCCGGCGGCTGGCCTTCGTTGCCGAAGATGATCGTGAAGCCGCCGCCGCCGAGTTGGTTGGCGTTGTAGATGTAGACGGCGTCGAGGGCGCGGTCGATGCGCTCCTTCGCTTCGCTGAGGTGGGCGTAGGTGTAGGAATCGATGTCGCTGGGCCTGGTCTTGCCGTCGCCGATGGCCTTCTGGATCTTCCCGTTGAGTTCGCGGAGTTTGGCCGTGCAGATCGTGGCGATCGCCTTGCTCGCCGAGCCGTAGAGACTGTCGGGGAGCGTGAGGTCGATCAGCCGCTCGAGATGCTCGCGCTGGAGGTTCCGGCGGAGGCTGGAGATCATCGGCTGGCGGTCGGTGAAGCGCCGGCCGCCCTTGTTGTCGAGTTCGGACCACGCCTCGTCGGTGATCTTGTTGACGACCTCGGGCAAGGTGATCATGTCCTGCTCGGCGGGGACTCGGAACTCGTTGTCGTAGACGCGGCCGAGGGTCGTGGGATTCAAGAGCATCGAAAGGACGGACGCCTGGATGCCGAGGATGCGCTCGTGGACGGGCCACGTCTCGTCCTCGAAGAGGTCGTACATCCCGCCCGGATCCCACCACTTGTCGACGGTCATCTTGTTGATGAGGTCGGGCGTCAGGCCGTAGGCCTCGTCGCGGAATGCGTTCTCGAGCACGAACGCGAGGGCGTCGCGCTGCTGCACGGCGGCGACAGGCGCGATGGGCGGGCGGGCGTTGGGGTCGCCCTTCTTGTCGCGCGCGACATAGGCGCCGCCGACCCAGTTGGCCATCGCGCCGAGCGCGTTCATCTGCTGGCTCAGCGTGATCTGATACCCGCGGCGGGCCTTGGCCCAGGAATCGCCCTCCTTGACGAACTTCTCGGGAATCTTGGCGCGGAGTTCCTGGGCGAGTTTCATCCGGCTCCGGGCGAAGGTGAGCGGATCAGAACCCATGTCGCGCCGCCGGGCGAAGGGGTCGGGGCCCCAGGTGTCCTCGTCGGTCGCGAAGACGAGTTCAGGCTCGGCGACGCGCTCCAGGACCTTCTTCGTATCCTCCGTCGTGTAGCCGTATTCGATCGCCCACTTGTCGTAGGGGCCGACCGCGATCATGCCGTAGTCGCCCTGGATCTTGCCCGTGCCCATGTTGATCTGCGGGAGGGCGTTGTAGTCCATGACGGAGCCGCCGATGGGCTTCTTGCCCTTCCAGTCGTCGCTGTTGATCTGGGCCATGGAGTAGATGCCCGAGGCCTTGAAGTTGTGCCTCAGGCCGAGCGTGTGCCCTACTTCGTGCGAGACGAGGTCCGCGAGGAGCGGGCCGATGAACGCCTCGGGGATGCCGTCGAGTTTGTCCGGTTCGTCCTTCTTCGGCTCGGCGGGCTTGTCCCCGTCCTTGGGCTTCTCGGGCTCCTCGCCGAGGAGGTCCATGACATCCAACGCCATGCCCATGGCGGCCATGTCGGCGGCACGCCCCTGCGCGGCAAGACACATCCCGCTCACCTGGCTCACCCGGCCGGCAAGCCCATCAAACTGGTCATCGCCGATCAGCGTCGGATCGGCGAGCGCCGCGGCATGCCCGCCGAATCGCTGCACCCCCCGCGCGGCACGCTGGGCGATGATGAAATCACGCTGCCCGGGCGGCGCGAGGCGGACGCGCGGATCCCATTGCGGATGGGACGCGAGCCACGCCATCGAGTCCGGCCCGAAGTTGTCCATCGCGATGTCCGGAACGACCTCGTTGGCCATGCTCCAGAAGGCCCGAATCCACCCATCCGTAAGCACGATGTCGGCGTCCAGAATCTCGCCCGAGAGCGGGTTCGCCCGGCTGGGTCCGATCGCCGTGGAGATGTCGTTGCTCAGCCAGCGGATGAAGTTGTAGCGGACGTCCTCCGGGTCCTTGTCCATGTGGGCGCCGGTCGTCTTGTCCTGGTAGTAGACCTCCATTGCGCCGGCGAGCCCGACTCTCTCGAACGCCTCGTTCCAATACAACACCCCGTCGCGGACCCATCGGCGGTAGCGGATAGGGACGGTGTGCTCGACATAAAAGACTATGGGCTTCCGAGGAGGGCTGAGCTTGAGTTTGGGGTCCGCCTTCTCGAGGTGCCAGCGGTTGACGTACCGCGTCCACTTGTTGATCTTGCCGAGCTTCCCGAGGTCGCGGTAATAGGTCGTGAAGTAGCCGACGCGCTCGTCCGCCTCGCGCGGCTTGTACTCAGGGTTCTCGCGGATCACGCTGATCGAATAGTGGTAGGTCACGAGCCGCCCCGAATCGTCCCCCCCGAAGAAGAAGGAGAATGCGCCGGAGCGCGGCATGGAGGGCTGCGGAGCCTCGATGGAGAACTCGACGTTCTCAGGGAACGCCTTGACCTCCTTGAACTCGGCCAGCGTGGCGTTGATCCCCGACGCCCATCGGCCGAAGAACTCGCCCGCCTGCCCGACCAGCATCGCGTCGAGGTCGATCACGGGCCCGCCGCCCGGCCCCAGGGTGGCGATGGGAACCGAGAGGATGACCTTGTCGGTGAAAATCTGGTTGACGGAGGACTTGGACTCAGAGTCGCCCGTGGACCGGGTCTCGAGTTGCGGCTGGATCAGCGCGAGGGTCTTGTCGTAGCGGCGCCAGTAGACGTACATGTCGGCGCCCTGCAGCCCGGCCCACATGTCGCCGCCCGCGATGGTCATCGCGAAGAAATACCGCTTCTGATCGAACTCGCGGGGGAGTTCGGCCAGCACCTGGTTGTCCTTCTTGCGGAAGTAGATCGTCCACATGCTCTCCGCCCCGTCGGCGGTGGAGACAACCTTGGTGAAGTCCTTCGTCACATCCTTGAACTCGGGGAAGTCGGGCTTGTCGCCATCCTTGCCGTTGTCGCCGCCCGCGCCGCCGGGCGGCCCGCCGCCCCCCACCGGGGGGGGCATGGCCCGTTGATCGGTCTGGCCCTGGCCCTGTGCATGGGTGCCGAGACCGGCCAGAACAAGGCAGAATCCGGCGGCAAGGCCCAACGTGTGCATCTTCGACATTGTCGTCTCCTGAGAGAGGTTCACCCGAGAGCCGCCCCGGCATGCCGAGGACGACCCGCACCCAACAAAATCGACCATTTCCCGCCCCGACGAATCAGTTTCTACGGATGGGAACGGGGCAGGGTTGCCCGGTTCGCGCCACGAATCCATTCTGCCGCGAACCGAAGCCTAACCGGAGATCGCCTGGGATGGAGGATCGAACTCGGATTCCCGTAAGGGAGCGCGGAGAACAACGCCTGTGCAGGACGATCGCCGATGCCATTGGTAGACTGGCATAAGAAGTCCGGCACGACCGTGTCGGCTGGTACGGGAGGATTGAACATGCTCGCTCGCCTCGCCTTCGTCGCCCTGATGGGTTTCGCCATTGGCGCGCTCGCCACGTCGTCGGCCCTCGCGATCTCCTGCGGCAGCACGACCAACGACACCCGGTTCCTCGCGGTCTGCGGCCTGCAACGCCGATCCGTGCCGGTTGATACGGCGTGGAAGCCGGAGGGATCAGGCGTCTACATCCAGTGGACGGACCCGCAGAACATCCCACGCGTCGGGATCATCACGGTCCAGCATTTCCTCGACGGCAACCCGAATCCATCCGGCAACTGCGATTCGCAGGTGAATCAGTGGTACGCGCATTTCCAGGGGTGTCCGGTGCCGTGCCCAAACTGCCCGAGTTCGCCCGCATGCGTGGGGGACGAGGCGAACATGATCCGGGTGCGGGTCAGGTGCTTCAGACTGGCGATTGCCCCGTACCGCGAACTCGTCGCCAGCCTGCCGGACGGCGTGGTGATCGGCGAGATCGAGCCGGACGATTTGTGCTTCCTTTCACATATCGAACCGATCCGGCTCGATACGTCGTACAACCTCGGGCTTTGCATCGGGCAAGTCGTGTTCATCGCTGGATGGGGAAGAACTCAAACCCCGCCGGTAATCCCGGGGAATGATGATCCCTGCCGTCCGATTGATCCGCAGTTTGAAGCCCGAAGCCTCCACGTCGGCGTTTCGACCCTACGCGATACCGACTGCTCGCTCGATGGCCGTGCCGGCCAGATCAACTTCGCCGTTGACGTGTGCTCGACAACGGCTGCCGTGCAGTGCCATGACTCGGGCGGAGGCTTGTTTGTCGAAGTCTCGGGAGGTCAGTTACGGCTGATCGGCGTCCTGTTTATCTCAGGCAGAGCCTTCATGGCCCAACGTCATCAGTTGATCTCGTCGCCCAACGACGAGACCTTCTTGTGCAGACCGTGCCGGCCGCCGGCGTGCGGGGATATCAACGGCGACGCTGAGCATCTCCAGAACTGCGATGACGCCGACTGTTTGGAAATGATGGGGGAACGCGCCGTTGCGCCGTGGTGCCTCGGCGACTTGGATGGCGACGGTATCGCAGGCACAAAGACCGACCTTCTCATCATCAGGTGCGATCCCGACGGCCCAGGAACGATCTGCGACCAGAATCGGTGGTGCTGGGGGGATGCAAACCTCGACGGATGGGTCGATGGATGGGACTTGGAGTTGATTCGAGCGGTCAACGGCGGCGGGTCCGTGCCTTGCCCATTGTGCGGGCTTTGCGGCGGGTTCTCCGAGTGGTGTCGCGGCGATGTCAACTTCGACGGCGTGATTGACAGTGCCGATGAGGATGTCGTCGATGGCCTTGATGGCATACTGGATGACATCATGCGAACGCCGTACCGCTGCCATATTGGCGCGCCAGGCTGTCCAGAACCGGTCAACTGCCAATGGCCTCCCCCATGACCCTTACCGTAAACGCGTAAGCCCACGATAACGCCGCACTGATGCAATACCGGCGACCCCGAGCAAACCAACTGTACCGGGCGCAACAGGATCAGGAATGGCGAACGCTGCTTGAATCGAAACCGTCCCGCTTGTCCAAAGCCCGTCGGCCGCACCGGGAGCATTGTCAGGCGAATCCAGAAACTCCAGGCGGATCAGGCCATCAGCAAGGGCTTGAACTGGTTGAATGCCGAAGTTGGCGAGTTTGAGAATTCCGTCGCTCCGGTACGGCGTTGGCCCGCCAGGCGTCGGATCGACGGCACCCGGCTGAACAAAGAACCCCGAAAACTCGCCGTTATTGGTATCACGAACAATCATCGTAATATCGCGCCGCCGAGAGGCCGGCACGAGCGTCTGCAGCACGACGTCCCAGCCGATCCCGTTTACATAGTTGAACGGCCCCACCCAAAGGAATAACACAGTGTTGTTTGGCGATCCGGAATGATCCATGCTCGGAATCCCCGCCACATCAATCGTCGCCAACCCCGCGCCGACCCGTTCACCGCTGGTTGGCCCCGTAAGCGTCAAGGTTGAAAGCACGGGAGGTGATGAGCCAAGCGCGCCCGAGACCAACCCGGCCGCGGCGAGCGACGCCGCCTGAAGTCCGATTGCATGCGCTGCCATGAAGGTCCTCCCGTGATCTCGTCGGCGAATCGATGAGAAGACTACCTCAGGATTGGCCCGAGGCAAGCCTCGTCCCCCTATTCGGCTTCCGTTCGCGGGCCAAGGCGCTCCGCCTCAACTCCCGGTTCCCGCCCGCCCCAGAAAAACAACCGACATCAGCACAAACACCGCCCCCGCGGCCTGAAAGCCCCGGTCGTGGACCGCCAGTTCGGTCGGATCGTCGTACTTCCCCTGCTCCAGCATCAGGATCGCCCGGAACATCCCGTAGAACGCCGGGAGCATCGTCAGCCACATGAGGTTGAAGCCCACAACATGTTGCCGGCCGAGGCTTTGCACGTAGGAGGCGTAGGTCAGGAGCGTCGCCCCCGCCGTAACAATGACCGCCATCTGAAGGAAGGAGTCGGTGTAGCCGGCCTGGACGCGGCGGTGCTCGGCGGCGTTGTCGCCCGAGCCGGAAAGAGTCTTCCGCTCGCCGAGGCGCTTGCCGAACGCGAGGAACATCGAAAGGAAGAACGTAACATTCAGCAGCCACGCCGAGGGTTCGATCCCCGTCGCCGCGCACCCCCCCATCACCCGAAGAACGAACCCGAGCGCCAGGCAGATCACGTCGAGGATCAGGAGGTGCTTCAGCACCGCGCTGTACGCCGAAACGTTCACCACGTACAAGCCCAGCGCCAGCGCCGTCCAGCCGAGCGTCGGCGGACCCACCGCCGGCACGAGCGCGATCGACGCGACGGCTAGAACCCCCGCAAAGGCCCACGCCTGGGCGACGGAGACCCGGCCCGCCGCGATCGGCCGCCGCCGCTTCCTCGGGTGCGCCCGGTCGGCGACGCGGTCGAAGATGTCGTTCGCAACGTAGCAGGCGCTCGACGCGAGCGCGAACGCCGCCGCCGCCAGCACCGCACGCACCGCGATCGACGAGATGGATGATCCCGCGGGCAGGTCGCGCAGGCCGTAGAGCGGCCCGATCAGGACGAAGGCGCTCTTGGTCCACTGGGCGGGCCGGGCGAGACGCAAGAGCGACCACCAGAGGGGCGGGGCGGGCCCATCCGACTCCCGCTGGCCGTCATGTCGCTTGCTTCGTCCCATCGCAGATAGTCGTGAAGGTACCGGGCGTCATCGGAATCGGCCTCGCCGTCCCCGTCAAGGTCGCGGCGCGTCGCGGGATCCGCCTCCCACGAATACACGTCTTCAATATCGGCCAGATCGTCGGAGTTCAGGTCGATTCCGGCACGCGGGAGCGGCGGAATCGGCGACGACAGCGCGTCGAGTTCCGTCGCCGTGGCCACGCCGTGCGGCCCGCCGGTCGCGCCGATCAGGCGGATTCCCGTCCCGACCACGGGCTGGCCAAGAACAAAGTCGATGATCTGGAACGGTATCCCAGGATCCAACCCCTCGGACGGTACCGCCTGAACCGGCGTCCACTGCCCGTCGATTCGCGCTTCGACGGACACGGAATCGAACCAGCCCCCGGTAAGGTTGGCGAGTTGGAAATGGTCGCCCTCCATGAACCTGACCGCGGCGATCTCGACGGGACGGTCGTAGGCGACGGAGAGGGTGAGCGTGCCCCCGGCGGGCAAGCCGCCGTTCTGAGAGGAATAAAACCCGCGCCGCGCCGGCGGCTCCTCCACGCCCGACACATCCGGCTCCGCGGCGTTGGCGAACACAGCCGCGTCGGCGATGCCGAATGCCCCGCCGCAACACCACGGGGCGCTGCTCACCGAGGACCCGGAGACAACCAATCCTCCCTCCGCACGCACGCGGAGGTTGGCGCTGCGGGCGGCGTCGCGCCGGGCGGGAACACGATCGAGCGGCGGCGCGGAGTCCGCGGGAGGAAGGAGCCAGCGCGCGGGCGCGATCTTCCCGCCGCTCTCGACGACGGCCCGGTCGATGATCGGAAGCATCCGCTGGGCCATCATGGCGAAGGTGTCCTCCGCCTGCGCGTCGGCGGGGAGTTGATCCTGCATGGTGGGGCGTGTGCGCCAGATGTTGAAGCGGTCGCTGAGCGTGATGCCGGGAAACTCGGCGCGAAGGGCGTCCGTGCCGATGACGAGCCCGACAAGGCCGCCCATCGTCGCCGTGCCGTTGTCGGAGTCCCACCCGGAGAGAGTGCCGATCTGGACGGTGCGCGTGTGGTCGAGGCCGCCGTAAAGAAGCGCGATCACGCCGCATGCGAAGTTGACCGTGGACTCGTACCACGCGCGGTAGATGAATCCATTGGCGGCCGCGTCCTGCTGGTAGCGCAGGTGGACAAGGTCGCGCGTGCGCTCCCAATCCTCCGGATCAGGGTTCGCGAGAAAGTCGGCGAGCACGACATCAACGACATCCGCCGCCTTCGAGGTGTCGGGGAGGAATCGGCGGGCTTCGTTGACGAGCCAGATGGCCTGATCCCGCGGCGGAAGCCCGCGATCGACCACGGCGGCAAGCGAGTAAAGGACGACATAAAAACGAGCGGCGTCGGCGGCGTAACCACACGCCGTGGTTCGGATGGGCACGTCGGCCATCGCGAGCCCCCGCGCAGGCGCGCCGGGGGCGAGGGCGCCGAAAAACTCCGTCGTGAGTTGCGCGTCGATCATCAGCGCGTTGGAGTTCGGCGTGAACATCCCGGTCGCCGGGGGAATCACGCCGCGAGTCATCAGGGCCCTCGCCGACGCGTTGCTGACCCAGATGTTGCCGTTGATATGGGCGATCCATCCCGCGGCGATCTGGGCCGGGGTCAGAACGGTCGCCTCATGCGCCGTCAGGAGCGAGAGGTAGACGTACTCGATGTCGGTGTCGTCGTCGGCGCCCCAGGGGTTCTGCCACGTCACGAACACGATCGGCCCCGAAAACCCGGAAGGAGTCGTCCCCCAATCGGCGTCCGTAAGGAAGGGCGCCTCTCGCCGCATGCCCTCGGTGCGGAGACCGGTCCAGTTGGCGATCACCTCGCCGAGCCACATCGCCCGGAGACGGTCTTCGTACTCCGCCCGGTCGAGGACACGGGACGGGCCGGCCAGAGCGAGTCCCGCCGACGCCGCGAGGACCGTCGCGCCGGGGATGCATAATGCTGCCGCTGTCAGGGGCACTCGGCGTTTCCTTCCGAAGCATGCCGACTTCAACTACTGCACAATAGGTTGCGAGTGCGCCGGCGGACCATCCCCGATCAAGCCGAAAGAGGATTCGTGAAAAGCCCCGCTCCCCAACCACATGTCCCGCGGACTACCCTGAAATCCGAGGGATTCCCCCTTGCGATCCTGTTGGCGGTCTTCACGGCGCTATTCCTGCCGGTTGTGCTGAGCGGAGCCGGGGGAACGAGCGAGAGCCTCGACGCACTTGGCTACCACCTGCCGATCATCGAGCGCATGAGGGCCGACTGGCCGTCGGTGGACATCGTTCATTACGAGTCCGCGACCGCGCCGGGGTACCACCTCCTGATGGCCGCCGTGTGGCGGGCGACGGGGGAGATGTGGACCATGCGGGCGCTGAACGCGCTCTTCGGCGTGCTGCTCATCGCCGCCGTGTACTTCGCCGCGCGACGCCTTGCCGGCCCGTGGTTGGGACTCGCCCTCACCCTTCCCTTCGCATGCAGCCCGTACATCCTCGGCGCGACAATCTGGCTGACGACCGACAACGCCGCACTCTTCTTCGTGGCGCTGGCCTTGGGATCGGCCTGTATCGCGCGCACCACCCGCGCGGGCCTCATTACGGGAGGCGTGGCCGCCGCCGCATCCGTGGCAATTCGCCAGGTCAACCTCTGGCTCGCCGCGCCCCTGGGCTTCGCGGGCCTGATCGCCAGCCCCCTCGCCGCGCTCGTCCCGAAGCCGCTGCGCTGGCCCGATGGCGACCCCCAGGCCCCGCGGACATCGTGGGGCACGCTGTTCGCGGGCCTCCTCGCCGCCGCCCTTCCGACGGCGACGTTCCTCTACTTCGCGTGGATGTGGGGATGGCGCCTGATGCCGATCGCCCACACGCCGGAAATCCAGAAACACGCGACAGGGCTGAACCCGGCCTCGCCGGCGTTCGCGCTCGCCCTGACGGGCGCCCTCGGCGTGTTCTTCCTCCCCTTTGCGTGGGGACCGATCCGCCGCCTGCGCATCAGCGACGCCACGGCGTGGTGCGTGGTCATCATCGCCCTCGTCGCCGCCGCCCTGCCGGAGACCAGTTACTTCTGGACCGAGTGGTACATGCCCCGCGCCTACGGCTGGCTGTGGCGCATCGTCGAAAAATTCCCCGCGCCGAAGGAGCGGTCCATCGTCATCATCGCCGCCGCCCCCTTCGGCGCGCTGGTCCTCCTCATGCTCTACCGGGCCGCCGCCGACGCCGGACGCCGCGTGCAGGCGGGCATCCTGCTCCTCACCCTCCTGGGATGGCTCTGCGCCCAGTCGATGAACAGCCAGGCTTGGCAGCGCTACTTCGAGCCGATCATCACGCTGGGGCTGATCTGGCTCAGCGCGATGACCCGTGCCACCGACCGCTGCTCTGAGCGGTCGGTGGCACGCCTCCCCACAGCCCTCGGCCCCCTCGCCCTCGCGGCGTGCCAGTTGGGGCTGTGCGCGATCACGTTGTATCGCGAAGTGATCGCGGACCTCATGAGCCGGTAGAGCCCCTGGAATCCCGACGCCGTTGAGGGGTTCCTGTAGGCGACGTCCGCACACCCCTCCGGGGCTTGAAGGCAAGGCACAACAAAAACCCCGCGATCGCTCGCGGGGTCGTGATCCGTTCAACTCGTGCGGGCGAGGATCAGGGGAAAATCCCGCGCAGCGCATACGCCTTGCCGATGTTCTCCAGCGCCGCCATGTACGCCGCCGTGCGCATGTCCACGCCGTACTTCTGCCGCATCAGTTGCGTACGCCGGGCGGCCATGACCATGTGCCGGTTGAGTTCCTCGTCCACCTTTTCGAGGTCCCAGATGGTGTGCGTCTTGTTCTGCACCCACTCGAAGTAGGAGACGGTGACGCCGCCCGCCGAGCACAGGATCGCCGGCATGATCTCGACCCCCTTCTCCAGCAGGACGCGCTCGCCCGCCGGCGTCGTCGGCGCGTTGGCCGCCTCGGCGACGACCTTGCAATCCAACTGCCGCGCACGCTCAGGGTTGATCATCTGCTCAAGTGCCGCAGGGATGAACACATCCACCTTCGTCTTGTAGAACTCGTCGGCGGTGCAGCGGTCGCCCCCCTTGAAGTTGGCCACGCCGCCCGTCGCCCTGACGTGCTCGTCGAGGGCCAAGGTGTCGAGCCCGTTCTTGTTGATGACGCCGCCCGTATGGTCCATCGCCGCGAGGATCTTCCCGCCGCGCTCCGCCCACAACTTGGCCGACCACGAGCCGACGTTCCCGTACCCCAGCACCGACGCCGTGCCGCCCTTCATCTGGAGGTTTAGTTCCGGCAGCAGTTCCGCCAGCACGTCGATGACGCCCTGCCCCGTGGCCTTCTCGCGGCCGACCGACCCGCCGACTTCGACGGGCTTGCCCGTAACCACCGCCATCGCGTCCCGCGCCCCGTTCGTGATGCTCGAATAGGTGTCGGCGAACCACGCCATCATCTGCGCGTTCGATCCGACGTCGGGCGCCGGGATGTCATAGTCCGGCCCGATCTGCGGCGCGATCGCCGCGACGAACCGCCGCACCACCCGCATCAACTCGCCCTTGGACAGCGAATAGGGGTCGCACTTCACGCCCCCCTTGCCACCGCCGTACGGGATGCGGACGAGCGAGCACTTCATGGTCATCAGCACCGCGAGCGACTTGACGTCGTCGAGGCTGACGTGCGGGTGGAACCGCAGCCCTCCCTTGAAGGGGCCGAGCGCGTTGTTGTGCTGCACGCGATAGCCCTTGAAGAGCCGGTGATGCCCGTCGTCCATCTGGACGGGGAAATGAACCATGATCTCGTTCTTGGGCTGGGCCATGATGATCTGCACGTGGTGCGGGAGTTTCAGGACTTCCGCGGCGTGCAGCACGGCGTCGATCGTCTGGAGATAGAGATTGTCGGGGTCTCTCTCCATCCCGAGTTCGTCGAAGACCGGGCTGTCGAGGTGTTTGCGTGCGGCGTTCGGGGAAGCGATGGAGGCCTTGGCCATGGCGATGGTGCTCACTGGTTCGCGTCTTAGCGGTGGATGAAGCCGTCTGGTCAAGCCCGCGAGAACGTCTCGGCGCTCGGCCCGAACAGGCCCACTACGATGTTCCCTGGACCGGCCCACCAGCCGGCGAGGACCACCGCATGATAGCGTACTTCGCAACCGACCTGCTCTGGGCCACACGGATCAAATCGACCGCCGAGGACCTGGGGATTCCGGCCAGACCCGTCAGGGATATCACGATGCTGGACGCCCGGCTGGGAGATAGCCCTGTCAGGGGTTTGATCGTGGATTTGGATAACCCGGAAATGGCGCTGGCGATGATTCGCCGCGTCCGGGAGTGGGAAGCGCACGCCGACAGATCGCCCCTCCGAGTTGTTGCCTTCGGCCCTCACGTCGAGAGCGCCGCTCTGGGGGAAGCCCGAAGATGCGGGGCCGACTCCGTGCTGACGAGAGGCGCGTTTCGCTCAGGGCTGGCGGAGATCATCCGGGAGTTGGAGGGGGAGACGAGCCGGGATGACCGGAAAGAATCAGTGCCGTAAAGCGGCCCAGAGATGGGCGGGGCTGATGCCGTGGACGCTCCACAGTTCCGCGAGCGTGAGAGGGGGACCAGGCCCAAGGCCAAACCGCAGCCGAATGGTCCGCGATGAGTCAGGTGTTGTCTCGGACGGATCTCGCCATGCAACATCCACCGGCGACCCGAGCCAACCCTGCCACGGCGCGACGCGAAGGGTCCAATCGTCGAGAGGCAGAGATGTCGGGCGCGCGCGGGTCGCGCCGGCGGCGCGCTTGAGCGGCGCCAACGCGCGGGCAAGCGAGATGGACACCGGAGCCGCAAGCCGGCCGCGCTTGGAGGCGTCGAAGAGGTCCAAGGCCTCCGCCGCGGCGGCGAACGCCTCGCCGGTCCATCGACGGATGTCGCTCGGCGCAAGATCCAGCAGGTGGACGCCGGCACGCTCTTCGATCGTGCGAACGATGAGGGGCCTCAAAGGGCGGAGGAGTTCGACCTTGAGAAGCGCGGCCCAGCGAAGGTCCGTTTCAACACGATCAAGGACGGCGGCGGAAGGCGGCACACCCAAGCCCCCGATCCCGTCCTTCGCTCGGCGAAGAAGGCACTGGTAGGCGCGGGCCAGGGCATGCTCCCGAGCCGCGTCAGGGGCTTCGTGGATGTCGCGGGCGCGGGCAAGGTCCGACGCGTCGGTGTCGCCCGGAGCGCCGAGGCCGACGCGGACGACGGCCGGAGACAGCGGATCGTCGCCCCCATCGCGCGGCGGCGGATGGGGCTCGATGACGAGGGCACGAAGGCGATCGGCCCGTTCGGAATTGATGAGCCGATGGACCGTCGCGCGCGTGGTATTGAGCCGACGGGCGATCTCGGTCGGGCCAACGCCCTTTCGCCACTCGTCGAAGGCGCGTCCGCGGTCCCTGCGGCGCGGCCGGCGGGTTGAGGGCGCACGGGCGGCGGGCGGACGGGCTCTGATGCCGCCTTGGTCAAAGAGCGCCGCAAAGACGGATTCGAAGCGAACGACGGCGGTTTCCGGAAAAACCAAGGTCGACGATTGGACCGGCGGGGTCACGCGCACGCCGATCAGCCCTCGACGCCGGTAGCGCTCGATGGTGCGCGGAGTGATGTGCCACCGGGCGGCCAGATCGGCAAGGGTGATGAGCGGAACCTTGAGATCAGTCGCCGAGACTCTGGACTGAGCCGAAACCCGCTCCGCAAACGCGGAGAGGTCGGCGAGAAGCGCCTCGCCGACAAACTGGGCGGGATCTGACACGTCCGGGGCGAACCCGGTGATCCGCCGGATGATGCGGTCCTCGGCGTAGGCGCGGGCGGGGTCGATCTCGCGCGCAAGGTCGAGAACCGCGGCAATCTGACGCGCCGCGGCGCCACGGGGCGCGAAGCGGAGTTCGCGCGCGAGGCGGTCCAGCGCGGGAAGTCGGATGCGGGAGAAGCGAGGCATGAAGTCGAACTCGAACGAGACCCAGAGACCCAACTCGATCCCGACGCACATCGGGGCCGAGCCCATTGTCGGCGGAACTCGTCCGGACCGACAGCAAAGGGGCCCCCGACGGGTGCTGACGCCTGCCCCATGATCCCGGTCCTTGGACGCCGAGGTCGGAGAGTCGCCGTGGCGACATGAGTCCGCGAAGCCTCGGGTTCCGCCGGCGCCGAATCCGAATCTTCGCCGCGGACTCCTCAGCCTCGGCGTCCACCGATCTTGCGATTGCCCTGCTTTCGTCCTAGGGCAATCGCAAGATCACTTCCGAGGACTTGGGCGGCTGGATTGGTACTCAGCCCGCAACGCGGGCGCCGGTTCCTTGCCCCGGACGAAGTCCGGGTCGTGTCGCAGTTTGAATGTGGGTCGCCGCGGCGACTCCCCCGCGCCACGCCCTGGAAAGGGCGTGCCACATTCAAACTGCGACACGACCG
>CAZBDZ010000034.1:0-35186 GCA_964490785.1 uncultured Phycisphaeraceae bacterium
CTCGGTGGGACGGGTTTGTAACCCGTCTCGGTGGGACGGGTTTGTAACCCGTCTCTACTGCGTCTTGCATTGTCTTAGAGCCTGTGTTGCTCTGTTGAAAAGTCCTGTCCTCGGCCTGAAAGGCTGACACTCAATAGCCGGGGGCAGAGCGAGTCTTCGAGCGCCGCCCCCGGAAAACGCACCCTCAGAACCTCTGTCCGCACCCTGAAGGGGTGCAACCCGCGCGCGATGTGCGACCATTTCAACAGAGCAAACCTGTGTGAGAAGTGGGCTGCAGGCGGGGCGGGAGGAAGTTGCCGCTTCGTGCCGAGCGACCCGCGGATACGCCGACCCATGAAATGGGCCACCGATGGTTGCCAGACGCGCCAGCGTCTGGATCGCGGCCCGAAATCCCTCTGCTCTTCGCCCAAGGAATGGGCGGGCGGAACCGGCGCTTCGCCCGTCCCCCCGGAAGCACGAGCGGCAGCGGGATCATGCGTCCGGCTGTCCAGACGCTGCCGCGTCTGGCAACCAAAGTGCGCCCGTTTCACGGGCGAAAAGGAAAGGCACCACCCCATCCCACACTCGCTCACAGGCACTCTTTGAACCGGCTTCTTGGGTGCCCGGAAGCCGGGTGAATCGGTGGGTTCCGCCTGAAACGGAAGGCGGGTCTTTTCCGTATTACTCTTCTTGCCTGGGCCGATGGTCTGCGCGGGCGTGAGGGATTCGACGATGAAATGCAAGGCGATTGCGTACGTGGCGTTCGTGGCGTTGGTGGCGGGTGCGGCCCCGGTCGCGTGGTGCGGGGACGCGGAGGGGGTGGCGGCGGCGCGGTATGAGGCGCTGATCGAAGGCGATTCGATGTCGAAGGAGGAGCAGGCCGAGGCTTCGGAAGTCGTCAAAGCGGCATCGGCGGAGCGTCCCGAGGATGTGCGGTGGAGGATCGCGTCGGCGGTGCTGCTGAGGCTTGGCGGCGACGCGAAGGGGAGCGTCGAGGCGCTCAAGGCGCTGGCGCAAGCGTATCCGAAGGTCGCGGAAGTGCAGAACCAACTGGGGCAGTCGCTGATGGCGACGCTCAGCGGCGACGTTGGGTTCCTCAAGATGGTGGACGTCGCGGGATCGGCGAAGGATGCGTGGGCGGCGGCGGTGAAGATCGATCCGGGGCACGTGATGGCGCGGTATGCGCTGGCGCAGTATGAGGTGCAGGCGCGGAAGCAGGGAGGGTTCCTCTTCGGTTCCTACGGCAAGGCGAGGGAGCACGGCGAGGCGCTGCTGACGCAGCCGGGGGAAAAGGCGAAGTTCTGGGGCCATGTGGCGCTGGGGCAGGTGGCGGCGGCGCAGGAGGAATGGGAGGAGATGACGAAACACTTCGACGCCGCTGAGGCAATCGCGCCGGGGGATGGGCCTCGGACGATGGTGCTGAGCGTTCATGTGAACGCGCTGCTGAACGACAAGAAAGACGCGAAGGCGGCGCTGGCGTTCGCGGACCGGGCGGTGGCGTCGGCGGAGCCGGACAACTATTCGGTGTACTTCCTTCGCGGATCGGCGCGGAAGGGTGTGGGGGACTGCGGCGGGGCGATGCAGGATTTCGCGGCCGTGCTGGAAAAGAACCCCGACGCGCAAAACACTCGGATCATGATGGCGCAGTGCTGCGAGTCGAGCGGGGACCCGGCGGCGGCGCTGGTGCATTACGAGGAATACATCAAGAGATTCCCGAAGGGGCAACGGCTGAGCGAGGCCCAGGCGGGGGTGAAGCGGCTGAAGAAGGGGTGAGGACGGGGAAAGTTCCCTGATACGCCGTCGGGGCATTGACCGAGGGGATTCGGGCCGGAGAATGTGCGTTGACGCGGAACGCTGGCGGAAGGAATCCTGAACCTTCCAGAGAGGATGATCCTATGTTCACTCGGGCTTCGAATTCGATCGTCGTGGGGTGCGCGTCGGTGTTGCTTGGCGGGCCGGTCGGTGCCGCATACGGGGGGATCATCAACTGGGGCGCCACGTTTCAGTTCTACGCCGCCGCCGGAGACGGAAGCGGGAGCGTCGTTAGGGAGCAATCCGTCCTCGGTCAGGCCGACTGGCCGCCGACTCAGTTCGACGACCATGCGGAGTTCTCGGGCGACTTCGGGGGCGGGTCCGCGGCTTTCACGGCGATCGCAAGCACGGCGTCGTGGGGCTACCTTGAGATGTCCGCAACGCTCTCCGCATCGGAGTTCGGGGACCACGGGTACGGGTTCGCGTGGGCCAGAGCGGATGTCTACTTCGAGATCGAAAACGTTCACCCCAACACCTACGAGTGGACGTTCACCCAAGAGGTGAACGGACTCGCGCCGATCCCCTTCCCGGAGCACGACATCCGCGGCCCGGGGCTGCATCATTTCGTCTGGGAGTATGAGGTGTACTCCACCGGAGAGACCACAACGCCCGGCAGCGTTGCGATATCGTTCGAGATCCCGTCGCCGGGGGCGGCGTGGGTTGTCGGGCCGATGCTGCTGCTGTGGCGGCGGAGGCGGTAGTGCGTGGGGCGATTGGGAGCGCACGGCCCCGATGACCTGAGGACAGGTCATCGGCGGCACAAGTTGCCCCGTGCCACCGACCGCTGCTTTGAGCGGTCGGTGCCGTGCGCCGTGCAGCACCGACCGTGCAGAGCCACGGTCGGTGGCACGCGGTTATTGCGGTGCGAGGAGATTCCGGAGGGCCGCGCCGGGGTCGTTCTCGCGCATGAGGGACTCGCCGACGAGGGCGATGCGGACGCCGACGTCGCGGAGGCGGCGGAGGTCGTCGGGGGATTTGATTCCGGACTCGCTGACGAGGGTGGCGGTGTCCTCGACCATCATGGCGAGTCGGAGAGTGTGGTTGAGGTCCACTTTCATGGAGGCGAGGTCGCGGTTGTTGATGCCGAGCAGGCCGTAGGAGCGCTCGGGGAACCCGACATGGGGGAGGGTCTGGAGGAGGCGCTCCATGCCGTGGCATTCGACGAGGGTGGTGAGTTGGAGTTCGCGTGCGAGGATGGAGAAGTCGACGAGTTCGCTCTCTGAGAGGCACTCGGCGATGAGAAGGATGGCGTCGGCGCCGGCGGCGCGGCTCTCCCAGATCTGCCAGGGGTCGATGATGAAGTCCTTGCGGAGGACGGGGAGGGGCATGGCGTCCTTGATGCGGAAGATGGAGTCAAGCCGGCCGGCGAAGAAACGGGAATCGGTGAGGCAGGAGATCGCGGCGGCGCCCGCCTCGTGATACTGTCGGGCGATGAGAGCGGGGTCGAAGGCATCATCGGCGTACTCGGGTCGGAGCCAGCCGGCGCTCGGGCTTTTGCGCTTGATCTCGGCGATGATGGAGGTGTCGATGTTCGAGAAGTGCTTTGTTACGGCGCGGAAGAAGTTGCGGGGTCGGCCGAGTTCGGCGATGCGGTCGCGGAAGTGGTCGATGGTCGTGAGTCCCTTCGCGCGCGCGACCTCCTCGCGCTTGTGGGCGATGATCAGGTCGAGGTTCGCGGGGATTTCGGCGTCGGGCATGCGTGTCGTGGTTGTGGCGGCGTTGGTCTTGATCGGCGCGATGCGGGCGACGCCGGGGGTGATGGGCGGGACATTGTTGCAGGAGTCGGCGGCGGGTTCCGAGAACGCGGCGGCGGACCCGATCCCGTCCCAAACAGCGTCGCCGATCGGGTCGTTGGCGACGTATGCGCTGGCGCTGCTGGCGGTCGCCGGGGTGCTCTACATCTGGAGGCGTCGCCTGCACGAGCCGGTGGGGGCGGGCGCGGATCGAGAGAGGCCGTTCGGGAGGATCGCGGATTGGCCGGCGATTCTGCTGGGGGGGATGATCGTGTGGGTCGCGCAGGTGCTGGGGGCGTCGTCCGCAGTGATGCTGTTGTCGATCACGGACGCGGAGATGCGGATGCTGCGCGGGGGTTCGATCGTGGCGCTGGGCGGATACCTTGGGGCGGGGGTGGGGACGGCGTTTGTGCTGGCGGCACTGCCGGGGATGGCGAGGCTGATTCGGCTGGATCGACCTTGGTTCGGCGCGGGGCGGACGGCGTGGCGTGCGGCGGGGGCGTTTGCGCTGGTGTTCCCGCTGGTGATGACGGCGGGGTGGCTCGCGGCGCTCGCGGCGCGGTGGATGACGGGGATGCCGCCGGACGCCGTGGCGCACGAGACGCTGCGGCTGTTGTCCGAGCCTGGGGCGGCGGAGGCGGAGGGGCGTGTGTGGTGGTGGATGATGGTTCTGTGCGTGCTGGTGGGGGCGCCGGTGGTTGAGGAGATCGTGTACCGCGGGTTCATCCAGAGCGCGATCCGGCGCGCGGTGCTGTGGCGGTCGGAGGGGCGGGAGGGGCTGCGCATCCCGCCGAGGAGACGGGCGGCGTGGATCGCGGTGCTGGGAGCGTCGGCGGTGTTCGCGCTGATGCACGCGGGGGTCGCGGAGTGGCACGCGCTGGCGACGCTGTTCGTGCTGTCGGTGTGCTTCGGAGTGGTGTGCGAGCGGACGGGGCGGCTGGCGGCGCCGATCGTGATGCACGTCATGTTCAACGGGGCGAATCTTCTCTTGTCGCTCGTGGGGTGAGCGGGAGGCATTCGCCGCTGAGGTACGGTGGGCCCGGAGGAAGAATGAGTGCAGGGTTCCGTGTACGCTGTGCCCATGAGTCGTGCTTCCACTATTTCGGATGTGCCCGCGCCCGCGGCGGGGAGCCGGCCCCGGGTCTTGACCGGCGATACGCCGACGGGTCGGCTGCACCTGGGGCATTACGTGGGTTCGATCGAGCGTCGGCTGGAGTTGCAGGGCTCGTACGAGTGCTTTTTCCTTCTGGCGAACATGCACGCGTTCACGACGCGGTGGGAGAAGCCGGAGGAGATTCGGGCGGACACGATCGAGATCGTGAAGGACTGGCTGGCGTGCGGGATTGACCCGGTGCGGTCGGCGGTGGTGCTGCAGACGGAGGTGCCGGCGATCGCGGAGTTGACGTGGTTCTTCTCGATGCTGATCCCGTTCAACCGGGTGATGGGGAACCCGACGATCAAGACGGAGATCGAGACGAAGGGTCTGGGGGAGTCCTATCCGTTTGGGTTTCCGTTGTACTCGGTGGGTCAGTGCGCGGACATTCTGGCGTTCAGGCCGGTGTATGTGCCGGTGGGCGAGGATCAGGTGCCGCATATCGAGATGTGCCGGTTCGTGGCGGGGAAGTTCAACCAGGTGTATTGCGGCGTGAATAACCGGACGCCGGAGGAGGAGCATGTGAAGGCGGGGGGCGTGTTTCCGATTCCGAAGGCGCTGGTGGGGCGGATCGCGCGGCTGCCGGGGCTCGACGGGAAGCAGAAGATGAGCAAGAGCCTGGGAAACGCGGTTTTCCTGAGCGATTCGCCGGGGGAGGTGAAGAAGAAGGTGGGGAAGATCTTCACGGGGCGTCAGTCGCCGACGGAGCCGGGCGATCCGGAGAATGCGCTGATGCAGTTTGTGGACGCGTTCATCAAGGGTGAGCGGGCGGCGGAGTTGAAGGACCGCTACGCGCGCGGCGACAACATCGGCGACGGGCACGTCAAGGCGGAGTTGACCGAGGCGATCAACGCGCTGCTGGAGCCGATCCGCGCGCGGCGGGCGGAATACGAGAAGCCGGGGGGTGATGACGTGGTCATCGATGTCATCAAGGCGGGGACGAAGCGCGCCAACACGGTGGCGGAGGAGACGCTGTGGATGGCGAAGGAGAAGATGCGGCTAGGGTTTTTCCGGAGGACGGTGGGGTAAGGGCTGCGGCGGCCCCGCCGCATCGACCGAATGTTCCACGAACCGGGAAGCAAACTCAGAATAATGCAAGGTTCTGCTTGCCTAGTGTTCGTTCGTTCGGCAGAATGGAGGGGATCGGGGGGAGATTGATGGGGCATCCATGCGTGAACAAGCAAGGCGGTTGGCGCGTCTGGTCGTGTCGGCGCTGGTCATGGCGGGAGCATGGTCGGCAATTCCCTTCGCGGCCGCGCAATCGGGAGACTGCTCCGGAGGCGGATGTGCGATCGACACGCAATACCCGACGGGGACGCAGTCCACGACGTCGTCGAGTTTCGTGACGGTTGCGAACGACATTTTCGCCGGGGAGTGGGCGCGTTACGCCGTTTCGGCCGGGCATACCTACGAGTGGTCGATCTGCGCTGCTGATGGTGGGTTTGCCGGGTACGACGCCACGTTGACGCTGCGGACCGACACCACGCCGGGGAGCGCGATCTGCTTCAGCGATGACCACTGCGGGACGGCCCCGAAGATCCGCTGGACGGCGACCGGGACGGGCACGGTGCGCGTCCAGGTGAATGAATACGTCAACATCTTTGACAGTTGCGGGTTCAACGCGTCGGCGACGACCCTGCGCTGGCGGTGCGCCACGTGCGTGCCGGCGTCCACCGCCTTGGTCTACGACGCATGGTGGACGGCCGAGGTGGATCAGGACGGGGACGGGTGCCGTCGGTCGGCGACGCTCAACTGGGACCCGGATGTTGCGGATTGTGTCGGCACGTTAAGCGTGTTCGAGAAGATTTACTGGAAGCCATCGTCCGGCAGCACTTGGACTCTACTGACGACGACGAGCGCCTACGCTCTGACGGGATGCCCCGACACCGACGCGCGTGCGCTTCCAATTGCCTTCGCGGGTGCGTGCGCGGCGAACGATTGGCTGATCGAGATCTACCGTGTGGGCCAGTCTTCCCCCGACTACAGCCGGACTCCGACGAACGACCCGAGCCTGAACGATCACCCAGAGGAGTCGGCGGTGAACGATGCGCCGCCGAACCAGCCGCCCTCCAACTCGAGCCCGTTCCATCAGGTCCGCGCGGACACGAACGCGGTCATTCCGCCAGGTGGGACGATTTCGTTCGGCACGGGTGTCTATTTCCAGGTGACCGTAAGCGATCCAAACCCGGGCGACACCATTCGCCTCGAGGTCGAACTTCGACAACTGCCGGGGACCTTTACAGGGACGGCGAACTACGTCAGCGCGTTCGTAGCGAACGGAGCCGTGGCGACAACGTCCACGGCGACGGGGCTAGCGGCGGGGAACTACGGCTGGCGCTGCCGGGTCGTGGATAACGGCGGTCTGGCGAGCGTGTGGGTCCCCGAGGAGAACCCGGATTTCATCGTGGCGGCGCCGGCGGCGCCGGATATCCGGGTGCTGCCGACGAGCGTCGCGATCGGTTGCGCCGGCGCGAGGCCGGAGCCCGAGCCTCGGATCGCGCCCTTTGCGATCCCGGCGGCGAATTTCGCGGCTGTCGGGCCCGGGCGGAAGTTGCTGCACGCGGAGGAGATTCTTGCGCCCCTTGGCGGCGGCGCGGCGACAACCGGCGTCATCGTCAATCTGGCGCGCGACGAGCGCGCCGCGGTGGATTGGGACGACCCGGCCGCCCTGGCCGATCACCAGGCGGCGGTGGCGGACCTGCAGAACGCCGTGCTTGCCGGGGTGCCCGCGGGTGAAATAGTTGTGATTCACTTCTATGAAAACCTCTGGGGATTTTCGGCTGAGGTTTCGCCTCGGGGTCTCGCCGCGCTCCAAGACCATCCGAGCGTCGTCGTCATCGAGCCTATCCGCGTCCTGCACGCTCAGGGCGCGCAGGGCATCCCGCTGATGAACGGCATGACGTATCGCGACACGTACAACGGTTCCGGGATGTCCATCGCCATTTGCGATACGGGCGTGGACTACACTCACCCGCGGCTGGGCGGCGGGGGGTTCCCGAACGCGAAGGTGATTGGGGGGTACGACTTCGGGAGCGGGGATGGGAATCCAATCCCCGCCGGAGAGGCTCACGGCACGGCGTGCGCTGGCATCGCGGCGGGAGCATTGGGAACTGTCGGAGACTACATCGGCGGAGTCGCCCACAACGCAAAGGTCTACGCGCTTAAGATCAGCCCGGATGGCAGCGGCAGCGCAAGCACCGATTCGATGATCGCCGCGTGGGATTGGTGTGTGACGCACCGGAACGACGACCCGACGAACCCGATCAAGATCATCAGCACGAGTTTCGGCGGAGGCCGGAACTTCTCCTCGTGCGACGCCGATGTCCCGATGATGACCTCGGCGGCGGCCGCGGCGGTCTCGGCGGGGATGACGCACTTTGTTGCTTCCGGGAACGACGGGTACTGCGACTCGATGGGCTGGCCTGCGTGCATTTCGCATGTCAACTCCGTGGGGGCGGTGTACGATGCCGCTTTCGGAACTTCGCCCGCATTCTGTGTCAGCGGGCAATCGTGCTCGTCACTGATCTTCCCGACAGGCGGTTGTTCAACGGGGTTCGCAGCCCAAGAAGCAACGGCCGCGGACAGCGTAACCGTATATTCGAATTCAGCCACGTTCTTGACGCTTCTTGCTCCATCAAACAACGCGTCCACCACGGATATCGTCGGCTCCGGCGGGTATTCGAGTGGCGATTATGCGACGACCTTCGGCGGCACCTCCGCCGCGTGTCCCTATGCCGCGGGCGCCGCGGCGGCGTTGCAATCGGCGGCGAAGGCGATTACCGGGAGTTTTCTTACTCCCGCCGCCGTGAAGGCGACGCTCACTTCGACGGGCGTGAACCGCACCGACCCCAAGAGCGGCATCACCAAGCCTCGCATCAACCTGACCGCGGCGATTGACTCCCTCGGACCGCCGCCGAGCGGCGACTGCTTCACGATTCACAATGACGGCAACGCGACGCTGAGCGTGTCGTCCATCACCAAGCCGTCGTGGGCGACGCTCGTGCCGGCACCGCCGTATTCAATCGCGGGAGGCTCGTCGCAGGAGGTGTGCGTGCAGGCGTGCGGCTCGTGTGCGGGGAGCGACCTCGACGGGACGCTGACCGTGAACAGCAACGACCCCGATGAGCCGAGCTTGGCGGTTTCGGTTCATGTTGACTGCCCCGCGATCGTCCTTGCGCCGGTCATCATGGACATCGGCAACGCGTCGATTGAGGCGCCGAACGCCTACACGGGCCCCGCGCCAACGCTCCTGCAGGGGACGCTTCCTGTCGCATGGTCGCTTGTATCGCCGCCGGGCGGCATGACCATCAACACGTCGTCCGGCGTGGTGTCTTGGCCGGCGTCCACGTCAACCGGAAGTCCGCACACGATCACCATCCGCGCGACGAACAGCGCGGGCTCGGATGATGAGACTTGGTTGCTCACGGTGACTGCGGCACCCCCGGCTCCGTGCCCCGGAGACGCCAACGGCGATCGGGTGGTGAGTTTCGCGGATATCACGAAGGTGCTGGAGAACTGGGGCGTCGCCTATCCGGGATCAACGGGGCCGGGCGATGCCAATGGCGATGGTGTCGTGAGTTTCGCGGATATCACGAAGATCCTGGAGAACTGGGGCGTTGTGTGCCCATGATGCGAACTTGTGAGCGGACCTTGCGCCGAGCGACCACGGGATTCGCTGCGCGGAGCCTTCGCTCATCCCGAGCGTGGTCGTGGGTGCGCTTCGAATTGCGCTAGTCCTTCTTTTCTTTTTTCTTGAAGAGGTCTTTGAGTCCTTCGCCGATTTCCGGGGGGATGACTTTTTTGATGTCGTCGGGGAGGGCTTTCTCGATCGCGCCGGGGACGGCCTCTCGGACGATGAGGTCGAGTTGGACGTCGGTTTTGGGGTTATCGAAAGAGCCGTGGGTTCGGATGGGGATCATGGTGAGGGCGTCGAGGCCGGGGATGTTGGCGAGTTGCCCGGTGATTTCGGAGGCGAGGGCGGAGAAGGGAACATAGGTGATGATGTCCATCTTCTTTTTGTTGAGGTCCACTTTGCCGCGGGTTTCGATAGTGAACTCGCCGAGTGGGAGTTCGATTCTGTCGTAGGAAACGACGCCCTGGTCGGCGACGAATTCAAAGGGCTTGATGCGCTTGCCGACGCTGCCGCGGTCCTTGCCGCCGGCGGCCTTGAGGAGTTTGCCGAAGAAAGAGGAGGACTCGAACTGAATGGTGCCGAGGTCCACGCTCGCCCGGCCGTTGAGTTTGTGCGTGTCGCCGTCGGTGGGGACGGTGATGGCGTTGCCGATGAGGACGGCGGGCTCATCCTGCGGCGTCTTCTCGACGCGGGAGATGATGGGGATGGCGGTCTCGATGTATCTCTTCGAGAGTTCTGGCGTGATTCGGCGGATGGTGATATTGGTCGGGCCTTCGGTGATGAAGGTTGCGTTCCGGACCGCGCCTTTGACGGTCGCCTTGGCGTTGTCGGCGGTCATGCTCGCGGAGAGGGTGCCGGTGGTCTTGCTGAAGTTCGTGGTGGTGAGTTCGACATTGGTGGTTCCGCCGAGGAGGTCGATGAGGAGGCCTTGCTGGGATGCGAGGGCGTCGATGAGGGCGGTGGGGAGGGTGCCGGTGATGTTGGCGGTTACGGCGGCGTTGGCGGGGTCGGGTTTGCCCGAGGGGTCGGCGAGGTTGGCGACGTCGCCGGCGGCGCGGACGGGGGTCGCGGCGGCGGCTGGTCCATTGGCACTGCTCGCTCCGGCGACGGCGATCTGGCGCGTGCTGATGTCGAAGGACACGCCGCGCTTTGTCTCGTTGTTTGCGAGTTTCGCGCTGAGGGCTTGGACGTCGACCTGTTGGCCGTCGGCGGTGCGGAGTTTGATGGTTGGGGCGGAGGCGGAGGCGTCGAGTGCGAAGACGCCGGGCTTCATGGGCGCGTCGCCTGGTGCGATGGCGAGTTTGTCGAGCCTGAGGGCGAGTTTGACGGCGTCGGTGAGTTGGACTGACGGCGCGGCGGCGTCGGGGCCTGGGGGGAAGAGGTAGCGGTTCGCCCATGCGGCGGGGATGTCGAGGTTGACCGAGCCGGGGGAGGTCAGGGCGATGAGTTCGTCGGTGCGGCGGAGGGCGAGGACGGAATCGACGCGCGGCGATTTGATGATGAGTTCCACATCCTGGACGCCGGCCCTGGCCTGGCCCCGTGCCTGGAGTCCCGCGGCTTCGCCGAGGATGTCGGCGAGCAGGCCTGGACGGGCGAGGAGGCGGTCCATTCGCGTGGTGTCGATGTTGTCGATCTTGGCGTCGAAAGTGGGCGGGGGGTTGGCGATGATGGCGGCGAGATCCAAGGCGGCGACGGCGGCGGCGGGATCGGTCGGGTCAAAGAGGCTGGCCTTGATGCTGGCCTCGCGTTTCCGGATATCGCGGTGATTCCAGACGAGGCCGACTTCGAGGCCGCGGAGGCCGGCGCTGATGGGCGCTGCCTGACCGGAGGGGATGTCGTTGAGGACGATGTCGTCGGCGCTGGTGAGCATGGCGCGGACGGGGGTCATCGTTTGAAGATCCGGCTTTTTGCCGGCGTCAAGGGAGAGGGTTGCGGGGAAGACGGTGGCGCTGAGGCGTGCGGGTTGGGCGAGGCCCGGCCTGGGGCTCATGTCCGCCGTGTAGACCGACGTGAGGGCGTCGATGAGCGCGGGCGTCAGAGTTGTCTCGACTTTGGACTCGCCGGTGGCGATGGACTTGTCATCCATCGTGAGGGCCGAGGTAGCGTTGATGTTGGCGCCCGTGAGTGCGAGGGTGATGGCGGTTTTGCCGGTGTCGTCGCGTTTGCCTTCGAGGCGGATGTCCGCGCCCGGGCCGAGGAGTTCCGCCGCGGCGGGTCGGAGTTCGTCGGGGAGGTATCCCAAGATGTCGCTGGGCAGGCCTTTGATCTCGAGCGTTCCGGCGGGTCGCATCGTCTGGGGTGTGAGGTCGATGAAGGGCCAGCCTTGGTCGCGTTTGGTGAGGAGGCCTGGGAGGTTGGCGTCGCCGGCGGCGCCGAAGGGCCGACCGCCTGAGGCGAGGTTGTATTTCAGGGTGAGGGCCGGGGGGTTGTCGGCGGCGAGGGCGAGGCGCGTTTCGAGATTCTGGAGGGCGAGGGGGCGGTCGCCGGCGCCTTTCTCGATGACGATGTCGCTGAGGTTGAGCGTGATTGAGGTTGCGAGGCGTGCGAGGTCCGGCAGGCCGGGGGAAATGAGGGGGACTGTGAGTTCTCGTGCGGTGATGACGGCCCTGGCGTCGCCGGTGAGTTCGATGGCCTGGTCCTTGGCGAAGGCGCGGATGGCGGGGGCGAGGCGCGTGGCCTGCACCGAGAGCCCCTCGCCGATGAAGCGGAGTTCCTTGTCGTCGATGCTCGCGGCGAGGGCGGCGGTGAGATGGGAGGCGGCGGCCTTGAGCGTTACTTCGGCGGGCGGGAGTGCGGCGCCGGCGGATTCGATGGTCCGCACGAGCAGTTCGGCGTCGAGGCTCGGGCCGATGACTTCGGCGAGCGAGAAGCCCTGGTCGCGCACGAGCGAATCGGCGAGGCGCGTGGGCACGCCCTTGAGGCGCAGGTCGGCGCGGAGTTTTCCGGGGATGCCGGCGCGGACCATGCCCTTGTCGTCGAGCAGGCCTTGGGCCTCGGCGTCGAGTTCGAGCGCGCCGGCGTCGTGGCCGTCGAATGACCCGCGGGCTCGGCCCTTGATGGTGAGGGCCTGGGCGAAGTCGGGGGAGTCCACGATCCATTCCATCGGCTCGACGCGGAAGGGCCTGGGCGCGGCGCCTTCGAGGGCGACGGTGCCGACGATGGGCGTGCTGGTCATGACGGCGCGGAGTGATCCGCCGCGGAGATCGACCTTGCCCGAGGCGTCGGGCAGGGGCAGGTCGAGCGGCCCGATGATTTTGGTGATGCTGGGCGAGGCGTCGATGTGGACGGTGGCGTCTGTTCCCGCGAGCATTTCGATCATGGCTTGGGGGATGGGGCCCTTGGCGGTGATGGGTTTGGCGGGGTCGGCGAGGCGGAGCCGCCCGCGCTCGACCTTGACGTGGGCGGCGATATCGGTGGTGGCGGCTCCGGCGGACGTGGAGGCGGGCGATGGGGGCTGCTTGAGGGCGAGGCGGGCCACGGCTTCGACGAATTCGCCGGGGGCGGCGATGGTGGCGTTGACTTCGCCCTCGGTGGTGGAAAGGACGAGCCGGCCTGCGGGATCGACGAAGTTCCGGGCGGAGGCTTTGATATCGATGGTCGGCGCTTTGGCGGTGATCACGGCGGCGG
The DNA here is from genome assembly GCA_964490785.1 of uncultured Phycisphaeraceae bacterium. Classification (GTDB taxonomy): domain Bacteria; phylum Planctomycetota; class Phycisphaerae; order Phycisphaerales; family UBA1924; genus JAEUIV01. Next base: position 12,938 of record CAZBDZ010000034.1, read on the forward strand.
CTTCGCCCGAGCCGAGGAGAGTGATGACGGCTTCGAGTTGGTCGACTCTGACGGGGTTCATGCCGCTGCCGGCGCGCGGGGTGTAGGTGATGTTGATGGGCTTGGCTTCGAGCGTGGCGCGGAGGCTTCGCGGGATTTGGAGCGGGGCGCTTGCGGCCGGGGCGGCCGGGGGCGCGCTGGGCGCGGGGGCGGCGGGCGGCGGAGCGGCGGATGGCGTGGTGGCGAGTTGGTCTTCGGTGACGGTGATATCGCCGGCGATGGCGACGGTGCCGAGGTTGCCGTCGCCGAGGAGTGCGCCGAGGATGGATACGCTCGCTTGCGCGCGCAGATCGGCGATCGTGGCACCGTTGGCGTCGGTGAGAACGATCTTGCCGATCTTCTGCGGCCCGCCCCAGGTGATGGAGACGTCCTTGATATTCGCCGCGCCTGGTCCGGAGGGGAGATTGACAGGGTGCGTGCCCGCGATGAAGCCCGCGGCGATGGGTGGGACGGCGAAGTACACCGCGGCGACGAGCACGACGATGACGACGCTGAAAGCGATCAGGATGGTCTTGAGGGCTTTCCCTGCGCGGGTGGTGCGTGTGGTAGGCATGTGTTTGGTTCCTCGGTGCATGAAGAGGATAGGGAGTCGCCGGGAGGCCGTTGCAGCGTGATGGCTCGCGGCGCGGTCGAATCCCGCCAACGGAGCAATGGTGCTGGTTTTCGTGAGATTCGGCTTGTTCGCGGTGGGTTCCGCTATACACTGAAGATGCACAGAGGGAGAGGAAGAGAGTTTCGATCGGCGTGCGAGTTGGGGGAATGGTCCTTTCCTCGCGGCCCGGCACAGAGGCCCCCCGGGGGGCGGGGAGAGATGGAGTCAGTGCCATGCGTACGCGCGCGTCTGCTTTTGCGTTCGGCGGTCGTGTTGTTTTCGCGGCGGTGGTTGCGTTGCTGGCCGGTGGGGCGGCATCGGCGCAGACCATCGTTACATGGACAAACGGGTCGGGCGACGGGAACTACTCCAACGCCCTGAACTGGAATCCGAATGTGGTGCCGATCAACGCGGGGCTGGCCACCTACACGGTGGTCATCCCGGCGAACCAGACGGTGAGTATCGATTTTGCGACGCCGGCGTCGATGGAGGTTACGGACTTCTCGCTGGGCTCCGGGGCGCGGTTCATTCTGAGGCCGGGGCGGACATACACGGTGCTGGACGACGCGGATGTCGGCGGGTCGATCGAGGCCGACGGAGCGGGGACGCACTTTTCCGCGATCGGGCCTGGGGCGGCGGTTACGGGGACCGCGGCGAAGTTCGCGGCGACGGGCGGGGCGCAGATTTCGGTGTCGGGAAGCACGTATTCCCACAGAACTTCGGGGCACACGGCGTTCATGAGCGCGACGAACGCGGGTTCGCGGCTCAACGTCGGCGGGATCGACAATATCGTGTACGGCGCGGGCGGCGGGCGGTGGTTCCAGTCGATCCGGGCCTCGAACTCGGGCGTCGTCGATCTCTCGGGATTGCAGAGCCTGTCGATCGTCTCGAACGAGGATGACGTCCTGGATTTCGTGCAGGAGACGGGCGGATCGATCGACCTGTCGGCGCTCCAATCGATCGACGCGCTGGGCAACGGGAACGGGCAGGTGCGGTTCGTCGCGGACGCGGCGGTGTTCTCGCTGCCGAGCCTGATGACGGCGAACGGGGTCGCGCTCTCGCCGTCGGCGGCGACGACCTTCTCGATGCCCGCGCTGATGACGCTGACGAACTCGGTCGTCTCTCAGGCGGCGGGGTCGGTGATCGACGCGCCGAGCCTGGTGGACGCCACGAATACGAACTTCACGGTATCCACCGATCGGACGTTCAACACCGGGCTGCTGTCGCAGATCGACGGGGCGCGGATCGCGGTGCAGGGCGGGCTGGCCTATGGGCGCGTGATCGACGCCGAGTTGAACCACACGCGGGCGGGACACGCCACGATCCTGTCGGCGACCGATCCGGGGAGCGTGTTCGACCTGACTTCGGTCAACGTGATCAACTACGGGCCGGGCGGGGGGCGGTGGTTCCAGGTCATCCAGGGGAGCAACTCGGGGGTTGTCAATCTGTCGAACCTTGCCTCGATCAACGTGGCGGGCAACGAGGACGATGTGCTGGACTTCAACGTCGGCAGCGGCGGGAGCATCGACCTCTCGGGGCTGCAATCGGTGAACTTCGCGGGGAACGGGAATGCTCGCGCGCGGTTCATCGTCTCCGAACCCTCGTACTCGCTGCCGAGCCTGCTGACGGCGGTGGGGGCGCAGTTCATGCCGGCGAACGGGACGACGATCGATGTGCCGTTTCTGACGAGTCTGACGGGCGGGAACGTGGACCTGGCGGACAACTCCGCCGTCAACGCGCCGTCGCTGACGAACGTGAGCGGGACTGATTTCGCGGTCTCGCCGGCGCGGTCGTTCAACACGGGGCTGCTGGCGCAGATCGACAACGCGCTGATCGGCGTGTCCGGCGGGCTGCACTACGCGGCGGTGTCCGATACGGCGCTGAATCACACGCGGGCGGGGCACAACACGATCCTGAGCGTGTCGGACCCCGGATCGACGTTCGACGCGAGGTCGATCGACTCGATCGCCTACGGCCCGGGCGGCGGGCGCTGGTTCAGCAGCGTGCGAGCCGGGAACTCGGGCGTGTTGGATTTTTCGGGACTCACGAACGTCTCGATCCGTGCGGGCGAGGACGACGTCTTCGACTTCGTGGCGGACACCGGCGGCGCGATCGATCTGACCGGACTTCAGACGGCGAACGCGGGCTCGGGCAACGCGAATGCCCTGCTTCGCTTCACGGTGTCCAACGGCGGGCGGATGAACTTCGGGAACCTCGAGATCGCCAGGCAAGCGCAGTTCAGCATTACTGACGTGTCCTCCACGATGGACGTGGCGGGGAACATGTTGCTGGATTCGGGGAGCCTGACGATCAGCGCCGGGGCGACGCTGACGGTCGGCGGCGACATGACGTTCCGCTACACGACGGAGACGAATCTCGCCGCGTCGAGCGCGAGGCTGCACCTGAACGGGAACCACGCCTACAGCGATCCGCAGTTGTTCGAGATCGGCGGGATGGACGCCGGGAACGTGAACCCGGGAAACAGCGGAAACTTCGGGTTCGGACAACTGATTTTGGGTGAGGTCGGGTCGCCGACGGTCGTGCAGTTGCTGGACGTGATCGACAACGGGAACCGCGGCGGCGGCGGTCTTGTTCCCGAGGGGCTGTATCTTTTCGGGCTGGGCGGGCCGGATGGGCTGATCCTCCGCGGCGGTTCGATTCTCATTATTGATAATCTCAACGTGTACACCACCGAGAACAACGCGTGGGTCCACATCAACAGCCTGTTCCCGCCGGGCGTGGCGATGATCCCGTACGGCGACGGGTTCATCGAACTTCCCGCGCCGGGCGGGGCGGCGTTCGGGGTCGGGTTGGGAGTGTTGATCCTGGCGCGTCGGCGGGCGCGAGATTGAGGCGGCGGGACGATTAGGCGATTTTCGGATAGGTTTACCCCTATCTCCTCTTGCCCGGTGATGGTCTCGCGTCTAGGGTGTACCCCGACGCGGATCGGGACAAGGGGATTGTGCCATGCCAGCCGGAACAGCCGTTCGTTCCTCGGGGTCCAAGTCAATGCGAGACCGCATCCATCTCTGCGAGGACGATCGATGCCTCGCGTCGCTTCGGACGATCATCGATGACATCGAGTGTCCGGCGCTGGTCGCCGACACCGACGGGAACTACGTGGTTGCGAACCACGCATTCTGCGAGTTGCTCGGGGCGCCGCAGAACAAGGTGATCGGGAGCCGGATCACGGACTGGTTCCCGCCGCGGGTCGCGGAGGAGCGTCGGGCGATGCGGATGCACGTACTTCGCACGGGCCGGGCGGTGCATGTGACGGATCTGTTGCGCGGTCGGCGGTTCACGGGGACGGTGCGTCCGTTCGAGGGCGGGCCTTACCGGGACTGCGTGTTCGCGCTCCTTCAGGCGAGGCCGCCGAGGCCGGACGAGATCGATGCGGGGCTGTACCCGCTGGAGTGTTTCGACCTCGGGCCGCTGGCGACGCTGACGGCGCGTGAACTGGAGATTCTGGAGTTGATCGGGCGGGGGCTGTCGCAGCGCGAGATCGCGGATCGGCTGGGGCGGACGGTCAAGACAGTCGAGGCGCACCGGTCGTCGCTGGGCAAGAAACTCAAGGCGAAGAAGAACGTGCATCTGGTGCAGATCGCGATCGCGGCAGGGATGCTCGACCCGGCGGAGTCGCCGAGGCCGATCAGCACGTCGATGAACGGCGAGGACGACGAGTAGCGCGGCCGGGCGCCGCGGCGGGCTATGGATGCATTCGGAATCGTGAGAGAATCCGCGACGGGGCGCCCCCCCGGGGGGGTCGGGGATGCCGTCGCCCGCGTGCGCGGGCAGCCGGAGGGTTTGACGATCCCGAGACTCCCGGCTCGCGCGGATCGTTGATGGGCTTGCGTGGGGGGGCGGCCGCGCCTACACCTGTGGTGCATGATGGGCGCGCGGCCAGGCAGGGCGAAGGCGACGGCGAGCGCGGTGGTGCTGGCTTTGGTGGCGGTGGCGTGCGCGTGGGCGGCGCTCGGGTTGCGTCGGTCATCGGCGATGGGGATGGGGGCGCGGGTTGTGTGCCGAGGGGAACTGCGTTCATGGGTCGTGCTGGGGCAAGGTCGGCACCTGTATTTGCAGATCGAGTGCCCGCCGCCGTTGCGGGCGCTTTCGGGGCGTGTCGAGTTCACGTCGGTCATGCTGCGAAGCGACTACCGATACACGCGCGACGATTCCGGGCGGCCGCGCGTCGGCCTGATGCGCGGCGGGATCATCCGCCCGCCGGCGTTTGCCGGGCCGCCGGATAACCGGTTGGAGGCGGCATACGAACTCACGCCGGAACAGGTGCGGTGCCTTCGGCGGGACCGGGTGTTTGAGAAGGCGTATGTGCTCGTGGGCGCGAACAGCAACGCGGCGATGCGGCGCGTCGCCCAGTCGTGCGGCGTGGCTTTGCCGCCCTGGGTGCTCGCGGGCGGCGGAGTTCTTGGGGAGTTTCCGGGGATCGATGCGGACGTGGGCGAGGAGATCGCGGAGGAGGAGTGGGGGCGATTCGGAGTTGGGGGCACCGGGACGGATTGACGCGATATCAGGGCGGCAAGGCCCGGGCGAGTGGGCTACAGTGTTTGGTCGGCTGCGCGAGGGCGCGAGGGAGGAAACATGGATCGGATGATCGACGGAGTGAGTCGCGGCGGTGTGCGGTTTGGCCGCGAGGCTTTGCCGTGGATGGCATCGTGGATTGCGGTCTTCGGCGTGGCGGCGGGCATTGCGGGGGCCGAGGTGGTCGCGAACCAGATGCCGTCGGATCAGATGGACGGGAGCGTGAGCGGGGACAACACGCTGCTGTCCACGGCGCGCGTTGCGGACGATTTCACGCTTCCGCCGAGTGAGTTCGGATGGGCGATCACGAAGTTGCGGGGGACGCTGCTGTGTACGCTGCCCGCGGACCCATCGAGCGCGAAGTTCGAGATGTACCTCGGGTCGGAGTTCGGATTGCCGGCGAGCCGGACGCCGTTCTTTACCCGGCGTGCGACGGGGGTCGAGTACCTGGGGCAGGCGTATGAGCAGTTTGATGTTCTTGAGTTCGAGGTCGGCGACGGCTCGACAACATTGTTCACGGTGGCGGGGAATACGATTCTGTGGCTTTCGCTGGTCGGTCGGGCGACGGGGATTGAGTTCTCGTACTTTGCGTCGTACCAGTACCGGGGCGAAGTGATCGGGAGCAAGCCCGCGTTCTATGCGCCGGACCTCGGGTTCCCGGAATGGATTTCCCTTGACCTTGCCGACGCGGGCTGGCCGAGGACCTTGGCGTTCTCGGTGGAGGCGAGGGCGTTGCCCGGCACGGGGGTGTTCTGGCCGATGATTGCCGGCGTTGTGTTCGCGGGTCGTCGTCGGCGAGCGGTGAAGGGGGGGGCATGAAGTAGGCTACGGAGCATGAATGGCGGCGGCTTCTTGTCGAGGGCGGTGATTCTCGCGGCGTTCGCGGTGATTCTGGGCGTGCCTTGGGCGTTTCGGCCGGAGGCGGATGTTGTGCCGGAGGAGGCGGAGCGTGTGGTGATTCTCACGCCGCACAACGAGCCGATCCGCGACGAGTTCGGGCGGGTTTTCGCGGCGTGGCATGCGGAGAGGTTCGGGCGGCCGGTGGTCGTGGATTGGCGCGTGCCCGGGGGGTCGGCGGAGATTCGGCGGATTCTCGTGGCGCAGTACACGGCGGCGGTGGAGACCGGGCGGATCGATGCGAAGGGGGAGTTGAGGGCGGGATCGGAGCCGATGGCATATGACCTGCTGTTCGGTGGCGGGTCGTTCGAGCATGAGGAGTTGAAGAAGGGGGTGAGCGTGTCGGGGGCGGTGGTGCCGATCAGCGTGCCGATGGGGTTTTCGGAGGAGCAGTTGATGGAGTGGTATGGGCCGGGCGAGCCTGTTGTCGGGGTCAACCGGCTTTATGATGCTGGCAATAAGGAGAAGGGTGATCCTGGTCAGTATTATCTTGGGAATGCCCTATCCGGGTTCGGGATCGTGTACAACCGGGACGTGTTGCGGGAGTTGGGGCGCGGCGAGCCGGGGTCCTGGGCGGACCTGACGGACCCGGCGTTGGCGGGGTGGGTCGCGCTGGCGGATCCGAGGTTGTCCGGGTCGGTGGCGACGACGTATGAGTCGGTGCTGTATTCCTATGGATGGGAGGAAGGTTGGCGGATTCTGCGGGCGATGTGCGCGAACTCGCGGTATTTCTCGAATACGTCGCAGAAGGTGCCGCTGGATGTCAGCCAGGGCCAGGCGGCGGCGGGGACGGCGATCGATTTCTACGGACGGTTTCAGTCTCAGTCCCTGCTGAGGCCGGGGCAGCGGGCGGACGAGTCGCGCGTGGGGTACATCGACCCGCCGGGGCTGACGCTGATCGATCCTGACCCGATTTCGATGCTGCGGGCCGGGCCGAACCCGGTCGTTGCGCGACGGTTCGTTGAGTTCGTAATGCGCGAGGAGGGCCAATCGTTGTGGAATTTCCAACGGAGGGATGGCGCGGCGGACGGGCTTGGGCCGGAGCGGTACGAGTTGAGGCGGATGCCCGTCCGGAAGGCGATGTACGAGCGGTACGCGGACCGGATGATCGACAAGGTGAATCCATATGAGGCGGCGTCGAAGGCGGAGAACAAGGGATGGCGGTCGGCGATCGGCGTGATGATGGGCGCGTTCGCGATCGACGTGCATGATGAGCAGGTGGCGGCGTGGCGGGCGATCGAAGGCGCGCGCCGAGCGGGAGCGCCCGCGGAGCGCATCCTGGAGGCGGAGCGGCTGTTCTTCTCCTGGCCGACGCATGCGACGGCGGACGGTCGGGAACTGGAGTTCACCGAGGCGAACTCCAAGGCGATCCGGGCGGATTGGCGCGAAGCCGAGAAGGATGGACGGATGACACGGATCCGGCTTGGCTATGCGGCGTATTTCCGCGAATGCTATGGGCGGATCGGGTCGATGATGTCGGAGTACGGTTCCTGAGGCGCATATGCCCCGCGAAGCACAGCCGCTGACGAAGATTCTTGCGACGCTCGGGCCGGCGACGGATGACCGGCGGGTGCTGGCGAAGCTGGTCGAGCATGGGGCGTCGTTGTTCCGGTTGAACTTCTCGCACGGGACGACGGAGGAGCACGGCCGGCGGCTGGCGCTGGTGCGGGACGTTGAGCGTTCGACGAAGCAGCCGATGGCGGTGCTGGGGGACCTGCCCGGGCCGAAGATCAGGATCGTGAAGGTGCCGGCGGCGGATGAGGGGATCGGGATCAGGCTCGAGACTGGGCAGGACGTGCTGGTGCGCGGCGACGTGGCGGAGTGCAAGGCGGCGGGGGCGTCGGGGGGTGGGATGGTGGTGCTGGGGTGCAACTATCGGCGGATCGCGGCGGAGGTTGATCCGGGGCACCGGGTGCTGATCAACGACGGCGCGGTGCGGATGTTGACGGTGGTTTCCGATGGGGAGCAGTTGCTCTGCCGGGTGACGGCGGGGGGGATGATCGTCAGCGGGAAGGGGCTGAACCTGCCCGATTCGGATCTGTCGATCCCCGCGACGACGGAGAAGGACCTGGCGCTGGCGGCGTGGGCGCTGGAGGCGGGGCTGGATTACCTGGCGTTGTCGTTCGTGCGCAAGGCGGAGGAAGTGCGGGCGATCAGTGAATGCCTGGGGCGTGCGTGCGTGCTCGGCGGGCGGCGCGAGGCGGCGAACGAGATGCCGGTGATCGCGAAGATCGAGACCCCGCAGGCCGTGCGGAACATCGACGCGATCCTGGCCGAGGCGGACGGGATCATGGTGGCGCGCGGGGACCTGGGTGTGGAGATGGAGATCGCGCGTGTGCCGGTGATCCAGAAGATGCTGCTGAAGAAGGCGCACGAGTTCGGCCGGCCTTGCATCGTTGCGACGCAGATGCTGGAGTCGATGATCGAGAGTTCAAGCCCGACGCGCGCGGAGGTGAGCGACGTGGCGAACGCGATCTACGACGGGGCCGACGCGGTGATGCTGTCGGGCGAGACGGCGGTGGGGAAGCACCCGGTGCTGGCGGTGGAGATGATGCGGCGCGTGGCCCTGGCGACGGAGGAGGCGCTCGCGGAGGAGAAGCAGGAGCCTCGGCCGCCGACGAAGTTGCAGGAGTCGCGGCAACGGATGCCGGCGCTGGCGCACGGGGCGTGGCACATGGCGCGCGACGCGGGGGCGGTGCTGGCGGTGGTGTGGTCGCAGGACGGGCAGGCGGCGCTGTACCTGTCGCGGAACGGGTTCCGGATGCCGATCCTCGGGTTCTCGACGGACGAGCGAGCGGTTCGGCGGATGGCGCTGTACCGCGGCGTTCGGCCGGTGCGGATGGTGGAGGCGCCGGAGCATCGGTCGGACTTCGCGCGGATCGCGGACTGGCACATCGTCGAGAACGGTCTGGCGAAGCGCGGCGAGGCGATCGTGCTGCTGGGGGGCAAGCCGTTTGATGATCCCGGGGCGACGAACACGGCGGCGATCAGGTTCGTGGGGGAGATGGGCGGGGAGGGGTGACGCCGCCGGGCCGGGCTTCGGGACGAATCTGACTTTTGTGCCGGTTATGCAACCCTGGGCTTGACAGCGTTGTATATTATTGTATATTCCTCCAGCGGTGGGCCATGGAAGACCCGATTCTGTCAGGAGGATGCTGATGGCCGCTGAGCGGAAGCTGAAGGTGGGAGTTCGCAAGGGTGGCGGCCCACCCCCGGGCTTCAAGTGGAGTTGTCTCTATCTCGCTATCGCGCGAAACGAGACTCTTGAAGCGCTCGACGAGTCCCAGTATCACCATCTCGTCGAGCAGTTTCAGGAGTTGGCCCGGCACGACGATCCCACCCGGAGCGACGTGCTTTCTGTGGAGAAGATCGAGGATTTCCATGAGTTGAGGGACAAAGGCGGCCCGCTCGGAAAGATGAATGTCAGGGTTTTCTTTTTGATCGACAAGGGCAGGCGGGCCATTGTGGTTCTCGGGTTCATCAAGAAGGAGGCCGACGGAAAGACTCCGCACGGCGACATCGTGAGGATAAGGCGGCGGAAGCGCCGCTACGAGGCGGGTGATTTCAGTGGCTAGGTCAAAGGGTCAAGGCAGGGCAACGCGGGGGAGGCAAACGCAAAAGGGGCAACGAATCATGGGCTCAGGAGTTGCATCCAAAGACGGGCCGGGGGTGCCGGAAGTTCCGATCGAGTTGGAGCGCTTCGCGGCGCTGCTTCAATCGCTGTCGCCGCAGGACAAAGTCGATCTTTTTGATCTCTTTGTCGCGATTCCTACGTTCATGGATGATCGGGATCAGATGAGCTCGGCAGCGAGAGCGGTTCGCGAGGTTGTTTCGCGGAAGCGCGAGGATGTGCGGACCGTTCCCATGTTCGATCCGCCTCGCAAGGGTCGGCCCGCGAAACTCCAGAACTGGGTTGATTGGATCAGCGGCCGCGTGCAGAATCTCCGTGAGAAGAAAGGGTGGACGCAAGAGGTTCTTGCTTCGAGGAGCGGATTGCCGCAGAGCCACATCAGCCGGATTGAGGGAGGGAAGTTGAGCCCCTCGCGCAAGACGGTCGAGAAGCTGGCAAGAGCGCTCGGCGTGCGACTGGCGGTGCTTGATCCTTCAGAGGATTAGGCAGACAATGGCGTGTCGGCTTTGGGGGCGAGACACCGCATGAACGGGCACTCCTCCGCCGCCATCCTCTCCATCGGCGACGAACTGGCGCTGGGCCAGAAACCGGACACGAACTCGCAATGGCTCAGTGAGCGGCTGCTGGCGCTGGGGATTGTCGTGCGCGAGCATGCCACGATCGCGGACGACCTGACCCAGCACGTCGCCGCGCTGAGGCGGCTGGCGGCGGCGCATCCGCTCGTGATCTCGACGGGCGGGCTTGGGCCGACGGCGGATGATCTGACCCGGCAGGCGCTGGCCGAGGTGATGGGGGAGGAGTTGATCGAGGACGCCGACGCGTTGGAGCAGGTGCGCGCGGTGATGACGAGGCGCGGACGGGAGTTGACGGCGTTGCAGCGGACGCAGGCGCTCCGGCCTGGGTCGGCGCGATGCCTGGGCAATGAAATGGGGACGGCGCCGGGGATTCATGGGGTCATTCGGATGGGCGCCACGGCAGACTCTCTCGAAGATTCGGTCGCCGGCCGCGGCGCCCGTGCGACGTGCGATGTCTATTGCCTGCCCGGGCCGCCGGGGGAGATGAGGGCGATGTTCGACCGTTGGGTGGCGCCGGAGTTGAAGCCGGTTGCCGGGCGCGCGGTGCGGACGAAGGTGCTGCACTGCCTGGGGCTCGGCGAGGGGGACCTGGCGAAGCGGCTGGGAGGGCTGATGGATCGGGGACGGAATCCTGTCGTGGGGACGACGGCGAGCGGGGCGGTGGTGTCGGTGCGGATTCGGTACGAAGGGGATGCGTGCGGGGCCGAGGCGGCGATGGCGGAGACGGAGCGTGCGGCGCGTGCGGCGGGGGGAGCGTTTGTCTTCGGCGAGGAGGATCAGACGATCCAGCGCGTGGTGCTGGACTGCCTGAAGATCCGCGGCGAGCGGCTGGTCGTCGCGGAGTCATGCACCGGGGGCGGGCTGGGTGCGCTGTTCACCGAGACGCCGGGCGCGTCGGATGCGCTGGTCGGCGGGTGGATTACCTATTCGAACGAGATGAAGGCGGCGATGCTCGGCGTGCCGGGGACGATGTTTGCGCGGCACGGGGCGGTGAGCGCGGAGGTGGCGGCGGCGATGGCGGTGGGGGCACTGCGTGCGGCGGCGGGCGCAGGCGGGGCGCGGCATGCGCTGGCGATCACGGGGATCGCCGGGCCGGGCGGGGGATCAGAGGCGAAGCCGGTGGGGACGGTGTTCATCTCGCGGGCATCGGCGAACCCTGGGCGGGATGTGGATGTCGAGGTGCGCCGATTCCTCATCACGGGAGACCGCGACGACATCCGCGACCGCTCGGCGAACCTGGCGCTGATGATGCTGCGGTTCCACTTGCTGTCGCTCGACGTGCCGAGGACGCTGTGGCAGATCGGGCTGGATGGGTCGGCGTTTCCGCGGGGATGATGGTGTCGCGGGCGGTGGGGGAGAGGGCGGGATTGCGAAACCGTCCCGCCGTGTCAGCGGACGTCGACCCCTTCCTCGAAGGCGGCGATTTCCTTTGAGCCGAGGGCGAGGGAGGTGATCTTCACGCCCTTGGTGGGGCGGAAGATGAGTATGAGGGTCTGGTCGCGCTTTGCGCGGCTGAGGGCCGGGGCTTCGGAGAGGGCGCGGAGGGGGGTTCCCGGGGTGTAGCGGAGTGTAACTTTGTCGCCTTCTTCATACATATAACCAACGGGTTCATAGGTTGATCCCCGGTTGTCGATGAGGAGTGGGACGAGGACGGCTTCGGCGGCCTCGACGCTCCGGCCGTAGATCGACCGCGCCCCGCCGACGGAGAGTTGGACCTTGATGATGCCGGTATCCTTGCTTGCGGCGAGGTTCTCGACGCGGAGGCTCTTCTCGATGCCGCGCTCGGTGAGTTTCTTCTTCTCGAAGGTGTACTGTCCCTCGACGATTTCGTTGGCTTCGTTGAGTTCGAGCGTACCCTTGTTGTTTCGGCTGAAGGAGTAGCCGTTGGGGATGTTCGGTCCCTGCTCGATTCCCTCGAATCGTCCGCCGGCGCGGCCGATGGTGGTTGAGCCTTTCTTTTCGAGGGTGGCGGTCGCCGCGCCCGGCGTTGCGACGCCGAAGGACGAGAAGAGTGTGGCGTCGGTTACGGCCTTGTCGCGGCTCTGGTAGTTGGGGAAGGCCTTGGGCGTGGCGGTCTTGGGGTCGGCGCCGAGGTCCACTCGCGTGTTCTTGACGAGGAGTTGCGTGGGATTGAAGCCGCGCGGGAGGAGGAACTCGAAGGCGAAGACGGCGTCGGCTCCGCCGCCCTGGGAGGCGATGAAGACCTCCGGCGCGTCAAAGCGGAAGCGGTAGAGTCCCGAGGCGACGGCTTCGGGTGGTGCGATGACGGCGATGGGGTGAATGGCGAAGGTGTCGCCTGTGTCGTCGCGGCAGACGAGCCGGAGTTGTCCCGGCGTGAGGACGACGTTGCCGCCCTTTTCCTTGGAGCCGGAGCGGAACTTGATGGCGTAGCCGACGAGGGCGGCCTCGCCCGTGGGGGAGGAGCCGTCGGGGTAGATGACGGCCTGCTTTTTGGGTTGGAAGGTGTCCTTGGTGAGTTCGTCGACGGCTCCGGTGAGGGAATAGGCGCCGAGGACCTCGAAGTCTGCGGGTTCGATGGTATTGCGGGAGGCGTCGCCGTAGGTCATGCGCTGCATGGCGGCGGCCTCGAAGATGTTGGGGTGGTAGTGGGCGAGGGGCGTGGGCGAGCCGAAGGCGCCGAGGCTGAGGCGTTCGTAGAGGCGTGCGACGGCGAGATCGACGGGGATCCAGAGTTTGGAGGCGTAGACGACCTGGCCGCTGCGTTCCTCGATGGGGGCGTAGCCGAGGATTGAGCGCGGGAGCGGGAGGTATCCGATGCCGATGACGAGGACGCCGACGCAGATGATCGAGGTCATCAGGCCGAAGACGAGCGCCCCGGCCATATTGAGGGTATCGCCGAGGTCAAGATTGGATTTGACGATCGAGTCAACGGCGACGCGGAGGACGACGAGCGAGATGAGGAATGGGGCGATCAGGCCGAGGGAGAACGCGGCTCCCTGGAGCAGATTCCCCGCGAAGCCCGAGGCCGAGCCGCCCCAGCCGAGGATGAGGTACGAGGCGGGTTCCCAGACGGCAAAGGCGATGCCGCCTGCGGCGAGCGCGCAGACGGCGGCGAGGAGCGCGGAGAAGGCGCCGTAGCCCTTGGACTTGGTGGACCAGATGGCCGGGATGGCGATGACCAGCGCCGCTACGAAGAAGTTGAACCACATGATGAAGGATCTCCGTCAGGACTGGGTTTTCGGTTTCGCCGGTGCGGGGGACTTCGGTGGTGCCGGTTTGGCGGCGGGGGGCGACTGGGGCGCGGCGGGCTGCTGGGCGGGCATGGCCTTGGTGTCCGAGTTGCCGGGCGCGTTCGTCTTGGCGGGGGCGGCGACGGGCTGGGTGACGCGGACGACCTCCTCGACGCTGGTGGAGCCGGTCATGGCGTGCATGAGGGCGGCCTGCTGGATGCTCTGCTGCTTTTTCTGGCGGAATGCGGCCTTGAGCCCCGTGATGTCGTTCTGGGCGATGAGGTCGCGTTCTTCCGGACCGATGGTGTAGACCTCGAAGACGCCGACCTGGCCGAAGAATCCCGATCCACCGCAGACCGGGCAGGTTACAGGCTTGTCCTTGATAAGGACTTGCCCGCCCTTGCGATAGAGTTTTTTGGTGTCCTGCGGCAGGCCGAGTTTCTTGAGGACATCGGGCGTGGGCTGGAACTCCGCGCGGCAGTTTTGGCAGAGTTTGCGTGCGAGCCGCTGGGCGATGACGCCCGACAGGCTTTTGGCGGCGGCGCGTTGGTCCCCCACGGCCTTGGCGTAGACCTGGATGCCCGTGAGCCCGCCGTCGAGGGGCATGCAGAGGTAGACGCGGGTGCGGTCGAGGTCGGACTTGGCGACTTCCTTGCCCGTGTTGTCGTCGGGCATCTCGGCGACGCCGACGACATCGGGGTCTCTGCGGAGGATGGAGCGGACGGTGGTGCTGTATTCGGCGCCGTCGACCTTGGGATCGAAGCGATTCTGGCGGACGCCTTCCATGGTCATCTGAGGCTCGACCTCAACGGTCTGGACGTTGGAGGTGTAGGCATCGTGCGAGCGGATAAGCGAGTAGAGGGTGGTGGTTTTGCCGTTGTCGGGCGGGGCGACGATGAGGACGACGCCCTTGCGGCCTTCGATCAGGGACTTGAGGTCCGTGAGTTGATTCGGATGCAGGCCGAGGTCATCGAGGGACCGCTTGACCTGCCCCTCTGGGTCGAGGAGGAGCGAGAGTTGCATGCCTGCGGCGCTGCCCATGGTGGTTACGCGTGCGGTGGTGGTGGGGCCGGTCTTTGCGGGTCCGAGTTTGAAATCTCCCTGGAGGCGTCGTCTGCGGTCCTGGAGGTCGAGTCCCGCGGCGGACTTGAGGAGGTCCATGATGGCGACGGCGCGGGCGGCGGGCATGGCGGCCTGTTCGAGGGGCTGGCGCAGGCCGTCAACGAGGGCTGTTACGCCGTAGGACCCGTCCTTGAGCGGGAGGATGTCGAGTTGCGCGCCGCGAACGTCGGCGAGTTTGAGGATGATCCGTTCGGTCTCGGTGCGGAGTTCGTACTCGGACGAGTCCTTTGGCGGGGTCGGGATTTCGCCCGAGGGGCCTTTGAAGATCATGGTCGAGGCGGAGACGGGGGTCTTCGATTTCGCGGCCTTGCGGGCCTCGATGATCTTCTTGAGGTCAAGGGACCACTTGGCGTTCTCTGGGACGCGCTGCTCGGAGTTGTGGGCGAAGAAGTAGGCGAGGAGGTCGGCGCACAGGACGGCGATGGCGACCGGGATGACGATGAAGAATGGAAGCGGGAGGAGGACGACGATGCCGAGGGCGGCGACGGCGGCGGTCAGGTGGATGGCGTTCCACCGGCGACGCGGGAGGTAATGGCGGGCGGCGTCCTTGTCGTAGACGGTGGCGACGATCCATCCCCAGGCGGCAAATGCGGCGACGAGGATGAGCGGGGTCCACCAGGAGGTGAACATCAGGCCCTGGGCAAGGGTCGGTGGGGCGTCGATCATCCGCACACTTTACCCAAGGGAGCGGGTGCGGGTCGGCGGGATCAGGCGGTGGGGGCCGTGTCGCAGTTTGAAGGTGGCACACCCTTCTTCGCAGAGTTGCGCCGCTACAGCGGGTGTTCCTCACTGCGACCCAAGGTGCGGGCACATCGGCATGGGCTGGAAAGCCCATGCCACTTTCAGGCGGTGGGGGCGCGTTCGCGCCGGAGGGAGGCGGGCGGCGGCGGGGCCTGGCGCGCGGGGGCGAAGCCGGGCATCGGGGGGGTACGGTGGAGGGGGTCGAGGGTGAAGGTGAGGGTGTGCTCCACATGGCGTTCGCCGAAGCGGAACTCGACGCTGCCGTTGAGTTCGAACTTGCAGAACCCCTGGATGAGTCGGGTGCCCACGCCGGGGGCAACGGGGTGGCGGATGTCGGAGCATCCCGATTCGCGCCACGTCAATCGCACGCGCGGCCCGGCGGTGGCGGTGGCTTCTTCGAGGGCGACCCAGTGAATGCTGACCAGCCCTGAGCGGTTTCCGGCGGCGCCGTACTTGACGCTGTTGGTGAAGAGTTCCTGGACGATGGTGGCGAGGGCGGTGACCTGTCGGGCGGGGATGTCGACCGGCGGGCCGCTGCTGTCGATTCGGCCGATGGCCTCCGGCGGGTGCAAGGCCCTGACGAGGCGCGCGAACGAGACGGGTTCCCAGTGTCCTTCGGAGAGGAGCGAATGGACCGAGGCCATGGCGAGGACGCGGGCGCGGATCGAATCGGCGAAGTCGGCGACGTCCTTCGTCGCGGTGCGGGTGAGGTCGATGAGGGTGAGGAGTCCTGAGAGGGAGTTTTTGACGCGGTGGTCGAGTTCGTTGAGGAGGAGTTGCCTGGTGTGAGCGATTCGGCGGAGGGTGTCCTCGGCGTGGCGGGCGCCGGTGATGTCCCAGGCGACGCCGGCGATCTTGACGGTGTTTCCGTGTTCATCGCGGACCGGGTAGGCGCGGTCGCGGATCCAGCGGAAGGAGCCGTCGGGGCGGATGATGCGGAAGTCGTGCTCGCGTCCTTCGAAGGCGGCGCGGATGGAGGCCTCGGCTTGCGCGCGATCGTCGGGGTGGATTCTGTCGAAGAAGCTGGCCGAGTTCCCTGCGGGCGAATCCAGGGGGACTCCCCAGAGCGACTCGAACGCCGGGCTGAGGTATTCCAGGCGTCGGCCCGTTGAATCGGCGAGCCAGAAGACCTCCTGCGCGTTCTCGGTGATCTGGCGGAACTTGGCCTCGCTTTCGAGGAGGGCTTTCTCGGCGCGTCGGCGGGCGGAGAGGTCGAGGATGGTGGATTGGATTCGGCGTTGCCCGAGGAAGTGGATCGGCGCGCAGCGGATTTCGGCGTCGAAGGGGGCGCCATCGGTGGTGAGGAGTTGCAACTCGAAGGGATCGATGGGCAGGCCTTCGACCATGACCGTCTTGATGTGCTCGGGCATGACCGGGTGAAAGTCCGGGTGGACCAGGTCGGCGAAGCGTGTCCGTGCGATCTCGGCGACGGAGGCGGCGCGGAAGATCGATCGGACGGCCTCGTTGGCGAAGTCGATGTTGTCGCCGTCGTGGACGAGGACGCCGACGGGGAGCGACTCGACCATGGTGCGGTATCGCTCCTCGCTCTCGCGGAGTTGGGCCTCGGTGTCCTTGAGGCGCGTGATGTCGGACATGGCGCCGATGACGCGGACGGCCTTTCCCGAGGGGTCGCGGACGACGGAGGCGCGGTCGGAAACGATGGCGTACGAGCCGTCGGTCCGGCGGAAGCGGTATTCATCGTGCCAGGTCGTGGTGTCGCCGACGATGAATCGTTCGCGGCCTTCGGCGACGCGTTTCGCGTCGTCCGGGTGGATGCGGCGGAAGCACGCGGCGGCGTCAGCGGTAAGCCCGCACTTGCACGCGCCGAGCGTGTGGACGAGCGATTCCGACCAGTGGATTCTGTCCGAGGCGATGTCCCAGTCCCAGAGGATGTCGTTGGTCGCTTCGAAGACGAGGCGATACTGCTCCTCGCTCTGGCGGAGGCGCGTTTCACGGTCGGCGCGCTCGAGGGCGGCGGCGATGGCGGTGGCGGCGGTCTGGAGGGCCCCGAGTTCCACATGGGACCACTGTGTCGGCTGGCGAATCGCGTCGAAGCCGAGGAAGCCCCATTGCCGCGAGTTAAGGATGACGGGAACCAGCGCGATGGTCTGGAGTTGCTGGCTCTCGAAGTACGAGCGTTCCGGCTCGGGGCACTCGGTAATGGCGCGGACGATGGTCTCGCCTCGGGCGAGGGGGGCGAGCCAGCGATCACGGTCCCACGCGGCATCCGGGAGGTAGGCGAAGGTCGGGTCGTCGATCTGCGCCGGGATGCCGTCGGCGGTCCACTCGGCGATCATGCGGCTTGCCGGGCCGAGGGCCGGGTCGGTGACGCGGTCGAAGAGATACGCGCGGTCAGCGCCTGCGGCGAGTCCGAGGAGGCGGACGACGACGCCGAGGGCCTCCTTGTATTCTGGAGACTGTGCGAGGACGCGTCCCGTTTCCGCGACGGCGTTGAGGATGTCATCCCGTCGGCAGAGGGCGATCTCGGTGCGTTTGGCGCGGTCGATGCTGAGCACGACGCCGTGCCATCGGACCGAGCCGTCGGCGAGCAGCGTGGGCGTGGCGGTGGCGCGGAGCCACCTCCAGGTTCCATCGGCGATCTGGAAGCGGTACTCGCAATCGAAGGGCCTGCGCGAGGAGAGGGAATCCATGCGTTCGCGCATGACCTTGTCCCGGTCGTCCGGGTGGATGTGGTCGAAGAGGCGGTTGACGTCCACGCGGATGCGGGCGCCTTCCTCGACACCGACGAGGGCTTCGAGGCCCGGGCCGAGGTACTCGGCGACGCGCCGGCCGTCGGGTCGGCGAAGGGTGGCGTAGGCCATGCCCGGGAGGTTCTCGCTGAAGGCGCGGAAGCGTTCCTCGCTTTGTCTGAGGGCGTGCGCGGCCCGGCGTTCGCGGGCAAGCAGGATGAGCAGGCCCAATCCCACGGCGGAGCCGACGATGACCGCGAGCAATACTCCGCGGTTCCTCTGATACCAGCGGAGGGTATCGAAGCGGACCTCCGCCTCCGGCGGAAGTGAAGAGCGGGCGATCCCCCATCGGGCCAGTTGTCTTGCGTCGAACATGGGGGTGTTGACGCCTTCCCAGTTGATGGGGATGGCGCGCGGATCCTCGCCGTTGAGGATTCTTCTGGCGATCCTGCCTGTCTCGAGGCCGTAATCCCGCCCGCTGGCGACGATGCCGCCGACGACTCCCGTGCCGACGTGGGCCTCATAGAGGCAGTAGACGGGGCAGGCGGCTTCCCGGAAGGCGCGGTAGGCGCTGACGGGTTCTCCGCCCGGTTTCTCAGCGGGCCAGCCCAGGTACACAGCGGCGGAACCCGGCGGAGCCGATTGGAGGATTCGCAGGCATTCGTCGGGTCCGTTGCTGAGGGGAAACTCGACCTCCAGGCCGTGGACCTTGGCAGCGTCGGTCGTGGTCCATTGCAGCATCGATCCCACAAGCGGGCCGGCAACGAGGACATAAAGACGGCGCAAACCGGGTTGGGCGCGGACGGCGAACTCCACGGTCGCCGGTCCCGGCGGCACTTCGACGACGCCTGTTACCGGGAGATTCGAGGTCTGGAACCTTGGTGGGACGCGCGACGGGGCCGAGAAGACCATGGGGACCATGGGGAGGCATGATTCCCACTGCCGATCCATGAACTCGATCGCCGGGGTGTCGGTTACGATGATGAGATCGAGGCCGGCGTCTTGGTATCTCGCGCGGAGGCGATCGGCGAACTCCCGCTCGGAGTATGAGGCCTGATCCTCGGCCGCCATCGATTCTTCGAAGATGTCGTACCTCCCCGCGCCGGTGGCGGCATCAGGGTCGAGGCCGGTGAGGATTCCGCGTTGCTGCCGGTAGGAATAGCCGCGGAGGGTGGTGTATGAGTAGAGAATGAGGATCTGCCGGCGTTCGGGCGTGGCGGCGGAGGGGATCGACGCGCTCGCGGCGTGGGCCTGGGGCCGGGGCGCAAACGCCGCCCAGGCCACCGCCAGTGCGCAGACGACCGGGGTCATCAGCCGCCAGATCATGCCGGGATTGTATGTCGGGCGAACGCGGGTCAGCCCTTGCGGTTCTCCGACTCGAACTTCTCCATGAATCGGACGAGGGCGCGGACGCCCTCGATCGGGAAGGCGTTGTAGATGCTGGCGCGCATGCCGCCCACGGAGCGGTGGCCTTTCAGCCCGTCGAGGCCGGCCTTCTCCGCCTCCTTGCAGAACTTCTTGTCGAGGTCCTCGGTCGGGCACTTGAAGGTTACGTTCATCAGCGATCGGCTGTCCTTCTGCGCGTGGCCTTTGTAGAAGCCCGACTGGTCGAGGAACGTGTAGAGGATCGCCGCCTTCTCCTCGTTGTAGGCCTGCATTGCCTTGATCCCGCCGAAGGACTTGAGCCACTTGGCGGTCTGGCCCACGAGGTAGATGGCGAAGGTGGGCGGGGTGTTGTATCGGCTCTCGTTGCGCGCGTGAGTCTTGTACTTCAGCATCGTGGGCAGATCATCGCGGCCGGAGTCAATGAGGGACCTCTTGGCGATGACGAGGACGACGCCCGAGGGGCCGAGGTTTTTCTGCGCCCCCGCGTAGACCAGGCCGTACTTGGAGAAGTCCGTCGCCCGGGCGAAGAAGTCGCTCGACATGTCGCACACGAGGGGGCAGCCCGAGGGATGCACCGGCTCGGACTTCCACTCCGTGCCGAAGATGGTGTTGTTGGAGGTGAAGTGGAGGTAGAGCGGATTCGCGGAGAACTTCCATGTGTCCTTCGCGGGGATGCGGTCGTGGTTGGTCGCCTCGCTCGACGCGACGACGTTGACGTTCGCGAAGAGTTTGGCCTCTTTGATCGAGTCGGAGGCCCACTTGCCGGTGTTGAAGTAGTCCACGGTCTGCGACTTCTCACGGACGAAGTTCATCGGGACCATGAAGCACTGGCTCGACGCGCCGCCCTGGACGAAGAAGACGTCGTAATCGGCCGGGATGTTGCCGACCTCGCGCAGGTCGGCCTCGCACTCGGCGAGCACCTTGTCGAACACCGGCCCGCGGTGGGAGTGCTCGAGGATGCCGATGCCGGAGCCTCGGATGTTCCACAGGTCCTGCTGCGCCTGGCGCAGCACCGGCTCGGGCAGAACGCCCGGCCCGGCGGAGAAGTTGAACACCCGATCGGTCGAGGGCTTGGAGGGAATCACGGTCGGTGCGGCGGCGGTGGTCATGGGTTGCTCCTGGGAGTTCACCACGGAGGGCACGGAGGGACACGGAGACTGATCAATTGAATTAATTGTTCTTATTGTGTCTTAACTTCGACTCCGTGTATCTCCGTGTCCTCCGTGGTGAATGGAATCACTCAATCGCGGTCAGGTCAACGGACAGGATGTTCGGCGAGCCCGTGCGGATGGCGTTCATCACGCCGACGGGCGGCTCGGCGTCGAGTTTGATGCGGGCGCAGGCGGCCTGGCCTCCCTGGTAGATGGTGTTCTGCATGTCCTCGATGTTGATGCCCGCCTTGCCGATCTCGCCGACGACGTGGGCGAGCACGCCGGGGCGGTTGAGGTGGCGGATGGAGAGGAGGCGCGTGGCGGGAGTTTTCGAGGCGATGTTGATGACGCCCGGGGCCTGCCCGGTTTCCTTGTAGACGCGGACGATGCGGACAACCTCGTCGGCGATCGCCTGCTGCGCCTGATCGGTGGAGGCGCCGACGTGGTGCGTGCCGACGACGAAGGGGGAGGCCGAGAGTTCGGTCTTGAAGTCGGCGACGGCGGTGGTCGGCTCGCCCTCGAAGACGTCGAGGCCGGCGCGGATGCCCTTTTCCTTCATGGCCTTGAGGAGGGCGGGCTCGTCCACGACGCTGCCCCGGCTGGTATTGATGAGGAAGGCGCCGGGCTTCATGGCGTTGCAGAAGGACTCGTTGATGAGTTTGCGGGTTCCCTCGTTGGCGGCGACGTTGACGGAGACGATGTCGGCGGAATAGGCGATGTCGAGGATGCTGGAGCAGCGCACCACGCCCAGCGCGCGGGCCCTGGCGTCGTCGAGGGATCGCGAGCAGGCGATGACCTCCATGCCGAAGGCCCTGCCGCGCTTGGCGATCTCGAGCCCGATGGTCCCGAGCCCGATCACGCCGAGCGTGCGCCCGAAGAGGCCCCGGGCCTTGGAGTATTCCTTCTTGTTCCATTTGCCGGCGCGGAGGTCGGCGGCCTGGTCGGCGATGCGCCGGTCGCAGGCGAGGATCAGCCCCCACGCGAGTTCCGCGACCGCGATCGCGTTCTTGCCGGGGCATGTCGAGACGGAGATGCCCCGGTTGCTGGCGGCGGCGAGGTCGATGTTGTCGAAGCCCGCGCCGGCGCGGATGACGAGGCTGAGTCTCTTCGCCTGCTCGAACGCTGCGGCGCGGACCTTGGTGGAGCGGACAATGAGGATGTCCGGGTTGACCTCGGCGATGGCGGCGGGCAGACCGACTTCGCCCGCGTCGGGCTTCTGCGTGATGCTGAGGCCGAGGGCGCTGAGTTGCTCCACGCCCGACTTCTCGAACTTGTCCACGATGAGGATGTTCATGGCCTTCTCGCTGGCCCCGGCGTTCGCCCGATATGGTACTCCGCCTACGAGGATGCGGCGAACGGGCCGAAACGAGGCAGGATTATAGGTAAAACCACGACTTGGCCGCAGGATTGACGGCGGGCGCGCCACCGTCGGCCGCGCCATCACCAGCGGTGGCGCTGATTCTCCATCCTATCCGAGCCTGCGCTTAGTCGCCGAATGCCGGGCCCAGATGTACAGCCGGCATCACCCCGGTTGGCGGAATCGGCCTCTCTCGAAGTTCGGCGGGGAGAATTCTAGATAGATTCCAAGAAGTTTCGGTTGATTTTTTTCGTTTTTGTGGCATTTTATGGTTGACAGGGTGGGGGGGGGGGGGGGGGGCACGTATATAAGGCGGGCGTTGGCGGATGGGTCGGTCCCGT
>CAZBDZ010000035.1:0-34571 GCA_964490785.1 uncultured Phycisphaeraceae bacterium
ATCGCGCAGGAACTCAAGAGCGCGGGCCTGCCCGAGTGGCGCACGACCGTTGACTACACGGTCTTCGGCGAGGGGTGGGGCCTGTATTCGGAGCGACTCGGCCTCGAAATGGGCGACGACGCGCGCTCGCCGAGCAACCCAAAGGGCAAGGGGCTCTTCACCGATCCCTACGACGACTTCGGTCGGCTCTCCTACGAGATGTGGCGCGCGATGCGCCTCGTCGTGGACACCGGGATACACGCCCTCGGCTGGCCGCGCGACAGGGCCATTCAGTTCATGCTCGACAACAGCGCGCTGACGCAGACGAACATCGAGCGCGAGGTCGACCGGTACATCGCGTGGCCGGGTCAGGCCGTGGCGTACAAGATCGGCGAGATGCGCATCCGGTCGCTCCGCGCCGAGGCGGAAGACGCGCTCGGCGATACGTTCGACGTGCGCGGGTTCCACGACGCCGTGCTGATGCAGGGAGCGGTGCCGGTGGAGGTGCTGGAACGGCAGGTGAGGGAGTGGGTGGGGGAACGCAAGAAAGATCGACGCCCTCCGCCTGGCATGTCCCCGCCATAAGGCGCATGCCCTCAGCCTGCGCCCCCGGCCTCGCCGGGGGATGGCGAGACCGGGCCCCCGGATCATGCGACCGCCCTGTGAGCCTGTGCGACAGGGATCATCTTTCATTGTCGCGCTGGGCGACCACGGGATTCGCTGCGGCGACCCTCCGCTCATCCCGAGCGTGCGAGCGATTGACCGACGATCCTTATGAGCATCGAAGAACGCGGGCGCCTCGGCCGGCGCCGTCGGCCGTGGCGGTCGGCCAGAGACGCCCGCCACGGCCGACTGCGCTCGAAGACTCGCTCCGCTGGCCGTGGCACCCGATCGTCGGTTCACGCGCTCCGCGGCGCGTCGAACCCGGGTCCGGCGAACATCGAGCCGCCGACGCGGGCGGGCATCGCGGGCGCGCCGGGGCGTGCGCCGGGGGGAGGCGGCATCGGCGCGGGGGCCCGCGGCGGGGGCGCAACCTGCGGCGTGAGGCGCAGGCGGAAGATGTACTCGGCGATTCGATTGCGGATGCGGGCCTGCATCTCCTTGTAGATGCGGGAGCCTTCGCGCTTGTACTCGATGCGCGGGTCCTGCTGGCTGAAGGCGCGGTAGTTGATGGTGTCGCGGAGTTTGTCCATCTCGTAGAGGTGGTCCTTCCACATCGGGTCCAGCACCTCCAGCAGCACGAAGCGCTCGAACTGGAGGAGTTCGGCACGCAGGATGCTCTCGACGCGGGCCCGGATCGCCTCCTTGCGGTCTTCATCCTTCAGGCGAAGCACCCACGGCGGGAGCACCGCTCCGAAACGATCCTTGAAATGGGTCGCCAGCGCGTCGTTGCCCGTGTCGGCCTTGAGCGCTTCCTCGATCGCCGCTTCGAGCCGCTTTTCCTCGAAGAATCTCTTCGACGCCTCGACGAGGTCGTCCTTGATTTGCGGGGGCGTGCGCGTCTTCGTGATGCCATCGTCCCAACCCATCTTGTACCGGCTGTTGGCCCACCCGATCAGCCCCGCGACGGCGGTCGGCCCCTGCTGGCGGATCATCGCCATCGTCAGGTCCATCATGAACTCGACGGGGTATTCGATCTCGCGCTTGAAGTAGAGTTCCTTCACCCGCGCGAGCACGGCGTCGACTACGTCGTCCTGCGTCTCCGCCTTGGTGATCTCCTCGACGGTCAGGTCGAGGTCGAGCGTGCTCTTGAGCCATTTCGAGAGTTCCCTCGCCCCGTAGTTCTTCACGAGGTACTTGTCGAGGTCGGAGAGGTCGGCGGCGAGGATCTGCTCACGGGCCGCCTCCTGCAGGCGGTCGCGGATCTCACGCGGGCTCATCGCCAGCACCGCTTCCTCGGTCAGTTCGACCTTGAAGCGGTTGGCGGCCCAGGAGACCAGCCCCTTGCTGTCGCGGTCGGTGAGTTCCTTGGCTTCGTCGTTGAGTTCGGGGATGTACTCGCCGAGCGTCACCTCGATCTCGTGGCGGGCGTCGTCCATCGCCTCCTTGCGGAGGATGTCCTCGGCGTCGTGGCGGTCCTTCCCGCGCATGCGGGCCGGCTCGATGGAGCAGCCCATCGTCTCGCGCGCGTACTCCGCGACACACTCGGCAAAATAATCCGGATCGAGGTACTTGGCGACCGCGGCGGCGGCGGCGTCCTCGATGTACTCGAAGATCAGCCCCTTCACGTCGCGGCCCTCGAGCACGCGCTGGCGCGTGCCGTAGAAGTCCCGCCGCTGGTGCTCCATGATCTCGTCGTATTCGAGGATCGTCTTGCGCCACTGGAAGTTTCGCTCCTCGACCTTCCGCTGGGCGCGCACGATGCTCTTGCTCAGCATCGGGTGCTCGATGGCGTCGCCCTCCTTCATGCCGAGTTTGGAGAGGATCGCCATGGTCGTGTTGCCGGCGAACAACTTCATCAGTTCGTCGTCCAGCGCGACGAAGAAGCGGCTCGACCCCTTGTCGCCCTGGCGTCCCGAGCGCCCGCGCAACTGGTTGTCGATGCGGCGGCTCTCGTGGCGTTCGGTGCCGATGACATGCAGGCCGCCGAGTTGCTCGATGTTCTCGACCCAGCCGATGCGATGCAGCAGGAACCGACCCTGCTCGTTGAGGACCTCCCGCAGTTCCTCGGCGGTGGCGCGCTCGATCCGCTTGGTGTCGGCGAAGGTGTGCTGCCCCGCCCAATGGCGAAGGAGTCGCAACTCCAGTTCCGCCGCGGGCATGGATTCGACCTCGCGCTTCTGGATCCCCAGTTCCTTCGGCGCGATCTTGCGATAGACGTGCTCGCGCACCTGCTCGTCGGTCGCGTCGGCCGTCAGTTCGCGCGGGGCGATCCCGCGGCGGAGCCAGTGGTCGAGGAGTTGCTGGCGCGTGCAGCGGCCGAGTTTGATGTCCGTGCCGCGGCCCGCCATGTTCGTGGCGATCATCACGGCGCCGAGTTGCCCGGCGTTCTCGACGATGTTGGCCTCGCGTTCGTGCTGCTTTGCGTTCAGCACTTCGTGCTGGATGCCGTGCTTGCTTGTAAGCATGCGCGAGAGGGTCTCGCTCTTTTCGACGCTGGTCGTGCCGACGAGCACCGGCCGGCCCACGTCGTGGCAGGCCTTGATCTCGTCCACGATCGCCTCCCACTTGTCCTTGCCGGTCAGGTAGACGACATCGTCAAAGTCCCGGCGGACGACCGGCAGGTTCGTGGGGATCGTCACGACGTCGAGTTTGTAGATGTCGTGAAACTCCTGCGCCTCGGTGTCGGCGGTGCCGGTCATGCCCGCGAGCCGTTTGTACATTTTGAAGAAGTTCTGGATCGTGATGCTCGCGACGGTCTGCGTCTCCTGCTTGATGCGGACCCCCTCCTTCGCCTCGACCGCTTGGTGCAGGCCGTCCGACCACTGGCGCCCGACCATGGGTCGGCCCGTGTTCACGTCCACGATGACGACGCTCGGCTCGGCCTTGCCCGACTGCTGATCGGGCAGCGGCGCGACGATGTAGTCGCGGTCGCGGTCGTAGATGACGTGGGCCCGCAGCGACTGCTCGAGCAGGTGCGGCATGTCGATGTTCTCGCCGACGTAGAAGGAGCCGAGGTTCGCCTTTTTCTGCGCCTCGACCACGCCGTGGTGCGTCAGGTGAGCCTGCTTCTTCTCGCGCTCGACCTCGTAGAACTGCGTGAACTTGCCCCGCTCGGCTTCGAGGGCGGGGAGTTGCTCTTTCAGGTGCTTCAGCCGCGCCTGGAGTTCAGGGATTGTCGCCTTGTCGCGCGCGTTCCGGATGTCGCCCTCGGTGCCCTTGATCTGTTTCTTGCACTGGTCCACCTTCTCATCGGCGGCGAACCAGGGCTCGTTCATGGAGACGAGGTGGCGGGCCAGTTGATCCGCCAGTTCGTACCGCGGCGCGTCCTCGTGGGCCGGGCCGCTGATGATCAGCGGCGTGCGGGCCTCGTCGATCAGGATCGAGTCCACCTCGTCCACGATGGCGAACTCGCGCGCGCGCTGCACCTGCTGGTCCACGGAGCGCTTCATGTTGTCGCGGAGGTAATCGAAGCCGAACTCCGCCGTCGTCCCGTACACGACATCGCAGATGTACATGCGGCGCTTTTCGTCCTCGTCCTGCATGTGCATCGGGTGGATCGCCCCGACCGTCAGCCCCAGGGCGCGGAAGTAGGGGTACGTCCAATCGCGGTCGCGCTGGACGAGGTAGTCGTTGACCGTCACGACGTGGACCTTCCACCCCTCGATGCACGCGAGGTAGGTCGCCAGCGGCGCGACGATGGTTTTGCCCTCGCCCGTCTTCATTTCGGAGATCTTCCCGCCGTAGAGCACCATCGCGCCGATCAACTGCACGTCGAACGGGCGCGCCCGAAAGGGCGGGCGGCTCTCGGGGAATATCTCGCGGACGGCGTCGTACACCTCGGTCGGGATGTCCATCCATATCCACCCCGCCTGGGGCGCGGTGTTGCCGAGGAAAAGCCCCGCCGGCTCCTTCGCCGGGGCCGCGTCCATCGCCGCAAGAGTCTGGTCATAGAGCGCGCGCACGGCGGGCGAAAGCCGATCGACCGGGAACTGCTCGCGGTACTTCGGGTTGAAGACGTTGCGAATCCCGACCGCCCGGTCCATCGCTTCGCGCGCGATCGACAGGGCCTCGACGAGCATGTCATCGGTCGGCGCTCCGCCGAGGTACTTCCGGCGGAACTCGGCGAACTGGGCCTGGATCTGCGTATCGGTCATCGCGCGGACCTTCGGCTCCAGGGCGTTCATCTCGGCGACCTTGGAGAGGTATCGGCGGACGAATCGCTCGTTGCGCGTGCCGAAGATCTTGTTAATCAGCGGGCCTACGAGGGGGATATCGGTTGGCATGGCGTGGCTTTCAGGGCGCGATCGCGCGCCCGGGTATGGATGCGGGTCAATCCGCGCCCGCCGCGATGCCTTCCTCAAATGGAGGGTCATCGCCGGCGATGAGCAGCGCGGCAGGATGCACGGGTTGATGAAGGGGATCCGGCCGGTCGCGACGCTACGCGCGCGGCGGAGGGAGACTCAGCCATGCCGCCCGGACATGGTGGTCGGCGGGACAAGGCGCCTCGGCCAGCCACGCGCGCCGGGGCAAGAGATCCACACGACGAACCGCCGATACGCGGAGGCGCGCCACGATGCGCTCGCCCGAGGACGTTCGCGCCCGCTGGCATGCCGACGAATCTGAAACCCTCTTCGGCGTGATCCCGACGTCCCGGAGCGGCGTGGTTCGCCCTTGCTCCTTGACAAACTCCGCGAGAATGGCGGCATCCAGCCCCTGCGTGAGCGAGACCGCGGGGATCGCCGCGAAGACAAAGAGCGCAAGCAACAGCGTCGCCGCTTGGCTCGGAGAGCGCGGCGGCCTCGGAATCGGCTCGAAATCGACGGCTGGAGTCTGCATCGGAGCCACAAAGAGTATCGACCCGACTCACGCGGGGGGCAACATGGTGTTGCCGGTATTTGTTTGGGAATCGGGCGGGTGGGGTTGCAGGGGGCCGAATTCGCCTGACAATCCGATGATGCCGCCACGCGAGGAAATCTCCGCCAACGCCTCGACCATCCCGGTCGAATGGCAGCCCATCGTCGGCTCAACACAAACCTGGGCCAGGGAAGCGATTGCACGCGGCCTGACCGAGCCGAGCGCCTTCGCGGCGGGCGAGCAGACGAAGGGCTACGGCCGGGACGGTCGCGTCTGGCAAAGCCCTGCGGGCGGCTTGTGGATGACCGTCGCGCTGCCCGGCGTGGACCCAACGACCGCAAGCCTCCGCGCCGCCGCCGCCGTGGGGCGCGTGCTTGAAGCGGTTCTCGGCGGCGAGCCGCGCATCCATGTGAAATGGCCGAACGACCTCCTGATCGGCGAGGCCAAGGTCTGCGGCATCCTGTGCGAGGGACTGACGCACGAGGGAAGGCCGTGGCTGCTGATCGGCGTGGGGATCAATGTGAACAACCCGCGGCAGTCCCTGACGAGCCACCTCCGCCGACCCGCCGCCGCACTTGTCGAGTTCACAACAGCGCCCATCGATCTCACGGCGTTTGGCGAGCAGGTGGCGAATGCCATCGCCCGCGCGTTCAACCGGCCGGACCACGCCGAAGAACTCCGTTGGATTGCGCCACGCCTTTGGCGCGCCAATCAAAGGGTCCGCGCACGCTTCGGAGATGGCTCGCACCTCGACGGCGTACTTCGCGGCCTGAACGATGCGGGCCTTCCGATCATCGAACACGCGGGGGAACAGAACTGCTCGCCGGGGATTGTCGAACTGGCCGACATCGCGGATTGACGCGCAAGCCGATGCGGCAACGGCCTCATCGAGAAGTACGGTCGCGGCTGCCCCGGTCTCGCCGTCTGCGGCGAGACCGGGGCGGGGTTGCAAGTGCGTCCCGGCCTCGCTGCAAGGCCAGCGAGACCGGGGCACCCGATTGATCATGCGATTACCCCGGATCCCGCCCGGCGGGAACGGCATGAGAACTCGGTAGGGACCTACACTGACCAGCCGCCCGGGCGCGCCGCAATCGCGTCGGCATTTGGTCGTTCTGCTGTTGCTTACGAAGGCGCTCCCGGAGTTGACCCATGGCCGAGAAGCCCCGCAACCCGACCGCGTCGATCAAACCGATCGACGAATCCGCGTGGACCGAGGACACGGCGCGGCACCTGCTCTGGCGTGCGGGCTTCGGCGGCCCGCCGAAGCAGGTCGCGTACCTCGCCGGGCTGACGCCGGAGAAGGCCGTCGATGCCCTGCTCGACTTCGACAAGACCCCCGGCTATGCCGCCGTTCGGCCCGACGACTTCGACGACTCGATCATGAAGCCGCCGACGGAGGAGCAGCGCAAGGAGATTCAGCGCGCCCGGCGGGCGCAGGATGAAGACACGCTCGCGAAGGTCCGCCTGGCGCGGCAGCAGCGTGAGCAGGCCGACCGCAAGCAGATGAACTCACTCCAGCGATGGTGGCTCCGCCGATTGATCGAGACGCCGCGCCCCCTGGAGGAGAAACTCACGCTCTTCTGGCACGGGCACTTCGCCACGAGTTATCGAACGATCGAGAACTCGTACCACATGTTCATGCAGAACCAGTTGTTCCGGCGGCACGCCGCGGGCAACTTCGGCTCGCTCCTCTTCGCCATCATCCGCGACCCCGCAATGATCGCGTATCTCGACAACAACGAGAGCCGCAAGGGCCGCCCCAACGAGAACCTCGCCCGCGAACTCATGGAACTCTTCAGCCTGGGCGAGGGCCACTACACCGAGCAGGACATCAAGGAGGGCGCCCGCGCCCTCACCGGCTACACCTTCGAGTTCAACGACTTCGCCTTCCGAAACGACTGGCACGACGAGGGAACCAAGACCATCCTTGGAAAGACCGGCGGGCTCGACGGCGACGGATTCGTCAAGGCCATCCTCGCCAAACGCGAGTGCTCCGAGTTCATCGCCCTGAAGTTCTACCGCTACTTCGTCGGCGACATCCCCGCCGAGGGGGACGCCCGCCGGGCCGCGCTCGCCGTCGTGAAGCACATGGCCTCATGGCTTCTCGCCGCAAGGTACGACCTCAAGCCGATGCTCCGCCGCCTGCTTCTTTCCGAGCACTTCCACGACCCCGCCGTCCGCCTCGGTCGCATCAAGAGTCCCGCCGAACTCGTCGTCGGCCTCGTGCGCTCGCTCGATGCGCCCGTGCGCGACCTGGGCATCCTCAACGACGCCATGGACCTGATGGGCCAGAGCCTTTTCTACCCGCCGAGCGTCAAGGGATGGGACGGCGGGCGCTCGTGGATCAACACCTCGACGCTCTACATCCGCCAGAACGTCGCGAACTTCCTCCTCACCGGAAAGATGCCCGAAGGGTACGACGCCTTGGCGGACGTTGAGAAATACGACTTCCTCCCCCTCCTGATCGAAGCCAGCGAGCACGCCGCAGGCGCGGAAAAGGACCCCGCGGCCCTGGCACGCGCCCTGATCCGCTTCTGCCTCGGGCAAAGCCTCGACCCGGCGAGGGAGCAGGCCGTCGTAGACTACCTGCGGTCTTTCGGCCGGATCGACGCGACGAGCGTGGCGCGAACGCTTTCGCTCATCGCCGCCGCGCCGGAATACCAACTGTGTTGACGCATCGCGGGAGAAAGGGGCCCTGACGCATGGACCTGAATAACTCCAAGGCCTTCACCCGCCGGGACTTCCTCGTCCAGGGACTCACGCTCGCCTCGGCGACCGTAACGATCCCGGCGTTCCTTCACTCCTCCGCCGTCGCACTCGCGGGCGGCAATCCCGTCGGCGTGAGCCCGGCCTCGGCGTCCAACGGCCGAATCCTCGTCGTCGTGCAACTCGCCGGCGGCAACGACGGACTCAATACCGTCGTCCCCTTCGGCCACGACGCCTACTACAAGGCACGCCCCGCCATCGCCATCCCGGAGAAGGATGTCCTGCGACTTTCCAAGAACGGCAAACTCGACGGCCTCGGGCTGCACCCGCGCCTCGCTCCCCTCAAGGAAATGCACGACGAGGGGATGCTCACCATCATCCAAGGCGTCGGCTACCCCAACCCGAACCGCTCACACTTCAAGAGCACCGATATCTGGCATACCGCCGACACCTCGGGCACGGGCGACGGCTGGCTCGGCCGGTACTTCGACAACCAGTGCAGCGGCGCGCCGGGCGCTTCCGGCACTTCCGGGGGGTGCTCCGGGCACGACGGTATCGCCATCGGCCGGACCGCCCCCCTCGCCATGCAGGGGCGCGCTTTCAAGCCCATCTCCTTTGAGTCCCCCGACCTCTTCAAATGGACCGGCGGAGATGTGGGCGACGCCGAAGCCAAGGCCTATGCCGCCCTCATGAACGCCTCGCCGCCCGCCTCCACCGCCTCAACGAACGACTTCCTCACGCGCACGACGCTCGACGCTCAGGTCGCCAGCGACCGCATCCGCGACGCCGTCGCCAGGCGCCCCGGCGCCGAATACCCCCGTAACCGCCTCGCGCAGCAACTGGCGATGGTCGCCGCGATGATCCGCGCCGACCTCGAAACCCGCGTCTACTACGTAACCCTCGGCGGGTTCGACACCCACGCGGGCCAGGGCGGCGCGACCGGCACGCACGCCAACCTCCTCGACCAGTTCGCTTCATCCGTTCGCGCCTTTTACAAAGACCTCGCCGACGCCGGGCTCGACGACAGGGTCCTCACCATGTCCTTCAGCGAGTTCGGCCGGCGCGTCGGCCAAAACGGCTCCGCAGGCACGGACCACGGCACCGCGGCCCCGATGTTCCTCATGGGCCCCATGGTCCGCCCGGGCGTCATCGGCGACCTCCCCTCGCTCACCGACCTTGACCAGGGCGACCTCAAGTTCAACGCCGACTTCCGCAACATCTACGCCGGCGTCCTCGACCAATGGCTCGAGGCCGATCCGAGGAAGATCATCGACGGCTCCTTCCGTCCCGCCAGCATTCTGCGAAAGGGCTGAACGCGCGGGGGGCAGAGGAACACCGCGGAGACGGACGGCGACGCGAATGGTCCCGGCCGGGAGACTCGTGTGGTCCATATGACCCTCGGAGCGCAACCGGAGCCGGCCTCACGGTCGCAGCAGAGCGCGCCATCGGGATTGCTGTTCCGGCGTGAGGGCCGAGACGTAGCGATCCTCGAACGCCGCGCGCAATCCCGCGGAGGCGCACACTTCGAGGGCGTCGAGCCATGCGTCCGCGGCCTGTGCGGCCGTGAGCGCCGCTTCTTCCCCATCCCCGGCCCGATCGCACTCCGCCACCGCATCGGGCAATCGCTCCATGCACAGCAGCGCCGTGATCCGAAGCGCGACGACCCGCGGCCCCTGCCACGTCGGCGGGAGCAACGCCACCGCCGACAACGCATCCGCGGGACGCCCAAGTCTGACGCGGCTCCGCGCCAGGAGAAGCGCGAGGTCCACCCTCTCGGCTGCTTCCGCCGGCGCCGCCAGATACTCCGGCGTGATGATCGGCGCCAGCAGCGCATCGACCGCTGCCGGAGTGGCCTGGCCGCGCGCGACGCGGTGCAACTCCGCCGGCGACATCGCCGCCGCCACCTGCGCCAGCGCGGCCGACCGGGCCTCCTCGCTCGGCGCGGGGAGCGATGCGAGCGTTCCATACCCGTCCGCATTCGCGGCATGAGCGCGGACGCCCGTCGCCGCTGCCGAGAACAGATCCGGGTGCCCGCCCGCCGCCTCGATGAGCCGCGCCAGCGCGCGGGGGTCCGCCGCGAACGCATCCGCCGCCGCGACCGCCGACTTTCGATCCGGCGAGGTCAGGGCCGGGGCCAGGCCGTCGAACGCTCCCATCGCCACGCCAAGCCGGAACTCCGCCTCAGTCCAGTCGCGCACCGGCTTTGAGCGAAGCGACGCCGCGACCCGCGCCAACTCGTCCGCTTCGACCTGCATCCCCGCGGACAGGCATGACGCCAGCGCCTCCGCCGCCGCCGACCGCGCCGCGCCATCCGCGGACCGCCCAAACCACGCGAGCGCCGGCCCCACCAACCCGCCGTCAGGCCGACGCGCCGCCGCCCGCAGCATCGCCGCCGCCGCGGAGGCATCCTCCTCGTGCCCCAGCGCCCGACGCAGCCGCTCCGCGTCCTCGGCGCGTCCGAGGAGTTCAATCGTCCGAGCCGCCTCCCCACGGATGAGGGGATCCGCATCATCAAGACGAGCCGCGGCGGCGCCCGCGACGGCGTCCCCGACAGGCTTCGCGTTCACAAGCGCGAGCATGATCAACTCGAACCCCATGTGCCGCACGCCCGCCTCGGGAGACTCGAGCATCTCCACCAGAAGCGCATCGCGCCCCGATTCCGCCGTCGCCGCGTGGAGCCGCTTGTACAGCAACGCCACCCGATCTCCGAGTTCGCGCGCCTCCTCGGCCTGCGGCACGCCCCCCGCGATCTCCGCCGACCAGTCCTCGTCCGGCACCCACCGCGCCTCCCGCCACCACCGCCGCCAACCCTCGGCCCGGCGACCCCCATCCCGCCGACCCGTCGAACGATTCAACCCGTCAATCGCCGCCTCCACTAGGCTCGCTTCGATCCCCTCCGGAATTACGACATTCTCCATCAGCGCCTGCGCCGCCGCCTTGGATCGATGCCTCCCCAGCGCCCGGATGAGCGCCGCCGCATCGCCCCCCGATCCACCGTCCACGATTGACGCCGCAAGCGCCGTGCCGAGCGACCGGACCAGGACCGAGCAGTCCGCATCCGACTCGGCGACCGCGAGCGCCACAATCCGCCTGATCCCCGCCGGCCGATCGTCCCACAGCCCCTCCTGAAGCACCGCCCTCGCCTGTTCCTCCGGCAGCCGAGCGATCAACGCCTCCACCGCCCGTGTCCTCTCCTCCTCGGACGACGCCGGGGCGCGCAGCGCGGCGGCAATCTCGGCAACCTCGGCGGTTTGTAACGCCGCGCTTTGACACGGCGCGCTCGGGCACCACCCCAACAGCACGCCAACAGCACCGGCGAGCGCCACCAACCGCCTCCAGCGCCGTGCGTGATTCCGCCGGAACATGCTTGTCCCGCTCGTGAACGTCATAGGTGCTCCGCCGAGTCGCGCGGCTCGTGGCGCTTTTCTCGCGCAACCCCGCGCCGCGCCGCCGCACGCCGCTATCATACGCCGCATCACCGTGGAGCGGTCCCCCGTCATCAACGAGGCCCATGATGAACGAGTGGTTCGAAGCCGAGCGGCACGTCGAGCGTGCCCATGAACTGTACGAGGCCGGGCGTTGGGAGGACGCCGCCTCCGAACTCCGCGAGGCGCTCTCCCGAGACCCGTCGCGCGCCGACTGGCATTTCAACCTCGGCCTGACCCTCGAAGCCGCGGGGCAATACGCCGAAGCCCTCAAAGCCCTCGCGCGGGCCAACAGCCTTCAGCCCGAAGACCCCAACACGCTCACGCTCCTCGGCCTGAACTCGCTGCGAACCGACGACCCCCACGCCGCCGCCGCGTGGCTCGAAGCCGCCCACCGCGCCGATACCGCCCGAACCGACCCGCTCGTCCACCTCATCGAGGCCTACGCCCGCCTCGGCGACCATGACAAGGCCGAGCAGTCCTTCTACCTCGCCATCCAGATCGATCCCGACCATGCCGGGGCCTACGCCAACATCGCCGAGTCGCTCATGGATCGTGCCCGCTACGACCGCGCCGCCTACTGCTTCGAGCGGGCCCTCCGCCTCGACCCGCGCCTGCCGAGGCTCCACGCACGGCTCGCCGCGGCGTACACGGAACTCGGGCGACTCGACAAAGCCCGCGACTTTTTCCTCCGCGAACTCCGCGACGCCCCGGGCGATATCGAAACGCTCCTCGACTTCTCGTGCCTCCTCGTCCGCATGGGACGCCTCGCCGATGCCTCGGAGAAACTCCGCCGCGTTCTCGAGATCGACCCCGAGCACCCCGAAGCGCGCTTCCGCCTCGCCGATCTGGCGCTCCACCAGCAACGCCCCGACGAGGCCGCCTCGGAGCTCCGGCACGTTCTCCACGCCGATCCCGAATATCCCGGTGCCCGCCGTCGGCTCGCGCGCCTCGCCATCGCGGCGCGAGACCTGGGCGAGGCTCGTCGCCTCCTCCGCGCCGACCTGCGCGCTTTCCGCCGAGTGCCGAAGGTGTTTGAGACCGCGGAGATCGCCGATCTGGCGGACCTCCTGATGGACGCGCGCCTCCCGCGCGACGCCGCCGACGCCGCCGCCGTACTGGTCGAGCGCGAGCCGCAAACCGCCGCCGCCTGGCACACCCTGGCCGTGTGCGCTTTCAAACTGGGGAACCACGCCGGCGGAATGGACGCCGAGCGGCGCGCCCTCCGGCTCGAACCGCGCCACCTCGCCGCCCTGCACAACATGGCCCTGGCGTGCATCCACGCCGGCCAATGGAGTCGCGCCGAGCGCTTCCTCGAGCAGGCTCGGCGCATCGACTCCGACGACGATTCCATCCGTCGCCTCCGCTTCGCACTCCGCGCCCGCCGCGCCCTCGCCGCCCTCCGATGGCTCATCGGGCGGCGTTGAGCGACCGGTGCTTTGTCATCAGGACCGCCGCCGCCTCAACAGCAGCCCCGCGCCCAGCACCGCCGCAACGCCGGGCGCCGGCACGATGCTCACGTCATCCGCCTCCACGCGCACCAGCGTCCCCGTGCCCGCCAGCGACTGCGGCACGCTGTAGAGCAGCTGCACGTTCCCGATGTTCGAGAAGATCGTGTTGAAGTCCGACCCCTCGAACGACACCCACCCCGGATACGACGCGCTGATCGGGATCGTCACCGTCGTCCACACGCCGGGCATCACCGGAACAAAGTCGATCCCGATCGCGCCGGGGAAGTTGACCGGCGTCGTCAGCCTCGCCCCGAAGTTCATCGGCACGGGCGCGCTGTGCCTCACGGAGAACGTCAGAGCCGACACGCCGTCGGTGATCCAGTTGCCGACGAACGCCCCGCCGCTGGCGTTATTGGCCGATTGGCCCCGCAGCGCGATGACCACGCCGAACGCGGCGCTGTTCACGTTGGTCTCCGCGGCGATGTGCCCCGCGGGGTCGTAGCCCGCAGGACCCGCCGGGCCGGTCCAGTTCGCCGCGTCCGTGGCGAAGTTCTCGGTGAAGGGAACGACGGCCGCCGAAGCGGACGAGGCGACAACCGCGGCGATCGCCGCGAACGCGGTGGAACGGATATCCATGATCTCTGCTCTCCCTGTGCAATCGAAGGCCGGCACGCATCAACCGGCGTTGCGCGGCCTTCGGTGGCGCGACGCCGGAGTAAGTCTAGGCACGCCGCCGTTACAGCGGCGGGAGTTTCCAATCCTCGGCGGTGGCCGAGGGCGACCAGCGCCGCATGTCGTCCGCCTCCTCGAAGGAAAGCGTCTGAGCGTTCCCGTCGAGCATGGCGAAAACACCGCGCCGGGCAAAGATGAACGCGACATTCCCGGTGTCCGCCCCCGTGAACGCCGGGTCCGGCTGCCTTGCCCAGTTTCGCTGGATGAACGAGGGGGCCTTCACATAGAAGTACCCGTCCTCGGAGTTCGCGGCGGCCGCCGTGTTCCGGGACGAGGCAAACGCGATCAGGCGCGAAGGCTGGGCCGCGTCGGCGTCCCGCTGGATGAACCAGCGCGGCCCCCACCGGGCCCGGGTTCGCTGCTGGACCACCGGACTGGGAGAGAACGCGTAGAACTCGGAGTTACCGCCGACAAACGTCTGGTTCAGCCCGAATCGCGGAAGGAGCGACACGGCGTAGTCCGCCCGTTCGTCGCCCCAGATCGAGCGCATGGCGTCCCGCTGCTGCTCGGAGCGGAAGATGATGTCGACGGCATTCTCCAAACTGGGAATCAGCCGCCACGGATACCGCCGCGCAATCTCACCCGTGAGACGCCGCCCCGTCGCGTTCCGCGCCACGATCTGCCCGCTCCGCACCATCTCTTCGCTCGCATACCCGACGAGGATCAGGCCTCGGTTTTCGTTCGTATACGTCTGGTGCGCGAGCATGAACTGCCGCGCCGCCGACAACTCGCCCGTGATGAACGCGCACTGGCGCGCCTTCGACAGCGCCGGCAGCAGGATCGCAATCAGCACCGCGATGATCGCCACCGACACCAGAACCTCGATCAGCGTGAACCCGCGCCGGGCTGCGGAGCGGTTCGGAGCATGGATGCGCTTCATTTTCTGCTCCTTCCTTGACCCCGGGCTGTTCGTGAACAACGATACGAACGCGCCGCCGTCGTTTCAACCGGCAATCCGCCTATTCCCATAACAAAATGCGGGCCAAACACCACCTGACCGCCCGAACGTGCGGCGAAGAGGAGAAGAAGATGAATATATCCCGAATGTCCGGACTCCGTTCGGCCTCCGCCGCCGCGCTCCTGGCGCTCTGGTCGGCTCCAGCCGCCACCGCACCCGCACAAACCATCAACCTCTCCTTCACCGAACCGGCCATCGACCGCTGGGTCTACCCCTTCGCCGCCTCGTCGGGATACGAGTTCGAGGCCAAAACCTTCAGTTCCCTCGGCCAGGAGACCGCCTTCTTCCCCATCACCTTCGACCAGCGCGACGGGCAACTGCTCGTCGGCTTCGACTTCCCCGCGAACCTCCCGATCGGCCGCGGATCGTGCGGGTACCGCGTCCTCTCCGCCGTCCTCACCCTCAAGGTCAGCAACCACAACTTCTACCGCTACGACCCCACCTACGACCCTTGGCAAACCTACCTCTCAGGCGCCGCCGACCCCGACGGACGACCCATCGAACTCTACGGCGTGGCGTTCCGCGGCGGATGGATGGCGTGCCGGATCGATCCCTCGATCCCCTCTCTCAATCAGTTCCCCTGCTACCACGAAGGCTCACCCGAGCGCCCCGCGCCCCCCTTCGGCCCCGGCTCATTCCCCACCAGCGACACGCGCTTCGCCTATCCGACCGACTACTCCAGCCGCGTTGAACGCGATGTCGCCAACAACGTCCGCGACCAGTTTGACCCGACCCCGTTCGCCGTCGGACAGATCGCCGCCCTTGCGCCCGGCGCGCTCGTTCCGGTGGACACGGACACGGTGTTCACGCTCAACGTCAACCATCCGGATGTCCAGGCGTACCTTCGCCGCGCATGCGACACCGGCCTGCTCCGCCTCCTTGCGACGTCGTTGCAGCAGGCCTCGACTGGCGGTCCCGGCCCCGGCGCGGGCTCCTACGCCAACTTCTACTGCAAGGAGATCGACATCGAGGACTTCGCCCCCCGCCTCGACATCACCATCCGCCTCACGCCCCTCGGCGACGCCGATGGCAGCGGCTCCGTCGACTTCGCCGACATCACCGCCATCATCACCTCATGGGGAAACCACGGCCCCACCGGCGATGCCAACTGCGACGGCGACGTCAACTTCGCGGACGTCACCAAAGCCCTCGAAAACTGGGGCGCCACGCCCTGAGCCGACCCACCTCCCTCGCGGTGAATCTGGTGGGTTGAAATGCCTGGGCGATCGACGCCCATGCCTTGGCATGAGATGCGCGCTGGAATAGCCGATGAAAGGAGCGATCCGCCCCCGTTCGGCGTCCGTCCGGGCAATCGCCCCCTTCGACTTGCCCCCGCCCTAATCCCCGCTATCTTTCCCCTCCCCACCTGCCTCACGCGGTGGAAACAACCCGATCCCCGATAGCTCAATGGTAGAGCGAGCGGCTGTTAACCGCTAGGTTCTAGGTTCGAGTCCTAGTCGGGGAGTTTACGCGGCCCGTCCCAAATGGGGCGGGCCGTGTCGTTCACGGCGAGGGCGCGCCGATCGGCCCCGCTGGCGACGCGTGGCGGGGGATTCGCGCTCTCGGCTTTGGGGGAGAGGAGAGGGGACCGATGGGAACGGCCCGTCGGGGCGCCCGACCGGCGCAAACTCTCGCGCTCTCAGACTCTCCGTTTACAGGTATCGGCGATCGGGGGCCGGATGGGAACGGTGCTTCGAGAGAGTATCCTCTGACGGAACCGCCGGGGCTTTGGCAGGACGGGCAGTGATCGGCATCTCCGTGTCGCCTACCCCGTGATGGGCGACGAGGCCCATGCCAGGAGCGCAACGATGGCAACGACTCCGGTCAACGCTGGAACCCCGGCCTCACCACGCCTGATCGTGGCCATCGCGTGCATCATCGCGGTTCTGTTTGGGCTTGTCCTTCTCTTCACTGCCGAGACGGTGCCCGCGGTGAAGGTCAGACCCTGGCTCGCGTCCCCACTCCACCACTTGGGGGCGTTTCTGATTGGCGGCAGCGTCGTCGCGTTCACGTCGGAGATCCTGATCCGTCGACTCTTTCTTTCAGAGATCGCCCACGCCGTTAACCACGCCGTCGCGGGCGGAGATGCTGGAATCGACAAGGTCTGTTCGAGCTTCTACGAAGGAGTAGCGTGGTGTGAGCTGTTCGAGAGCACCAAGTCCGTGCGAGTCTGCTTCTGCAATGGCGACAAGTGGAGTCAACGCGTCTCCAAGGAGCTGACAGATTTCAGTGCCCGGAAGCACTGTTCGCTCACGGTGATACTTCCAAATCCGGGAGACTCATTTGTGATTGCCGAAGCCGCGCTTCGCAATCGAACCCTTCCCGAGCACGCACGTCGCATCACTACGCAGAGAGACCGCGTGAACGAGGGGGTTCGCATTTGGACCGACTGGGTCACCAAAGTGGGCAGCCAATCCTCTGCTAGCTCGACAGTGCTCCTCTCTCCGCGTGCTCCTCTATACACCATCTACCTTTTCGACAGCACCGCCATTCTTTCCCTCTACACCTATCGCTCCGAGAATGGGGGCGAGTGGCCGGTCCTCATCTGCCACAAGGGCGGCACCATGTTTGAGCACCTAGAGAAAGAGTTCGAGGCACTCAAGTCGGGCTCTGCTCCTTGTACCGGACCAGTCCAGGCCGATACCGCGCTCGACGCCCAGTTCAAAGATTGGGCGGCGAAGACATGAAACGATACCTGCCAAATCCCGAGCACGCCGCATCGTGCTATTTCCGCAGCTCTGTCACACCGCCCCTTCGGAAGGCGCTGATTCAGATCACTGAGCGCTGCGACCTTCGGTGTGCCCATTGTTTTGTGTCGGCTACGCGTCATGGCATCGACATGCAGCTTGACGACATAAGGCACCGACTGATCCCGCAGCTCCTCCAGAGCAGAGTGTGTCGCGTCACCTTGACGGGCGGTGAACCTCTCCTGCATCCAGAGCTCATTGAGATTGTGAGGTCGCTGCGGGAGCACTCGATTTCGGTCGGTCTCTGCACGAATGGATACGGTGTCGGGCCACATCTCGCCGATCGCCTGGCGCAGTTTGAAGACGTACACGTCAATGTCAGCCTCGACG
Organism: uncultured Phycisphaeraceae bacterium; assembly: GCA_964490785.1. GTDB lineage: Bacteria > Planctomycetota > Phycisphaerae > Phycisphaerales > UBA1924 > JAEUIV01. The sequence continues at coordinate 17,786 of CAZBDZ010000035.1, forward strand.
GTTTCTCAGCTGCTAGCCACGGCAAGTTCAGGGGACGACTGGATGCCTTTGAGAAGACGAGAGACGCGATCGTGCTTCTAGCATCGCGCAGGCTTCTTCAAGGCATCCTAGTGACGCCCAACTCGCTTGCGCAACCCGAGGAATACACCCTTCTTTGCGACTTTGCGTCGTCTGTGGGGGCGAAGTATGTGCTCATGAACCCACTGTCCGCGCTTGGTCGCGGAGTGCACTCTCAGAATCGCCTGGCCGCAGACCGCGAAATAATGCGGCAGATCGAGTCGGCCACCTCGCAAGATGATCGTGGGGTGGAGGTCGTCCACATTCGATTTCCCAACGAGTCCCGCCCGCTGGCGGGTTGTGAGGCCGGCAACATTTTCTACGTCTTCGCCAATGGCGAGACGGCCATTTGTCCATATCTCGTGTTCGCAGCTCGCACCGCGGCAAGCCAGCACAACGCCGCGGAGTTCATTGTTGGCAATGCGTTCACCGACACTGACTTGGCCACGCGACTGGACGAGTATCAGCTCGCTCGCCGATTGCAGATGGGTCAGAACATCCACTGCACGCGATGCGGTCGATCGAGCGGATGCGGTAAAGGTTGCCCGGCGGCGGTGGTCGCGTCAGGAAAGCGCATTGGTGAACTCGACTCAGAGGTGTGCCCCGAAGCTGCGGAGTCGCATCGGGCGACAGCTCCTGTCCAGCAGGTCACTATCGGCGCTAGTGAGGTCGTGCGGAGTGAGCCCTAGCAGCGGAGGGATTCTTGTATCCGTCGAGGGGCCAAACGGCGTGGGCAAGACGACGCTCGCTACTGCCCTAACTGCGCGTCTGGGTGAGATCGGCGTTGCAGCAATTCAGACGTGCGAACCCACTCGGACGCGCTTCGGACGGTTTGTGCGACGGGTTTCCGAGGACACAGTCGGACTTGCACTGGCAGCGTTAGTGGCTGCAGATCGTCGGTACCACTCTGAGACGGTCTTGTGGCCAGCCGTGAATCGAGGACTTGTGGTTGTAACCGATCGCTACCTCGAATCTTCCCTTGTGCTGCAGCAGATTGATGGCGTGCCGCTAGAGACAATCTGGGCGCTCAACCGAGGCACGCTGCTACCGGCCATCACCGTCATTCTGAAGGCTAGCGAAGAGATGATCTCCAGGCGCCTGCTGAAGCGCTCTCGGCACAGTCGATACGAACGCTCCGGATCGACCTCAAAGGAAATCGACCTGTACGAACGAGCTGCCGCCCACATGGCTGCAGTGGGTGTCGAGGTGATTCGGGTGAGCGGCGATGACGGGCAGCCCGAGACACATGCTCGAGCGGTGGCCGATCGCGTGCAGAGTGTCCGTCTTCACCGTATCCCTGCTCGCGCCTGAATCGCCCTCTCGCTTGGCCGGAGGGGCAACCATCCGGTTGCCCGTTCTCATGCCATCTTGCCCTGCGGACAACTCGGTGGGGCGCCCAAGCCAATAGTGCGACGATTCCGTCACTGCTGCAGATGTAGAGGGATGCCACCCGCCCGTTGATAGCAAGAGCGGAAGGACATCCCCATGCACGGACGCAGCGGCCCCGCGCGGCCGAGGACATCGCGCGCGACCAACATGTCGGCTCGCCAGCGCCGAAGCGAACTCGCGGGGATCATCGCCAACGGGATCACACGCGCCGTCGCGGCCCGGGCGGAACCACCCGAATTGGCGGGAGAATCCTCCGTCGATGCACTTGAACTCTCTAGGGAATCGAGGCTCAGTGTGGACACGCGGGCTCGCCCCGCGCGGAACGAGTCCAAGGCCGGAGAGTGTGCATGATTCTGACGGATGCAGAACCGATCGAGAAGCAGGTTGCGGCGCTGGAGCGCATGACGGTTGGGCAGTTGCGCGAGCGCTACGCCGAGGTGTTCGGGGAGCCGGCGCGGTCGGGCAACCGGCAGTGGCTCTTCCGGCGGGTCGCGTGGCGCATCCAGATGCTCGCCGAGGGAGACCTCGCGGCCCGGGCATTGGAGCGTGCGCACTCCCGGGCAAAGGAACTGGCCCGGGACGCCGACTTGCGCGTCCGACGGCCGCACGTTTATACGCCTGAGACGACCATCGCCGAGAAACTGCACGTCATGCTCCAGCGCGGCTCGCTCAACAGCCGCATGAAGGACTTCTTCGACATCTAGTCGCCCTTCCGCTCGCGCGCGTTCAAGGGCGCGACGCTCTCGCGCGCGGTTCGCGCAACGTGCGAGCAGCGTTCGACCGCGGTCAGCGCATCGTCCCCGGCGCTTGAACCCGACGCGCTCGAAGACTGCCAGAAAGCGGTTCAATGGGCGTCGTTTCGGCGGCGGAACAGACACTAACAAGTCTCCGCGCAACTGGCTCCCGAGGATGTATGCCGTGGAAGCCAGCCGACGCTGATTCGCTACGCGCTACGGTCCACGATCCTTCATCCGTCGTCTCGTTACCTTCTTCCGTTTCTCGCGATCTCGCTTGGTCCGAGGTTGCTTCGTATCGGGCTGATCTCCTCGCCTCCTACGAGACTTGGTTCTCTTTGGTGATCGCGTTTTACCTCTGGCGCGGCTCGTCTTGTCTGGAACTGGTCTCCGTCGCCTCTTCTTGATCGATCGGCCACGCTTCGCCGCCAACGGGAGCGACGCATCGATCACAACGCACCGTATATCCATCGGCTCGGGTGATGCTGCCATCACGGCCCTGGCCTGATCCTCAAGGTCGGCGAGCGCGTCCTCTGGCGACTTCCACAGCGGCCGGCATCGCGCCGCCGCATTGCCTGTTCCCATCCACACGACGACGTAGACACCAAGTCCGGTGCCTACCTCCCTCATGTATCGCTCTGCCAGTTGGTCCCGCAGTCCCGTGCGCGCCTCGGGATTGTGGGCAAGCTTCACCTCGACGGGTATTAGGATTGTCTCTCCCGAGACCGAGCCGACCGCGGGTACCTCACAGAGTACGTCCACCTCGGAACCGGCTGCACCACCGAGCGCCTTGGCCAGCTTTCGCCGAAATACCTGAACCTCGCGGTTGGCGGCGATGGCGAATTCGCGGAAGTATGACCGCACTGCCACGCAGACTTTGTCTGAGACCCGCTCCTCGTCCTTCGGAGTGGGGTCCCCGTCCCTCGGTTGATTCCAAAGATCGTCGAGCTCGCTCGGACTGTCATGCCTCAGCCGGCGCGAGTACTCATCGACGGCCGCGACAACTCCATCCAGTGCATCACGATTCGATCGAAGCAGCCGCTTGTGCTGGGCACCGAGGATCACCGCAACCGCCGGTGGAGCCACCGGCTCCCAGAGGGACAGGCGGTAGGATCGCTCTGCACGAGCGCGAGGTCGTCGGAGCCAGGGGTACCTCGCCTCGTATTGTCGCTCCAGCAACCGAAGCGCCTCGACTGCTTCGAGATCTCTCTGGTCGCCGAGCCACGAGATGAGCCGATCCCGGATGTTCCGCGCCGAATCGCTGGGTCCAACGAAGTGCGCGCCGTCGTGGTGTGGGTCGGACTCTGGGGGAAAGGCGTCGAGCAGCAGCGCCACCAATTGTCCAATTTGACCTGATGACAGAGCAGCAAGGCCGGCTGAGTCGTCGCCATCGGAGTGCCGCGAACGGATGCTCTGGCCGTGGGCGAAGTCGCCGAGGACGCGCGGGGCCAGATCCGGGCGCCGTCGCAAGAGGTCGAACACGCTCGACCAAGCCTCGCGCGTCCGCTCGTGAAGAAGTGCGACAGCGGCTCGGACAGCAGCACTCTCCCGAGTGGTCACCTGTTCCGGCTCGATGCGAGCGAGGCACGCGGACAATGCACGGTCGCTGCTGCGGGTCAAGACGAATTGTGCGATGTCGGCCACGCGGTCGTCCGGCACGCCCCCCTCTTCGAGCGCCTTGCACAACTGGTCGTCCAAGGCGGGGTCATCGATGTCCTCGAACGCGCCCAACAGCGATGTCAGCAGACCGTGGGACTCTGAGTCTACCGACTTGGCTAGGCGTAGGACGCTTTCCCGTACCTCTTCGGGGACGTGCGCGTGTAGCCGACGCAAGAGGTCGACTTTCGGCTCTTCCGGCTCGTCCACCATGTGCGGGTGCAGCTCGCGCAGTATGTACCACGCCCATGTCTTCCACCACTCGATTGGACGGGCATCCATCCAGGCTGAGCCTTCTGCCATGACCAGCCAGATCGCGGACATGTACCCGGGCAGGATGGAGTTCAACGGTTCTGTCTTGGCACGCTCTGGCTCGTCCGACGGCGTCGTTAGGAATCGCTTCGCTGCTTCCACGATCCGAGCGCGAGTCGTCTCACTGCTGGACGTCCACCCGGGCGTTGTCATCAGGAATCGAGAGAAGCCGTAGTGCGTGCTGTCTTCATTGAGGGTCAGTTCTCTGCAGACATTGAGGAAAAAGCGGGGGTCCTTGGTCTCGCTCAGGGCCAGCACCTGCTCTACGCGCTCTGCGGGTGGCGGGCGCAAGCGCCTTCGCCGCTGCGGGCGGTTCCAACGCTTCATCTCTGCGTGAGCCTTTCGCGCTTTGTCTGCTTCGTCGCTGTCCAGGCTGATCATCAGCGGATAATCGAGGCGAGATGCGATCGGCTCCTTATCTCGAGCTCGGAGCCACGCTTCGACCGCCGCGACGCTTTCCATCCACGGCAACATCCCTGCGAGCTCCGCGTAGTTCTCCCTCTGGGCCATCGGCAGGGCCGTGTCGAGCGCCCGCTCCAACAGCCACGGAAAATCTTCCAGCACGAGTAGACCGGGCGTTTCCCTTGCTGCCCACCATAGCTCCCGGTCCTTTGTTGCCCGTGCGGCAAATGCCTCAATGAGTCCGCGCCGAACGTTGGGCGGCTTCGTGCTCAGAACCGGCGCTGCCGGTGCCCCAGTCTCCCGCTCAAGAGAGTATCGGTGTTGTGGTTGGAGCGGTGAACCTGAGTGCGCCTGGGCAGCGTCCAAGATCAACTCGGCGAGAGCGTCAGCGATACCCGGCGTGTCAAGCTCATCGAGCGCGCCGATGGCGATCCGTCTGACTAAGTTGGTTGTCCATCCGTACTCGCGGTTGCCACGCGCAAATTGACGCGCCCACTCGAGCCCCTGGAGCCGGTATCCTCGGGCCTCGAAGCCGTTGTAATCGAGTTCGTGAAGGAACCCGTCGTATGCCCCGTGGTAGTTGGTGCGGGGCCCGGGGCCTAGCGCAGCCAGCAGTTCAGGAACGGTCAGATGGTCTGGCCAGTTGCATCGCAGGGCCAGCCCTCGCAGGTCAAAGTCCGGGTCATCTGTACCGCCTCGAACGAGCGGGAGCAGCCGACGACGAGCCGCCGCGGTTCCGAACTTGGCCAACGCGTAGCCCGCCGACTTCCGGTTTTGGAGGGACGCTGTTGAATCGAGTACTAGACCGGCTAGGTCGTCACTCATTGATGCGAGCCCCCAGCTTTCAATCAACTCGACGGCACATTCGATGACATCCTGACACCCGTCCTGCCTCTCCCGAAGCACGGGACGAAGGTCATCCTCGGCGCCCGCGTATTGGAAACCAGCGAGCTCGATGCCGTCGCGCCCGGTCTGTGAGTCGGTCAATTCGTGGCGCCGAAACTTGTCGAGTAGGTTCAGCGTGGCCCGCCGCCTGAGCGACGCGTCTGCGACATCGGAAAGCCCGACCACCTCAGGATCCTGATCCGTTATCCAAGCTGCAATGTCCGCAGACTCCGTCGCCGCGAAAGCGGCGGTCTCGCGCAAGGGACCCGCAACGCCGCTCTGCCATGTGGCCCCTGCGCCCAACAGTGATCGCGCTTGGTGCGGCAATAGTCTTGCAAGGCGTCGGCCGGCCAGATACTCAGCAAACTGGCGGTGACCGAATCGGAATCGGTCGGGCCCGTCGCCCTCGCACAGCCCCGACCGGCAGATAGCGTCCAGCACGGTGCCGTCGAGCGGCCGGTCGCCCCCTGGCAAGCCCTCGACCTCGCGTGCTGCGAGGGCGGCCGACGAGGGGGACTCGCTCAGGTCGATCACGTCACGGCCAGACAGGAGGCAAAAGCACGCCAGCCGCTCCGCTGCTTCCAGCACCTGCGCCGTCGGCACGCCGATGCCGGTTCCCTCGCGCGCGCGCTCGCGACGCTCGCTGGCAAGCTGCTCCATGCCTAGGCCGAACAGATCTCGGCGCCGGTTCGGAAGCGTGTCATGCGCCTCATGGATCTTCAGCAGCATCTCGAGCGTCAGTGGCTGCTCTGACAAAGCACGCACGCCCGCGGCATCGACAGCACGAAGGAAGGCTTTGGCGTCGACGCGGCGAGCCGAGGCGACGTTGAGCACATCCTCCTCAGTGAGGGGCTGAAGCACTGCAAACGCACAGCCATCCGTTCCATACACGGCTTCGATTGCGCTCTGGACCCCAGGCGGCCACACCGCTGACCGGCACGACACGCGAAGTCGCGGCTGGACCGAGCCGAGCTTGTCCCTGATCCACCGCTGAACAATCAGACCAGCGGTCCGGACAGGCACCATGACCTCATCTAGCGCGTCCAGGTAGAGCGCCGTGTTGGACGTCGCAGCAGTAGCAAGCGAGTCCAGACGTGCGGTCAAACCATCGGGCGTCTGTCCGAGCACCGCCAATCGGTCTGCTATGACGTCAAGGCCGCCTGCCCGGTCAAGTACCGCGAGGTACGCCTGCTCGAACGTCTTACCCAGACCCGCCGCGCCGAGCATCCCGCAGGCTGGCCACTTTCTGAGCCCGCTCGTGGGGACGACAAAGCGCTCTCCCTTGGACGTGACGACAAGCCATGAGCGCTCAATGGACCAGCGGTTCATGCCACAGACATTATCGTCCTCAGGCTGGGAGGTTCCCGCGCGACGGTTTCGATACGACGCGCAGATATAGGGAGGTGTTCCCGAACGACCTCGAAGGGCCGTTTCCAAGGAGCACCGATGCCCGACCGCATACATGCCGCGGCCGAGCGGCGCGGACGACGCTGCGCGGCACCCGACATCGACCCGCGCACGCGCCGAGGCGAGATCCTGGACATCATCGCCGCCGGCTTGGCCCGCGTCGCGGCCGGGCCGGCACCCGACATGCCGCCCCAAGAATCTTGCGGCGATGGACTTGAACTCGCGGAGCATGCCGCCCTCAGTGTCGTTGCTCGCGGTCCCACGGGTGAACGCCCCTTGGCAGGCGCGGGCGATGCCGGAGAGCAGCATGGCAGACGACGTGAAACGACAGATTGGGGTTCTTGAGCGGATGAGCGTGGGCCAACTCCAAGCACGGTACGCCGAGGTCTTCGGCGAACCGGCGAGGTCGGGTAACCGCCAGTGGCTCTTCCGCCGAGTCGCCTGGCGCATCCAGGCGCTGGCGGAGGGCGACCTCTCCCAACGGGCCCGCGACCGTGCCCGGGAACTGGCCCGCGACGCGGACCTCCGCGTGCGGCCGCCGAAGGAACTCGACGTGGCCCCGCCGCCGAAGGAACTCCGCACCGTTTCGGGGCGGCTCTCGTTCCCCCGCGACGAGCGGATTCCGCCGCCGGGGTCCACGCTCACGCGGTTCTTCAAGGGGCACGAGTACCGTGTCACCGTGCTCCCCAACGGGTTCGAGTACGACGGGCAGGTCTACAAGTCGCTCAGCGCGGTTGCCCACGCCATCAGCGGCTCGCACTGGAACGGTCTGTTCTTCTTCGGCTTGGCCGCGCGGGAGAAGACGGCATGAGACGACGCACGACCGATTCGCGCGAGAGCAACGGCGCCGCCACGCCCGGCAAGGTGCGCTGCGCCATCTACACCCGCAAGAGCAGCGAAGAGGGTCTCGAACAGGAGTTCAACTCACTCGACGCCCAGCGAGAAAGTGCCGAGAACTTCATCGCCAGCCAGCGGCACGCCGGGTGGGTCTGTCTCCCCGAGCGGTACGACGACGGCGGGTTCACGGGCGGGAACCTGGAGCGGCCCGGGGTCAAGCGGCTCCTGGCCGACATCGAGGCGGGCAGGATCGACTGCGTGGTGGTCTACAAGGTGGACCGCCTCAGCCGTTCGCTCCTGGACTTTGCGCGGATGATGGAGACATTCGAGAAGCGCGGCGTCTCGTTCGTTTCGGTCACCCAGCAGTTCAACACGACCCATTCGATGGGCCGGTTGACCCTGAACATCCTCCTCTCCTTCGCCCAGTTCGAGCGGGAGATTATCTCCGAGCGGACCCGGGACAAGATCGCCGCGGCGCGGAAGAAGGGGCGCTGGGGAGGCGGGCGCCCCGTCCTCGGCTACGACATTGAGTACTCGCCCGCCGGCAACCGCCTCGTGGTCAACACCACCGAGGCCAAACTCGTCCGCCAGATCTTCGAGATGTACTTGGAGTGCCAGTCGGTCCAGCAGACGATCAAGCGACTAGATGCAAAGGGGGTGACCAACAAGGCGTGGTCCACCAAGGACGGGACGCCGCAGGGCGGGAGGGGCTTCGAGAAGTCCACGCTCTTCAAGCTCCTGACCAACGTGACCTACCTTGGGAAGGTGCGGTACAAGAGCGACGTCTACGACGGCTTGCACGAAGCGATCATCGACGAGGACCTCTTCGGCCGCGTGGGCCAGACGCTCCGCGACAACCGGACGCACGCGGGGAAGGGGTACAGCAACAAGCACGGGGCGCTCCTGCGCGGGCTGGTGCGGTGCAAGGCCTGCGGCTGCGCCATGAGCCACCACTTCGCCACCGACGGCCCCAAGCGTTACCGCTATTACGTCTGCGTGCAGGCGCAGAAGCGGGGGTGGAAGGAGTGCCCGGGGCCGTCGCTCCCGGCCCACGACCTGGAGAAGTTTGTGGTGGACCAGGTGCGCGGCCTGTGCCGGGACGACGACTTGATGGCCTCGTCCGTGCTTCGCGCGCAGGAGCGCCTGCGGGCGCAGGTCGAGGAGGCAGCGGAGGACCGCGCCGGGGCCGTCGCCGCAGCCGAGCGCTGCCGCGGGGAACTCCGCGCTCTCGTCGAATCGGGCCGCGACCGCAACGGTTCGGCGGCCCGGGCGGCGGCGCTGCGCGAAGAGGTCCGCGCGTTCGAGGCCGACCGCCGACGCCTCGATGCCCTGCTCGCGGCCATGCGGGCGCGGGTCATCGACGCGGACGAATTGGCCGGGGCGATGGAGGCCTTCGATCCGCTATGGGAACGGCTCGCGCCCGCCGAGCGCGAGCGGCTGGTGCAGCTCGTGGTGCGGCAGGTCGAGTACGACGCCGCTCGCGAGTCGATCACCGTGACGTTCCACGACGGCGCGAGCGCCGACCCCGAGGACGAGGAGGTGGCATGGGATCGGGCGTGACCGTCACGAAGACGATTCACTTCTCGATGCGGAACAAGGGCCGCCGCGAGATGCGGGCCGGCCCCGCGCCGGTCCCCGAGCAAACGGAGCAGGGGCGGGTGCCGCGGGTCGCGCGGCTCATGGCGCTGGCGATCAAGATGGACAGCCTGATCCGGGCCGGCGCCGTCGCCGACCAGGCGGAGCTGGCGCTCCTCGGCCACGTCACCCGGGCGCGGATGACCCAGGTGATAAACCTCACCCTGCTCGCTCCGGACATCCAGGAGGCGGTCCTCTTCCTGCCGAGGGCCCAGAGGGGCCGGGAGCAGATACGGGAGGGCGACCTCAGGCCGATCGCCGCTGAGCCAGATTGGGAAACCCAGCGGGCGATGTGGTCGCAAGTCGTTATGTTCAAAGGATTTACACATAGCAGGCACGCGGCAGAAGCGGAACCCGCCGATACCCGTCCATATCACTAACAAACGAGGCCAAATCTGGCATAATGCTCACTGACAGATTCCGCGTCGGAGGGCGCCAACGGGGCGCGCGCCGGGGCGGTCAACTATCAGTTCGGCGGCATTGACCGCCGGGGAGCGTTCACATGGCCAGCAGTTTCAGGCTTCGTCGGTTCTCTGATGCCGCGTTCCTGCGCCGGATCGAGCACGACCGGCTCGTGCGGTTCCTCGCCGTCTACGCCGCGAGCTGGCCGCCCCTGGCGGACCTCCTCGCCGCCTCCGCGCTCGACATCGACCGCCTGGCGGTGCTGCTCGCGAGCCCCGACGACGGCGCGCCCGACGGGCTGCTGGACGCGCTCTTCTTCATCGACGAGGTGTCCGAGCGCGCGGTGTTCGCGGATCTCCTCGAGGACGCCCGCCACGCCGGCGTCCCCCTGGGAGAGGTGCCCGCCCTGTCGCCCCCGGACCTCGCGCTCCACGTCTGGATGCACGATTCCGAGGTGATCCAGCGCTTCCACGCGGAGCGCCACTTGGTCCGCACGAGGAAGTTCGAGCACTTCCCCGGCACGTCGCCGCGTCCGCCGCGCCCCCTCCGGGCGCCGGAGCACGCCGTAGCCGCGATGCAGAACGACCTTGACGACTTCTTCGAGACGCGGAAGAAGGGCCGCGGCACACGCGTCTTCGCCTTCGAAAGGGAGCACGAGGCCTGGTTCCTCGTCCGCCACGGCGAGCACTTGCGGCGCGAGGGAACCATCGAGAACGGCGAGTCGTCGAGCATCTTCTACCGGCCGGAGAAGTACGACATCGTGGTCTACGACCGCGGCCTGGGCGAGCTCGCAGTGCACGCCGACACCAAGGGGGAGACGCGCGAGTACTGCCGGGTCTTCGGCAAGTGCCTCTTCGGCGACGAGGCGATGTTCAGCACGGACGTCGAGGCTAGGTTCGCGCTGACGCCCATTGTCCAGCGCGGGGCGGGCTGCCTGGTCTGCTCGGACGTCGAAGGGATCGAATGGGTCAGGCTGACCGAACTCCGCTGGCGGCACGACTCGCACATGCGGCACGTGGAGGTCCACCAGTCCGAAGATGTCTTCGAGGCCCTCGCGGGCATCGGACGCCCCATCCCCGCCTCGGCCACGCTGCTCAAGGCGGTGTTCAAGATGAAGTTCGCCATCGGGGAGCGTCCACGTTCGGTCGCCATCAAGCCGCCCAACGAGGCGGTGTTCGACCGGGAGTCGGACGCCCCGCTGGTCCACGACTGGCTGGTGCGCCGCCGCTTCACGCCTCGCGTTCTAAGGGTTGTCGGAAATGTCGCTTGAGCGCTTCTGGGCTTTCCTCGAGTCCCGGCCAACGGGCGCCGCGGTGATGGCAGAGTGGGTGTCGCGATGCGGGCCGGCGCTCCCCGCCGTCGAGCCGATCCTGGAGCCGACGCCGCAGCGGGCGGCGTCGCACCCGTCGCCCAAGCGACACCACTCGCCCCTGCGCATCGTTGGGCACACGGGCGGGCGCATCGTGGGGGTGTGCGACGAGGGATGCTGTGAGCGCGTCAAACTCGCGCCAGTGGACATCGTCGTGCACGCGGTCGACGCGGCGGCGCTGCGGCGCTTGATATGCGGGGCTCTCGGCATCAAGACCGCGCGCGAGCCCGTGGGCTCGCTCCCCGGGGCCATCCCGCTCGGCCACTGGGAGCCGCGGCCCGGGCTCCGGGTCCGGGTCGCGCTCGCCGCAGTTGCCGACGAGGTGGCCCATCTCCTGGCGCTCCAGGAGGTGCTCGTCGGCTCCAAGCGCCCGCCGATCATCCTCACGCCGGGGCGGTCGCTCTGGTCCGCTGTTGTGCAGTCGATCGCCGACGCGTGGAGGGCAACGCTGGTCCCGTGCACCGAGATCATCGGCGCCAACGGCTCTGGTTGGCACGCCACGGACGCGTGGCCGGTGTTCCAGCGCGGTCACCTCGAGCGGGCCGGCCTAGCGACGCCGGCTCAGGCGCGGGCGGCCAAGCCCAAGAGGAAGCGCGAGTCGCGTGCGACGACACTTGACGGCCTGAAGCGCGAGCTCCGCGAACACCTGCGGGCTGCCAAGGCGCACTACCACGGGATGGCCGAACGGGGCCGAGCCGACCTGCTCCCCCGCCCCACTCAGCAGGATCTGGCGAGGCGGCTCGGGGTGTCCGAACCGACCGTCAGCCGATGCCTGAACGACGAGCTCGACCAGGAGCTCAAGATGCTCTGGGCCGGAGCGGCGGATATTGACTATGTCCGCAGGTTCAAGGGCTGAAGCCGCTGGTTTCAGTTCCCGTTCGTTCCTGAAACTGAAAGCGAGATTCCAGCACGCCGACGGGGCCGCGAGCGCCGGTCCCGGCGGCGTTTGTGCGCGCGGGCGATGCGCACTTCGTGAAACCCCCGCGGCGGGTGACCGCGGTGCACAGGGCACCGCACTCGAGCACCCCTCGCATGGAATCACGCCAATGTCCACTCTCACATCGCTGTCTTGTTCCGTTCGCCCCGACCGCACCTCAACGACCGCCCCCACGAGCTTCAGCCCGCTCACCGAACAGTACGCGATGGACCGCATCGAGTTCCGGGTCGGCTGCCTCCGCAAGGCTTTCGGCCTCGGCGAGCACGACGCCGAGGACATCCGCCAGGAGATGCTCCTGCAACTCTGGCTCGCCTCGTCCCGCTTCGACGCCGCCAGGGCGAGCCGGCGCACCTTCACCTGCGGAGTGCTCGATCGCTGCTACATGGCGATCGCCCGCAGGCTCACGCAGCGCCGCGCCGCCGTCGCCCCGCTGTCGTTCGAAGACGCGCTGGGCGATGGGCGCCGCGAGCCGGCTGCCGCGACGAGCGGGCCCTGTTTCGCCGACCAGGCCAACCTGCGGATGGACCTCGACGAGGTGCTCCGGCCCTTGCCGCGCCGCGAGCGGCTCGTGGCAGAGGACCTGAAGCACTTCGGCAAGGTCGCCGACGTGGCCCGGTCGCGCTCGATGCACCGCGGGTGCGTCTACCGATCTGTCGCGGTCATCCGCGAGCGGCTCCTGGAGTGCGGCATCGACGAGTAGTGCGCGACGGATTCCGCGCCCCGCGCAGATATAGGGCTCGACGAACTGCGAGAGCGAGCCATTACCGCCGCGAATTACGACCACTCCTCACTTCTGCCGCTGGTGCGGCTGGGACAGGGGGACTTCGTCCGCGAGATCTGGCCGCACGACCTGGAACGCCACCACCAACACCACGAACACGGAGAAGCCATGCCCCCGACCAGCCAGCTGCAGCAGATCCGCAAGGGCCGCAACCCCAAGCCGCGCCGCGTGATGGTCTACGGCACGCACGGGATCGGCAAGAGCACCTTCGGCGCGATGGCCGACGCGCCGATCTTCGTCCCCACCGAGGACGGCCTGGGCGACATCGACTGCGAGTCGTTCCCGCTGGCCCAGAGCCTCGGGCAGGTCATGTCTGCCCTGGAGTCGCTCTACACCGGCGAGCACGCCTACCGGACCGTCGTCATCGATTCGCTGGACTGGCTCGAGCGTCTCATCTGGGGCGAGGTGTGCGCCGACAAGGGGGTCGAGTCGATCGAGGACATCGGCTACGCCAAGGGGTACGCCTACGCCATCGACAAGTGGCGGGCGGTGCTCGGGGCGCTCGACGCGCTGCGGAGCGACCGCGGCCTGGGCGTGATCCTCATCGCGCACGCCAAGATCGAGAAGTTCGACAACCCCGAGACCGAGCCGTACGACCGGTACTCGCCCCGGCTGCACAAGCTCGCCAGCGCGCTGGTGCAGGAGTGGTGCGACGAGGTGCTCTTCGCCACCTACCGCGTGCACACGCGGAGGGTGGACGAGGGGTTCAACAAGGCCAAGCACCAGGGGATCGGCACGGGCGAGCGGATCATCCGCACCGTCGAGCGCCCGGCGCACGTCGCCAAGAACCGCATCGGCCTCCCCGAGGAGTTCGCGCTTGACTACCGCGTCTTCGCCGCCCTCGTGCGCGGCGAACAGCCTGCCCCCGACACCGGCGCCACCACCACCACTGTCGCGGCCGCGCCCGCGGGCGAGGCCGCCGCACCAGAAGCAGAAGGAGCCTGACGCATGGCGAACCTGAACGGATTCAACGCGGGCGAGGTCGATCCCAACGTGGCCTTTGAGCCGCTGCCCGCTGGCGACTACCTCGCCGTGGCGGTCGCGTCGGAGATGAAGCCGACTAAGAACGGCAGCGGCGAGTACCTGCAGCTGGAGATGGAGGTGATCGAGGGCCCCCACAAGGGGCGCAAGGTCTGGGACCGCCTGATGCTCAAGCACGGCAACTCCCAGACCGTGGCGATCGCCCGCGGCACGCTCTCGGCGCTGTGCCGCGCCGCCGGGGTCATGCAGCCCAGGGACAGCGTCGAGCTGCACAACCTGCCCGTCATCGTGAAGGTCGCGACCAAGAAGCGCGACGACACGGGCGAGCTCACCAACGTCGTGAAGGGGTACGCCAAGAAGGGCGCGGCCGGCGCCGCCGCGCCGCGCCCGGCGGCGGGCCCGGGGAGCACGCCGCCTTGGAAACGATGACTTCCACCGCCAGGTCGTACGAGCTGCCCTACCCGCCGTCCGTGAACCACTACTGGCGGCGCGTGGGCGGCGCGACGCTGGTCAGCCGCGAGGGCCGGCGCTTCCGCCGGGAGGTGTGCGCGGCCCTCGCGGCCGGGGCGGATACGGGCCCGCCGCTCACGGGCCGGCTGGCCGTGCACGTGACGGTCTGCCCGCCGGATCGGCGCCGGCGGGACATCGACAACGTCCAGAAGGCCGCCTTCGACGCGCTCGAGCACGCCGGCGTGTACCGCGACGACGCCCAGATCGACCGGATCGTCGTCGAGCGCGGGCCGATCGTCACAGGAGGAAGGGCCATTGTCCGCGTTGAGGTCATCGGCTGAGCGGCGCTCGCCGCCCAGCGACGGGTTGCGCTGCTGCATGTGCTGCGGGCGCGACACGCGTTCGAAGTTTCAGGTCTGCGCTCGGTGCCTGCACGGGCCGCGTCGAGCCGGCCCGCGCGTACCCAGCGGCCCCACGGCGGAGGACGACTACTCGGAGGAGTCCGGGCCCGACAGCGTCTACCGCGAGAGCGACCCGGCGAACCGGCACGAGGTGGTGCGGTGATGGAGCTTCGTCCATACCAGCGGGAAGCCGTCGCCGCCGTCTACGAGCACCTGCGCTCGCGCCCCCCGAACGACAACCCCTGCGTGGTCATCCCGACGGGCGGGGGGAAGACGCCGGTCATCGCCACGATCTGCAGCGATGCCGTGACGCATTGGAACGGCCGCGTCGTCATCCTGGCCCACGTCAAAGAACTGCTCGAGCAGGCGGCCGACAAGCTCCGGCTCATGGCACCGGACGCCCCGGTGGGCATCTACTCGGCCGGGCTCAGGCGCAAGGACCTCGGGTACGCCGTCACCGTCGCGGGCATCCAGAGCATCTGGAAGAAGGCGTGCGACCTGGGGCCGGTGGACCTGATCATCGTCGACGAGGCGCACATGGTGCCCGCCGAGGACGACGGGATGTACCGGCAGTTCATCGCCGACGCCAAGGTGGTGAACCCCAACGTCCGCATCATCGGGCTGACCGCGACGCCGTACCGCCTCAAGTCGGGCGCGATCTGCGCCCCCGAGAACATCCTCAACCACGTCTGCTACGAGGTCGGTGTCCGCGAGCTGATCGTGCAGGGATTCCTGTCGCCGCTCAAGACCAAGGCGGGGTTGCAGAAGATCAGCACCGACGACCTGCACGTCCGCGCCGGCGAGTTCGTCGCCAGCGAGGTCGAGGACCTCATGGACAAGGATGGTCTGGTCGAGGGCGCATGCTCCGAGATCGCGGCGCACACGAAGGACCGCGGCGCCACGCTCATCTTTTCCTCCGGCATCCGTCACGGGCAGCACATCGTGGATGTTCTCAAGGCCAGCCACGGGATCGAGTGCGGCTTCGTCACCGGCGAGACGCCCGACGGCGTGCGAGCCGCGATCCTCGGTCGCTTCCGCTCCGGGGACCTCAAGTACCTCTGCAACGTCAACGTGCTCACGACCGGGTTCGACGCCCCGCACATCGATTGCGTGGCGCTCGTGCGCCCGACGATGTCGCCGGGGCTGTACTACCAGATGGTGGGCCGCGGGTTCAGGTTGCATCCCGGCAAGACCGATTGCCTCGTGCTCGACTTCGGCGGCAACGTTCTGCGCCACGGCCCCGTGGACGCCATCTGCATCGACAAACCAGGCGACGGCGAGGGCGAGGCGCCGGCGAAGGAGTGCCCGCAGTGCCACGCGTTGATCGCGGCTGGCTACCAGCGCTGCCCCGAGTGCGGGCGCGTCTTTCCCGACCCGAGCAAGCAGAAGCACGAAGCGCAGGCCAGCACCGAGGGCATCCTTTCCGGGGGCGGGCAGACCACGCGCGAGGAGCACCGCGTCAGCGAGACGACCTACCACGTGCACTCCAAGCGGCACGACCCCTCCGCGCCACTGACGATGCGGGTCGAGTACCGCGTCGGATTCAACCGCTACTTCCGCGAGTGGGTCTGCTTCGACCACCCCCGGAACGGATACGCGCGTGCCAAGGCCGAGGGGTGGTGGCGGGCACGCTCGTTCGAGCGCGTTCCCACCGGCACCGTGGAGGCGGTCGAGCTGGCCCGCGCCGGCGCGCTCGCCGGTACCTTGGTCATCACCGTCGAGAAGAAGGCGGGCGAGCAGTACGAGCGCGTGGTTGCCCACCGCCTTGGCGACAAGCCGCCGCGGCTCGACAGTGAGGAAGGTCTCCCCGACGCGCCCGCGGAGACCGTGGGCACGCCGTACGGCATCCCCGACGACGAGATCCCCTTCTGAACCCGCACGCAACTAACCCCGGCGGGGCGCTCCGCTCGGCCGCCACGGCGGCCGTCGCGGCGGGGCTGTGCGCGCTGCCCGCGGTGCGCGACCGTGACACCAAACGGGTCGCGCTGAACACGTGGAAAAAGTACCAGGGCCGGCTCCCCACGGACGAGGAACTGACGCAGTGGTTCGCCGGCCGCGCCGGCGCGATGTGCCTCGTGTGCGGCGCCGTCTCGGGAAACCTGGAGATGATCGACTTCGACCTGGGCGGCGAGGCCTTCGAGGCCTGGCGGC
>CAZBDZ010000036.1:0-16383 GCA_964490785.1 uncultured Phycisphaeraceae bacterium
CCTTCAGAGTGCCAAGAGGGATCTTGGGCCGCCTCTCCGTGGGCGGCGCTCGAACACTCGCACTGCCCACGGCTATTGAAGCCGAGCCTTTCAGGCTCTGTCTGTTCGGACGCCAATCGGTGTTCGCATTGGCAAAGCACTTGTGAATAAGAGTGCACGCGTCAGCCGGGGGACGCCCAAGAAATGATCCCTCTTCAGCCCGCGACAGCGGGCGCCCAACCTCGCCAACCGCCGTTCGCCACCCCCGAACCGCTATGATTTGTCCACTCACTGCGGCCACCACGGAGACCACCAGCGCATGGCACGCCACAGCCACTGGGCCAATATCAAGCACAAAAAGGCCAAGAGCGACGCCAAACGCGGCAAACTCTGGGGAAAGTGCGCCAAGGCCATCATGGTCGCCGCACGCCACGGCCTGCCCGACCCAAACGCCAACCTCGCCCTCCGATACGCCGTCGAAGAAGCCAAAGCCGCAAACATGCCGCGCGACACCATCGAGCGAGCCATCAAAAAAGGCTCCGGCGAAATCGGCGGCGAGGACTGGCAGGAAGTCCGCTACGAAGCCTTCGGCCCGGGAGGAGTCGCCATCATCATCGACGCCCTCACCAACAACCGCACACGAACCGTCGGCGACGTCCGCATGTACCTCACCAAGTACGGCGGAAACCTCGGCGCCACCGGAGCCGTCGGCTACATGTTCGAGCAAAAAGGACGCATCACCCTCGACGCCGACGCCGCCACCGAGGACCAACTCATGGCCATCGCCATCGACGCCGGAGCCGAAGACGTCTCACTCGACGACGCCCTCTGGACCGTCCTCACCGCACCCGCAGACTACATCGCCGTCAAGGAAGCCATCGACAAGGCCAAACTCAAAATCGAATCCGCCGAACTCGCCATGCTCCCCACCATGCTCACCGAACTCGCCGGCGACAACCTCGCCAAGTGCGTCAAACTCATCGACGCCCTCGAAGACAACGACGACGTCCAAAAGGTCTATACCAACCTCGACGCCTCCGCCGAAGCCCTCGAAGCCGCCTTGGAATAGCCCCCCAGTGCCACTGGCGGCTCGCCCGCCAGTGTCTTCCTCCGTGCCCCGCCGTGCCCTCCGTGGTGAATTAGGACTCCCCATGCCCTACAAAACCCCCGACATCGCCCAACTCTTCCCCAACCTCATGGACATCAAGGACGCCGCCCTCCGCGACCGCGTCGCCGCCGTCTGGAGCGAAGCCCTCACCACCGGCTGCGGCGGAAAGGGCTGGACCTTCGACGAAATCCGCGCCATCCCCTTCACACTCCTCGCCGGCAAGATCGACCTCCGCTTCGTCGAGCACCTCAACTCCTGCTGCAAGCAGTGCATCGCCATCGCGGGAGTCCTCAAGGAAGTCTTCGGCGAGCGCATCCCCATCAACCTCGACACCCTTATCGCCGGCTCGCTCCTCGCCGACGCCGGCAAAATGCTCGAGTTCGACAAAGACCCAACCGGCAAAGTCATCAAAGGCCGCTTCGGGGACATGCTCCGACACCCCTTCTCGGGAGTCGCCCTCTGCTACAAGCACAACATCCCCCCCGAAGTCATGCACATCGTCGCCACCCACTCCCACGAAGGCGACAAAGTCGAACGCACCATCGAAAGTTGGATCTTCCACCACGCGGACTTCATCGACTTCGACATCGCGAAGGTGCTGGGGAAGAAAGCCGGCAGCATCTCGTGACGACGCGAGAGGAGCACGCGGATGGACAAACACAGATTCCCGATCCTGCTGCGCCAGTTGTACGAACTTGTGGATGAGTTTGAGTCCATGTTCCCGGGCCGCCCTTTCACCCCCGACGGCCATCTGGTGGGGAGCATTGGTGAGTGCATCGCGGCTCACTACTACGGCTTGAGACTGTGGCCCCCTTCGACGAAAGGGCACGATGCGGTTACTCCGGACGGTAGGCCTGTGCAGATCAAGGCTACGCAAGGAACCGGGATCAACACCAAGCTCGAATCGTTGCAGGGCTTACTTCTGGTGATTAAGATCGATCGGAATGGGCGGTTTCGAGAGTGCTTCAATGGGCCTGGTCGCGCCGTATTGCCCTTGCTCGAGAAGAAGAGGCCCATCAACAAGAACGGGGAGTACAATGTCACGCTCAGACAGCTTGAGATGATTCAATCCGATGTGCCCAACGAGGATCGCCTCACGCGGATCGTGACATGAACGGGCCGATGCCTAACCCAGCCTCAATCCCGGTAGAAGCGGTAACTGCCTTCTGCCGCCGCTTCGGCGTCAGAGAGTTCTCCCTCTTCGGCTCAATCCTCCGCAACGACTTCGGCCCCAACAGCGATATCGACGTCATGCTCGAGTTCCTCCCCGGCCATGGCTTCACGTTCGAGAATACCCCCGAAATCTACGACGAACTCCGCCGCATCTTCAGCCGCGACGTCGACGTGGTGGAGAAAGGCCGCATCAGGAACCCTTTCCGCCGCCACGCTATCATGTCGTCCCACAAGGTGCTCTATGCGGCGTAAGCCCGACCCGTCGCGGGATCCGGCGTACCTCCAGGACATGCTCACAGCAGCCCTTGCCGTCCGTTCGTTCGTCACCGGACGAACAAAGGCGGACTACGACAATGATCTTCTGCTCCGCTCAGGCGTCGAGCGGCAGGTCGAGATCATCGGTGAAGCCGCACGCAACGTCTCGGACCAAACCAAGGCCGCCAACCCGGGCATCCCGTGGGCTCCGATACAGGCCCAGCGCCACCGCATCGCCCACGAGTATGGCGATATCAACGACGACTTGATCTGGAGCGTCGCGACGATGCATGTACCCGGCCTGATCGAGCGTCTTCGCTCGCTGATCCCACCTCCGCCGGCCTGACATTCGAGGTGATCGAGATCCGTGCCACGCCACAAGCCGCCCGTTCACCCGCCAGTCTCATTGATTCCGGGAGACCGGGATCAGCCGCACAGGAACGATACACCGTGTTCGACGACGCCCAAGAGCTGACCGACCTCCTCGACCGAATGGTCACCGCCGTGGAACTCGTGCGCCAACGCCTGCTGCGTTCGACCGCCGCCCTCAGCGCCGCCGGCGTGCCGTACGCCGTCATCGGCGACAACGCCGTCGCCGCCTGGGTTGCCACCATCGACGAGGCCGCCGTCCGCAACACGCAGGATGTCGATCTCCTGATCCGCCGCGAAGACCTCGCCGCCGCGAAGGCCGCCCTTGAATCCGCTGGGTTCGTGTATCGCAAGGCCACCGGCCTCGACCTCTTCCTCGACTCGCCGACCGCGAGCCCGCGCAACGCGGTTCATCTGGCCTTCGCCGAAGAGATCGTGAAGCCGGGCGAACCCGCCGCGAATCCCAAGGTTGAAGAATCGACCGACCTCGGCGCGTTCCGCGTCATCAACCTCGACGCCCTCGTCCGCATCAAACTCACCGCCTTCCGCGACAAGGACCGCACACACCTCCGCGACCTCCTCAGCGTCGGCCTCGTCGACCAATCCTGGATCACACGCCTCCCCAAGCCCCTCGCCGACCGCCTCCGGCAGATTCTCGACACCCCCGACGGCTGATCGCCGAGCGCCACCCATTCGCGCCACGCTCGGGATGAGCGAAGGCTCGGCGCAGCGAATCCCGTGGTGCTTCGGCGCATCAATCGAGAACTCGCATCCCCCCTCGCCCGCGCCCAGCCCAATCATTTCTTCAGCAACCGCTCCAGGTAGTGAATATCCACCCCCCCCTGGTTGAACGCCGCATCGCTCATCAGGTCCCGGTGCAGCCCGATCGTCGTCTTGATCGGCTCGACCACGAACTCGCGCAGCGCGCGCTCCATCCGCCGGATCGCCTGCTTCCGATCGTCCGCATGCACCAGCAACTTGCAGATCATCGAGTCGTAGTTCGTCGGCACGCGGTACCCCGGCACAACGTGCGAATCCACCCGAACCCCCGGCCCGCCCGGAGGCTCCCACCGCGAGATCAGCCCCGCGCTCGGCGCGAAGTTCCGCTCAGGGTCCTCCGCATTAATCCGGCATTCAATCGCGTGCCCGCGAATCTGCACGTCCTTCTGCCGAAACGGCATCTCCTCCCCCGCCGCCACGCGGATCATCGTCTTCACGATGTCGATCCCCGTGATCAACTCCGTCACCGGGTGCTCGACCTGCACCCGCGTGTTCACCTCCAGCATGTAGAAGTTCTGCTTGTCGTCCATCAGAAACTCGACCGTGGCGGCCCCGTGATACCCCGCCGCCTTGATCAGCCGCGCCGCCGCCTTGCACACTTCCTCGCGCTTCTTCGTATCAATCCCGGGCCCCGGCGCCTCTTCGATCAACTTCTGATGCCGACGCTGCACCGAGCAGTCGCGCTCGTACAGGTACACCGCCTCGCCGTGCTTGTCCCCCACGCACTGCACCTCGACATGCCGCGCACGCTCCAGAAACTTCTCGATGAACACCGCACCGTTCCCGAACGCCGCCGCCGCCTCCTGCTGCGCCTGCTTGATCCCCGCCCGCAGCGCGACCTCGTTGTGCGCCACACGCATCCCGCGCCCCCCGCCCCCCGCCGCCGCCTTGATGATCACCGGATACCCGATCTTCTTCGCGATCGTCGCCGCCTCATCCTCCTCCGACACCGCACCCTCGGACCCGGGGAACACCGGCACCTTGTTCGCCTTCGCCGTCTGCTTGCACGAAACCTTGTCCCCCAACTTCGCCATCGCCTCGGGCGTCGGCCCGATGAACTCGATCTTGCAATCCCGGCACACCTCCGCGAAGTGCGCGTTCTCCGCCAGAAAACCGTACCCCGGATGGATCGCGTCCGCGTTCGAGATCTCCGCCGCCGAGATGATCCGCGGGATGTTCAGGTAACTCTCCGAAGGCGGCCCGGCCCCGATGCAGATCGACTGGTCCGCAAGCCTCAGGTACGGCGCGCCCCGGTCCGCCTCGCTGAACACCGCAACCGTCTGAATCCCCATCTCCCGGCACGCGCGGATGATCCGCAGCGCGATCTCCCCGCGGTTCGCGATCAAAACACGGCTGAACATGTGAGGCTTCGACTTGCTCATCACGCCGGCCGCACCAGGAATAACTTCTGCCCGAACTCCACCGGCTCGCCCGACTTCACCAGAATCTTCTCGACCTTCCCCGAACACTCCGCCTTGATCTCGCTGAACACCTTCATCGCCTCAACAATGCACACCACGCTCTCCGCACCCACGTTCGACCCGACCGTTACATACGGCGGGCTGTTCGGATCGGGCGCCGCGTAATACGTCCCCACCATCGGCGACTTGATCGCAATCAGATCCGCCTCATCGTCCGCCGCCGCCGCCTCCTCACCGCCCCCGCCCGCCGCCGCCTGAGGTGCCGCAACGTGATGAACGATCGGCGCCCCCACCATCTGCACCGCACCGGGCGGCGCGCCCCGCTTCAGCACCACCGCCTCCTGCTGATCACGCAACTCGAGTTCAGAAAGGTCGTTCTCGACCATCAACTTCACCAGCTCGCGCAGTTTTCGGTAATCAACCATGGAGCGTCGCCCACTTCAGGTCCTTCGGCAGCGAGCACAAGTTGCGCGCTCCCCGAGGACACACCAAGATATCGTCCTCGATCCTCACCCCGCCAATCCCAGGCAGGTAAACCCCAGGCTCGATCGTGATCACCATCCCCGCCTCAAGCACGGTCCTCGTCGTCGTGAACACACGAGGCGCCTCGTGAATATCCAACCCGATCCCGTGCCCGAGACCGTGCCCGAACTCCTTCCCGAAGCCCGCCTTCGTGATGATCCCCCGCGCCACGCCGTCCAACTCCCCGCACGTGATCCCCGGCCGAACCGCCTCGATCGCCGCACGCTGCGCCTCGAGCACGATCTCGTAAACCTCCCGCATCTTCCGCGACCACGAACCCACCGAAAACGTCCGCGTCATGTCCGAGCAATACCCACCGACGCGCGCCCCCCAGTCAATCAGCAGCGGACGACCCTTCGCCGTCTTCTCCGCGCCCGGCCTGTAATGCGGCTTCGACCCGTTCGCCCTCGCCGCAACAATCGTCTCGAACGACACCCCCTCCGCCCCGCGACACTTCATCTCATACTCCAGCCGCGCCGCGATCTCCGACTCCCGCTGCCCCACCCGAATCGTCGGCAGCGTCGCCAGCAGCGCCTCCTCCTGAATCCTGACGCCCCGCGCGATCATCGCGATCTCCGACTCATCTTTAACCAACCGTAACCCGGACATCAGCCCCACCGAATCGCGCACCCGCGACCGCCCCACCGCCGCCGCCAGACCATCCCGCGCCGCCGCCGACAGCGACTCCGACTGCAACGCCAGCCGCCGACACCTCACCCGCTTGACCACCCGTGCCTGCTCCTCGGGCATCCCCCCTTCGCGGATCACCACCTCCGCCCGCCCCCGAAGCCCCTCCAACTCTTCCTGAAACCGGAAATCGCTGATCACGATGAACTCGCGCCCCGTAACCACCGCCGCGCTCGCCTCGCCGCAGAACCCCGTCAGATACCGGATGTCGTTCGCCGTCGTGATCAGCACCCCGTCAAACCGCT
The DNA here is from genome assembly GCA_964490785.1 of uncultured Phycisphaeraceae bacterium. Classification (GTDB taxonomy): domain Bacteria; phylum Planctomycetota; class Phycisphaerae; order Phycisphaerales; family UBA1924; genus JAEUIV01. The sequence continues at coordinate 6,540 of CAZBDZ010000036.1, forward strand.
CCCGCTTCAACGCCTGACGCAATCGCCGCAAGCGGTCGCCGAACGCGGGACTCAACGACTTCTTCTTCCGTGTGTGCGCCACTCGCCGCCCAGTATAACCGTGCCGCCGATCAGCCGGAGCTCACCCCGCCGCGCAGCGACATCGGCGGCGACAAAACCTCATTGATCGCCATCAGCCGCCGAAGATCCGCCCGATTCCGCCCCGTGAAGATCCCGCGCACATCAAGCCCTCCGCGACGCACCGCCGCCGGCGCCGCGGCCGCGGGCGCATCCACCGCCGACCTCCTCCTCGTCTCCTCCACTTCAAGAGCCTGCTCCGCCTGCGCCGCGCGCAAAAACGCCGCCTCGCGATCCGTCTGCTCGCGCAGGCGCTTCCGCCCGAACTCGATGCGCGGATCAGCCTCCTCAACCTCCGCCGGCAGCCCAACACCGGGCCGCGGCACACGCGCCGCGGGAACGGGCGCACGCGCCGGCGCCGGACCCCGTTGAATCACAACACCGCCAGGTCCAAGCACGATCGTCGGCGGCCCAGGCCTCGCCCCGCGAACCGTCGGCCCCGTCGGCGACTTCGCCACCACAACCGACGTCCCGCCCCGCGCAACCTCCTGCTGCCGACGAAGATCACGCAACTGCGCCTGCCGACGCTCCGCAACCTCCGACGACGACGACGACGACACACGCTCCGGCCCACCCGACGCCGCCCGCCCGCCCTCAGGCACGCGCCCAGTCCGCAGATGCTCCTCGTACTGCCGACGCGCCTGCTCCTTCGCCTGCCTCAACTTCGCCTGTTCGCGCAGATGATTGAACACCCACGACACAAGGGACGCCCCGAACATCAAAAACAAGATCCAGAGATTCTGCGTCGTCATCGCTTCACCAATCCTACCCGACCCAACCAACCGCCGCGCCTGCCCCGCCTGGCCGCCAGGGAAATCGCATCATCGCTTCCTGGTGTTTCTCAGCCCGCGGAGCGGGCGCGGGTCCCTTGCCCCGGACGAAGTCCGGGGCTTCGGAAAGGTGCCGCTTCTTAAGCCCCGGACGGGGCGACGGTTTCACAGAGGCTCGGCGCTCAACGGCTTGCAACGCGCCTCCTTCGCCCCTTCGGGGCTCCGGCTCAATGCCCGCGAACCCCGGACTTCGTCCGGGGCAAGGAACCGGCGCCCGCGTTGCGGGCTGAGTTCCAATCCAGCCGCCCAAGTCCTCGGAGGTGATCTTGCGATTGCCCCGGCCCCGCACCACACGACAGGGCAATCGCATTAACAAGAGGGTGCCCCGGTCTTGCCGTCCGCGGCAAGGCCGGGACGCACTTGCAACGCCGCCCGGCCTCGCTGCAAAGCCAGCGAGACCGGGGCAGCCGCAATAATGCGATTGCCCCGCACCACGCGACCTCTTGCCTCTCCCCCACGATCGGATATCCTTCCCTCCCCATTCCCGCGGCTGTGGCGGAATTGGCAGACGCGCCAGATTCAGGTTCTGGTGGGAGTAAAATCCCGTGAAGGTTCGACTCCTTTCAGCCGCATTCCAACCGTAACCCCGGCCAACAACCCATACCCTGCTACACTCCCCACGTCGCGAAGGTCGGCGACCGGGCCCGGTGCACGGGTGTCCCGTGAACCTGGTCAGGGCCTGACGGCAGCAGCCATAAGCGGCCGATATCCGGTGCCGCCGGTGTCCTGGTCGCCGACCATCGCGACTTCCTCAATGTTCGAACTCTCCATCGATTCCGCTTTCTCCGCCGCACACTCCATCAGGATCCGCGGCGGAAACGAGCCGCTCCACCGCCACGACTGGCGCGTCACCCTCACCATCTCCGCCGAACGCCTCGACTCCGACGGCCTCATCTGCGACTTCCACCTCCTCGAAGAATCGCTCCGCGCCGTAACCAGCCGACTCCACAACCGCAACCTCAACGAATCCCCACCCTTCGACACAACAAACCCCACCGCCGAAATCATCGCCAAACACATCGCCGACTCCCTCGCCCTCCCGCCCGGCGTCCGCCTCATCTCCCTCCGCCTCACCGAAGCCCCAGGCTGCGCCGCAACCTATCGCCCCTGACCGGAACACCAGCCGGGCCACCGACCGTGGCTCTGCACGGTCGGTGCCGCTAGGCCGTGCCCGTGCGGCCCCGCGCACCCACCGCGCCCGACACCTCCTTCTCAAAATCGAGAATCCCCGCCATACGCACGCCAACATCCCAACTCCCCCCAAATCCATGTGGATATTCATATCCATAAGACTTGATCTCCTCCCTCCTTTGTCGATAATGCTCTTGGAATGCCCCTCGTGGGGCCTTCCCTGATTGCATCATCGTCGGTCCGCGAGGCGTTCGCGGCCGCAGCGAAATCCTCGGAGAACCACCATGTCCACAGCCGCTCGTCTCACCGCATGCACGCTCGCCGTCGCCGCGCTCGCCGGCGCCGCCGGCGCGCAGCACGCCAAGTTCGTCCTCTTCGGCGACCCCAACCCCGCCGCCGCGAACGCGCCGAAGGAACACCGACACGTCCACGGCGTCACCGCGCCCTACTACAACGAAGACTCCTTCGTCACCAGCGACATCCGCGTCTGGTACGCCTTCCACGATCTCCCCAACGCCAGCCCCATCGGCGGCGGAACCGCCCAGGTCGCCGCCGTGCAGGCACGCCTCGCACTCACCGACAAACTCCAACTCGTCGCCTACAAGGACGGCTACCTCTGGTGGGACGCCGGAATCATCGACGAGGACGGCTGGAACGACATCGGCGCAGGCCTCAAGTTCAACTTCTGGCAGGATTTCGAGAACCAATTCCACGCCGCCGTCGGCGCAGGCTACGAATTCGCATGGGGCGACCCCTCCGTCCTCCAGAACGACCAGAACGCACGCGTCTGGCTCTCCGCAGACAAGGGATTCGACCGCCTCCACTTCGGCGCCACCGCCAACGTCCTCTTCGAAACCGGCGACGATGACCCGCTCGGAAACTCCGACCGCTTCATGTGGAACCTCCGCGCGGACTACTACGTCTGCGATTGGTTCAGCCCCGTCATCAACGTCAACGGCTTCCACGCCTTCGACGACGACGACGAAATCGTCCCATTCTCGGGCATCGACGTCGCAAACCTCGGCGGCGGCGACGATGTGGTCAACATCGGCCTCGGCGCCGAAATCCGACCCATCGCCGACACACCAGACCTCATGTTCCGCTTCGCCTACGAGACCGCACTCACCGACTCCGACGACCTCTACGGGTTCAGGTGGACCTTCTCCTTGATCTGGGCCTTCTGAGTCCACACGACTCGTGACCTGAACCCCGCAGCGGCCCGGCAAAAACCGGGCCGCTGTGTCTTAACGTGCCACCCACCGTGGCCCCGCACGGTCGGCGCCCCAACATCCCACAACCACCACAGTCGCCCGTGGCCTCGCACCGCCGGGTGCCACGGCCAGCGGAGCGAGTCTTCGAGCGCAGTCGGCCGTGGCCGAGCGCCGACACCCCCCGATTCGCCCAACAGCCCCGCCTTCACTTCGCCCCAACGACCCGGATCAACTCCGAAAACTCCTCCGAATCACCCGCCTCCCGCGCACGCTCGTCGATCAGCGCCTCGCCCTTCACCACGTCGAACGCCCTTCCGTCACCGATGATCCCGCGCTCGTGCAGCAACTCATCCATCCTCCCGTTCAGCAACATCCGAAGGTCAAACGGCGCACGCTTCGCCGGATCGTGCTGCAGCCGGATGCTCGTCGTGCAGTTGTCGGTCAGCGCGTTGTAAAACTCCGGCCTCTCCTTCAACTCGTTCATCCGCCGAACATAATCCTGAAACCGCTCCATCGCCGCCTCGCGCGGAATCCGCAGCCGGTACAGGTGCGCCGACTCCCCCTTGCGAAAGTTGGTCCGCAGCCGAACCACGTCGCGCTCATCCGCCGCCACGTAGATCAACTCGTACTGCTTGTAAAGCCCCGCGAGCGCCGAGTAGGTCTCCCCCTTCTCCTTCCGCGTCTCGATCGAGAAGCAGACGCGCCCCGCCCCGCCGAAGTCAAACGACACGATCGGGTGCGCCATCCAGGGCGAACCCCACGTGCAGATGAAGATGTCCACGCCGACAAGCCCGCCCAGCGGATATGTGCGGTCCTCCCACCTCGCGTCGTAGTCCGTCTCGGTCCGATACTCGCAGTTCCGCACGTTGTGAATCGTCGCAACGCCGCCCGCAATCGTCGCGAAAGAAACCCTCGCGACATCCGCCTGCCACTCCCGCTCAGGCCGAGGCTGGATCGTCAGCCACCACGCGAGAATCAGAAGGAACAACCCGCCCACAATCAACGCCCCCCGCGCTCGCCGCCGCAGCCGGACCACCAGCACCGGCCCCCCGAACAACCACGCCGACGCAACCGCCCCCCGAGCCCACCCGCCCATCGGCAAATCAAAATAAAGCGCCCCACCAGCCCACAGCACCATCGGCAACGCAACCACCGCGCCCAAAACCACAAACACACCAATCAACCAACGACAACCCGAAACCCCCATCGCCCCATCACACCCGCTCTCAATACGCGACCGTGCCATACCGAATCATGGTACGACGGACAATGCCCACCCCACACGCTTTGCGTGCCATCGCCGGCTCGCCCGCCAGTGCCGCCCACCCATCCATTCCCACCTCATACGGATCCCATTTGGTTTCCGGGCGTCAGAGAAGCCGCTACTGAGCGAGTCTTCGGGCGAAGAGGCGGATGCTCCCGCCCGAAAGTCCCTTGGGATCCGTATCACTGCAGCCCGATCCACTCCCCCACGATCGGCCCGAACTTCACGATCAGCCCCGCGAACACCACCGAGACGATCGAAATCAACTTAATCAAAATATTCAGCGAAGGTCCGGACGTATCTTTGAACGGGTCGCCGACCGTATCGCCCACGACCGTCGCCTTGTGATCGTCGGACCCCTTCCCGTACACAGGCGCCCCGCCGCGGCCCGCCCGACGCAACTCCTCCGCCTTCGCCAGCAGGCTCTCCCGAATCTCGAGCGGGAATCGGTCGCGCACCGCCTGATCCGCGATGTACAGGTCCGCCGTGATCCGCCCGTACGACTCCACCAGCTTCTTCGCGTTGTCCCACGCGCCGCCCGCGTTCGCCATGAACACGGCCACCGCAAACCCCGACGCCGTGCCCCCCGCCAGCATCCCCATCACCCCCGCCACGCCGAACACCAGCCCTACCGCGATCGGCACCGTGATCGCCAGCAGCGCCGGCACGATCATCTCCCGCTGCGCCCCCGCCGTCGAGATCGTTACGCACCGCGCATAATCCGGGTATTCCACTCCTTCGTGCGTGATCCGCTTCGGCCAGTTCTCCGGGTTCGCGATCTCCGCCTCCGCCATCCCCATCGCCCGCAGCCCGTCCCGCATCATCGCGAACTGCCGCCGACACTCCGCCATCATCGCGTACGCCGCCCGCCCCACCGCCGACATCGACATCGCGCAGAACAGGAATGTCAGCAGCACCCCGATGAAGAGCCCCCCGATCACCGCCGGGTTCGTCAATGTTACATCATAGAACATCAACACATCCTGGATCGTCGCGTGCCGCGCCGCGAAGACGGCCTGCTCGAACTCGTCGAGATGCCCCTCCTCCCCCTCGCCGTGCATCACCTCGCCCGACACGCTCAGAATCCGCTCCCACGAAGCCCCCGCCAGCGGCATCACCATCCCGGGCTTTAGCGCGTCCAGCACGTGCTCCCCCAGCCGCGAACGGTCGATCAGCCCGCCGTCAAACTCCGCACCCGCATCGCGCGGGAACACCAGCGCAAACCGCCCGTGCCCCTCATAGATCGCGTGAGGCCTCTCCTTGCCCGCCCCGCCCACGAACGCCGCCCCGGAATAATCAAACGCCCGCGCGAACGCCTCACCCTGCGAAGTCTGCTGCGTCTGCACCACCTGCACGTACGCCGCGAAGAGCGCCAGCGCCGTCAGCGCCGCCGACCCGATCGCGAAGCCCTTCCCCGTCGCCGCCGTCGTATTCCCCAGTGAATCCAGTTTGTCCGTCCTCTCGCGCACGAACGCCGGCTGCCCCGACATCTCCGCGTTCCCGCCCGCGTTGTCCGCGATCGGCCCGTACGCATCCGTCGCCAGCGTCAGCCCCAGCGTCGCCAGCATCCCCACCGCCGAGATCGACACACCGTACAGCCCCATCAGAAAATTCTCTTTCCCCCCCGCGAAGATGAACGCCGCCACCACCGCCGCCGCAACCGTCACCAGCGGCACCCACGTCGAGCGCATCCCCGTCGCGATCCCCCCGATGATCACCGTCGCCGGCCCGGTGTGCCCCTGCACCGCGATCCCCCGCGTCGGCGCGTTCTCATACGACGTGTAATACTCCGTCGCACGCGCGATAATCACCCCCGCAAACAGCCCCGCCGCGATCGAAACTCCGATCCCCCACCATGTGAACACTTCGCCCCCCTGCACGAACGGGTGCTTCCCCATCAGGAAGAACAGCACCCCGAACGCCGCGACGAAGATGAGCACCGACGCGATCAGCACGCCGCGCTGCAACGTCTTCAGCAACTGAGAAAACGTCGCTTCCTCGCCCACGCGGATCGTGAATATCCCCGCGATCGAGCACAGGATCCCGATCCCCGCGAGAATCAGGGGCGACGCGACCAGCATCATCGCCAACTGCGCCGCCTCGCCCCCCGAAACCCCGGGAAGCGTGTACGCCGCCGCCGCCCCGAGCGCCATCGTCGCCAGAATCGATCCGTAATACGACTCGTACAGGTCCGCCCCCATCCCCGCCACATCGCCCACGTTGTCCCCCACGTTGTCCGCCACCACCGCGGGGTTCCGCGCATCGTCCTCGGGAATCCCAGCCTCGACTTTCCCCACAAGGTCGGCCCCGACATCTGCGGCCTTCGTATAAATCCCTCCGCCCACGCGCGCGAACAGCGCCTGCGTCGACGCACCCATCGCGAACGACAGCATGATCGTCGTTAACTCGCGCAAGTCCCCCGTCAGCCCCAGACGCGCCCCCATCGGCGAGTTCAGCACCACGAACCACGCCGACGCATCCAGCAGCGCGAACCCCACCACATTCAGCCCCATCACCGCCCCCGAACGGAACGCCACCGTCAACCCCTCGTTCAGCGAAGACTTCGCCGCGAACGCCGTGCGCGCGTTCGCGTTCGTCGCCATCTTCATCCCGAACCACCCGCACAGCCCCGACAAAAGACCCGCGATCGGCACCCCCACCATCGAAAGCCCCGGCTGCAAACCCAGCCACCACGACATTCCCAGAAACGCCACAATCCCCACGAACACCAACGAAACCACCTTGTACTGCCGACGCAGATACGCCATCGCCCCCTCCCGCACCGCCGCCGCGATCCGCACCATCTCCGGATCGCCCTCCGATCTGCTGACAACCGACGCCACGAACCCCCGCGCCAACATCAACGCAATCAATCCCCCCGCCGGCGCAAGCCAGAACAAGCCGGGAATCTCGCTCACCTGCCCCACAACCGCGGGAATCACGCTCTGGTCCATGCGAACTCCATAAATCCCCCGACAACCCGAGAATACCACCCCGCACCACCAACGACCGCCCACCATAATCCCAACCCCGCCCCCCCACCCGAGTGCCACGGCCAGCACAGCGAGTCTTCGAGTCGAAGACCCGCCGTGGCGGGCGCAGTCGGCCGTGCCGAGCGCCGTCGCCCGCGCCGAACCCAAGGCCCACCTCACCCGTACAATCTCGGGCAGCGAACCCCAGGCCCCAAGGCCCGGAAACACTCGATGGCGGACGCGATCCATCGCACCGACGAGGAACTCGTCGAGGATTACCTCGACGGCGATGTCGCCGCATTCCGACTCCTCATCGAACGCTACCACGACCCGCTCATGAACTTCCTCTTCCGTCTCCTCGGCCAGCGCCAGGCCGCGGAAGACGTCTTCCAGGACACCTTCCTCCAGGTCCACCAGTCCCTCGAATCCTTCGACATCACCCGCGCCTTCAAGCCTTGGCTCTTCACCATCGCCGCCAACAAAGGCCGCGACACGCTCCGGAAGTCCCAGCGCCGCGCCGCCGTCTCCCTCTCCTCAAAGGCCGGCAACGCCGAAGGCGACGAACTCGTGGACCTCCTCCGCATCGACGTCCCCGCCCCCGGCGAGCGCCTCGAATCCGAAGAAACCAGCCGCCTCGTCCAGAACGCCGTGGACGCCATGCCCACGCGCCTCCGCGAAATCCTCCTCCTCGCCTACTTCCAGCGCCTCTCCTACACCAACATCGCCGAGCAACTCGGCATCCCGGTCGGCACCGTCAAATCCCGCCTCCACGCCGCCGTCGCCGCCTTCGCCAAAGCCTGGCAACGACAAATCGATTCTTCCCGGACCAACGACTCCCGCGAACAAGCCACCTGACCCCGCCGTACCACTCCAATCGATGACCCCATCATCGCCCGATCATCCGAACGAACCCCAATCGGCACCCAGTGCCACCGATTCCCTTAAGGAATCGGTGCCGCAACACCAATCGGCCCCCCGTGCCACCGATTCCCTTAAGGAATCGGTGCCGCAACGCCAACCGTCGCCCCTCGCCCCCAAGTCGCAGCACGCCATCGACGCCTTCTTCGACTCCGGATCATCTCCATACCAGTCGCCCGAGTCCTCGCGCCTCCACGCGCTCCTCCAACTCCTCGACTCGCCGCCCGCCGACTCCGCCTCAAAATCGCTCCTCGTCGACGTAACCATGGCCCGCGTCCTCCGCGCCGCCGAACGCGACCTCGCAGGCCGAATCCACCCGACAGGTCAACCACCAGCCCTCGCCCAGGATTCCGCCTCGATGGTGGACACCCTCGCACGCCAAGGCTGGCGCGGCCAATCCGGTCCCGTCGCCTCGCTCCTCTCTCTCCTCAGCCCGCGCCACAACCACTCGGACCGCCAACGACTCATCGACTCAACCCTCGACAAAGTGCAAGGCCAGATCGAGTCCACCCGCACACGCTTCCGCCTTTCGCCCGAGCGCGACCCGGCGTCCGCGCGACCCGCCTTCCGCTTCCGCGACTTCGCCGCCGCCGCCGCCGCCATCGTCCTGCTCGCCTCGCTCCTCTTCCCCATGCTCTCCGCCTCGCGCACACAGACCCAGGACGCCCTCTGCGCCGCAAACCTCTCCCGCGCCGCCCTCGGCTTTTCCCTCTACGCCGCCGACCACAAAAACCGCCTCCCGCAAACACAGGCCTCCTTCCTCGGCGGAACATGGTGGGACGTCGGCCGCCAAAACCGCTCCCACTCCGCCAACCTCTACCTCCTCGTCAAGGGAGGCTACGCCTCGCTCATCGACCTCTCCTGCCCGGGCAACGCCGCCGCGCCCACAATCGACCACGACGACCACAACGCCAACGATTGGCGCACCGCCGAGGAGGTCTCCTTCTCCTATCAACTCCCAGGCCCCGCCCGCCAAGGATGGAACACCGGCTCGCGCTTCGTCGTCCTCGCCGACAAGTCCCCAGTCATCCGACGATCACGACTCCGGGAAATCGCCGACCCGCTCGAATCCTCCCGCAACCACTCCGGCAGAGGACAGAACATCCTCTTCGCCGACGCCAGCATCCGCTTCCACGCCACACCCGTCCTCCCCACCGGCGACAACATCTGGCTCCCCGGCTCAACAAACCCCGCAAAACCCCTCACCGGCCGCGAAGTCCCCACCAACGACACCGACGCCTTCGTCGGCCCCTGACCGCCCCGTGCCACCGACCGTGGCTCTGCACGGTCGGTGCTCCCAGGTACCACAACCCGTGCCACCGACCGTGGCTCTGCACGGTCGGTGCTCCCAGGTACCACAACCCGTGCCACCGACCGTGGCTCTGCACGGTCGGTGCTCCC
>CAZBDZ010000036.1:16483-16598 GCA_964490785.1 uncultured Phycisphaeraceae bacterium
GCTCTGCACGGTCGGTGCTCCCAGGTACCACAACCCGTGCCACCGACCGTGGCTCCGCACGGTCGGTGTTCCCGGATACCACTCCACGTGCCACCGACCGTGGCTCTGCACGGTC
>CAZBDZ010000036.1:16698-32374 GCA_964490785.1 uncultured Phycisphaeraceae bacterium
GGTGTTCCCAGGTACCACAACCCGTGCCACCGACCGTGGCTCTGCACGGTCGGTGTTCCCAGGTACCACAACCCGTGCCACCGACCGTGGCTCTGCACGGTCGGTGCTCCCAGGTACCACAACCCGTGCCACCGACCGTGGCTCTGCACGGTCGGTGCCCCGAGGCACCACGGCCGACTTCGCCGCCCGTGGCCGTACACCCGCCGCGCCCGATCCCGCAACACCCGACCTCTCGACGAAACCAATCCCGAATTCCCACCCCCGGCCCCCACCTTGCCCGCGTCGTCCGCCTCTCGTATACTTTCCGCCCCATCCGAAACCCGAACGGACATCCACATGCCTAAAGTCAAAACCCATAAAGGCACCCTCAAGCGCGTCAAGATCTCCAAGACGGGCAAGGTCAACCACAACAAGGCGGGCTACAAGCACCTCCGCTCCACCAAGTCTTCCAAGCGCAAACTGCGACTCCGCGGCGGATCGCTCATGTCAACTCCCGACGCCAAGCGCGTCAGCAAGATCCTCTTCATGCGACTCCGCGGCCGCGACCAGCCTCGCTCCGTCATCCGCCGAAGCCCGACCCCCGCCCAACGCAAAGCCGCACGCGAGGCCGCCAAGAAAGCCCTCGCCGCCTGATCTCAGCCCTCGGCACTCAGTACTCGGCACTCCATCCAAATACCCCGCCTGCCGGGAATTCCAAGTCGGCCCTGCCGCCCCGTCAGACCGCAGAGGAGTAAGACACATGCCCCGCGTCCGCATCGGTTCCGCACGAAAGCGCAAGCACAAGAGAATCCTCCGCGAGGCCCGCGGCTACTTCGGCACCAAGAGCCGACACCCGCAGCAGGCCAAAGTCGCCGTCATGAAGGCGGGCATGTACGCCTGGCGCGACCGTCGCCGGCGCAAACGCGACATGCGCAGACTCTGGATCACACGCATCACCGCCGCCTGCAAGATGCGCGGCACGCGGTATTCGCTCTTCATGAACGGCCTCAAAATGGCGGGCATCCTCCTCAACCGCAAGATGCTCTCCCAGGTCGCCATCGAAGACCCCGCAACCTTCGACTCGCTCGTCAAGAGCGCCGTCAAGGCCGCCGACGCAACGCCCGCCAAGGCCTGAGGCCGGCCATGGCCCAACCCCGCTCCTCCGCCTTTCTCCTTGACGGCCGGGGCATCGACCCGGTCTCGGTTGAGCAGGTCGCACGCCAGAACCGCCCCGTCGAACTGGCCAAGGACGCCGCCGACGCCCTCGCACGCTCGCGCCGAACTCTCGAGCACCAGATCGCGGGCGGCACCGCCATCTACGGCGTGAACACGGGCTTCGGCTCGCTCTCGCGCGTTCGCATCCCCGACGAGCAACTCGCCGAGGTCCAGCACAATCTCATCCGCTCCCACGCCGCGGGCGTCGGGGACCCACTGCCCATCGACGTCGTTCGCGCCATGCTGCTGCTGCTCGCCGGGTCGCTGTCCCGCGGCTGTTCCGGCGTGCGGCCGGTGGTTGTCGAGCGCCTCGTCTCAATGCTCAACGCCGGGATTACGCCCGTGGTGCCGGAGACGGGGTCTGTCGGCGCGTCGGGCGACCTCGCGCCGCTCGCGCACGCCGCCCTGGTCCTCATCGGCGAAGGCGAAGCGTTCTACAAGGGATCGCGTCTCGGGGGCCCCGATGCCCTTGGCCGCGCGAAACTCCAGCCGCTGGCGCTCGCCGCGAAGGAGGGACTGGCGCTCATCAACGGCACGCACCTGATGGCGGCGCAGGCGGCGCTGCTGATCGCCGACTTCGATCGGCTGTTCGATGCGGCGCTTGTCGCGGTGGCGATGTCGATCGACGCCTGCCGGGCGACGGACGCCTTTCTCGACGAGCGCGTCTTCGCCGCGCGACGCCATCCCGGCCCGTCGCGCGTCGCGTCGCGGCTGCGCCTGCTCCTCGCGGGCAGCACGATCATCCCGAGCCACGTCGAAAACGACCCGCGCGTGCAGGACCCGTACTCGCTGCGGTGCGCCCCGCACGTCCTCGGAGCCGCGCTCGACGCCGCCGACAGCGTGCGCAAGGCGGTCCACAACGAACTCGCCGCCGTGACGGACAACCCGCTGATCTTCGAGGACGGCGCGCCGGCCGTGGTCTCCGCCGGGAATTTCCACGGCATGCCGATCGCCCTGCCGCTGGACGTGCTCGCGGTCGCCATCGCGCACATCGCGGGGATTTCGGAGCGCCGGACGTTCCTGATGCTGGCGGCGTCGGACCCGGAGACGCGCCTCCAGCCGCACCTTTCACCGAAGCCCGGGCTTCACTCCGGGCTGATGATCACGCAGTACGTCGCGGCGGCGTGCTGCAACGAGATCATGGCGCTCGCGGCCCCGGCGACGGTCGCCAACATCCCCACGTGCGCCGGGATGGAGGATTACAACTCCTTCGGCCCGCGCGCGGCGGCGAAGGCCCGGCGGGCGCTCGATCTTGCGACGCGGGTCGTGGCGATCGAACTGCTCTGTGCCGCGCAGGCGCTCGAGTCCCACCGTCCGCTGAAGTCGGGGGAGGTCATCGAGCGGGCGCACGCCAAGGTCCGCGCCGCCGTGCCGGCGCTTTCAGCGGACCGTCCTCCGTCGCCCGATATCGAGACAATCGCGGGACTGATTCGCGCGGGGAGGTTTGGGGATTAGAAGCGGATCATTCGGCGATCGTGCGACGCCCTACAATCGGCGGCATCGAGTTGTGTCAAACGGAGAATCTCATCATGTTCAGGCCTTTCGCGCTCGCCGCCGCTGTTTTGACCCTTGCCGCTTCGATTCCGCTGTTGGCGGGTGATCCTGATCCCGAGCCGCCGGCGGACGCCCCGGCGCCCATGCCCGGGCCGAAGGTGGGCGACACGGCGCCGGACGCGCAGGTCTCGCTGACGAACGGCGATCCGGTTCAACTCGGCGAACTGTACCCGCGCGGGCCGATTGTTCTGATCTTCATCCGAGGCGGCTGGTGCCCGTACTGCAACAAGCAACTGGTCGCGTTCGAGCACCGGCTGGCGACGATGGCGTCGCTGCGTGCGACGGTGCTCGCGCTCAGCCCCGAGGGGCCGGCGTACATCCGCGAGAACATCAGGGACCAGAAACTGACCTACGACATTATCTCCGACTACCAGTTGAACGCGGCCAAGGCGTTCGGGATCGCGTTTGATCTTCCGCCGGAGATGCAGAAGACGTACAAGGGCTTCGGCGTGGATATCGCGGAGCACAACTGGAGCAAGACGTGGCAACTGCCCCACCCGGCGACCTACGTCATCGACCGCAAGGGGGTCATCCGGTACGCCTTCGCCAGCGAGGACTACAAGCAGCGCGCGGACCCTGACGAAGTCATCAAGGTGCTGCGGGAGATCGCCAAGGAGTAGTGAGCGGGGGGTGATGGGGTGATGGGGTGATGAGGTGATAGGGTGATAGGGTGATGGAAACGACACTTACGACGGGCGTGCTGGCGCCGATTCTTGCGGACCTTGCGCGTGCCAACGCGGCCTATGCCGGCGTGTATCCCGGCGAGCCGAATGATCGCCAGCCGGTGCATACGGTGTACGGCGGGGCGCACCTGTTCCGGCGCGATTCGGCGCGTCGGCTGGGCGACCTTGCGCTCGCGTCGCTGCGCGATTACGCGCCGGATGCGGAGTCGTTCGCGTCGGTGGTCGGGATGCGCTGCGGGGACGCGCCGGCGCGGGCCGTGTACTCCGCCGTCAGGGAGAAGCTGGTCCGCGAGCCGGTCGAGGACTTCCGCATCGACTTCGAGGACGGCTACGGGGTGAGGCGGGACGCGGAGGAGGACGACTGCGCCCGGCACGCGGCGGAGGAGGTCGCGGCGGGGATGGCGGAGGGGTCGCTCCCGCCGTTCATCGGGATTCGCATCAAGAACTTCGGGCCGGACACGCACGCGCGCGGCATGCGCACGCTGGATCTGTTCCTGACGGCGCTCTCTCGGCGGACGAAGGGGGCGCTGCCGGGGAACTTCGTCGTGATGCTGCCGAAGGTCGTGGACGCGCAGCAGGTTTCGGCGCTTGTGAACATTTTCGAGTTGCTGGAGGCGGCGGGGCTGTACGCGAAGGGCGCGTTGAAGATGGAGTTCATGGTCGAGACGACGCAGTCGGTGATCGACGCGACGGGTCGCGTGCCGATCCCTGAGTTCGTGCGGGCGTCGCGGGGGCGGTGCGTGTCGGTCGCGCTGGGTGTCTACGACTACACGGCGAGCCTCGGCGTAACAGCGGGGCACCAGACGATCGACCATCGCGGGTGCGACTTCGCTCGGCACGCGATGCAGGTTTCGCTCGGCGGGAGCGGGCTGTATCTGTCGGACGGGGCGACGAACATCATCCCCGCCCCGCCTCACAAAGCGGCGGAGGGCGGGACGCTCTCGGCGACGCAGATCGAGGAGAACCGCGAGGCGGTGCATTCGGCGTGGCGGCTGCACTTCCTGCACTGCCGGCGCTCGTTGCTTCATGGGTATTACCAGGGGTGGGACCTGAACCCCGCGCAACTCCCCACGCGCTACGCGGCGGTGTATTCGTTCTTCAGGGAGTCGCTCCCCGACGCGACGGCGCGGCTGCGGAACTTCGTCGAGAAGGTCGCTCGCGCGACCATCGCCGGCGGCGGCGTGTTCGACGATGCGGCGACGGCGCAGGGGCTGCTCACGTTTTTCATTCAGGGGATGCGCCGTCGGGCGATCAGCGACGAGGAAGCCGCCGCGACGGGGCTTACACCGGATGAGATCAGGACGCGGTCGTTCCTTGAGATCGTGAAGCGGAGGGGGTTGTTGGGGTGAAGGGAACAGTGGGCAGTGGACAATGGAAAGTGGACAGTGGACATGAGAGCGTCGCAACGGCGTATCGCTTGCCGCGGGCTGTGGTCCGCTGTTTGCGCTCAACTTCCCCGGTAGGTTGAGTATCCCCACGGGCTGAGGAGCAACGGGACGTGGTAGTGCTCCGTCGGGGTTGACACGTGAAACGTGATTTCGACGACGGGGAAGAAGGCGGCGGTGTTGTGCGCGGCGAAGTAGGCGGCGGTGTTGAAACGGAGGCGGTGGGCGCCGGCGACGAGCGGGCCGGCGCCGGGGAAGTCGGTGATTCTGCCTTGAGCGTCGGTCTTTGCGGATGAAAGGCGTTGCCACTCGCCGTGCGGGGCGGCGCGTTCGAGGACGGCCTCGACATCAGCGGCGGGGCGGCCGCGGGATGTGTCGAGGATGTGCGTGGTGATGCCGGGCATGGGTCAGGCGGAGGCTTCGTGCTCTTCGTGCTCGTGCTCCGGCTCGGCCTGCTCTTTTTCCGCGAGTTTGGCTTCCATTTCGAGTTGCTTGTCGAGGGCGGCCTGCCGCTGCTGTGCGGTCATTTCCTTCTCGAGTTTTCGCCTGATGGCCTCGATCTTGGTCTTGTCGGGCGCGAGGATGACGTTCATCCGCTTGCCGAAGAGTCTCGGGGACATCTCGACCTTGGCGATGTCGGCGAGTGATTCGAGGATCGCCTTGAAGCGTTGGTCGGCGATTTCGCGGTGCTGCATTTCCCGGCCGCGGAACGACTGGACGAGTTGGACCTTGTGCCCCTCCATGAGGAATCGCCGGGCCTGATCGACGCGGATTTTGACGTCGTGCTCGTCGATTTTGAGGGATCGTCCGAGGCGGACCTCCTTCATCTCGGCCTGCTTCGATGCGGCGCGGTTCGAGCGCTCCTTTTTGGAGAGTTCGAACTTGTACTTCCCGTAATCCATGATCTTGCAGACGGGCGGGCGGACATCGGGCTGGATCTCGACGAGGTCCAGCCCGGCTTCCTGGGCCATGCGCAGCGCCTGAGGCGTCTCGATGACGCCAACCTGGTTGTTGTCCTGATCCACGAGGCGGATGGGGGTCAGGCGGATCTCGTAGTTGACGCGTGTCTTGCGGATGAACGAATCACGGGACGGGTACGGGGCGCGAGTGATGGCGAAGGCTCCTTACATTGAGGAACGAATCCCGCGGGCGTCCACGCGGAGCGCCTGAGGCGGAACATCGGGTCGATGGAACAGGTCCCCCTGGGTCATGAAGTGGCGCCGGGGTGAGACGCCGACCACAGCCGAACAATGCGGGTGCGTGGACCCGAATGGTCGTTCAAGGCTGTTGAGCGCTGGATCAGGCGGCGAGTTCCGGGGCGAGACTTGTGGATCATGGTTCGGGAACGCTCCCGAACACACCACAAACTTACCCCTGTATCGGCTCGCAGGCAAGCGGAATCCACGGTTTTCGTCCTAGAACGCGGGCTGCGGTTGGGAGGGGGGCGGCGCGGCGGGGTAGGGAAACCAAGGGTTTTCACTGAGGAACTGGGGAATTCGAGTTGCACAGCCGGGAATCCGCTTTAGATTGGAAAGGGTCAAAGCGAGCGGCTTGGCGGGTGCCGGGCTGCGACGAGGGAATCGGAAGGAGGAAGTTGTCATGGCGCGTGGATTCGGCGTTTCGGTCGCGGTGGCGGTTGTCGTAACGGCGGCGGTGCGGATCAGCGGGGCGGCGCCTCTGACGGATGCCCAGTTGTACTTCGATCCGGCGTCGATTCCGTTCGGGGAGGCGTACTACCCGTTTGTAGATCTCGCGACGGGCGGGCTGGCGCAGTTCGGCTCTCCCGGTCGGCGCGTTACGGGGGCGAACATCCTCCCGTTGCTGCGCGAGAACACCTACTCGCCGGGCTACCCCTTCTCGTCCGCGGATTACCTGATTCAGCCGAATCAACCCGGGACATACGGTGCGGACCTGACCGACGGGTTTCTGACGGCCCAGTTCAACGATGACGGGGCCTATCACCTTCGGGTGTTCTATGAGGACGGTTCGAGCGAGGTTCACTCGGTGTTCGTGGACGCCGGGGTGGGCGGGCCTTACACGGGTCAGGACAGGAACAACGGGGCGGCTCCGTGGAAGGAAGTTACGGCGAAGGAAGCGGACCTGTTCATCATCTCGACCGGGGCGGCGGACGACGGGTTCATTAACTCGGCGATGACGCTGATTCCAGCGGGGGCGAACCGGGCGACGGCCGCGACGATCGATCAGGCCAAGATGGCGATCATGGCGCGGCAGCAGGCGCTTGGGCGGAAGGTCAAGGTCGTCATCATCGGGCACGGGTTCCAGGGATCGATCAGGCTCGGCACCGGGGCGAACGCGGAGCGGATCAACAACTCCGGGGCGGCGAACACGATGAGCGGCACCGATTTCGGGAACATGATCAAGGACAAAGTGTCGATGATCAACCTTTTCGGGTGCAACACTGGCGGCGGGGCGGCAGGGGGGCAGCTGCTGGCCGACATCACTGCGACCGGGGTGATGGCGCAGGCCTACACCAGCACCGTGGGGCTGACCAACACGAAGTGGTACGCGTACTCATGGGGCACGAAAGTGCCTGCGCCTGGGGCGATGATGCTGCTGGCTCTGGCGGGCGGGCTGGCGTCGCGGCGGAGGCGTCCGGTCTGACCAGGGCTTGCGCGCGAGAAGGCGTTTCGATGGATTCCAGCCGTACGCATCCGCTTGCGCGGCGGGTTCGTTGTGGTGTTGCCATTCCGGTCTGCCCGATCTACTTTGGCGTGGTTCGCCCTTCCGGCGGGGCCAACGTCGAGGTGTGCATGAGCGGGAGCGCAAGTCCGGCGAGTGATTGGGGGGGGAGCCATGGCAGCACCGGGGCCGCGCCTCCGCCGCCACCGCCTGCGGATGCTCCGCATGAGGAGCGCGAGGCGTACTGGTTGAAGTATGTGTACCAGGGCGACTCGATGCCGCAGTTGACGCTGCGGGCGGTGCTGATGGGGGGCGCAATCGGGATGCTGATGAGCATCTCGAACCTGTACACGGTGCTGAAGGTGGGGTGGCTCTTCGGGGTGGCGATCACGGCGTGCGTGATGTCGTACGTCATATGGAACTTTGTTCGGGCGATGTCGTTCGGGCGGCTGAGCCAGATGTCGATTCTCGAGAACGCGTGCATGGCGTCCACGGCGTCGGCGGCGGGGTATTCGACGGGATCGACGATCGGGACGATGTTCGGCGCGTCGCTGATCCTGAAGGCGGACGCGGCGGGGACGGTGGTGAAGACGTGGGAGGCGACGCCTTGGGTGGTCGTGAGCGTGTTCACGCTGTGCACGGCGGCGCTAGGGGTGTTCATCGCGATCCCGATGAAGCGGCAGATGATCAACCAGGAGCAGTTGCCGTTCCCTTCGGGCATCGCGGCGGCGGAGACGCTGCGGAGCCTGTATTCCGAAGGGAAGCAGGCGGTGCGGCAGGCGTATGCGTTACTTTCGACGTTGTTCCTCGGGGTTTTGGTTGGATTGGCGATCTCGCCGCATGAGACGTACCGGGCGGTGATGCCCGAGGGGAAGGATCCGCCGAGGTTTTTCGCGTGGATTGAGCGGTGGGTGTTCGGCTGGATTCCGGAGAACATCCCGGCGAACGGGTTCGCCCAAATGGCGCCGAACGGGAAGTGGGTCGATGCCGTGGCTGCTGATGGGAGCATCGACCTTGCGCGCGGGCGGATGGTCGCGGGATTCGGGTTCGAGTCCGGGGTGCTGCTGATCGCGGCGGGGATGATCGTCGGGGCGCGGGTGTGCCTGTCGATGCTGGCGTCGAGCGTGCTGCTGTTCTTCATTGTCGGGCCTTGGCTGGTGGCGCAGGACGCGGCGAACGCGGGGGTCGAGGGGTACATCGTCAACATGCGGCTGACGAGCGAGGCGGCGCCGTTCCGGTTCCACGTGTGGTCGCTCTGGGGCGGGACGGCGTGCATGATCACGTGCAGCCTTGCGGCGCTGGCGCTGCAATGGCGGGTGGTGGCGCGGTCGTTCAACATCTTCGGCGGCGGCACTCCGGGAGGGAACGGCGCCAACTCGGCGAACGGCATCGAAGTGCCCATGAAGTGGTTCGTGGCGGGGATGGTCCCGATCACGATCGCGATGGTCGCGGTGGGCGTCGTCGGGTTCAGCATCAAGTGGTACTGGGGGCTGTTCGCGGTGGGGTGCTCGTTCGTGCTGTCGCTGGTGGCGTCGCGTTCGACGGGGGAGACGGATACGACGCCGATCGGGGCGATGGGGAAGGTGATGCAGTTGGTGTTCGGGGTGGTGCAGCCTGGGCAGATCATGCCGAACCTTGCGTCGGCGGGGATCGCGGCGAACGGGGCGAGCGCGTCGTCGGACCTTCTGACGGATCTGAAGACGGGGTATCTGCTGGGGGCGAATCCGCGGCGGCAGTTCATCGCGCAGTTTCTGGGGATTTTCTTCGGCACGGCGGCGATCGTGCCGGCGTGGTACCTGATGGTGCCGGACAGCGCGGCGATCGAGAAGTACCCGTTGCCTTCGACGATGCAGTGGGTCGCGGTGGCGCGGCTGCTGACGGAGGGGGTTGAGAACCTGCCGATCTCGGCGCGGTGGGCGATCCTGATCGGCGGGCTGGTGGGGATCATTGTGCCGGTGCTGGGGCATGTCGTGCCGAGGAAGGTCAAGCCGTTCATGCCCTCGGCGATGGGGCTGGGATTGGCGTGGGTGTTCCCGTTCAACAATGCGATCGCGTTCGCGATCGGGTCGGTGATCGCGTGGGTGTGGTCCAAGGTGTCGAGGCGGACGAGCGAGGAGTTCAACATCCCCGTGGCGTCGGGGTTCATCGCGGGCGAGGGGCTCGTCAAGGCGCTGATCGCGATGTCGGCGACTGTGGTGGGGATGTCGGCGTCGTAGGACGGGGAACGCGGAAGATCCGGTCAGGAGAAACCGAGTGGCGAACGCAAACGAGGAAGTGAACGGACAATCCGCGTCGATGATGGGCGCCGACGGCGCGCCGCCGTCTCCCCCTGCGGAAGCCTCGGCGGATGAGAAGGAGGCGTACTGGTACCGGCACGTGTACGCGGGCGACGGCGTGCCGCAGTTGACGTTCCGAGCGGTGGCGATGGGGGCGGTGATCGGGTGCGGGATGTCGATCGCGCACCTGTATACGTCGCTCAAGATCGGGTGGGGCTTCGGCGTGGCGATCACGGCGTGCGTGCTGTCGTATGTTTCGTGGAACGTCATCCGCACGCTCTCGGCCGGGTTTTTCTCGAAGATGACGATTCTCGAGAACAACTGCATGCAGTCCACGGCGTCGGCGGCGGGGTATTCCACGGGGACGACGGTCTCGACGGCGGTGGCGGCGATGCTGCTCATCACCGGGGTTCACTTCCATTGGACGGTGCTGGTGCCCTTCGTGCTGCTGAGCGGGCTGCTGGGGGTGTTCCTTGCGATCCCGATGAAGCGGCAGATGATCAACATCGAACAACTGCGATTCCCCAGCGGGATTGCGGCGGCGGAGACTCTGCGCAGCCTGTACAGCGAGGGGCGGGAGGCGCTCATCAAGGCGTATACGCTGATCGGCGGGCTGTTCGTCGGGGCGCTCGTCGGCGTGATGCGCGCGCCGGAGGGGATTCTGCACTGGCTGGACAAGGGGCTGAAGCCGATCGCGCAACTGCGCGAGGTGAAGGCCCTGGGGCTCGATCGGCTGTTCACCGAGGGCGGGCGGCTGTCGGATTTGATTCATTTCCCGGCGTCGCTGGCGAGCGGCGTGGCGGCGGAGAAGGGGCGGCAGTTGATCGGGTTCGGGTTTGAGCCGAGCCTTTTGCTGATCGGCGCGGGGATGATCACGGGTCTCCGCGTGTCGGTGTCGATGCTGCTGGGGTCGATCCTGCTGTACTTCGTGGTCGGGCCTCAGGTGATCGCGATGGACGAGTCGGCGGCGAACGCGGCGGCGACGGCGGGCGGGGAGTATCGCCGGCACATCGAACTGGTCGGCGGCGGGACGACCTATCACATGTTCCGCTGGGCGCTGTGGGGCGGGTGCGCGATGATGGTGTTCGCGAGCGTGATGTCGCTCGCGCTGCAATGGAGGACGGTGGCGCGCTCGATGCGTCTCGGCGGGGCCAAGGGGGGCGACGGCGACCCGTGGCTTGCGGAGCGGCGGAAGACGGTCGAGGCGCCGGCGTGGTGGCTGTGGGCCTCGGTCATCCCCATCACGATCGGGCTGATGCTGCTGCAGAACCTGGCGTTCGGGACGCCCTGGCTGCTTGGGGCGCTCGCGGTGGCGCTGGCGTTCGTGATCGCGCTGGTGTGCTCGCGTGTGACGGGCGAAACCGATACGACGCCGACGGGCGCGATGGGGAAGGTTACGCAGTTGCTTTACGCGGTCTTGCCCGGCGCGGCGGGGAACCAGACGATTAACCTGATGACGGCGGGTGTAACAAGCAACGCCGGGCTGGCCTCGGCGGACCTGCTGACCGACCTCAAGAGCGGCTATCTGCTTGGAGCGAACCCGAGGCAGCAGTTCTGGGCGCAGTTGGTCGGCGTGTTCTTCGGGACGGCGGCGGTGGTTGCCGGGTGGTACCTGATGATCCCGACGAAGGAGGCGCTGGAGGCGTACCCCGCGCCGGCGACGCAATCGTGGAAGGCCGTGGCCGAGGCGTTGACGAAGGGGCTTTCCTACATTCCGACGACGGCGCAGAAGGCGGCGGTCGTGGGTGCGATCATCGGCATCGTGCTGCCGGCGCTGGAAAGGTCGGTGCCGAGCAAGGTGCGTGCGTGGCTGCCGTCGTCGATGGGGCTGGGGCTTTCGTGGGTCGTGCCGTTCAGCAACAGCCTGTCGTTCGCGATCGGCGCGTTGATCGCGTGGGCATGGACGCTGGTCCATCGGCGGACGGGTGAGAAGTACCCGATCCCGCTCGCGTCGGGCTTCATCGCGGGCGAATCGCTGATGGCGGCGATCATCGCGATCCTCTGCACGCTCGCGGGCAGATACGTCTGGCTCGCGGGAACAGCGGCGGCGACGCCCTGAGTTCATGCGCACGCTCGGGATGAGCGGATCGAATCCCGTGGTGAGGCCGCGTGTGGTCGATGGAGGACGCGCATCAGGCTTGTGGATCAACCGGGTTCGGCAGCGGCGGACATCATGCGGCGGCGGCGAGCGGCGATGTTCCGTCGCGACGGTCGATCCAGGTTCGGCATGTGGCGAGGAGGGCGGCCTTGTCGATCGGCTTGGTGGCGTAGTCGTTGCAGCCGGCGGCGAGGCACGCGGCGCGATCTTCCGCCATGGCGTGCGCGGTGAGCGCGACGATGGGCATCTGGTTTCCTCGGCGGCGGAGCGAGCGGGAGAGGGTGTGGCCGTCCATCTCGGGCATCTGGATGTCGGTGAGGAGGAGGTCGTAGGGTGTTCCCGCGGCGTCCGCCTGCTCGATCATTTCGAGGGCGCGGCGTCCGTTGTCGGCGATCTCGACGTGGGCGCCCGCCTTGCGGAGGTGGAATGTGATGAGGCGCTGGTTGTCCGGGCCGTCTTCCGCGAGGAGGATTCGACCGCGGAGCGTGATGGCCGGAACGGCGGTCTTCGTGGCGCGCGGGATGGTTACGGCGTCGAGGCTTGAGACGAGTTCGGCCCCCGGCGCGGCCTCGAGCGGGATCTCGAAGCGGAACGACGATCCCTTCCCCGGCTCGGTGCGGCGGAGTTCGACGACCCCGCCCATGAGAGTGGCGAGTCGTCGGCTGATCGTCAGGCCGAGGCCCGTTCCGCCGTGCTTGCGCGACACCGTGCCGTCGGCCTGGCGGAATGGGGTGAAGAGTCGAGCGGCCTGCTCTGGGGTCATGCCGGGGCCGGTGTCCTCGACGTCGATCACGAGGCGGGGGTGCTTGTCGTCGCCGCCGATGTCCACGGCGAGCGAGACCTCGCCGGATTCCGTGAATTTCAGGGCGTTTCCCGTGAGATTCATGAGGATCTGCCTGAGGCGGGTCGGGTCGCTGATGACGCGCGCGGGGACGGGGCGCGTGAGGCGCGTGTTGAGTTCGACGCCCTTGCTCGCGGCGCGGGGTCTGAGCAGGCTTTCCACTTCGCGGATGACGCCGACGAGGGGGGTGTCGATGTGTTCGACGGTCATCATGTCGGCCTCGATCTTGGAGAGGTCGAGGATGTCGTTGATGATGGTGAGGAGGTGCGTGCCGGCGTTTTTGATGGTTTCGATGGCGTTGACGCGCTCTCTCGGGGCCGATTCGATCGACCCGTCCTCGAGGAGGACGTCCGCGAAGCCGAGGATCGCGGTGAGGGGGGTTCGGATTTCGTGGCTCATGTTGGCGAGGAACTCGCTCTTGGCCTTGTTCGCGGCGTCGGCGTCGAGGCGTGCGGTTTCGAGGGCGGCGTTGATGTCGCGCAGTTCTCGCGTGCGTTCGGCGATCTTCGATTCGAGTTCGCCGCGGTGTTTTTCGAGGGCGTCCATGGCCTCGGCGAGCGAGCGGGAATAGGCGTTGATGGTGTCGGCGAGCAGTCCGATTTCGGTGTCGCGGCCGTGCGGGAGCGTGAGTTGCGGGAGTGTGGCGCCCGAGACTTCGCCGAGCGCCTTGGTCATGGTGGTGATGGGGCGGATGATGTCGCGGTGAAGGACCAGGAGGGTCCCGCCCAGGCCGAGGACGAGCACACCCGAGAGGGAGAGCATCAGGAGCCTCTGGAGGGTGCGCGAGGCGGCCAGGACATGGGACTCGGGCATGACGGCGACGATCTTCCATCCCGTCTCCGGCATGCGGCGGGCCGAGACGAAGCAGGGTTCTCCGAGGCGAAGATCGAGATCGGTGATGAAGCGGCGCTCCTGCGGCGCGTCGCCGGTACGGACCAGGAGTCCGGCGATGAGTTCGGCCTGCGTGGCGTTGATCTGATAACTGCCCTCGTCGATCCTCCCCGCGGTGTCGGGGTCGAACTGGCGGGATGCACGAGCCGAGGCGATCGCTTCGAGGTCCATGGCGTCGAGGATCGAGGCGATGAGTCCGAACGCCGGGGCCTTGGTTCCCAGTTCGCGCGCGGAGAGGAACGAATCGATCTGCGTGCCGTTGGGGTCCTTGCGTGTTGTCCGGATGAGTGCGTCGTCGGGGTAGGTGAGGAAGACGCCCTCGCGGTCGACGGCGAAGGCGTAGCCGCCCATCTCGCGCGTCGTGGTCTCGAAGATTTCGCGCAGGCCCGAGAGTTTCACGTCGATGGTCGCCACGCCGTAGTACTCCCCGTCCCGATGGATCGGGGCCGAGCATGTGACCATGGGCTCGCGCGAGTATGGGTCGATGTACGAGCGGGACCAATAGACGCTTCCGGGCTCGACGAAGCGAACGGGGACATACCATTCTTCGTTGTGGTATCCCGGGCCGGCGGGATCGTTGTAGTCGTCGAAGTACTTGAGGGTGTCGTCGGGCTGCCGGCCGAAGAAGAACGACCTGCGCTCGACGCCCGGCTCGAAGCGTCCCGGCTCGGGCCAGATTCCGCCGCCGGCGATGAACCAGTCCTCGCCGATGCTGTCGATGACGCGGGGGAGAACTCGGCGGTGCTCCTCGACATCCTTCGGGAGGATCTCGCCGGTGTGGGCGAGCGCCTGGCACAGGGTCTGTGCGATGATGACGCGCTTCCGCAGTTCGTCGCCGATGAGTGTGCTGGACTGGGCGACCGATTGATCCGCGAGGGCGCGCAAACGGGGTTCGACGGCGACATCGATCAGCAGGAAGACCAGCGCGAGGATTCCCAGGACCGAGCCGGCGAGGATCGCGGGCACGCGCAGGAGCAGCCGACGGTGCAGCGGGACCGTGCGCCGGCGCAGGCCGACCACGGCGTCGCCTGTCGGCTCTTGTGCGACTGGTGTCGTTGTGTGCGGGTTCTTCATGCGCCTCTCGCCCGGGCATCGGCTTGGCGGCCCCACGGCGGATTTCCGGACGCCGTCGATGCCATCGGCACAAACATCGGGGGGCATAAGAACCCCGCGGAGAAACACAAAAACGAGGGGGCGCGGGGGGGACGCTTCGTCCGATGGACCTTGGAACAGGTCGGCGCGATGTGCGGGGCCGGCGCGGCGTGGCGTCGATTCCGCTGTGCCGGGAACGGCCTGCTGTGGCCCATAACCGGAGGCCGATCCCTGAACGAGGGGAGAGACGCGGCGGGGGTGCCGGTTATTCCGGGGGAATCGCGCAGGTTGCCATGTTCCGGCCGGGCGACTAGGATGGTGCCGCGACGATGGTCGGCGATTCGGTACAAGAATGATTGCAGCGGGGCGTAGCGCAGCTTGGTAGCGCGGTCGCCGCGGCGACAGGTCGGAGGTTTGGTATAAGAACGAGTGCAGCGGGGCGTAGCGCAGCTTGGTAGCGCGTTTGGTTCGGGACCAAAAGGTCGGAGGTTCAAATCCTCTCGCCCCGATTCGATGTTCTGGGTGTATGTCTTGGTGAGCGGGAAGACCGGCCGCCGGTACACGGGGTCCTGCGAAGACCTCGAGCGTCGTCTGCACGAGCACAACTCGGGCCAGAGTCCCGCCACGCGCCACGGCGAGCCGTGGACGCTGGTGCATTCGGAGGCCTTCACGACGCGGGCCGAGGCCGGGCACGCGAACGGTGCTTCAAGTCCGGCAAGGGGCGGAGGGACCTCGCGCGGCACCCGATGAACAACTCCTCGGCGCAGTTTGGCCCACCCGCGATGTTTCCCCAAGGCAGCAAACATGCCACCCGAGGCAACCGCAAGTAGGCCACCCGCCGTCCACATCGCCGGGCAACATCCCGAACGGCACGCCGTAACTTGAATAGCGCACGATCTCCGCGATGCTGCAGGCTGTTCCGCCAGTGGCCTTCAGGAGGGGCACGATGTCGCCTCGCCAGTTCTGGCAATAGTAGGCGCGCTCCTCGCGGGTGCCGTCGGTGGCGCTCCCCCACCCCCCGG
>CAZBDZ010000037.1:0-31706 GCA_964490785.1 uncultured Phycisphaeraceae bacterium
CCCTGTGCCACTGGCGGCTTGTCCGCCAGTGCCGAGCGCCGGAGTCGTCCATTTCGAGACCGGCGCGAAAGGTCGTCCGCACTGGCTGACAAGCAGCCAGTGGCACCCAACCCCTTGCCCCGTGCCACTGGCGGCTTGTCCGCCAGTGCCTCCCGGCGATACGCGGGACGCCTCAGGACTCCGTCGTCTCCCGCGGCTTTGACACCTTCCTCACCACGATCTCCGCGTTCGTCGGCGGCTCCTCGACAACCTCGTACTCATCGCCAAGAGTCTCCCCCTCCTCCAGCTCGACGTACTCGTATTCGTACTCGTCCTCCGCGGTGGACGCATCCACGGCGTCTGCCCCGACCTCGGCATTGCTCGAAGCCTCGTTTTCGACTGCCGGCGCCTCGGAGACGGCTTTGACTTCGGGTTCTTCGACTTCACGATCCCCTGCTACTGACCCAACATCGTCTTCAGGATCCGGAGAAGCCGCTTCTGAGCGAGTCTCCGAGCGAAGAGGCGGATGCTCCCGACCGGGAATCGACTGTAATCCGTACGAATCCTCGACCTCCGCTTCCACCTCGTCGTCGTCCTCGCCCGAAGAATCCAGCGGGCCGAAGGCGTCGCCTTCAGAGGGACGTGCTTCGCCTGATTCGCGGTCGCCGATCTCCTCCAGTTCCGCATCGGCCGCCGCCGCCTCCACCGCCGGATCCTCATCGTCCACGTCAAACGGCGCCTCCTCGACATCCGTCGCCGCGATTCCTTTGGCTTCGACCTCGGACTCCGGCGTCGGCTCGACCGCTGCCCGGACCTCGGCGATGTCCTTCGCCGTAACCGGCTCCTCGAACAACTTCGGCTGGTCGGCGGGCTTCGACTTCGCCTCCGCGTCGGCCTGGGCGATCTTCTTCATCGCCTGCCACTCCTCCAGCGTCATCACCACCTCGCGCGCCACCGAGCCCTTGTGCCCGCCGATGATCCCCGCCAGGCCCATCAACTCGATCAGTCGGCTGGCACGCGTGTACCCGATCGCCAGACGCCGCTGCAGCAGCGACACGCTCCCGCGCTGCGTCTCCAGCACGATCTCGACCGCCCGGTCGAACAGCGGGTCTTCCTGCGCCGACTCGATCATCCGCTGCTCGTGCTCCTCCGCCGACCCGAACTCCGCCACCCCCTCCGTCGAGCCGCCCTTCAACTGCACCAACTGCCGCTCGAACGAAGGACCGGACACCTGCCGCACGAACCGCACGACATTCCGGATCTCCGCGTCGTCCACCAGTGTCCCCTGCGCCCGCATCGGCGCCGAGGACCGCGGCGTGATGAACAGCATGTCGCCCTGCCCCAGCAGCAACTCGCCCCCCTTCTGATCCAGCACGATCCGCGAGTCCATCCCCGACGCAACCTTGAACGACATCCGCCCGGGCATGTTGCTCTTGATCAGCCCCGTCACCACGTTCGCCTGCGGCCGCTGCGTCGCCAGAATCAGGTGGATCCCCACCGCACGCGCCTTCTGCGCGATCCGCACGATCGACCCTTCCACCTCCTTGTTCGTCATCATCAGGTCCGCCAGTTCGTCGATCACGAACACCATGTACGGCAACTTCCGCGGAATCCGCGCCTCCTCGTTCTCCGTCTGCGGATTGAACCGCTCCTTCAACTCCTCCCACGCCAGGCTGTTGTACGCCGAGATGTCCCGGCACCCCGCCTCGGCCAGCAACTCGTACCGCTCGTCCATCTTGCCCATCGCCCATTCGAGGATCGCCGCCGCCTTGCTCATGTCCGTCACCACCGGACACATCAGGTGCGGGATGTCCTTGAACTGCGACAACTCGACAACCTTCGGATCCACCAGCACGAGTTTCAGATCGCTCGGCTTCTGCGTGTACAAGAACCCCATGATGATCGCGTTCATGCACACGCTCTTGCCCGACCCCGTCGTCCCCGCGATCAGAAGGTGGGGCAGCGTCGCAAGATCGAAGATCAACGGCCGGCCGCTCGCGTCCTTCCCAAGGAACAGCGGCAACTTCATCTTGCTCGTCGCGTCGGAACGCGTCATCAACTCCTTCAGCCGGACCTTCTCCTTCTTCCGGTTCGGAACCTCGATCCCCACCGTGTCCAGCCCCTCCGTGTTCGGAACCACCCGCACATTCACCGCCTTGAGCGTCCGCGCGATGTCCGACGACACCGACGTGATCGACGACACCTTCGTCCCCGGCGCCAGCCGCACTTGATACAGCGTGATCACCGGCCCGGACTCGATCCCCACCACCTCGCCCTTGATGTTGTACGTGTGCAGCGCCGTCTCCAGGGCCGTCGCCTGCTCGCGCACCCACGTCTCCAGTTCCTTCTCGTAACCCGCCTCCGGGTTAATCAGCAGATCAAGACCGGGGAACACGTAGTTCCGCTCGGCCTCCTCGTCCGTCAGACGCTGCGACCGCAGCAACTCCAGGTCTTCCGTCGTCGCCGCACGACGCTCCTGACCCGCGAACCGCACCGGCAGCCGCGAAATCTTCTCCCGCAACGCCGCCTCGTCGAACTCCTGCGCCTCCTCCTCACCACCAACCTCGCCCTCATCGACCGCCTCGGCGGACTCCGCCTCGTCATCCACCTCAGGCTCGTCTCCCTCGGCCTCAACCTCCTCACCCTCAATCGCCGCCTCCGCCACCACATCCTCCGCCTCGGCGACGGCCACCGCCGGCTCCTCCTTTACGGGGGCTTCGACTTCAACCGTCTCCTCGACCTTCACGGGAAGCACGCGCATCTTCTCGGCGACCTTCTTCAATCCGCGGTCGTCATCGATGTCATTCACCCGCGCCTCCGCCCGCGCGGGCAACGCGCGCCCGATCGCGCCCCCTACTCCCGCCAGTATCGGCCTCGCCTTCGCCAGCGCCTCGATCGGCTTCACCGCCAGCCGCGACACCGCCGCGAACCAGTCGTCGAACGCCACCGTCAGCCCGATCACCGCCATCAGCGCGATCCACAACGCCGCCCCCAACGCCCCGAACCGTGCCGAAAGTTCATGCACCCCGGCGATCGCCACCAGCCCGCCTCCACCCTCCGGAAACACGCTCCACCTCGGCACGAACAGCGCCTGAAACCCTGAAAACGCCAGCGCCACCATCACCACCCCCACCGCCCGCACCCCGACGTGCCCCACCGGCCCTCGATAGGCCACCGTCGCAAGAAAGACCCCCGCGCAGATCAACAGAATCCACAGCCCGGACCCGAGCATCTCGAACGCCAGATACGCCACCGTCGCCCCCGCGGGACCCATCCAGTTGACCACCGCCTCCGCCGGATTCAAGGGCGCCAGCGCATGCCCCGGCGAGTCCTTCGGGCTGAACGACAGCACGCTGGCCGCCAGCGCCGCCCACGCGAACAGACCCACCAGCCAGATCAGTCGGCGGAATGCCAACGCGCGAAAGTCCGAACCGGAACCAGACGCGCCCGACCGGCGCGTGGACGAAGTCTTCGTAGCCATGCCCTTCCTATCGGCCCCCGCCGCCTGAATAGCGGATTTTTCAACCCTGCCGCCGTTTCCCCGTCCGCAGGCAATCGGTCCCGAGCACCGCATTCGGTGGTAGTGTCGCAGTTGGAATGTGGCATGGGCTTTTCGGAGAGTCGCCGAGGCGACCCAGCCCATGTCCCCCGCGCCACGCCCTGGAAAGGGCGTGCCACATTCAAACTGCGACACGACCCATTCGGTCAAACCCCCACGATCCCACGGAACCGCCGCCCCCTTCCCCCTCTATAATCCTTTGATACGCCTGTTCTTGGGGTTGTTGCGCGCCCGCGGCCCGGTCCAACCCCCCGCACGACCGAATCAAAGCAAAGGAGACACGGGATGACCCGACCTGAACGCCCCGACACCCTGATCCGAAAGGTCGGCCTGCTCCTCGCCCTGGCCTCGCCTCTGTGGCTCGCCGGAGCCATGTCGGCCCTCGCCGCCGAGGAACCAAAGCCCGCTCCAAAGGAAACCCAAGCCGGCAACCCCGCCCCCGACCGCATCGTGCTCCGCTCCGGCCGCATCGTTGACGGCAAGATCCTGGATGAGACGGAGACCCAGATTACGATGAACGTGGTGATGAACGGCATCACCGCCAAAACCACGTTTCTGAAAACCGAGGTCCTCGAGATCAAGCGCGGCGTGAACACCTCCGCGCCCCCTACCGTCGCGGTCAAGTCGCCGCAGCCCGACCCGATCAAAAAGAAAGAAGTCCCCGCCAAGGAAGACAAAGAGCCGGACTCGGCCGCCAACGAAGACGATCCGGACCTCACACGCCTCTATCTCGTCGAGATCGAGGGTCGCTTCGGCTTCGACGTCTCCAAGACCGCCCTCGCCAACCTCTTCAAGGAGGCGGACAAGGAACTCGCCGACACCATCCCCGCCCCCGGCGACTCCGACAGGACCATCGTCGATCCCGCCAAGCGCGACCGCAACATCATCGTCATCAAGATGAACACCGGCTCCCAACCCGGCGACAACACCATCTTCGCCGCCGAGGACCTCGCCCCCGTGGTCAAGGAGCAGATCGTCGACCGCGGGCGGCGCGTCGTCTTCTGGATCGAACTCGCCGCGGGCGGCGCCGCCATCCTCCCCTTCGTCAGCCCGGACATCTACTTCACCCCCGAAGGCCGCCTCGGCGGCATCGCCGACCTCGACAAGTTCAACATCGGCGACCACATGGTCGACGAGAAGCAGATCTCCCTCCGCATCGGCCACGCCGAGGGATTCCTCATCAAGGGCGGCTACGGCGAACACATCCCCGCTCTCCACGCCATGCTCCGCAAGCAATACTGGCTCTTCGTCCGCTTCGAGGGCGGCAAGCCGATCTACCTCGAAAAGGAACCCGACGAGGGCGACCCCCATGAGTGGGTCCTCCTCAGCGACGACGGCGAGGGCGAAAACGCCGACGAAGCCGCCCTCATAGGCAACGACATGTTCCTCCTCGAACCCGATTGGGCCGAGAAACTCGGCATCTCCGACGGCACGGCCGAGACCATCGACGACCTCGCCTTCCGCCTGGGCGTCCAGCGGCACTACAAGGCCATCGAGAAGAACCGAGGCCAAAAGGCCCTCGACGCCTGGAAGACAGGCATCGACGACGCCATCAAAAACGTCCTGCCGGAGGAGACCGAAACCACTCGCCGGGGCAAACTCTGGCGCGAATACGACGACATCCCCCCAGGCGGCGACTTCACCGAGCGCAAGCGCTCCCGCGGCCGGAAGATCAACATCCTCCGACAGATCCGCGCCATCGTCGCCCAATACGCCGAGGTCCTCGACCCCGGCGGCACGTACCGGGCCGAGATCGACGTCGAAATCAGCAAACTGAAACTCGAAGCCGAGGTCGATGCACGACAGAACCGCCCCCAGGGCGGCGCAGGCCGCGACGGAGGCTGAGGCGCACCACTCACGGAATACCACGCCATGAACCCATTCAAAAACCTCCTCGCGTCATTCCTCGCCGCCGCGGCCATCGCCCTCGCCGCCGCCGCGCCCGCCTCCGCCCTCGACCGCATCACCCTCAAAAACGGCAAGGTCATCGAGGGCGAGATCACCAAGGAAGGCGACGGCTTCGTCTTCATCGACATCGTGATCGGCACGATGAAACGCAACGAAATCGTCACCACGGACCAGATCGCCAAGGTCGAGCGCGACGTCGACGCGAAGCCCGATACAACCGCCGCAACCACGGCCACGCCCCTCAAGCCCAAGGACAAGGAGCCCGAGCAGCCGAAACCGGCGGATCCCGCCCCACCCCCCGCCGAGGAGAAGCCCGCCGCCGAGACTCCGATCAGCGACAGCGCCACCCGCGTCTGCTTCATCTCCCTCGAGGAAATGGTCGGCCCCTACCTCAACGCCGACGCCCTGAAGCACTCCGTCGAACTCGTCAAGGATGAGAAACCCGAGATCATCGTCCTCGTCATCAACTCCGGCGGCGGCGCGCTCGCCGAAGTCGAACCCCTCTCTGACTACATCCACGAGGAAATGAAGAAGGACTACCGCGTCGTCACCTGGATCCAGTCCGCCATTTCCGCCGCCTCGCTCACCGCCTTCAACTGCGAGGAAATCTACATGATGAAAGAGGGCAATCTCGGCGGCACCGTCGCCTTCAGCATGACCGGCAACTCCGCCAAGGCCGCCTCCGGCGCGGACCTCGAACTTATCCTCAGGGCCGGCGAGGGAATCTCCAAGCGCGGCAAACGCAACCCGCTCATCATGCGGGCCATGCAGATCCTCATGGAACTCTCCGCCGACATCGACGAAAACGGCAACGTCACCTGGTACGAGGGATCCCAGGGCAAGTACCTCGTCAACCCCGAGGACCGCATCCTCACCTTCAACTCCGAAAACGCCAAGATGTTCGGCGTGTCCAAGGGCACCGCCGACACCAAGGACGAACTCCTCCACGTCATGGGCGTCAAGGAATGGACCGAGGTCGGCCCCAAGGCCGACGAATACCAGATCGAGTTCCGCGCCAACGTCGCCAAGTTTGAGGCCCTCGCCGGCAAAATCATCGCCGAGTACAACCTCGCCCTCAGCGCCGCCGGCGGTGGAGGCGGCGGCGACCAGAAAATCCGCAACATGTACATCGGCCGCGCACGCACCAAACTCCTCGAACTCCAGTCCGCCGTCCGCAGGGCGCCCTCCTACGAGAAGTACGGCCCATACAAGAAAGAGTGGTTCGAAGAGGAATTCGAACGCCTCCGCAAAATGACCAAGCCCGCGGCATGACATCAACCCCCGGGGCCGTTCCCGATCCCACATGATCCGCGCATGCGACGGACGCCGCTCCTGAGCCGGCCCAAGGGTCGTATACCCGGCGCGGCGGGCGAAGCAGCGGCCCTTCCCGCGCCTCTTTCATTCCGCCTCCCGCGCGCCCCGATTCCAGCCGATAATCCCTGCCATGCCCACCACGACCTTTGTCCCCGATCCGCTCGACGCCTCCCGCTGGGAGAACATCGAGCCGCTCGCCCGCGCCCTGCTCGAACGCCCGGTCGCCTCTGTCGCCGACTTCGAGCGCTGGCTTCTCGACCGCAGCGAACTCGACGCCGCCTGCTCCGAATCGCGCGTCCGCCTCTCCATCGCCATGACCTGCCAGACCGACGACCCCGACAAGTCCGGGTCCTACGGCCGGTACATCGAGGAGGTTCCGCCCAAGCTCCGCCCCGCCTCCTTTGAACTCGACAAGAAGCAGGCCTCGCTGCACGAGCAGTTCCCGCTCAACACGAAGCGTTACGAAGTGCTGCAACGGGCCGTGCGCGCGGACGTCGATCTCTTCCGCCGGGACAACGTCCCCCTGATGACCCGCCTGGAGCAACTCGCCCAGCAGTTCCAGACCATCACCGGGGCCATGACCGTCGTCTTCGACGGCGCCGAGCGCACGCTCCCCCAGATGGCGCCCTTCACGCTCTCGACCGACCGCACGACGCGGGAGGCCGCGTGGCGCGCCGTCGCCGAGCGCCGGCTCCGCGACAAGTCCGCCCTCGACGGCCTGTACGACGAGATGGTCGCCACGCGCGACGCCATCGCCCGCAACGCTGACCTCGCGGACTTCCGCGCCTACGTCTTCCGCGCCATGCACCGCTTCGACTACACGCCGAGGCACTGCGAGGATTACCACGCCGGTGTCGAGCGTCATGTCGTCCCCTTCCTCCGCCGCCTGAACACCCGCCGAAAGCGCAACCTCTCCCTCACCACCCTCCGCCCGTGGGACCTCGCCGTCGACGAGAAGGGGCGAGCGCCCCTCAAGCCCTTCGCCACCGGCGACGACCTCCTCCGCCGATCGCGCCGCGTCTTCGCCCGCCTCGACCCGGCCCTCAGCGAGATGTTCCGCTCCCTCGGCGACAACGGCACGCCGGGCGACTGCCTCGACCTCGACTCCCGCAAGGGCAAGGCCCCCGGCGGGTACCAGGAGATGCTCCACCGCGTCCGCCGACCTTTCATCTTCATGAACGCCGCCGGCGTGCAGCGCGACATGGAGACAATGGTCCACGAGGCCGGGCACGCCTTCCACGCCATGCTCTGCAAGGACGAGCCGCTCGTCGCCTACCGCGAGGCCCCCATCGAGTTCTGCGAAGTCGCCAGCATGGGCATGGAGATGCTCACCATGCCCATGTGGGACGAGTACTACCCCGACCCAGCCCACCGCGCCCGCGCCGTACGCGAACACATCGAGAACTCCGTCACCATCCTCGCGTGGATCGCCCAGATCGACGCCTTCCAGCACTGGGTCCACCTCAACCCGAAACACACCCGCGAGGAACGCAACGCCCACTGGGTCCACCTCGACGCACGCTTCGGCCCGGACGTCGACTGGACCGGCCTCGACGACGCCCGCGCCTGGCAGTGGCACCGGCAACTCCACCTCTTCGTCCACCCCTTCTACTACATCGAGTACGGCATCGCCCAACTCGGCGCGCTCGGCCTGTGGCTCCACGCCCTCGAAAAAGGCCCCGCCTCCGCCCTCGAACGCTACAAATCCTCCCTCCGCCTCGGCGGCTCGCGCCCCCTCCCCGAGTTGTTCGCCGCCGCAGGCCTGCCCTTCGACTTCGGCGAAGCCACCGTCGCGCGCCTCGTCGCCGCCGCCGAACGCGAACTCAACAAACTCGACGACTGAGGCCCCTGTGCCACCGGCTGCTCGCCAGCCAGTGCGAATGCCGAACGAGTCCGAACACGAACCGGTCGCCATCGTCCCCCGGGCACCAGGGCAATCGCATTGTCAATTGGGTGCCCCGGTCTTGCCGTCCGCGGCAAGGCCGGGACGCACGTGCAACCCCGCCCGGCCTCGCTGCAAAGCCAGCGAGACCGGGGCATCCGCGACAACGCGATTGCCCTACCGGGCACTGGCGGGCAAGCCGCCAGTGGCACACGAGCCGAATCGTTTCCGCTTTCCGCTTTCCGCTTTCCGCTTTTCCTCACACCCCCACCATCTGCCCCTTCACCAACTCCCGGTACACCCGGCACCGCTCCACCAGTTCCTCGTGCGTGCCGGTATCGACGATCCGCCCGGCGTCCATCACGACAATCCGCTTCGCGCTCCGCACCGTCGTCAGACGGTGCGCGACGATGAGGATCGTCCGCGAGCCCGCCATCTCCGCGACCGCCGCGGCGATGTTCGACTCGCTCTCGGAGTCGATCATGCTCGTCGCCTCGTCCATGATGAGGATCGCCGGGTCGCGCAGCAGGGCCCTCGCAATCGCAAGCCTCTGCCGCTGCCCGCCGCTGAGCGTCAGCCCCGCCTCGCCGACCGGCGTGTCGTAGCCCTGCGGCTGCTGCATGATGAATGCGTGCGCGTGGGCCCGCTTTGCCGCCTCCTCAATCTCCCGCCGCGTGGCCCCCGGCGAGCCGTAGGCGATGTTCGACGCGATCGTCCCCCGGAACAACACCGTCTCCTGCGATACGGCCCCGATCTGCCGCCGCAGACTCCGCAGGCCCACGCCCGCGATGTCCACGCCGTCGATCAGCACGCGCCCCGACCCGGACCCGAGCAGCCTCGGCACGAGCGACAGCAGCGTCGTCTTCCCGCAGCCGTTGGACCCGACAAACGCGACCGTCTCGCCGTGCGCGATCGTCAGGTCGATGCGATCCAGCGCCGGCGTGCTCGCCCCTTCGTAAGTGAAAGACACTCCCTCGAACACGATCGACCGCCGATGCCGCGCAAGCCTCGGCCGCCCGTCGCGCCGCCGCTCCTCGACCGGCAGGTCCATGAGTTCCTTCAGGCGTCCCGCCGCCGCATCCGCGATCTGCAGGTCCTGGATCACCGTGGTCAACGGCCGGAGCGCGGCCCCCGCCATCCCAAGCGACCCCAGCGACACGAGAAACTCCGTCGCCTCGAGTTTCCCGTCGATGATCGCCTTGGCCGCGACGAGCGCCAGGCCGCCGAGCGCGAAGATTGCGATCACCTCCAGCATCGGGCTGGCGAGCGCCTGCGCCGTCCGCGCCCGCAGAGTTTCGCGCAGCACCTCGCGGTTGTGCCGCGTGAACCGGCCCACCTCGGCGCGCTCGGCCGTGAAGACCTTCATCACGCGGAACCCGCGCGTGACCTCGCTCGCGTCCTCCAGCAGGCGGGCCTGGCTCTTCATCGCCCCGCGCGACCCCTTGCGGATCCGCTTGCCCGTCTTGCGGATCACGATCGCCAGAAGCGGCGCCACCAGCACCATCACCGCGCTCAACTTCCAGTTGATGAAGAACGCGACGATCAGCGCCGCCGCCCCGCGCGTCGCCTGCGCGACGGCCTTGCTCGTCAGCGCTTGCAGACCCCGCGCAAGCGTGTTCGTGTCGTTCACGATCCGGCTCGTCAGGTCCTGCCCGTGCCCGCCGACGATCACGCCCAGCGGCAGATGCACCAGCCTCTTGAACGCCGACCGCCGGACCTCGGCGGCGACGTGCGTCGTCAGCGTGAGTGAGACATACGAATGCAGGAAATTCGCCGTCGCGCCGACGAGCGCCATCGCCCCAAGCCCCAGCACGATCCACAGCACGGCGTCGAAACGACCCCCCGGCAGCGCGAGGATCCACGACTCCGGCACCCCGTCCGGGAGCAGCCATTTCGGCGCGTCGCCGTTCAGCCGCCGGGCCAGTTCGGGCAAGGTCGCCTTCTCTTCGCCGAGGATGTTGTTCAACACCGGCACAAGCCCGACCAGCCCCGCGCCGACGCCCGTCGCCGAGATGAACGCGAACGCCAGCGCCGCGGCCGCCATCGCGCGCCGCCTCGCCAAACGCCTCGCGAACATCCAGAACGGACCCATCACGGACAGTATCCGCGAAATCCTCGGCAGCGGCACCGATGAACGCGGAGGCGCGGCAATCGCAGGATCGGCGCCCGAGGATCGGGGTTTTGCGATTGCCCGGCGTGGAATCCGCGAAGTTTCGCCGACTGGTTCGAGCCTGTATCCTCGATGGAAGCAGATCAAGGAGATTTTCCATGCCCAAGGCCTCGGCCCGACACATCCTCGTCAAGACCGAAAAGGAAGCGAACGACCTGAAGTCCGAGATCGACGCCGGGGCCGACTTCGCCGCCCTCGCGAAGAAGCACTCCCAATGCCCCTCCGGCACCTCCGGCGGGGACCTCGGCGTCTTCGCCAAAGGCGACATGGTCCCGGAGTTCGACCGCGTCGTCTTCGGCAGCCTGCCCATCAACGAGACCTCCGCGCCCGTCAAGACCCAGTTCGGGTTCCACCTCATCCAGGTGACCAAACGCCTCCCTTGAGCGCGATCGCGCGCCGCATCGTCAAGGTCGGCCCGTTCGACGTGTCGATCGAATCGCCGACCGACGCGGATGGCATCGTGCGCGCGGAGGAGCGCGCGGGCGATGCGGAGCGCGGCTATTGGGCCCACGTCTGGCCCGCGGCGGCCACCTTGGCGGAATACGTCGCACACAGCGCCTTGATCGGCCCCGGCGTGCGCGTCCTGGAGATCGGCTGCGGCGTGGGGCTTGTGGGAATCGTGTGCGCTCTCCGAGGCTCGGAGGCCACTCTCACCGACGCCAGCGACGAAGCCGTCGCGCTCGCGGCTCGCAACGCGGCGCTCAACGGCGTGTGCGTGGCGACCGCGCGGTTCGATTGGCGCGACGCGCCGCCCGCCGGGTGGCGGCCGGGCGTCGTCGTGGGCGCGGACGTGCTGTATTCCCCGGACTCACACGCGCCGATCGCACGCCTGATCCGTCGGCTCGGATGCCCGGCCATCCTCGCCTACCCGAATCGCCCCGCCACGGCCGGCGCGGCCGACGCCTTCCGGGCCGCCGGCCTCCACGTCTGGGATACCCCGGCCATCGGGGGACGCCTCCTTCTGGCCCAGACCTCTCCGCCGCGCCGCTGATCATCCGCCCGTCGCGCTGTACGCTTACGCCCCATGATCCGGATCAGACCATTCGCGGCACTTCGGCCGAGGCCGGAGGATGCCGCCGGCGTCGCCTGCGTCCCCTACGACGTCGTGAACACGCACGAGGCCCGGGCCCTCGCCGCGGGGAATCCCCTCTCGTTCATGCACGCCATCCGCCCGGAGATCGACCTTCCGGATTCGACCGACCCCTACGACCCGATCGTCTACGCCCGCGGCAAGTCGGAGTTCGAGCGATTCG
Source organism: uncultured Phycisphaeraceae bacterium (assembly GCA_964490785.1). Taxonomy (GTDB): domain Bacteria; phylum Planctomycetota; class Phycisphaerae; order Phycisphaerales; family UBA1924; genus JAEUIV01. The sequence goes on from CAZBDZ010000037.1 coordinate 12,066, forward strand.
CCCGCGACATCTTCATACGGGAGCGCGAGCCTTCGGTCTACCTCTACCGTCAGGAGATGGACCTTCCGGGCAGGCGCGCCTCGCAGACCGGCATCGTCGCATGCTGCCATGTCGATGATTACGCGAACAATCTCATCAAGAAGCACGAGAAGACCCGGCAGGACAAGGAGGACGACCGCACACGCATGGTCCTCGCGCAGAGCGCCAATGCCGAGCCGGTCTTCTTCCTTTTCAAGGACCGCCCGGACCTGAACGCCCTGATCGACGAGGGAATCAGGACGACGCCGCTCTACGACTTCGTGGCCCCCGACGGCGTGCGCCACACCGTCTGGCGCGCCGGCGACCCCGGCCCGCATTGTCGCGCGTTCGAGGGGGTCCCGTGCATCTATGTCGCCGACGGGCACCATCGCACGGCGGCGGCGTCCCGCGCGGGCATGGACCGCCGAGCCGCGAACCCGCGCCATGCGGGCGACGAGGAGTACAACTGGTTTATGGCCGTCCTTTTCCCCGCCTCGCGGCTCACCATCCTGCCGTACCACAGGATCGTGAAGGATCTTCATGGCCTGTCCCCCGCCGATTTTCTCGCGCGCCTCGCTGCTGTCGGCATGCTCACCAAGAACGCGCCGCCCTCGCCGACGCGCCCGCACTGCGTTTCCATCTACATGCAAGGCCAGGGCTGGCACGGCCTGGAGTTTGCGCCCGCCTCAATCCCCGCGAACGACCCGATCAAGAGCCTCGACTACGAGATCCTCGCCGACCGCGTGCTCACCTCCATCCTCGGCATCGGCGATATCCGCAAGGACAAGCGCATCGACTTCGTCGGCGGCATCCGCGGGCCGGGCGAACTCGAGCGGCGCGTGAACTCCGGTGAGGCTGCCGTCGCGTTCAGCATGTTCCCGACGACGATCGACCAGTTGATCGCCATCGCGGACGCGGGGGCGATCATGCCGCCCAAGAGCACATGGTTCGAGCCGAAACTCCGCAGCGGGCTGCTGGTGCATACATTGGAGTAGTCGCGCCGAAATGCGCGCCGGAACAAAGGGGCGATCATGGCGGAAGCACCAAACTCTTCGGATGCCCGATCCACCATCGAACAGGCCCGCCGGGGCGTTCTGTGGGCCATGGTCGCGAGCCTCGCGCTCGGGGGACTCCTCGGCGCCGCGATGCTCCTCGGCGGCGTGGGCGACGCCACGGCGTGGCGCGTGGAATCGACCCTCTTCGGGCTCGCGCTGCACTGCGCGGGGTCGCTGGCTTTCCTCCGCGAACTTCGGGCCGGGACCCTCGCGTGGCGGGGCATCGTGCCCCTCGGGATTTGCGCGGCGAACTTCCTCATCCTCATCGTCGGCACATGGATCATCGACAAGCAGGAAGAAGCGTGGGGGACCACCGGCGTCCTGACCGGCTCGGCGGCACTGCTTTCGCCCGCGTGGACCCTGATCCGCAAACGCCTCCACGTTCCCCTCGTCGTCGCCGCCGTCTCGGCCGTGGCGATCGCTGCGGGACTCACCATCTTCGAGATATGGGCCGGCGGATTCTGGAGGTACAGGCCGACGTGGGAGAAAGTCCTCGGCTGCGCGTGGACCCTCGCCATCGGAGTCGCCCTCGCCTCGACCCTGTTCGCCTGGCGCTCGCAGCCGAGGCTCCGCTGGCTCCGCGTCCTGACCACGCTGCTCATCACGGGCGCCGCGGCGATGATTGTCGCCGGGATCATCGACGAGCGGCTCTGGGAGGGCGAGTTCTACCGGCGACTCACGGCGGTCCTCGCGATCTTGTCCATCTGCGGCGTGCTGATCCACGCGGTCCTGGCGCGTCTCCTGAAGCCCGAGGCTGCGGCGGGGCGTGCCGCGATCGACGTCGAGATGCGCTGCCCGAAGTGCCGCGAAGACCTCGTCCAGCCGACCGGCCTGTCGGCGTGTCCACATTGCGGGACGAAGTTCGAGATCCGCGTTCTGCCGTCGGCATGCCTGAAGTGTGGCTATGACCTCGCCGCCCTCCGCGAGCCGAAGTGCCCCGAGTGCGGCGCGGAGTATTGACGGGGGCTTGGCGGGTTTCCCCGGGTGCCACGGCCAGCGCAGTCGGCCGTGGCGGGGGGGCAACCGCGTGCGGCGACCGATGGGAGGCGGAGTGATACGGATGATCCTCGCCAGTCCGGCCACGGCCGACTGCGCTGCGCAGAGCCTTCGCTCCGCTGGCCGTGGCACCCGCGGGGGCGACGAAAAAAGCGGGACGGGCTGCCGACCCGTCCCGCTTCGTGTTGCTGCGTCAGATCACGGCGCGGAGCGCCGCCCTGACATCATGGGCAGGGCAAGTCGAAGAACGAGAGGGTGAAGGTGATGTCGTTGAAGTCGACGTCGCCGTCATCATCGCTGTCGCCAAGGCCGGTGCCCGGCGAGGGGAGGTAGTTCGCGCCGAAGAACGCAAGTTCGGTCGTGATGTCATTGAAGTCAACGTCGTTGTCGTCGTCGGCGTCGCCGGGGCACGGCGGGGGCGTGGTCGGCTGAACGACGCCCTTGATCATCACGTCGTCGATGTTCCAGCCGTGGTAGACCACCGATCCATCGGTCGTGCCGAGGTACCAGCGGATATAGACGGTCGCCTGGTTGTCGGCGATGGCGGAGATGTCGAAGGACTGGAGGGACCATGCGGTCTCGTTGAGCGATCCGCCCGTGTGCGTCCAGAGGGCCGACCATGTCGAGCCGTTGGTGGAGATTTCGATGCCCGCGTGGTCGTAGGTCGCGCTCTCGATGCCGAGCCAGCGGCGGAACTCCAGTGTCGTGAAGTACTTTCCGGTGAGGTTGAGGGCGGGTGTAGTCGTGTCGGAGCGCGGGGCGCTGTTGGCGTAGTCGCCATTCAGGTTGTAGCCGACGACGTTCGTTCCGGTGTAGCCGGAAGCGGGGTCTCCGCTGAGGCCGGCGGGCGTGCCGTAGGCCCAGTTGGCGCCATAGGTCCACCCTGGATCCGTGTCCATGTTCCACGAGACGATGGTCTGCGGGAGGCCGACCTTGACCGACGCCGTGCCGATGCCCGAGGGCAGCCCGTCGTTGCAGGAATAGGTGAAGGCGTCATTCCCGACGAAGAGGGCGTTGGGCCTGTAGTTCACGCTTCCGCCGCCGGCGGCGAGCGTGTAGGGGACGGTGCTGATGGGGACGTTCCCGGTCGGGTCGCGGAGCGTGCCGTTCGGCGGGAGCGATTCGATGGTGTAGGTGAGCGGCGCGTTTGTTGTGGAGGAGCCTTGGAGCGCGATCGGGGTGGTTACAGTGTCGGGAACGGTAACGGTGAAGTTGCTCGCGGTGGGCGGGCACGGGACGCCGCTCTGCGCGATCTTGAGTTTCCAGGTGTTGAGCGCGCCGACGTCGGCCCCGGCGTTGTCGGAGACGAGGAGCGTCCAGTTTCCGAGGGCGGACTGGCCGTTGAAATCGGTGAGCGCGCCGGGGCCGTCGGGATTGAGAACGCCCTGGTCGTAGGTGCGGACGAGGTTGTCGGCCGAGCCCCCGGTGCGGTTGTGGAGGCGGACGGTCGTTCCCTGCGGCGAGGTCAGTTCGACGATGAGGTCGCCGATGTAGGTGTGAGTGATGTCAACTTCGACGTCGACGTCGCCGATGCAGAACGCGTCGGGGATGGTGAGAGTGCTGGTGATGGTGCTGAGGTCGTTGATGGGGATGGGCGGGCCGGGGTAGGTGTAGGTGTAGCGGCCGACATCGAGGGCGACCGGCCGGGTCGTGCCGCCGGTGCCGCCGGAGTCGTTGGTGAAGTTGACCGTGCCGTTGTAGATGCCCGCGCCCAGCGAGTTGGCTGCGGCGGAGAACCCCGCGAGGACCACCCGCGAGTCGCCGACGCCCGACAGCGTGAAGGACGTTGACGCCACGCCGTCCACGCCGATCCACGCGGCGGAGCCGGAGACGGTTACGTTGACCGGCGCGGGCTTCGTGCTGGTGACGGTGTAGGCCTGCGTCGCCGAGAAGGGCCCGCCGACGGGGCCGCCGCCGAGGAGTCCCGTCGCCGGGGTGATGTCGATGTTGGTCGTGCCCGCATCGATCGTATGGACGCGATTGACCGTTACGCCGTTGGTCGTGTCGGTGAAGGCGACGGTGGTCGCGTAGATGCCGGTGGGCAGCGCGTTCGCCGCGGCGTCCACGGCGACGGTTACGGTGGTCGAGGCCATCGCGGAGAGCGTGCCGGCGACGGGGCCTGAGCCGCCGTCGAGAGTGATCGGCGCGGTCCCGCCTCCCACGATGGACACGGAGTAGTTGATCGAAGTCGGAGTCGGGTTCTGAAGGGTGTAGACGACGGAGGCGGGGGCGAACGGCCCGCCGACGAGGCCGAGGTGCGTCGTGTCGGTGGTTGGCGTTACGCTCATGCCCGGGCCAAGCGTGTCGATGTACATCGCGCCCGTATTGAGCGGATCAAGCCAATCCGAGAGCCGCGAGTCAGACGTCCCGTTGCCCGTCCACGACCGGCTGACCCGGCCGTAGCAATCGGAGCGGTTCACGCCTGATTGCGAGCACGACGAAGGACCGCCGTGCAACTGCCCGATGATGCGCTGGTTGTTGTCGTACAGCGGCGAGCCGGACGATCCCGGCTCGGTTACGCCGAGCGACCAGTAAACGCTGATGTGCGTGTTGTCGCCGGGGCCGGGAGGCGGGCTGCACCCCCACGACGAGCCGTGCGACGGCGCGTACGACCCGCCGTTGGTGTCGTAGAACGAAATCCGCTTCTCCGCGACCTGCGGGTGGTGGATGCAAGCCCCGCTCGCGGGATTCAGCCCCTCCCGGCTCCAACCCGCGAATGTCACGCCATAGGCCTGCGGCGGCGAGGTGTTCACCTGCAGAAGGCAGAAGTCCGAAACCGATGCGCGAGCGCGGAACGTCGTCCCGCTGGAGAACTGCGACAGCGAGCCGTCGCCCGGCCCGCCGGAATCGCCCGATCCGGGCACGCGGCAGTACGAGTTCTGGAAGTTCCAGTAGATCACCACTGACGCCGAGTTCGCCGCCGACACGCCGCAGTGATACGCGGTGAGGAAGTAAGGCGTGCGATCGCTCGCGGTGTTGTTGATCATCGACCCGGAGCAGGTGTCCGCCCCGCCGACCGTGTACGCCCCCGCGGCGTCGATCTCGTCCGCCCACGGGTTTCCTTCGGGACACGCCACATCGACGTTGCATGAGCCGGACGTCCCGCGTTCCTCCTCCGGCGGGAGGGTTACGCCGAAGCGCCGGAATCCCGCGCCGATCTGCCCAAGGCGCAGGCGAGTCTCGGCGATCCGCTTCTCATGGACGACCAACTCGATGACGACCTCGTCGCTGTTCAGGATCGGCGTCCACATCTGGTTGGCGGCGTTGTTGTCGCGCGCATCGAACGGGCGGATGACCTCGGTGCCGTCGGGCGTCAGGATGGTCAGGCTCGCCCCTTCGGGCATGAAGAAGTCGGTGAACCCGAGGTTGATGTTGAGCGCGCCGTCGGCCCCGACCCGCAGCCGCCACAGGCGCATGCCGTCCTTCAACTCCTCCCAGGTCCCCGCGTTGTCGAACGTCCAGTCGGACGGAACCGGGATCGCGAAGCGCAGCGGCAGGCCGAACGACAGGTTGCGCTCCGATTCCGCCATCGCGGCGGCGTAGTCGAGTTCGCCCGTCTCGACCCGATCGACATCCTTGAGGTCGCGGACCTCCTTGGTCAACGAGAGCGGCGCCGCCTCGGGGCTGACGCCCACGCTCGCGTAGTGCTCGTCCGCGGCCAGGGCCGGGGTCGAGCCGCAGAAAAGAATGACAGCCGCCGACGCCGACAGCGCGCCGCGGCACACGCGTTGAATCAGACTCATCGCATCACACTCCAGGCTCCCGGCGCGTCTTGGCCGCCGGGATGCATCCTCTTTCCTTCCTTCCGGGCGTCCAGACCGTCCGTCCGCCTCCCCGCGGAAAGCGCCTTCGCCCCGACGAGATGCCTTTAGTATGAAGCGGATTCCGGCGAATGCAAAGCGAAGAATGCCACTTTGCCTCATTGTGGATGACAATCGCCCTTGACGGGAGGGATAACCCTGCTCTCTGTGTCCACCAGGCGGTAGCAACAGGGCGATCGCAAAGCCATTTCCGAAGTCGTAGGGCGGCTGGATTGGATTCCAGCCCGCAACGCGGGCACCAGTGCATTGCCCCGGACAACGTCCGGGGTTCGCGGGCGCTGGGCCAGAGCCCCGGAGGGGCGAAGGAGGCGTGTTGCAGGCCGTTGTATGCCGGACTGCGATGCGACCGTCGCCCCGTCCGGGGCTTCCGAGGCGGCAACGGCCCGAATCCCCGGACTTCGACCGGGGCAAGGAGCCCACGCCGGCGACGCGGGCTATGAAGCACATCGAAACGAGAATGCGAATGCCCCGGCAGTTGCAAACACCCACCGCATTTTCCCAATCTCCTGCTCGGGCCGTCCTGTAGGCTTGCGCCCCGGCATGATTGGATTCGTTCAACTTCTGGCCGTGGGATTGGCCGCGGCCGTGGCGCTCTCGGTCGTCGCGGTCGTCCGCCGGATGCGGAATCCCCCGCGAAGGACCTACGCCTCCGCCCTCGCCCGCAAGACGCCGGGCGACCCTTCAGAGATTCCCCCTCCGATCGGGCCGAGGGAGTTCCGAGCCTTCTCCTTCAACGTCCCGGGCCGCGGCCTACACCTGCCCGCATGGGATATCCCGGGCGACAACTCGGCCGGCCCCGTCGTCGTCTGCTCCCCTGGATGGGGCGACTCGAAAACCGGCGTGCTCGTTCGCCTGAGCGCCCTTCTCCCCTGGACCTCGCGAGTCGTCGCCTGGGACCCGGAGGGGTTGGGCGATTCGCCCCCTCAGACGCGCTGCAACCTCGGGACGGAATGGGACGTCCGCGCTCTGTGCGAGTTGGTGAAGTCCCTCGGCGAGAGGCGCATCATCCTCATGGGCTGGTCGCTCGGCGCGGGCGTGTCGATCGTCGCTGCGGGACGCCTCGCCCATGCGGGACTCCGTCCGCTCGCCGTGATCGCCGAGGCGCCGTACCGGCTCGCCAGGACACCGGTCGAGAACTACCTCAAGGCTGTGGGGATGCCCTACCGCTTCGCCGTCCCCCCCGCGATGGCATTCCTCGGCGTGCGTCTGAACGGGACCATGCGCTGGACATCCTTCGACCGTGCCGCCCATGCCGCCGCGCTCCCCTGCCCGCTCCTGGTGATCCACGGCACGCTGGACGCCATTTGCCCCATCGACGACGGCCGACGCATCGCCGCCGCCGCTACGCGCAGCCTCTTCATCCCCATCGAGAACGCCGGACACAACGACCTTTGGTCCATTCCCGCCTACCGCACCCAGTGCGAGCGAGCGATCCATGATTTGATCGCGGCGCGGTCCCTCGACTCGACCGCGTAGCGCCGCCAACGGCCGATTGGAAATCCATCGTCCCGGCCCCATGCCGCCCGCCCGTCTCTATGCCTCCATCCTCGCCTTGATGCACGCCAGCGCGACCTTCACGGTGATCGGCACGACCAGCACCGCCATCAGCAGAGTCGGCACCACCCCGATCCACACGACGGCGTGCCCGGCCGGGTCCGCGGCCTCGCCCGCCGTGAACGCCCACTTGATCGCGCCGACGATCATCAACGCGACGTACACCTTCGCCGTTTCCCACGCCCAGACCGTGAAGAACATGCGCAGCACACCCTCAACTGTCGTCCCGCCGACGCGCCCGCTTGACCTCCTCCAGCCGCTGCCGGAGGAGTTGCTCCGCGCCGACATCCATCGGCCGGTAATACGACCGATCCACGCCCAGATATGACTGCCCCGTCACGCCGCCCACGGATGTGCGGACCTGCGAATCGTGGGCGTATTCGTACCCCTTGCCCTCCTCGGCGGAGCCTTCGCTCCGCGCCTTGGTCGGGTCGCGGAGGTAGATGGGCACCGGCTCCGTCCGCCGCGCGCGAACGTCCTGCATGGCCTCGTCGATCGCCAGGTACGCCGCGTTGCTCTTGGGCGCCAGCGCCAGGTACGTCGTCGCCTGCGACAGGATGATCCGGCACTCCGGCATCCCCACGCGCTCGACAAGCGACCACGTCGCCTCGGCGATCATGATCCCGCGCGGGTCCGCGTTGCCGACGTCCTCGCTCGCGAGAATCGCCAGCCGGCGCGCGATGAACCGCGGGTCCTCGCCCGCCTCCAGCATGACCGCGAGCCAGTACACCGCCGCATCGGGGTCGTTCCCGCGCACGCTCTTGATGAACGCGCTGATCGTGTCGTAATGCTCGTCGCCCGTGTGGTCGTAGGCGATCATCTTGCGCTGAATCGACCGCTCCGCGGCTCGGAGGTCGATCACGATCGACCCCTTCGCAACGGAGTCGGGCTCCGACAGGACCGCGACCTCGAGCGCATTCAGCGCCCGCCTGGCATCCCCCTCGCAGATCGTCGCCCAATGGTCGAGTGCGTCCTCCTCCACCCGCACGTCCAGTCTTCCGCACCCGCGCTCGGCGTCGCCGAGCGCCCGCCGGAGCACCGCCTTGACCGCTTCGGGCGGCAGCGGCTCCAACTGGAACACCGTGCTCCGGCTCACAAGCGCCGCGTTCACCGCGAACAGCGGATTCTCCGTCGTCGCGCCGATGAGCGAGATCAGCCCGCGCTCAACATCGTCCAGCAGCACGTCCTGCTGCGACCGCGTGAAACGGTGGATCTCGTCCAGGAACAGGATCGTCTTTGATCCCCCCGCTTCGATCCGCCGCGTCGCCTCGTCGATGATCTCGCGGATCCGCTTGACCGACACGTTCGCGGCGTTTTCCCTCACGAACTGGCGCTTCGTCTCCTGCGCGATCAGCCGCGCCAGCGTCGTCTTCCCCGTTCCCGGCGGGCCGTGAAGAATGATCGACGTCATCGTCCCCGATTCGATCATCCGCCGGAGCAGCGGCCGATCGCCTTCACCCGCCTTTCCCAGCAGATGCTCCTGCCCCGCGAACTCGCCCAGCGTCCGAGGCCGCATCCGCACCGCCAGCGGCTCAACCGCGGCTCGTGCCCTCTCTCGCGCCGGCGACCACAGATCGCTCATGTCCTCATGGTAGGAACTCGCCTCCGCTCCCGTGCCGCCGGCGGCTTGTCCGCCAGTGCCGCGACCCTGGATGTGCGCCCTCGGCATGGGCTGGAAAGCCCATGCCACGCTAATCCACTCGCTCCGCCGTCCTCCCCTTCAGCCGCTCCCGCGCCTGCGCCATCGTCATGGTCTCGCTCCCCTCGATGTAGATCAGGTCCTCCCGGCCCTCGTCGTTCGTGTCGAAATACGCCGCCCCGATCCTCACCGGCAGGTCAATCATGCTCCCCTTCCGCCACACCTTCAGCGCCACGACCGTCCCCGGCGGGCGGATGCTCACCAGCGACCGCAGCACGTCCCCATTCAGGCAAGGTTGCCCAACAACCTCCGCGACAATGTCGCCCGATCGGAGTCCCGCCTTCTCGGCCGGGCTTCCGCCGCGAACTTCGGTCACCACCGCCCCCACGCCGTCGTAGGTCCCCTCCGTCTTCACGTCGTGCGTCAACGGATAGTCCCGCAGGCCGATGCCGATGTACCCGCGGATCACCACCTTCGACTCCATCAACTGCGACACCACCGCCTCGATCGTCTCGATCGGAATCGCAAACCCGATCCCCGCGCTCTGGCCCTGCGGCGCGCGGTCGTTGAACGAGAACTCCACGTTGTTCGCGATCGCCGTGCTCATCCCCACCACGCGCCCGCGAACGTCGACCAGCGGCCCGCCGGAGTTCCCCGGGTTCATCGCCGCGTCCGTCTGAATGAAGTTCGTGTACCCCCCCCTCATCCCCACCAGGCTCGCCGCCTCGCTTCTTCCGAGGCCCGACACGATCCCCTGGCTCATCGAGAACTTGATCCCGAACGGCGAGCCGAACGCGAACACACGGTCCCCGACGTACAGCGCCTCACCCGTCGCCCGTCGGAGCGCGATGCTCTCCTTCAGCCCCTTCACACGGATCACCGCGATATCGGTCCGCGAATCCGCCCCCACGACCGTCGCGTCGCGCACGCGGCCGTCATAGGTTTCAACCCGCAGAGTCTCCGCCTCTGCCACCACGTGCGCATTCGTAACCGCGAATCCCTCCTCGTTGAAGAACCATCCCGCCGCCGACGCCCGCGGGCCGAAGAACGGCTGATCGTCCCCGTTCTCCGACGCCACCCGCGCCCGCACCTGCACGTGCAACACCCCGGGAAGGACCGCGTCGGCAACGTCCCGCGCCGCCCGGTTCATCTGTTCCAGAACGTCCCCGCCCTGATCCAGCCGGGCCTGCGCCACATGAACCGACGCCTCGATGCCGGCCCATTGCGCGCGCCTCGCAAGCGCCGGCCCAAGCGCCAGCACCGCCAGCGCCGCCATCAACACCACCACCGCCGGACCGAACGAAACAAAACGTCTCATCGACCGCTCCTTCATTTCATGCTCGGCCGTTTCATCACCTTGGCGCCCTCCCCCTTCATCTCGAACCGATGGACCGACACATTCCGCCCAGCCACGCGGCGCACCCACTCCTCCGCCGCCGACTGGATCATCGGCCCCATCTGCGCCAGTGGTTCGGCAAACGCCGGCGGGCGTTCCGTCATCCCTAACAGGTCCTGTAACACCAGCACCTGACCATGACACGCAGGGCCGGCCCCGATCCCGATCACCGGCACGCTCGTCTCCTCGACGATCCGGCCCGCCACCTCCTCCGGCACGGCCTCGACCAGCAGCATCACCGCGCCCGCACGCTCCAACACCATCGCATCCTCCACCACCCGGTCCGCCTCGCTCGGTGTGCGGCCCGCCGCGGTGTACCCGCCCGTCAATCCCGCCTGCTGCGGCTTCGACCCGACGTGCCCGCACACCGGAATCCCCGCGCGGGCCAACTTCTCAACCAGAGGCCCGAACGATGCGTCCGCCTCCAACTTCACAACGTCCGCAAGCCCCTCCGTCATGAAACGCCCGGCGTTCCGGATCGCCGACTCGTCGCTCGCCTGGTACGACATGAACGGCATGTCCCCCATCACCAGCGTCCGCGGCGCCCCGCGCTTGACTGCGGCCGTCAACGCGATCAGCACATCCATCGGCATGTGAATCGTGCTCGCCAACCCCAGCACGACCTCCGCCGCCGTGTCTCCCACCAGCAGCACATGCACCCCCGCGCGCTCGAGCCACCGCGCCGTCGTCGCGTCATAACACGTCAGACACGCGAACGCCCGCCCCTCCCTCGCCATCGTGCGAAGCGTTCGAACCGTAACCGCATGGGAGTTTGCTGTGCTCACGGCGGAAAAGTGTAGGGGCATTCGCCACCGACCGCGCCGATGACCCAGGAGCCGTGAAAGCAATCGCATAATCAATCGGGTGCCCCGGTCTTGCCGTCTGCGGCAAGGCCGGGACGCATTTGCAACCCCGCCCGGCCTCGCTGCAAAGCCAGCGAGACCGGGGCATCCACGACGACGCGATCGCCCTCCCCTTGACCCCGCGCGCCGCGACACTCCCCGCCCCCTTTCATACCATCACGCAACCCCATGACCGACCTCAACTGCGACCTCGGCGAGCAGCCTGACCACCTCCGCCGCGACCTCGCGCTCCTGAGCCTCATCACCTCCGCCAACATCGCCTGTGGCGGACACGCGGGAGACACGGAGAGCATGCTCGCCCTGGCTTCCGCCGCCAAGCCGCTCGGCGTGCGCATCGGCGCGCACCCCGGCTACCCGGACCGCGCGAACCTCGGACGCAAGGACATGGCCTTTGAAACCTCAGATCTGAAATCTGAGATTGAAAAGCAGATCCGCGCCCTGGCCCGCGTCGCATCCGACCTCGGCGTCGAACTCTCTCACGTCAAGCCCCACGGCGCGCTCTACCACGCCGCGATGCGCGACGAACGCATCGCCCGCGCCGTCGCCGACGCCGCCCGCGCAGTCTCGCCCGACCTCGCCCTTGTCGGACTCGCCGACGCCCCCGCGCTCGGCATCTGGCGAAGCATGGGCCTCCGCACGCTGGCCGAGGCTTTCGCCGACCGCCGCTACGAACCCGACGGCTCGCTCCGCCCTCGCACCCACGCAGACGCGCTCATCACCGATCCCGCCGCGGCCGCCGACCAGGCCCTCGGCATCGTCCGCGACCACACGGTCCTCACGTCCGACGGCTCAAAGTTCCCCCTCCGCGCCGACACGATCTGCATCCACTCCGACACCCCCAACTCCCTCGCCATCGCCCGTCATGTCCGCGACGCGCTCTCTCACGCGAGCGGCGGGTAGACTCACTCTCCAATGCCGCAGCCCTCGGTTACCTCCACAGACTCCTTCCTCCTGAAGGTCCAGCGAAGCGAGCCGCTCCGGGCGACGATTCTCGCCGCACTGTGGACCGTTGCATTGCTGTTGGGCGTCGTCCGCCGCGAGATTGGCGGCGTCGTCATGTCCTCCAACGCGGTGTTCGTCCCGACGATGGTCCTCACGATCGGCGCGATCCTCTTCCAGGTTCTCGTCATCATCGACATCAGGAGGTTCATCCGAAAGGGAATCGTCGCTCCCCGATGGCGATGGTGGGTCAGCGCCGTTATCGATCTTGCCATCCCGATCGCATCCCTCATCAATCTGCATTTCAACTCGCCGCGGGGCGAGATTGCGGCGCTCTCCGCACCGGCCATCCTTCTCTTCCCGCTCATCATCCTTCTCTCCGTCATGCGTCTCCGGCCGGGCGTGCCGTTGTGGTCGGGACTCGCCGCCGCCGTCGCGCATTGGGCGCTCGTCGCCGATGTTGCACGCTCGGGCCTCGTCGAGAATCACTACTTGCCGCTTCTGGCGACCTACGGCGTGGCGTTCCTGGTCACCGGGATCGCCGGCGCCGTCGTCGCCATTCACATGAAGCGCTACGTCGTCGAGACTCTCGAAGAAGGCGTCCGCGCGGAGAATGCCAAGGCCGCACTCGCCGCCGTCGAACGCGACCTCTCCGTCGCCCGCGACATCCAGCGAGGTCTGCTCCCCGTCAACGCGCCCCCGCTCTCCGGCTTCGACATCGCCGGCATGAACCGGCCCGCCGATCAGACCGGCGGCGACTACTACGACTGGCAACCCCTCCCCGACGGTCGGCTCGCCGTCGTCCTCGCCGATGTTACGGGCCACGGCATAGGCCCCGCCCTCGTCATGGCCGTCTGCCGTGCATACTCCCGCGCCTCCGCCCCCGACGCCCCGACTCCCGCCGCGCTCCTCGAAAAACTCAACGCCCTCATCCACGAAGACCTGCAGGGCGCGCGCTTCATCACCATGGCCCTCGCCCTCATCTCGCCCGACGGAACGGTTCAACTCGCCTCCGCGGGCCACGGCCCGACGCTCCTCTACACCGCGCGATCCAACTCCGTCGAATGGTTCGGCGGCGACGGCCTGCCCCTCGGCGTCATGCCCGACGAACGCTACACCGAGCAGCGGACATTCACCCTCGAACCCGGCGACATCCTCGTCCTCCAGACCGACGGCTTCATCGAATGGGCTCGCGCCTCCGACCACCAGCAGTTCGGCTTCGAACGCATGCAAGCCTCCCTCCGCAACGCCTCCGCCGCCAACGCCCGCGCCATCATCGAATCCATCGACAACGCCGTCCGCGACTTCTCCGAAGGCTCCCCCCAGGCCGACGACATGACCGCCGTCGTCATCAAACGCCTTCCAGGTCAATGAACTCGCACCGGGCGCCATACGCGACCCCGCAAACACTTCCGAATAATGCCGACCAACTCTGACTCGGAGCCGCTCGCATGAGATCCCTCCTTCTCCTCTCCACGCTGCTCGCCGCCTGCGCCCGCGCACCCCATCCGGCCACCACTTCGTCCGCCGCAACCCCGCTCTCGTCCGCCGCGGGCGACGGCTATTACCTCCCCACCTGCGCCCTCTGCGACCGCCCCCTCGGCTACATCGGCGAAGCCGTGGACGTAACCCGCGACGGACGCGAACTCCGCTTCTGTTCCGCCGCCTGCGTCGCCGGATTCGACCACGACCCAACCGCCGGCCTCGCGCACGCCGACACCGTCATCATCCGCGACCAGTCGCCGCACTACCCGCTCACAACCTGCCTCGTCTCTGGCAGGTCCCTGCGGAACGACGCGACCACCTTCGTCTGGCGCAACCGCATGATCCGCGTCGCCTCCGAACATCAGCGCGACACCTTCCTCAGCGATCCAACTCCTTGGATGGTGAAGCTCGACAAAGCCGTCATCGTTGCGCAGGCGCCCACCTACGGCATGCCGAACAAGTGCCCCGTCCAGGGCGACATTCTCGAAGGCGACGTTCCCGTCGACTTCGTCGTCGCCAACCGCATGATCCGCGTCTGCTGCCGTCGATGCGTCAGCAACGTCCGCAAGCGCCCCTACCAATACCTCGCCCTCATCGACCGCGCCAACGCCGATCGCGCGGCTCAGGGTGGCCATTGATGGCGCACGAAAAAAAGACGCGGCGGAGGAGCGCCGCGTCTGCCCTGTGAAAACCGTGTGGCGATGAAGCCAAATCAGGCTGCCACTGAATACCGCCCGCTGTGAAGCCGCGTCCGCAGACGCGCCTCATCACCGGGCAGCACGAACTGGCTGAACACGCACGCCATCCGGATCGGCCCGCCCTGCTCGATGTCGTCCTCTTCGATCCAGACGACGTTGGCGAACACATACACGGGACGCCGATCCGTGATCTTCAGGTGTTGCGCCCCGGGCAACTGCAGCCGAAGCGCGATCCGCGTGCCGGGCTCGATGGGCGTATCCAACTCGAAGCGCATTCCCCCTTGTGAGACGTCGTAGGCGTGCCCCTTCCACTCGAACTTCTCAGTGTCGAGAGAACGGGCCTCCACTTCCGTGTACATCGACGGAAGCACAAATCTCGGATGACGCCGGCGGTCCTTGCCGGGGTGCATGGTCGGCCTCCTCTCTGAACCGCGCTTCGCGGCGCGGCTGGTTGCGGAACAGCCCCTTCACGCACAACTCACGGGCCGTCAGGGTTTCTATCGGCCCGGCCTTGGATTTCCTCCATTGTGCATCGGCAATACACCCCCGGCAACTTCCTTTTGGGAGGTTGGGGAAAACCTGTTTGGTTTTTTGCCGGACCCCTGCCGAATCGCCCTTACCGCTCGTCCTCCGTGCCGAACTGCACGCTCACATGCCGGACACCCACCCCCAGACGCGACTCCAGACGCCTCTGCAGCCCCCTCGGCAGGGTTTCCAATATCTCCCTCTCGATATCCCGTGGAAGGTCCATCACCTGGCCGTCCTCCGTAACCGCGTGCAGGTGCGCCGACACGTCCGCGTCGTACCGCGCCACCCCCGTCGGCGTCGGAATACGCCGTGCAAGCCCGGAATCGCAGAGCGCATCGAGCGTGTTGTACACCGTCGCCAGGCTCGTCCCGGGCGCGTCGTCCTGCACCATCCGGTGCAGCTGCTCCACCGTGGGATGCGTTTTTGTGCTCATTAACGCCGAATAAACGCTCACCCGCTGCGCCGTGCAGCGCAGTCGTTTCTCGGCAAACACATTGCGGATGTCCACATGCATGACCACTAGCCTAACCAATTGAGGAGCCGCGCGAACAGACGCCACCTTGTAAGTATTCGCATCTTCGACCCCCAGGGCAAGCGAACTTCGCCGAATTCGCGCGAATTCGGCCCCCTACGCCCGGAATCGCATCCGGTAATGCCGGATACCGGCCTCCTGAAATGGCTCCCCGTCCTTTTCCCACCCCATTCTCAGGTAAAACCCTACCGCCGCCTCGTGCGCGTGGCAGAATAACGATTGCAGCCCCAGTTCCCCGAAGGCCCGCCTTTCGAGATTCGCCACCAGTTCACGCCCCAGCCCCTCGCGCTGACGCTGCTCGTCCACCACCATCTGCGTCAACTTTCCCACGCCTCGCTCCGGGAAGTTCGGCAGCAGGCACGCCGTCCCCACCACCCGCTTCCCCGACGGATGATCGATCACCGCCACGAAGTGCTCCCCGCGCTGCTCCACTTCCGGAAACTCCTTCGAGAAGCGCTCCGCCGAGTACCCGATCGGCTTCAGCAGAACACGCTCGCGCAACTCCGCCGCCTGCCGGTACAGCGGGCTTGACGTGCCTATCACTTGAACACGCGTGCTTGCCAAGGACAACACCATTCACCCTGAGGACGACTCAAACCGCCGATGCCGGACCGCCCGTGGCGAAGCGCCGAATCCCTCGCCTCGCACCATCGGACCCCTCACGCCAGAATACCGCATCATTCCATCGGCACCCGACCTCCCCATGATGAGCGCGACGACCGGCCAACTCCTCTGCGAATCCTGCGGCTATCCCATCGACGCCGGGCCGCCCGACGCCGCTTGCCCCGAATGCGGCCGACCGGTCGCACTCTCCAACCCCGCCCGCCGCATCGGCTCCCCCTGGCAGCAGCGCCCCGCCCTCCGCTCCTGGCTCTCAACGAACCTCCGCACCCTTCGCCGCCCCGCCTCGGCGTGGACCACTATCCGCATCGAAACGACGCGCTCGGCCTGGTTCCTGGCGACGAACCTCGGCGTCGCGTCCGCCTTCGCCACCTGCGCCATCATCCCCGCCGCCGGCCCGACCTACATCCCGATGTTCTTCGTCGGCACCCTGCTCCTCCTCGCCGCACTCGCCTCCATCGAATACAACGGCATCCGGTTCCTCGGCCGATGGCACCGCTACCGCATCACGCCCGGCGTCGCGCTCGCCGTCATCGCCCATGCATCCGTCGGCCTCATCGTCGCCGGCGCGGGCGTCGCCCTCTTCGCGCAAGCCTTCCGCCACATCGACCGCCTCCGTGCATTCCCCTTCCGCGAATCCTGGGCCAACGCCGCCACCCACCTCGGCATCCCCTTCGCCCTCGGCATCATTACCTTCTCCGCCCTCTCCGGCCTCGGCTACCAAGCCCTCCGCTTTGCCAATCGCTAATCCAATCAGCCCAACGCCACCCGCCCCTTTCCCGTTTCCGCTTTTCGCTTTCCGTTTTCCGCTTTCCTTCCGCCCGCTACCATCCCCCCACCCATGCCCCCCCGCCGCCCAACCCGCCCAATCTTCGTCGGCGATTCCCGCGTCGGCATCATCCAGATCGGCGGCGGCCTGCCCCCGAAAACTCCTCCTCCCCTTGGGAGGGGGTCCGGCGCAAGCCGGGGGGGAGGGACGCCCCCAACGTCCGCGCCGCCTACTGCTTCTTCTATTCCTTCCGGTGGGACGGATCCTTCCAGTGGGACGGATTTGCAATCCGTCTCTTCCCCCGCCCCCGTCTCCGTCCAGACCATGACCGCCGGCTACACGCACGACATCGACAAGTGCGTCGCCGAGATCCACAAACTCGCGGCCGCGGGCGCGGACATTGTGCGAGTCGCCGTGCCGGAGAAGAAGGACACCGACGCGCTGAAGGAGATCATCCCCCAGGTCCGCGTGCCGATCGTGGCGGACGTGCACTTTCACTTCCAGCGGGCGCTGGAGGCGGTGGAGGCGGGGGTTCACAAGATCCGGTTGAATCCCGGGAACATCACGGACCGGGCGCAGGTGATCGACGTGATCCAGGCGTGCAAGGCCAAGGGGCTGCCCATCCGCGTCGGCGTCAACGAAGGCTCCATCATCGAACGCCGCGACAAGCAGAAGCGGAAGGAAGAGTTAGGGAAGTTCTTCGCGGGGCACAAGAACGGGCACCTGATGGCCCTGATGATCGCGAAACTCGAGGAGTACCTGGACATCTTCTACGAGCAGGATTTCTACGACGTCGCCATCAGCGCGAAGTCGATGGATGCGGCCTTCGTGGTGGACGTGTACTCGGCGATCAGCGAGCGGTTCGAGGAGCCGCTGCATCTGGGGGTGACGCACGCCGGGCCGAAGGAGACGGGGTGCATCCGGTCGATCGCGGCCCTCTCGGCGCTGCTGTGTAACGGCGTGGGCGACACCATCCGCATCTCCTACGCCAACGACCCCATCTACGAAGTCGAAGACGGGCTGGAGTTGCTGTGGAGCCTGGGGATGCGCGAACGCAAGGGCGTTGACCTCATCGCCTGCCCCACCTGCGGCCGCATCCAGGTCGATCTCTTCACCCTCGTGCAGGACGTCCGCAAGGCCCTCGCCGCCGAGATCACCGTCCCCATCAAGGTCGCCGTCATGGGCTGCATCGTCAACGGCCCGGGCGAGGCCGAAGGCGCCGACGTCGCCATCTTCGCCGGCGACCGGCGCGGCATCATCTACGTCCAGGGCGAACGGGTTGCGAACGTGCCGGAGCCGGAGATTCTGGAGAGGCTGCTGAAGGAGTGCCGGGAGTTCCAAGCCAAGGTCATGCGCGGCGAAGCCAAACTCGGCGAGAAAAAAGTCGACATTATCCCTCCCGACCCCCTCGGCGAACTCGGCTCAGGCTTCGACAAGATCGCCAGCGGGAATGTAGAGAAGAGAGTGGCGATGACGCTGGGGGGGAGGTAAGAGCAAGTGCTGCGTCGAAACGCAAAACGATATGGCGAAAAACGAGATTGAAATACCGTGTCGATCCACACCATCAGACCCCATCGATCGCCGCTTCTCGTGTTGGGCATCGCAGTACTTGGATGGGCTGCCGCAGCGCCCCGTTGCTCAGGCGAGCAATTCCATGGCCGCAACTATGGTTATCATATTACTTTGCCACATGATTGGGTTACCGTGCCGAAGGATGTGCTTGATGACGTGTTCGCCCAACTGCGCAATCAGGCTACTCCGTCCACAACTATCTATGACGCGGCTTTCCAACTCGCATCGGCCGCACAGTGGTTTGAGTATCCGTATGTCCTCGTTCAGCCGCTGCCATACTCGAAGTTTGGTCTCAACCGGCAGCTCAATGAGGATGAGTTTCCTAGATACATTAGCATGATCACTGGAGTCGATGTTACAAAGATCGTGGATGAATCTTTTGCACCGGACATTCGCGGCCTCCTTCAGAACACCACACTCGGTCAACCCCAACTAGATACGTCAAACCGTCGCTACCTGTTGACAATAAACATGGACGTTGCTGGTATCGGCCCCGTTCGGGGCCTCATGGTTGGGTACTTCGGCCGTGACTCTATCGTCCAGATCATGTTTTACTCGCGACGTGCCGAGTGGGACCAACACGCAACAGTGGCTAGTTTAATAATGGATTCCTTTCGCTTCGATCCCGAAAAAGCATATAGCGTCCAAACGGCTATCGCTAATCCAACGCCGCCATCCTTATGGTCGCGCGTCGCCGCGAAGGGCATTGCTGGCGCAATCGGTGGCGGTCTTTTCGCTTTGATTTTTGGGGGGATTGCAGCATCCAAGCGTAAGAAAGAACCTCCGCAATCCGCCGACCCTTGAGTCCCTTGGTGCGCCGGGTGGCGGCGGGTGGCATCCAACGCCGTGAACTGCGGCGGGTGGCATCAACCATAGAGAGGTTCCGTGTCACCGACCAATTCCCGTGGCACCGACTGTGGCTTTGCACGGCGGGTGGCATCAACCATTGAGAGGTTCCGTGTCACCGACCATTTCCCGTGGCACCGACTGCTGTCCCGTGGCACCGACTGCTGCTTTGAGCGGTCGGTGTCTTTGGCCTTGAGGGAACAGGTCACCGACCGTCGAGGACGACAGTCGGTGCCACGATGCGTGAGCCCCGTGGTGTCTTGGCCTTGAGGGAACGGGACACCGACCGGCGAAGACGCCCGTCGGTGC
>CAZBDZ010000038.1:0-30836 GCA_964490785.1 uncultured Phycisphaeraceae bacterium
ACGCCCGCTCCGCGGGCTGTGAGGCACATCGAAGCGATAATGCGATCGCCCTGGTCCCGATCCGAAGCGCCCATCCTGCGTATGGTTCCCGGAGAAACGGAGGAGAGTCCCATGCGGATTCGGCTTGTGATCGTGGCCATCGCGGCCTTGGCGTCGGGAACCGGCGAACTCCTGGGCCAGTGCGAGCCGCGCGAGGTCCAGCGCGTTCAGCCCGCCGAAGTCACGTTCCTGAGCCTCTTCGGCACGGCGGTCGCCATGTCCGGAGAACCCGCCGACCGCGCCATCATCGGCGCGTTTCTCCACGACGGCGCGGGGGCCGCATGGGTCTACCGCCGCGTCGGAACCGCGTGGGTCCAGGATGGAATGCTCTCTCCTTCCGACGGGGTCGAAGGGTCCTACTTCGGCACGTCCGTCGGCATCTTCGGCGACTACGCCATCGTTGGCGCGCCGGGCACCCAGGACCCCGAGGGCGAGGACATCCCCGGCGCCGCCTACATCTACAAGCGCGAGAACAACGCGTGGGTGCAGAAGCAGAAGCTTGTCGCCTTCCCCGGCGGCGAGTTCGGCTCATCCGTCTCCATCAGCAGCGGCCGGGCCATGGTCGGCGATCCCGCGGACATCGAAGCCGGCCCCGACGCCGGGGCCGTCTATGTCTACAAAGTCACGAACGACACATGGACCCTTGAAGAGAAGATCATCGCCACCGACGCCACCGCCGAGGACTACTTCGGCAGCGCCGTCTATCTCGACGGCCAGCGCGCCATCATCGGGTCCCTCTTCAACGACCAGAGCGCCATCGAGAGCGGCGCCGCCTACATCTACATCTGGAACGGCACGTTCTGGTACAAGCAGGCCAAGATCGCCCCAAGCGACCCGACGCAGGAGAAGTGGTTTGGCTTCGCCGTCCACCTCGTGGATGACCTCGCCGTCGTCGGCGCGCCGCAGGACGACGACGCGGGTGCGGATGCGGGCGCCGCCTACTTCTTCGAGTGGAACGGTCTTGAGTGGGTCGAGGCTCTCAAGACCACGGGTTCCAACAGCGCCGATGGCGACTACTTCGGCAACGCCGTGGGGACCGACGGGCGGAAGATTCTCGTCGGCGGCTACGGGAACGACGGCCTTGCGGGGGCGGACTCGGGCAACGCCTACACCTTCATCCGCCCCGCCGGCGAGTGGGAGCAGACCAACGCGCTCGTCGCCGCCGGGGATTCGCAAGCCTTCGATTCCTTCGCCATCTCGATTGTCGTTCGCGGCGAATGGGCCCTCGTCGGCTCGCTCGGCGGGGGCGACGCGGGCTTCTTCGCCGGCTCCGCGTACTTCTTCAACTTCCACGCTCCCACCGTCGGCGACGCCACCAGCGACAACATTGTCAACTTCGCCGACATCACCGAGGCTCTCACTCTCTGGGGCCATTCCTACCCCGGCGGCACCGGCCCCGGTGACGCCAACCACGACGGCCTCGTCAACTTCGCCGACATCACCTCCATCATCACCAACTTCGGCGTCGTCTGCCCCTGAACACTCTCATAGGGATCATCTTTCATTCTCGCGCTGGGCGACCACGGGATTCGCTGCGGCGACCCTCCGCTCATCCCGAGCGTGCGCGCGATTGACCGCCGATCCGAATCATATGAATCCCACAAGACTTCCGGGCGGGGGCATCCGCCTCTTCACTCGAAGACTCGCTCAGAAGCGGCTTCTCTGACGCCCGGAAACCCTGTGGAATCCGTATCACTTCGCCGCGCCGTCCCGCCGCGCCAGACGACGGGCCACCGACGCCCCCGAGTGCAGCGCGCCCTCCATGCGTCCGATGAATCCGTACGCGCAGTGGTCCCCCGCGAAGTGCAGGCGCTTGGCGAAGCCCTCGGCGAGGCGCGGGCCGAGCGATGTCACCTCGGTCGGCGCGGGGAACGACCGTCCCCCCTTCGTCCACGGGTCGCCCGGCCAGTCCACGAACCGCCCCTCCACGAAATGCTTCTGAAACTCCGGGTAGATCGAGGCAAGGTTGACCACATAGTGGTCGGCCACCGTTCCTTCTTTGTGTCCCCGGCATGTCGCCGCCGCCTTCCCCCCCGACACTGCGGCCAAAGCCGCCCCTCGCGACTCCAACTGTCCGTCCGTGGCGTCCCACGTCAGCGACACCTCCCCATCCGTTAACGCCTCCGGCGCCAACCCCGCGTCCTCCCAGAAGCGCAGGCCCATCTTCGCCAGGAACTTCACGTTCACTCCCACCTGCGGCCGGAACGTCTCGGGAATCTCCGGCTCAAACGCGATCCCGTCCCACGCCGATGCCGGGACCGCCAGCACGACATCGTCGCACTCGAGCGTGCGCCCGTCCGCGCATTCGACCTTCGCACCGCCCTCCGCAATCCGCACCGTGCGAACCGGCACGCCCGTTGCGAGGCGGTCGCCCAGCGCGTCGGCCAACTTGATTGCCAACTGCTGATTGCCGCCCTTGCACCGGTAGGCCTCGCTCTCCGTCCAGTAGCGTTCGCCCCCGCCGCCCGCGACGGTGGCGAAGTGCGCCAGCAGGCTCTGTCGCGAAGGGTCCACGCCGGTCGTCGTCGTGAACTGCACCGCCAGCCCCGCCTTGCACGTCTCCGAGCACGGCGCCCGTTCCAGCCAGTCCTGCATCGACTGCCGGTCGAGGTTTGATGCGATCCGATGGGTCCAGGGCGCCTCCGGGTTGATGTCGCGCGCCATCGCGTTCATCACTCGCACCTGCGCATCCATCTCATTCCAGAGCGCCGCCGACTCCTCCGGCGTCAGCCTTCTTCCCCCCAGCATGATGGGGAAGTCGAGGTCGTAGTCTGACACGTCGACGAACGACAGCCCGAACCGCCGCGCGTACGCCATCCACGCTGGGTGATTCGATCCGACGAACTCGCCGCCCCCTTCGACCGTCGCGTTCTCGATCAGGTCGGAGATTGACAGCACGCGTCCGCCGACACGCTCCCGCGCTTCGATCACTCGCACGTCATACCCCGCCGCCTTCAACTCAAACGCGCACGACAGCCCCGCCAACCCCGCGCCGATCACGACAACCCGCTTCCCGCCCTGACTCGGCCGCCGGGCCAGCACGCTTCCGCCGCTGATCAAGAGCCCCGCCGACGCCGCCAGCGTCGCCTGCAAAAACTCTCGGCGCTCCTCAACTCTGACCGGCTCGCCGAAACGACGATGCAAACGCGTATAGAGAGATCGAACCATGCGGCGGATGGTACGTCCCCTGCCTTCGTGCCCTTTGCCTTGCCGGCTTTCTTCATTTCACGCCATCGCCCCGACCGCGATAGAATAGGTCCACCGGCCCATTCGCCGAACACCCGTCGGCGAATCCCCCCATAGACCCCACATCCGAAAGGCCAGTCATGCCCGCCGCCTACTCTGATGCCTCTTCCGCCCCGTGCGCGAAGCCTGCATC
The DNA here is from genome assembly GCA_964490785.1 of uncultured Phycisphaeraceae bacterium. GTDB lineage: Bacteria > Planctomycetota > Phycisphaerae > Phycisphaerales > UBA1924 > JAEUIV01. The sequence goes on from CAZBDZ010000038.1 coordinate 3,419, forward strand.
GTCCACACCCCCTACCCCCACGGTCCGCCCCGTGGCCCCCGCCGCCTCTTCTCGCACGATGCGCGCCCTCGTCAAATCTCAACCCGGCCCCGGACTCACCTGGACGCCCGACCGCCCCGTCCCTGTTGGCTCCCACGGCAAGGCCGGTGAGCCGGGGCCGCGCGAGGTCCTCATCCGCGTCAAAAAAGCCGGAGTCTGCGGCACCGACCGCCACATCTGGGAATGGGACGCGTGGGCCCAGTCCCGCATCCCCATCGGCATTGTCACCGGCCACGAGTTCGCCGGCGTGGTCGAGCGGATCGGCTCCGCGGTCACGCGCGTCGCGGTCGGCCAGCGATGCTCCGCGGAAGGGCACATCACCGCCTACACCGACTACAACTCCCGGACCGGCAACGCCCACATCGCACGCGACACCAAGATTCTCGGGGTCGATCGCGACGGGTGCTTCGCCGATTACCTCATCGTCCCCGAAGACAATGTCTGGCCCCTTCACGACAACATCCCCGACAAGTTCGGCGCGATCATGGATCCCATCGGCAACGCCGTCCACACCGTCATGGCCGCGGGCGTCTCCGCCAAGACCGTCCTTATCACCGGTGCGGGGATCATCGGGCTGATGGCGATCACGGTCGCCAAGGCCGCCGGCGCCGCACGCATCTACGCGACCGACCCCGACCCCAAGCGTCTCGCGCTTGCGAAGAAACTCGGGGCCGTCGAGTCGTTCAATCCGGTGAGCGACACGGGCTGGATCGAGCGCGTGCGGCGTGAAACGCGGGGCGACGGTGTGGACGTGCTCCTGGAGATGTCCGGCGCGCCTACCGCCCTCGACGAGGGCTTCCGCGCGCTCCGCATGGGCGGCACCGCAGCACTCCTGGGCATCCCTTCCAAGGCCCCGAATTTCGACCTGACCAACCACGTCATTTTCAAGGGGGCCACGGTTTTGGGTATCAACGGGCGGCGCATGTGGGAGACCTGGTACCAGATGGAGAACTTCCTCCTGTCGGGCCGCCTGCAGTTGGATGAGATCCTGACGCACGAACTGCCGTTCGAGCAGTTTGCGAAGGCGTTCGAGTTGATGCAGAGCGGGGAGGGGATCAAGATTGTGCTGGATCTGACGGCGTGAGGTCAGCACCACGGGTTCGTGGGGATCATGGCGCGGCAACATCCGCCACTTGCTCGAAGACCCGTCAGTGGCGGCTTCTTCGGAGCGAGGAATACTGGTGGAAGGCGTATTGTCGCAGACTGTCCAAGCGGAACTGGCGATCGGTTGTCGGTGCATAAGGCAGTAAGCGGGAACTCTGGATAACCGGCACGCGGGGATCTATGGCGCGTTGGCCGCTCCGTCTTCCGCGGCAAGGATGAAGGCGACGGGCAGGCTGGTCGCTACGGCGACTCTCCGAAAAGCCTGCCCCACCGGTTGTTCAGAGGTCCCAAGCGTCATTCTGGGCGGCGACCATGTCCCACGCCAGGCCTCGCTCTCTGCGCTGCGGGCGCCCTGATCGGCACCCCCTTCGCGGAATCGTGCGATTGCCCGTCCGTCGTGCAATCCCCGTCCCGCTCATCCGATCTACTCTTGGACACCCCATGTCCTCGGAGATACCCGTGAAAGCCCTCAGAATCTCCATCTTCACCATTCTCCTGCTCGTCCTCGCGCCCGCAGCCCTGGCCCAGGCGGCCGATCCGCCGTCGCCACTCTCCGGCCCCACGGTCAAGGAGCGGCCCGCGACCCCGGGGCTCGAACGCACCTTCGAGGGAAAGACCAAGCCGATGGATCGTCGGCCTGAGGTCGCCGCCTTGGACACGCTTACCCTCTCCGACGAGGAGCGTGCCCAAGTCGGCGGCGTCCTTGTCCGCCGCGAGGCGACCATGCAGCGCCTTATCCGGGAGAACATCGACCTTCTCCTCCGAGCCCAGGCCGTCCGCGAAGGCAACGACCCCGACGCCAAGCGTGCCCTCATGGAGGACATGCGCGAGGCCTTCAGCGATCTCGCGAAGGACGGCACGCTCGCGGAGCAGATCGCCGCCGCCCTCTCTCCTGACAACGCCGCGAAGTTCAACGAGATGAACAAGGAATACTGGCGTGCGCTCATCAAGGCCCCGAAGGACGACGCCGCGAAGGACCGCCGCGCCGCCGCCCGCGCCGCCCTTCAGGTCCTCGGCCAGGAAGTCAGGCAGGCCTACGAACGCATGATCGCCGAGGGCAAGGAGTCCCTCGACCGCGTCATCGCGGACCTCGAGTTGTCCGCGGAGCAGGAAGACCGAGTTCGCGCTCTCGTCGCCGAGTTCGGCCAGAAGACGAAGTTGAACCCGACCCCCAAGGCCCGCGTCGCACTCTTCGGGGAGATCGCAAAGGAACTGACCCCCGAGCAGCGCCGCCGAGCCTTCGACCTGTTCGCCCCTCAATAGCGAGCCCACCGCGCACGCGGAGGCGCCCTGTCCGCGGCGGCGCGCCGTCCGCCACGCCCGGCTACCATTCCGCCCAAGGCGCGAACCGCCCGTCGCCTCGGGCATCCAATGGACTCCGCATGACCACCCCGATCTCCACGCCCGCCCTGTTGCTCCTCGCCGCCGCACCGACGCCGACCAACGGCTGGATGCCCCGCAACATCCTCGAGTACATCCAGAGCGGCGGGGTTCTTTCCTATGTTCTCATCGCGTTGTCGATCGTCGCCCTCGCGCTGATGCTCCGGAACATTGTCGCCCTCCGTCCTTCGCGGATCGCCCCCGGCTATGTCCACGACGATCTCGTCCGCTTCGCGCGCGTCGGCGACGCCGCGGGCGCCCTCGCGTACTGCGGCAAGGACGAGAACGACTGCCTTCTGGCCAACGCCGTCGGCGCCGGCCTCGAACGCTCCGCCGACTCCGCTTTCCAGACCTTCGAGCTCCGCGAGGAGATCGAGTCCGCCGGTCGGCACGAGACCGAACGGCTCCACCGCATGAACGACGGCCTGGGCATCATCGCCGCCGTCGCGCCCATGCTCGGCCTCCTCGGCACCGTCATCGGGATGATCGGCGCCTTCGGCGCCATCAGCGCCCTGCAGGGGGCGGCGCGCTCCAGCGAACTCGCGCGCTTCATGTCCCTTGCCCTCGTCAATACCGCCGAGGGTCTCGTCGTCGCCATTCCGTGCACCATCGCGTTTGCGATCTTCCGCCGGCGCATCGACCGGCTCGCCGGCGACGCCGCCCAGGACGCCGACGCGATCGCTCGCATGTTCGCCTCCGTATGGTCCGCCGGGGCGCGCGGTGTCTCAAAGCCGGCCTCAAAGACCGCCGGGGCGGGAGCCTGATCGGTGCTCCCGGGCAACGAGGTCCAGCACGAAGCCTCCTTCGATCTCACGCCGATGATCGACGTGATCCTCCTCCTTATCGTCTTCTTCATGCTGAGTTCGCAGTTCTCACGCACGGAACTCCTCCCTATCCCTCTCCCCAGCGAAAAGGGCGCCGCGCTTGTCGGCGAGGAGAAGCCGGGGGAGATCGTCATCGACATGAACGTTCACGGCGAACTCTTCGTCCGCGGCTCGCGCATCGCCCCCGAGAGCCTCGGCGCCGTCCTCGGCGTGCGCGATGAAAAGGACAAGGCTTCCACCGCCAAACTCTCCATTCTCGTTCGCGCCGACCGCGCTGCTTCCGCCGTCCACCTCAACCGCCTGGGCGCTGCGCTCGCGAAGGCCGGACTCGCGTCCTGGCGTCTCGCCACCTCGCCCGAAGGAATCGGACCCGCCGCCCCGTGAACTTCAAGCGCCCCAAATCCTCGTCGTCCATCGACCCCGCCGGGCTGCGTCTTCCGCTCATCGCCCTGATTGATGTCATCCTCTTTCTGCTGATCTACTTCATGTTTGCGGGAACGCTCGACTCGGAGGAAGCCGAGCTTCGCACGGCCATCCGTGCCGAGCAACGCGCGGGCCGCGGCACGCCCGAAACCGGCGCGCCCATCATCGACGTTCTTCCCGTGGAAGGCCGGCCCGAGTTCCGCGTCGGCTCGCACCGACTGAAGACTCGCGACGAACTCGCCGGCGTCCTGCGGCAACTGCCCACCGTCAACGGCGCCATCATCCGAGTCTCCGACAACGTAACCGTCGCCGCCGCGGCCGCCGCCGCGCAGGCCTGCACCGACGCGGGGTTCACCAAGATTTCGTACCTGCCGGCGCGTTGAGATGATGGCGTGATCGACCACGTGCCGCATCACCACGGGATTCGCTGCGCGGAGCCTCCGCTCATCCCGAGCGTCGGCCCTCTACGAGCCCGCCGCGCTCAAATAACGCCGCCAACCTCAGTGCCGCCTCTCCCCGATGCGACCGCGCATTCTTCTCCGCCTCGCTCAACTCCGCGCTGCTCCGCCCGTCGGGAAGCACGAGCAGCGGGTCGTACCCGAACCCTTTCGACCCGCGCGGCTCAAACCCGATCCGCCCCTCAAACGTCCCCCGCGATTCGGCGACGATCCTCCCCGTCGGCTCCGCGACGCACATGCAGCACACAAACCGCGCCCCCCGACGCTCCGTCGGCACGCCGGCCAGTTCGCACAGGAGTTTCGCGTTGTTCCGCGCGTCCCGCTCCGCACGCCCCCCGGAGGCGCCGGCGTAATACGCGCTATGCACGCCCGGGGCCCCGCGCAGCGCATCAACCTCAAGCCCAGAATCATCCGCCAGACACGACCGCCCCGTCATCGCCGCGTACGCGATCGCCTTGATCCGTGCGTTGTCCTCGAACGTCGCCCCCGTCTCCTCCGGCTCCGCAAAGGGTCCGCCCGGAATATCTCCCAATCCCACGATCGACACTCCAAGCGGGCCGAAGATCGCCCGCAGTTCGCTCAACTTGTGCGGATTCGATGTGGCGGCGAGGAGTTCCATGCGGTCAACGCTGCCCAGAGAATAGCACGACTTCACACGATTCCCGGGCATGACAGGAGCGGCCTCTGATCCGGATCGTCCTTCATTCTCGCGCCGGGCGACCACGGGATTCGCTGCGGCGACCCTCCGCTCACCCCGAGCGTGCGCGCGATTGACCGACGATCCGTGTGAACCGAATCCCACAAGACTTCCGGGCGGGGGCATCCGCCTCTTCGCCCGCCACGGCGGGTCTTCGACTCGAAGACTCGCTCAGAAGCGGCTTCTCTGACGCCCGGAAACCATGTTGGATCCGTATGAGCCGTCCACGATCCGATTGCCACCGCCGATTTCCGCACCACGCCCGCGCCTTCGCCCTTCCCTCACCGCACAAAGCGCCTCAACACGATCGTGTCATTCTGCCCGCCGAATCCGAACGAGTTGCTCATCGCGGCGTCCACGCCGCCTTCGCCCCGAAGGTCGCGTGCCGCATTGGGGACGTAGTCAAGGTCGCACTCCGGATCGGGCGAATGCAGGTTGATCGTCGGCGGAACGAACCCCGTCCGAATCGCCTGGACGCAGGTGATGAGTTCCACGGCCCCGGCCGCCTGGATCAGGTGCCCCAGCATCGATTTCACCGACGAAAACGGCACGCGTCCCGCCTGCTCCCCGAAAAGGGTCTTCACCGCCAGCGTCTCGATCGAGTCATTCTCCTTCGTTCCCGTGCCGTGCGCCGAGATGTACTGGACGGGCGCGCGCCCCTTCGAATCCGGCTTTTTCGGGTCGATCCCCGCCTCGTCCAGCGCCGCCGCCATTGCGGCGACTGCGCCGAGGCCCTGAGGCTGGATGTCCGTGATGCGGTACGCGTCCGCCGACGAGCCATACCCCGCGACCTCCGCGAGCGGCGTCGCCCCGCGTGCCGCCGCGTGATCGAGCGATTCGAGCACCACGATTCCCGCGCCCTCGCCCATCACGAAGCCGTCGCGCGTCGAGTCGAAGGGCCGCGACGCCGTCCGCGGCGAGTCGCACCGCTTGCTCATCGCCGTCAGACGGATGAATCCCGTCATTCCCAGCGGGTGGATCATCGAATGCGTCCCGCCCGCGAGCATGGCGTCGGCGTCGCCGCGTGCGATGATCTCGTAGGCCTCGCCGATCGCCTGCGTGCTCGCCGCGCACGCCGTCATGCAGTTGAACGAAGGCCCGCGCGCCCCGAACGCATCCGAGAGGTGGGCCACGGCCATCTGCGGCTCCTGCTCCAACTCTCGCGCCCGCTCCATTCGCGCATACGCCGCCGCGGCCCACCGTGAGTCATCGAAGGCCCGCTTCGACGAGTCCCAGCCCGCGATGTTCGCCGCCGCGTAGTTCTCGAAGTCCAGAATCCCCTCGCCCGCGCCGAGGTAGATGCCGAGCCGGCGCGGGTTGATCGAACCCCCGCCTGTCGTCCTCGGATAGGGCAATCCCGCCTGGGCCCAGGCGCGCGACGCCGCCGCCAGCGCGTACGCCGAGTTGACGTGAGCATCCTTGTGCGCCGCGGCATCGGGGATGTACCGCGCAAGATCAAACCCCTTCACCTCCGCCGCAAAGTTCGTCGCAAAGGTCCGAGCATCAAACCGCCCCACCGGCCCCGCCGCCGCCTCCCCCTTCAGCAGACGCCCCCACACCGCCTCCACGTCATCTCCCAGGGGCGTGATCCAGCCCATGCCGGTCATCACGACACGCGCCCGCGACCTCGATGGAACAACACCGCTCATCATCACTCAACCCATCCCCGCTCGGCATCATACCCCCGTGCCGGTTTGCTGTCGGCCCCCGATCATTCCCCTCTCATCTCGCGCACGCGCTTCAGCCGTTCTCGATGCAACTCATGCTGCGGCTCGATTTCCGTGAGCGCCGCGATATGCCGCTCCGCCGCCGCGAGGTCTCCCGCCTGGATCGCGATGGCCGCGGCGATCTCCCGGTGCCCGGGATCAAAGGGCGCGATCTGTGTCGCCCGCTCGGCCTTCGCCCGCGCCTTTCCGAACTCGCTCAGGGCCGCGTACCGGCGCGCCAACTCGATGGCATACGCCGCCGACTTCTGCTCCCGGGCATCCAGATACTCCAGGTGCGGTATCGCCGCCTCGGGCGTCTGGCCCGCGAGATGCAGCCGCGCCAGGTGCCGGTGCGGCATCGGGTCCACCGGTCGAATCGCCGCGTACTTCTCCAGCAGCGGGATCATCGCCTCATCCGCATCCCCCTCGCGCGCCTTCAACTCCTCTTCGATCTTCAACTCGAGCGCATCAGGATGATCCGGCGCCCGCGCCAGCAGGCGATCCACAACCTCGCCCTCGGGCTCGAGCATCGGCACGCGGTACCGCCGCCCCCCCTCAAGCCCCGCGAGGGTGCATGCCGCTCCGAATGCGAACGCCTGCAACTCCTCCCGCGCTCTGGGGCCCGCCACGGGATCGTCCATCGTCTCCTCGACCAGCAGTTGCACCAGCGACTTTGCCGGGAGCATCCCCCATGTGGCCGCGTCGCTTCTCGCCCACGCGCGGAACTCCTCAAGGAACGCCTCCTGCGACACCCCCAGCACCTCCTGCATCGCCTGGTTCTCCGCGATGCCCACCGAATACAGGTCCATCAGCCGCAACGGCGCGCTCTCGTCCCAACGCCGCACGATGAACTGGTACATCCAGTGCCCCTGGGCGTACGCCTGGGCCCGGTCGTTCGACCGCGGCCTCGGCCGAACAAACGCGATGTTGATCTCCCGCATGTCGAAGAGGTTCATGCCCCCCTCGCCCAGCAGCGCCGCCACGAGCATCCTGCAGGTGTTGTAGTCCCGCGGGGTGTTCTCCAGGTGGACCGCGGCGGCCTCGGTGAACCAGTGCGGAATCCGGTTGTTCGTCCGCGACAGCGTGATCGTGTGCGTGTATTCATGCCGCACCACGCGGATCCAGTCATACTCCCCCTCGTGCCGCTTGCCCTCCTTCGGCACCTCCATCGCGATCACCGGCCCCGTCGCCGCCGCGATCGTATGGATGCCGGTTACCCCCGTGATCCGCACCGCGAACGTCTGGTGATCGGGCAGCAACTCGATTGTCGTCTTCCGTCTTGGTTCATGGCGGATCGCCCCCGCCACGATCCGGTGGATCTCCTCCAGCGGGCCGATCATCTCCTCCGCCATCACGCGCAGCGCCCCGCCCGGATGCCGGACGATGAAGTGCTCGCTCTCGATCGTCTCGTACTTCGACATGGCCTCCACCAGCGTCAGCGAGTTGTTCGCCCGCGTGTTGAAGGGATCGAGTTTCGCCGCCCGCGTCAGCGCGGTGAGGGCCTGCGTGTCGCGTCCGGCCTGCATCTCGAGCAGCCCCAACTCGATCGCCGGCGCGGCCCAGTTCGGCTGCCGCGCCGCCGCCATCCCGAGATACTCCGCGGCCTTGTCGTATTGCCGCGACTCCGACAGCGCTCGTCCAACCTCGAAATAGCCGATCGGCGTGTTCGGTGAGAGCGTGTCGAGGTTCGACAGCAGTTCGTTGGCCGCGTCGTACTCGAACAGCAACGCCTCCGTCGCCGCCTCCAGCGCCAGGGCCTCGCGCATCGTCGGGTACCGCGTCAACACGCGCCGGACCAACTCCTGGGCGAGCAGCGGATCGTTCTGCCGCATCCATGCCCGCGCCATCGCCAGGTCGCCTAGGTGGCTCGTCCGGCCCGAGTCTGGGTCGAGCCGGCGCACCAGATTGTCGAGCGCGTGGGCCACGGCCTCCGCCTTGTCGAACGCGAACCCGTCCACCGCCATCTCCCCGATGATCCGCCATGCCCGCCCGCAGGCCGGGTTCAGCGTGAGCGTCTCAACCGCCGCCGCGTTCGCGTCCTTGTTGTTGTCTTTCTCGTACAACAACTCCGCCTGCGCCAGCCTCGCCGGCCAATACAGGCGGTCCAACTCCTGCTGTGCCCGCAGGAGCAGGTCCATCATGTTCTGGTAGTCCCCGCCCGGCCGCCCCTCCAGCCGCGCCTTCACGCCCAAGGCCCGCACCCCCTCGACAAGCGCCTCCGCCTCATCGACCCGCGCCGCCAGCATTGCCTTGACGACAGGCTCCACCGCCGCCCTCGCCTCGTCAACCCGTCCCAGCGACTCAAACGCCTCCGCACGCAGCCGCGCCGCACGCGCCCCCTCGCGCCCGTCCAGCAGCCCCACCGTCCGCTCCGGCTCCCCGCGCCGCATCGCCGCCTCTGCACGGTCCTCCGCATCCGCCGATGGATCAGACAGCGACGCATCATCCAGCACCCCCGCCATCAGCGCCGCCTTCGCGCGCAGGCGCGGCGACTTCAGATCTTCCTCCGTCCACAACCCATGAAATACCCGCTTCTCCGCGCGCTCCTCTTCGCTCAGATACGGGGCCGCGATCGTCCGCAGGACCGCGTCCGACGTCTCCGGAGCCTCCAGCCGCCCGGCGCCCTCGTGCCGCGGAACGCCCTGCCCGATCGCCGGCATGACCAGAAGAACGGCGAAGACAAAGGGAACAAGCCACCGGGTGCGGCGCGCCTCATCCCTTCCCGCGCCCTTTCCATCCATCCCGTTCATTCCTTCTGATCCTTGAACCGCCCCGAGTCGATCTGCACGTCCCAGCCCGCCTCCGGCCCCGGCGGCTCGATGTCGATCGCGTGCGCCGGCAACTCCTCGTTCACCTTCGGATTGATCAGCAGCACGATGGACTCGTCCCCTGCCCGGTTGATCGTCCGCGCCATCCGCGGCAGGAACTCCTCCTTCGTGTACCACAGGCGAATCTCCTTGAACTGATCCTCTTCGGCGTGCTCCGCCCTCGGAATGAGCCGCAGTTGCCACGTCGCCTCGACATCCGCCCGCCGCTGCGTCAACTCCTCCTTTTCTGCTTCGTCGGCCCCCTCACCCGGCGCGAGGCCGTCCTCGGCCTTGAGCATCGTCGCCTCGTACCGCGCGAGGATCGCCGCTTTCCGTTGCCCGATCGGGAATGGAATCGGCGACTCGCCCAGCCCAAGCGGATCGATCGGATCCTCAGGCCGCGCAACCTGCCGCGCGATGTACTGCTTCTCCCCGGGCCTCTTTTCAACCAACCACTGCCCGTCAAACACCCATGTGTTCCGATCGTCCCGCTTCGAGTCATCAATGATGAGCGTCCGGAAGTCGATCGAGAACGTCCGCCTGGGCTTCCGGCTCCCTGCTTCGCCGCCGGCGTCGGCCACTTGGTAATAGAGGTCGCCGAACCGGACGTGCCGATCTCCCTGCAGAAGAAACCGCCGGTCATACATCACCCCCGCCTGAAACGTGTGGATGCCCCGGTCCGCCGTCTCGAGGGCGGACAGCAACTCGTCCACGCTCGTAGGCTCCCCCATCACGCGCACCATCCCCATCAACTCGCCGTCTCCCGACAACGGCGCGGGATCGACCGTGCCGGGCGGGGGCTCACCCAGCCCCAGAACAAGGATCAGAGGAAACGCGACAGTGAAGACCATGGACTGCTCCAGCGGACGCTCCCGCCAGGGAACCACGCGGCGCCCGCCCAATTCATACCCGCAAACGGCGAATCGGGTTCGATCCCGCCTGCCGCCGGCGCAACCAAATCCCGGCCAGCCACCCCTCTCGGGGAACCGCATCGATCGCTCAGCGTCCGGGGCTACTGCTTGAACAGGGCCAGCGCCTGGCGAAGCCCCGAACCCTCCGGCGTCAGCAGAAGGCTCGCCAGTCGCTCCATCGTGCTCATGAACTCCAGCATGTTGTCCATGCGCTCGTTGTGCCGCTTCAGCCGCGCGTCCGCTCCCGCCCCCTTGCCGCTGTCCTTTTCGATGCCCGTGATGTCCCGCACCTCGAAGAGCGAGGCCAGTACGGGGTCCAGTTCGCGCCGCTTCCGTTCGCGGGCGATCGTCTTGAACATGGCCCAGACGTCGCTCTCGGCCTCGAAATACTCCTTTCGGTCCCCACGCTTGTGCACCCGCGTCACAATCCCCCAGTCCTGCAGCGCCCTCAGCGACATCGACGCGTTCCCGCGGGAGATTCGCAGCCGCTCCATCACTTCGTCCGTGTTCATCCCCTCGCCCGTGATGTACAGCAGCGCGAACGCCTCGCCCATGGTCCGGCTGATGCCCCACGCGCTCCCCATCTGCCCCCACGCCGCGATGAAACGGTCCTGGGCGATCGTTACGGGGTCGCTCTGTCCGGCCTGCGGCTTCACGCCACCACGATAGCGAAGGGACGGATGGAACGCGGAGGATCACGGATGAGGACAGTGAGATTCACGACCCGGTGTTCCGTACTTCCGGTTCCTGCGCCTTCGCTCTCCGTCTCGCTCTGCCTCCAATCCCCATCCGAGTTCACAGCACGACATCCACGATTCCGGCCCCGCCGAGGACGCACGACACCACGCCGTTGACGGTGAAGAACGCGATCGGCAGCCCCACCACGCCGCGCCGCGCGAGGACGACGTGCTCGAAGACAAGGAGCGCGCCCACGAGGGCGACGGCGGCGACAAAGATCGAACCAAACCGCGGATCGGCCCGCGACGCGAGGACAAGGAAGAGGAAGGCCGCGGCGTGAAACGCGCGGCTGACGAGGAGCGCGCCGCGCGGGCCGAGCCGCGCGGGAATCGAATGCAGCCCTATCATTCTGTCGAAGTCGATGTCCTGCATTGCGTAGGCGATGTCGAAGCCGGCGACCCAGAAGAGAATGAAGGCGGAGAGGAACAAGAGCGCAAGCCGCGTCTGGTCATCCGTTGCGACGAGCGAGCCGTCGCGGTCGTAGTAGGCGGCGAGGCCGATCAGGGATTGCGGGTCGATGGCAATCGCGGCGGCGATCGGCGAGACGGCGAGGGCCCCGCCGAGGAAGAGGTGGCAGGCCCAGGTGGCGCGTTTGGTGAAGGAATAGAGGGCGATCCAGGCGAGGACGGGGATCGAGAGGAGGAGAGGCAGCGCGTTGCCGAAGAGGAGGAACGCCGCGCAAGCGGCGATGAAGCCCGCGCCGGCGACGGCGGTCGCGCCCGACGCCGCGCGCCGCGAGAGGCGCCCCGCGGCGATGGCGCGGCGGGCGGTCCGCGGGTTGTGGGCGTCGAATCGCGCATCGGCGAGCCGGTTCACGAGCATCGCCCACGTGCGGGCGAAGAACATGCAGGCGACGATGAGCGCGAGTTCGCCGGCGAACTCGCTCCATCGAATTGCACGGCCTGACACGACCCAGTCCAAGGGGAAGCGTTTCTCCGCGCGGGTCCATTGGTGTCCGGCGATGAAGGCGGCCAGCAGCGCGAAGGGCATGGCGAAGACGGAGTGCGCGATCTTGATGTCGGAGAGGGCAAGCAACAGCGCGCTCCGGGCTTGACGGCCCACGGGGGGCGTGGCGGTCGGCTGTGCCGCGGCTGCATGGTTTGCGACGGTGGCCTGCATCCGAGTCGATGATACGGGCGCGGGGGTGGGTGGCTGTCGGGTCGGTGCCGGTGCCGATTTCGGAGCCGCTCACGAACTGTTTCGTACCCTGTTGGCATGACCCTCCAGGAACTTCAGGTCGCTCTCCAGGCGTGCTCGACTCTGGCCATCGCCGGCGGGTGTATCTATGCCGCCTTTCAGTTTCGGCAGACGCAGCGGGCCGCCCGTGTCGCCAACTTCACGAAACTCGTCGAACTGCAACTCCAACTCCGCCGGATGCGCGTGGACGACCCGGCCCTCGCCGCCACATACCGCCACGACGTCATCGACCTGAAGTCCGAGCGCGACATCCGCGAGTACTTCTTCAACCTCATGCAGATGTCGGTGTTCGAGATCGTCTGGTTCGCCCACCGCGAGGGGCAGGTCCCGCCGGACTACTTCGATTCATGGGCCGCCCGCATGCGCGACATCGCGGGCGAACCTTCGTTCCGCAAGATGATGGGCTCGCCGAACATGAAGATCATGCACGACGATTTCCAGCGCTTCATGGCCGAGATCGTCCGCGGCGTCCCGCAGCATTCGGAATGAACGCCCGCGCCGACGCCGCCCTCGCGCCAAGGCGCGACGAACGCGGATGACGGACATTGCCTGAATCCTCTCTCCGCGCTCTCCGCGCCTCCGCGGTGAACTCGATATGGGCACAGCCGCTCTCATACGGAATCGTGGAAGCGATGGCGCGGCAGCATCCGCCACTTCCTCGCGGACTCGTCAGCGGCGGCTTCTTCGGAGCGCGGAATACTGCCGGAAAACGCATCACCCCGCCTCGTGTTCCATCGAGAAGCGCAGCAGCATCCCTTCCTGCTGCGGCTCCACACGGTCGAACGCGAGCCCCACGATGTGCCGACGGTCCGAATCCGCGATCGACCACACGCACCGCGCCTCGATCGACATGCTGTGAGGCCCGTCCGTCAGCGTCAGCACACGCGTCTGCCCCTCGCGCCACGGCTTCTCGGTCCTGACGCGCATCCCGCGCACCGAAAGATCGATCACGCCCCCCGCGTCGCAGACCAGGCTTGCGACCGGCGTCCGCACGCACTGCCGCCGCTCCTCGCGGGTCGGCGCGGGTCGCGGCCGCGTGAGAACGCTCGATGACGTGTCCCTCGGCTTCATGGCCGAGTCGTATCGGCGGACGGTTGCTCCGCATGAATGAAGGCGCCCGCGGCCGGCCGCCGAGCCTGCCGCCTCCGCCGCGTGGGGCGGAGAATCGCGTTCTGCGGGCGGTTATCGCAACCCCTTCTTTTCGGGACGGCGGCGGCCGTCCGCGAAACGCGGGGCGCGCGGGTGAATAATGTCCTCGGCAACGCCGTTGGTCCCCGGAGCCAAGCATGAGCGCCACACCTGCAATGCGTCCTCTTTCCTTCTTCGCGGTTCTGCTGGGGCTGTTGCTCCTCGCGTGGGCCGCGGTCGCGGGCGGGAACGCCTCGGCGACACCGAAGATCTTCGCCGAAGGACTGACCTACGAACAGGCGAGCGATCGTTCAACCAAGGAAGGCAAACCAATCTTCGCGGTGTTCTCGGCGGCATGGTGCGGCCCGTGCCGCACGTACAAGAAGGGCGCGCTCTCGGACCCGCGCGTCGAGAAGGTCATCCGCGACAACTACGTCCCCGCCTACATCGACATCGACGAGCAACGCGCCGCCGCACGCCAGTTCCAGGTCTCGTCCATCCCCGTCACGGCCGTGATCAAGGACGGCAAGCGCGTGCAAGGCGCCATCGGGCTGCTTGAAGCGGACGAACTTCTCAGGTTCCTCGACGAGGTGGCAGGGAAACTCGGGCGCAAATAACCACCGCCGCGCGCTCACGGTTTCCGCGGCCCCGGGTGATTCTCCCGGGGGGGCCGGCGGTTGGTGTCCCGGGTTGCCGGGGCTGGAACGCGGGGGTATCTGCATGAAGCCGGGCTCGTCTCGATGTCGTACACTTGCGGCATGAATGCGCACGCAACTCGCCCGGTTCTGTTGTTCACAGGGTTGGTTCTGGCCGCCGTCGTGTCGCGGTTCCTCTGGATTGCGCCGAACTTCACGGCGGTGGGGGCGGCGGCGCTGTTCGCGGGGTTCATGTTCCGGAGCCGCGGGGTGGCGGCGGGGGTGCCGATTGTTGCGATGCTGATCAGCGACGCGGTGATCGGGTTCTACCAGTGGCCGGTGATGCTGGCGGTGTACGGAAGCCTGGCGGCGCCCGCGCTGTTCGGTCGGCTGTTGCGGGGGCGCGCGGGGGCGACGCGAGTCGCGGGGTGCTCGGTGGCGGGGTCCGTATTGTTTTTCGTGGCGACGAACTTCGCCGTGTGGGCGTGTGGGGCCTATGGGCACGACAGCGCGGGGCTGGCCGCGTGCTACACGGCGGCGATTCCGTTCTTCAAGTACACGCTCGCGGGGGACCTCGTGTATGCCGGAGTGTTCTTCGGCGTGCATGCGCTGACGACGTCGCGGGTGGTTGCCGATCGCCCGCTGGCCGTGGCGTAACGTTGCGCGGCTAAGGTGGGCACGGCGACCGCCGCGCGCCCAAGGGGCGGGGGGGAATACAGAGAGAGTTTTGTACGAATCCCACAAGACTTCCGGGCGGGGGTATCCGCCTCTTCGCCCGCCACGGCGGGTCTTCGACTCGAAGACTCGCTCAGAAGCGGCTTCTTTGACGCCCGAAAACCATGCGGGATCCGTATTGGTGGCTTGCGACAAGTGGCTTGGTCGCCGGGCCTCGCCGCGCCACTCGCAACGTCCGAGCGCCCTGCCGGCGGAAAGGCCGACGTATCCTTGATGCGCCGCAGGATGCCGCGGCGCCCTGATCGGGTTCTCGAACACGCTCTCGGAGCCAATTCGTAGATTCCCCGTGGGCTGGGGGGAGATACGTCCCACCCCGGAGGACGGCTCATCCGAAGTTCGGAGGCTGCTAGAATGGGCGGCGCATGGCCTGGATACTCCCTCTTTCGGCGCAGGTGTTCGTCGGGTGCGTGGTGGTTTTGGTGATGATCCACGTGATCCTGGGGATCATTCCGCTGTTGATCTATCTGGAGCGGAAGATTTCCGCGTACATCCAGGATCGGATCGGGCCGAACCGGGTGGGGTTTGATCTGGGGCTGCCGGTGCTGAAGACGATCACGCGGGGGTTTCACTTCTGGGGTCTGGGGCAGTCGGCGGCGGACGGGCTGAAGTTCATTCTGAAGGAGGACTACCGGCCTCTGGGTGCGGACCGGTGGCTGTTCACGCTGGCGCCGTGCTTCGCGGTGGTGCCGGCGTTCATCGGGTGGGCGATCATCCCGTGGGGCGGGTATCTGGATGTGCCGACGATCACGCTGTGGGGGACCGAGGTGGTGCGCGGGGGGCGGGCTCTGGCGATCGTGGCGGACATCAATATCGGGTTCGTGTTCCTGCTGGCGGTGGCGGCGGTGGGGGTGTACGGGGTGACGCTCGGCGGATGGGCGTCGAACAACAAGTTCTCGTTCCTTGGCGGGCTGCGCTGCTCGGCGGGGATGATCTCGTATGAGATTCCGATGGGGCTGTCGATCCTGGCGGTGCTGCTGCTGACGGGGACGGTGCGGCCGAGCCTGATCGTGGAGTCGCAGATTTCCGATCCTTGGACGGGCGGGTGGCTGTGCTTCGCGCAGCCGATCGCGTGCCTGTTGTTCTACACGTGCATCCTTGCGGAGGCGAACCGTGCGCCGTTCGACAACGCCGAGGCGGAGCAGGAACTGGTCGGCGGGTATCACACCGAGTATTCGGCGATGCGGTTCGCGCTGTTCTTCCTTGCGGAATACGCGCACATGATGACGAGCAGCGCGTTCTGCGTGGTGCTTTTCTTCGGGGGGTATCACCTGCCATTCGTGTCGTGGACGCATCCGGAGGCGGTGGGGCTGCTGCCGGCGATCGTGAAGGCGGCGGTGCTGGTGGGGAAGGTCCTGCTGTCGGTGTGTTTCATGATGCTGATCCGGTGGACGATCCCGCGGATCAGGTACGACCAGGTGTTGAAGTTGTGCTGGCAGTCGCTGATCCCGGCGTCGCTGGTCGTCGTGGTGGCGACGAGCCTGATGGTGTACAAGGGGTGGACGGCGACGTGGCAGATGTTCCTGATGAACGTGGTGGCCGGGGGGGTGATGGTGGCGTTGTTCCCGCTCCTGCCGAAGTCGGACATGAACAAGCGCGTGCCGCTGGCGGGGTCGCGATTCTGCCCGCTGCCTGGGGAAAGGGCGGAGAGCGGGCCGACGCTGGCGCTGGCGCGGGAGGACGATCCCGTGCGCGGGCTGGCCGAGAGCGCGTTTGCGTCGAGCCGGTGAGTTCACCACGGAGGGCGCGGAGAACACAGGGGGAAGATGGGAAGTGGGATCATGAATATGCAATGTGGGCCGTCGGGCCCTTGTGCGTCCGTGGATGTCCTTGACGCGCGAAATCCCGGGGAGCGAATCAGGATTTCCCTGCCTTCTTCCGCGCTCTTCGTGCCTTCCATGTGAATCCTCATGCGGTTTCTCGCGATTGATCTCGGCGACAAGCGGACCGGCCTCGCCGTCGGGGACGACGAGGTGGGGATCGCGTCGCCGGTGCGGGTGATTGAGGCGGCGGGTGAGGCGGTGGTGGCCGAGGTGGCGCGGGCGGCGGGTGAGCACGGGGCGGATGCGCTGGTGATCGGGCTGCCGCTGAACATGGACGGGTCGGAGGGGCCGCGGGCGGGAACCGTGCGCGCGATGGCGCGGCGGATCGGCGAGGCGGCGCGGCTGCCGGTGCATTTTCAGGATGAGCGGCTGAGTTCCGACGCGGCGGACTGGCAGATGTCGCGGAGCGGCTTGACGCGCGGAGGAAAGAAGAAGAGGCGCGATGCCCTGGCGGCGGCGGCGATTCTCAGGGACTTCCTGGCATCGCGCGCGGGTTGAGGGGGGGCAGTCGCGTGATACAGATTCGTGGAAATGATGGCGCCGCGGCATCCGCCACTTCCTCGCAGACTCGTCAGTGGCGGCTTCTTCGGAGCGCGGATTGGTGCTGGAAAACGAATATTCCCGTGAAGGGCGTACCGATCACGGCACGGGTTGCCGGGACGACGAAGTCCCCGCGTCGGCGGGGCTGACAGACGCGCGTCGGCACCATGACACGGATGGTCTTTCATCGTCGCGCTGGGCGACCACGGGATTCGCTGCGGCGACCCTCCGCTCATCCTGAGCGTGCGCGCGATTGACCGACGATCCGTATTGCCGCCTTGTGCATCGACCGCCGATCGCACATTCCATTTGGACAGTGTGCGATAACGGCCAAGGATCTCTGTGGTGCGTGGATCAATACTTGCGGAGGACGCCGACGACGATGCCCTGGACCTTGCAGTCCTTGACCTTGATGGGGTCGAAGGCGGCGTTGGCGGGCTGGAGGCGGATGTGGTCTGCTTCGCGGAAGTAGGTTTTGAGGGTAGTTTCGCCGTTGGGGAGGAGGGCGACGACCTTATCGCCGTTGCGTGCGGTGTCGCGGCGTTCGACGAGGACGTAGTCGCCGCTGAAGATGCCCTCGTCCTTCATCGAATCGCCGTCGACACGGAGGGCGAAGGTGGGCTGGTTGCCCTTGGGGGCGAGGAGGGTGCCGAGGTCGAGTTCGTCGGCATCGGCGAACTTCTCGATGGGGTTGCCTGCGGCGATCTTGCCGACGAGAGGGAACTTCAGGGGGCGTTCCTCGTCGGGGAGGGCGATGCCCTCAGCGATGGACAAAGAGCGAGCCTTGTTTGGCTCGCGGACGAGGGCACCCTTTTTGATAAGTGCCTCGACGTGCTCGAAGACCGTGACCTTGCTGACGTTGAGTTCGTCCGCGAGTTCCTGCATCGTCGGCGAATAGCCACGGCGGACGCGGCAGTCGCGGATGAGTTGGAGGATTTTGAGTTGCTTGGGTGTGAGGTTCATCGATGGCCCTCTCCGAGTGTTGGGAATGCGGATGACCGGCCCGCCGGGCCGATTCGGTTCCACGCGCGCGCGCGCGAACGGGAAGCGTTTCCAGGCCGGCGCGCAGTGCGGCCCAGGACGCGATGGAATGCAGGATGACGGCCCGCTGGTGGGCGAGCACGCCTGCGGCGCCGATGAGGACCGCCAGCCGTTTTTCCGGGGCGGGATCGACGGCCACTGTGGGTGCGGATTCCTCGAAAGCCCAGTTCAGGTGCTCGCCTTGGGGTGCAAGGGAGCGGGTGAAGTCTCCGCCCGGCCCCAGGACGATGAGCGGAGAGTTGTCGGCGGGGGTGTTCATGTTCGGCATCTGCAAGGCTCTTTTATTCCGTCGGGAAAGCCAGCCTGGAACCGGACTCACTCAGGCTCCGCCGCACTGCACGGCTGAATCCTTCGCCGTTCAAACACCTGCGTCGCTCCTCGACGCGCCGGGCCTTGTGAGGCCCCAGTTGTCGGAATGCGTCCAAGAACGCGCTCCGACTGTTTGGTATACATTACCCACACATCGACCGCACGGCAAGTGATTTGTTCAGTTTTTTTTCAGGATGGGTGGAAATGGCTGGGGGCGCGGCGATGGTCGCGGGACGTCGATGGGCTGCGTCGTAAGTGATTGAAAACTCAGGACTTACGAGCGACCAAGGCCGGTCCTTGCCTCAGGAGTATTCGGCGGATTTCGAGGATGGTGGTTTCCGCCATGACTTTTGCCGGGTCGAGGCCGGTCTTGCGGCAGATCTCGGTGATGCTCGCCGGTTGTTCGGCGGCTTCGACGATGGCTTTTTGCTCGGCGGTGAGTTGGGTGATGTCGGGCGGCGCGGGGGCGCGGACCTCGACGGGGGGGTGGAAGAGAGTCGGGACGGGCGGCGCGTCGGGAGCGAAGCGGGCGACGTGGGTGCCCGCGTTATGGTGTCGGGCGGCGGATTCGAGGGCGTCGATGACGTCCGCGGGCGAGGTGGCGATGGCGGCCTGGCCGGACTTCAGCAGTTCGTTGGAGCCTTCGCTGGCGCGGGAGTCGATGCGTCCCGGGACGGCGAGGACATCGCGGTTGTAGTCGTCGATGGCGACGCGTGCGGTGATGAGCGCTCCTGAGCCTCGCGGGGCCTCGATGACGAGGACGCCGAGGGACATTGCGGCGATGATGCGGTTGCGTGCGGGGAAGTTTTCCGGGGCGGGGCCGGTCGAGATGGGGAGTTCGCTGACGATGGTTCCGCCTCGCGCGGCGATGTCGTCGAAGAGTGGGGCGTTTTCCGGTGGGTAGCAGTTTCCGAGGCCGCAGCCCATGACGACGACGGTGGTTCCGCCGACGCGGAGTGCGGCGCGGTGTGCGGCGGAGTCGATGCCTCGCGCGCCGCCGGAGACGATGACGAGTCCTTGCTGTGCGAGGATGGCGCTGAAGCGTTCAGCCTGTTCGGTGCCGTAGGCGGTGCAGTGGCGTGAGCCGACGATGCCGACGGGGAATGACTGCGTGGGGCATGGGGCCGAGCCGCGGACGTAGAGGATGAGTGGTGCGTCGGGTGCTTCGGCGAGGAGCGGGGGGTATTCCGGGTCTCCGAGTGCGATGACGCGTGCGCGGGCCTTTTCGATGAGTTCGATCTCGCGTTCGAGGGCGGATTCGGAGGCGTGGATGGAGGCGTGGATTCTGCGGGCCTTGGCGGGGCCGATGCCTTCGACGCGTTCGAGATCGGCGGCGGAGGCGGTGAAGACTGAGTCTCCCGAGCCGAGGGCGGCGATCAATCGTCGGCCGAGGATGGGGCCGACGCCTTCGACGAGTGTGAGGCGGAGCAGGGAGAGGGTGGAGGAGCCGGAAGTCATGGGGGGAGCATAATGCCCATGCCTTTCGGCGGTGGGCGGGGGGGCGAGCGCGGGGCAGGCGCGCTGTTGTCTTCACACTCGATAACGGTTCTCAGTTGGTCTTGCGCGGCATCACCTCGGGATTCGCTGCGCCGAGCCTCCGCTCATCCCGAGCGTGGGCATGATGAGGGGCGGTTTGTGCGAGGCGAGGAGTCGAAGCGTTCAGGGGGCGATTGCGTGGGCCCCGTGGTTGCTCAGGGTGAGCCTCGGGCGGGGACGGCGGCGCCGCCTGTTTTGAGGTTGGCGTGGACGGCGCGTGCGAGGCCGCGGAGGTCGGGGTCCGGATCTTCGCGGGCGCGGAGGAGGGCGGGATCGTCGGGGTCGGAGTAGCCGTCGATTGCGAGGGCGGCCTGGACGAGGGGTGAGGGATCCTCCTTGGCGGCGTTGAGGATGGCGGTGGATACGGAGAGCAGTTGCACGCGTGCGCAGACCGAGACGACCCATGCCTTCTCAATGGAGGTGAGCGAAGGTACTCGTCGCGCGACGGCGGCGGCGATATCCGTGCATTTCTCCAGAAGAGCCGCGTCGTTCTCATTGGTGGCCTGCGTTCCCGCGGCACCCACGGCGCGGAGAACCTCTTCGAGCAGGTCGCGTCCCTGGGCCGTGGTGAGGTGTTCCTTGATGGCGGCGGTGTCGTCGCGGGGGGCGATGGCGTCGCGGTGCAGGAGGTCGGACTGGGCGGTTACGCTGATGATGCCCGGCGCGAATCCCTGCGTGGAGGGGTCGATACGGTACCCCTGGATGGCGCGCCAGCGGATGCTGGCGCTTTTGTCGGCGAACAACTCGAGCCACTTGCCGACGCTGCCCCGCGAGGCCCAGACGCGGGACTTGATCGACTGTCCGGGCATGAGGCGGATGCGCTGGTCGAGTTCGATGGGTTCGGGGCCGAAAATCTGCGACACGTCCTCCGTGCGGATGATGACGCGCGGCGAGAGGAGGATGCGCGAGTTGAAGGTGAGGTCCGCGCCCACGGACATGGGGATGCGGGAGACGTTGCGCAGTTCGATGTCGAGTTCGACGCGGTCGAAGGCATCGATGCGGGGCGCGACGTGCGCGATCGAGAGCGTCATGAACGCCGTGGGGTTCGTCGTCACCTCGTCGAGCCACGGGGCGAATCGGGCGGCCCAGTCCTCGAGCGCCTTGACCTCGGGCGTGGGAGGGAGGGGTTTGGCGAGGAGGTGCTCGATGCGTTTCTTCGCGGCGCACCCGACGAGGCGGTGGGCCTGGCTGAGGGCGATGTGGGCGTAGATGCGGAGGGCGGCGGGGCGGTCGTTGCGTTGCTCCGCGAGTTGGGCGAGTCCGAGGCGTGCGGGGGGGTCGTCCCCTGCGGCGGCGAGGAGTTCCTGGGCGCGGTCGAGTTCGCCGCGTCGCAGGGCCATGAGGCCCGTGATGCGCGCGGTGGCGACGGGGCCGGGCCGGTTGATCGATTCTGCATGCAGGAGGGCATCGATGTCCGCCTGGGCTTCGTCGAGTTGCTCTCCGGCCCAGAGGCGGGCCATGGTGCGCTGGAGCCTGGCCTCGTCGCGGATGTACTGATCCTGCTCGGGAGTCAGGGTGTCATAGGGGGCATCCTTGCGGTCGAGCATTCCGATCTGCTCTTCAAGGCGGAGGAGAATGCGGCGCGCCGATTCAGTGATGCCCGGGGCATCGGACCGGCTCCAGGCGATGGCGAGCCGGATCAGTTCGATTTCGTGCGGGATGGTGGGCTCGGGCTCCTCGCCGGCGTCGATGCCCTGGCGTTCCATCCTCATGCGATGGTCGAGGATCGCGGCGAGGGATCGGTTCTGGAGGATCATGACGGCGTCGAGGGCGGCCTGGTCGCCGTCGGTCATCCAGACCAGGAGGTAGCGGTCGAAGAGGTCGTCGACGGAGGGCTCGATGAGGCCCGACATGGCGATGTCGCCGGCGCGGTGCATGAAGCGGCGTGCGCCCGCGTAGGCGCCGCGGCGGAACAACTCGCGTGCGAGATTGGTGTGGGCCTGCTGGTCGATCGGATCGGCGAGGATCACGTTCGCCAAGAGGTCGGCGCGTTCGACGGGGTCGGTGGTGCGGTCGAAGAAGTAGGTGCTGTACAGCGCGGCGGCGTCCTTATTGGTGTTGTCGAGCGTGGTGGCGATCGTCAATCGCCGCACGAAGCCCGGCTCATCGCCGGTCTCCCGGGCGAGGAGGGCGGCGTCGAGGGCGAGGCGGCTGCGGATCGAAGCGTCGATCGCGGATCCGTCGTCGCCGAGAATGCGGTCATACGCCGCGAGACGGGAATCAGCATCCTGAAGGCGCTTGATCCTCGCGCTGACGAGGCGGAGTTGCGCGACGGTGTCGTCCGGGTTCATCCGGACAAGGTCGCGCGTCATGCGAAGCGTCTCCTCTTCGTCGGCGGCGCCCAGCCATGCCTGGAGTTCAAGGCGAAGGAGGCCCTCGTCGTCGGGATATGCGCGGCGGGCGATCCTGATCGCCAGGGCCGCGGCCCGGTAGTGCAGCGGATTGGGGTCGGCGACGTTGCGAAGGCGGATCAGCGTGGCTCGAATGAGCGCGTCGGAGGCGAGGCGCTGGAGGTCGGGCATCCGGGCCGGGGCGGGCGCGGGCGGCGGCTCGGGATCAGCCTCGATGGGCAGCGGCTCCGGCTGCGGCGGCGGGTCGGGCGGCGGTTCCGATTGAGCACGGAGCGCCCCGCCGAGCAGGCTCGACGCGACGAGGGTAATCAGGATCAGTCCGCGGGGAAGAGGAGGGGAGTGTTGCACGGGGGAATGGTCCCCTGTGATGAGGCTCAAGGCAAGGTCCGCCCGAACCAGATGGCGCCGGCGGCCGCGAGCGCGAAGACCATGAGCCCTGCGGCGGCGATCTCCGCGAGGTCGCGTAGGCGACGCCCGGACGCCGGAAGAATCCGGTCGGCGACCACCTCCATGAAGACGAAGTTTCCCGCCGCGACGCCTGCCACGCCGAGCGAAATGAGAACGGGATCAAGGGCGTCCGCACGAAACGCCAGGTTCATCGCGTGCAGCCCCGCGAGGACGAGGCAGAGTCCCCAGGCGGACCCAAGGGCCAGGAGCGTCAGAATCGTGGTTCGGTGGGCCAGACGCATCGCGGTGCGACGCGAGAATAGCGTGCCGGCGATCCCCCGTCCCGAGAATGCCGGCACGCCATATGTTTGACGGCGGCGCGGCGGGGGTGCTAGGTTTCGGACGGTGGAGGTGGGGTCGGTTGGTCTCGTTCCACGTGATTGGCGAGCGCTTTTGGAGAGGATGAGTCCGATGCATTCACGGCCGCGCGTACTGTCGTCCATGCTGGGTGTTTCTCCGTGCGGTTGGCGATTGCTGGGGGTCATCGCGGCGGTGTGTGCGGTGGGATCGTCGGCGCCGGGCCGGCAACCGGCGGCGGTGGGATGCGGCATCGCCGAGAAGCAGACCCTGGGCGCGGAGGACGAGCGGTCGCTGAAGGCGTTCGTCGACGAGCAGGCGGCGGCGTTGATGGGTGAGGATCACGAGGCTCGGTCCAAGGCGCGTGATGCGCTGATGTCCCCGCTGGCGTGCAAGGGGGCGACCTTCGCGTTCCGATCGAAGTATTCGGAGCTGCTGGTGCCGGCGCTGACCGGAGCGGCGCGGGGCGCGGACGAGCCGCAGGCGGTGAACGCCATGCTGCTCCTCGGTCGGCTCCGGACGACGGTGTCGGCCGATGCCCTCGCGCCGGGGCTGAAGTCGGAGAGTCCGGTCATCCGGTTCGCCACGGCGTCGGGGTACCGGGACCTGCTCATTCAACTCGCGAAGGATTCATTCGGGTTCCCCGATGCGGCGTCCGATCGCGTGCTCGATGCGCTTGCGGCAGCGCTCAAGGTTGAAAAAGACCCGCTGGTCGCCGACATGATGGTCGTCGCGCTCGGGGACGCGACGCGCGGGAGCGCGGCGCTGCGCGGGCGCGCCATGCTCCGTCTGACCGACGCGGCGGAACGAAGAGTTCTCGTTCTGCGCTCCGATCCTGCCGCGGCGGATGCATGGTCATCGGCGATTCTGAGGTCGCTTGACCTTGCGCGGCAGGCGCTCTTCGAGCAGAGCGGGGCGGGGACGATCGACAAGGAGTTCGCGCGCCGTGCGGCCATCCTCGGCGGGCAGGTTTTCGCCTACGCCCGCGACCGCGTGGCCCGCGGGATCAAGACGCCGGACATGGATCTTTCACGGGCCGTCGGCGCCGCGGAGGGGCTTGCGATCATCGCCCACCAGGCCGCCGCGAACCAGCGTCGGCCCGACCGGGGATTGCAGAAGGCGTTCGACGCGGCCGCAGGCGCCAACGACGCGAAGCCGTTCGCGGCGGTCGCGGCGGAGTGGATCGGCGCGGATGGGATCCTCGTCAAGCCGCCGTACGGCGCCAAGCCGGCCGATTTCGCAGCGGGGGGGTGAAGATCGACGAAATCCGGGCGTGGCGCGTTCGCGGATGGTCGATTCTCCACCGGGAACTCTGAATAACCGGTATGCAGGGGACTGCGGCGTGTTGGCGCCTCCGTGTTCCACGGCGACGATGAAGGCGACGGGCAGGCTCGTCGCCACGGCGCCTCTCCGAAAAGCCTGCCCCACCGATTGTTCAGGGGTCCCTTGCGCTGGACGACCACGGGATTCGCTGCGGCGGCCCTCCGCTCATCCCGAGCGTGTGCGCGATTGACCGAGGATCCGTATCGGTCCAAGACCGGGATAGAATGGGTGCATGGACGATCACGAAGTAAAGGAGTTGATTGGGGCGATCCGGGGGGTGCTGAGGCCGGCGATGGAACGATCGCCGGAGGTAAAGCGGCTCGTAGGGCTGATTGGCAAATGGCTGATGGAGGAGGCGGGGGGAGTGGAAGCGGAGAGCGACAAAGGGAAAGTCGAAGATCCGCCGCGGCGGTTGGAGACCGAGAGTGTGCTTGAGGAAGGGGGGAAACAGGTCGAGGCGGCGGCCGTCCCGGCGGAGGCTCAGCAATGGCATCCGCGTGCGGTGGTGTCGCTGAAGTTGGGGGATACGGGTGTGTTTGCGGTGCCCGTGGCGGGGACGACGGAAGAGATCGGGCGGGCGCGGTCGTCGGTGGACGAGGCCTCGGCGGCGGGAGGCGCCGGCGTCGATGCCTCGCTGGAGGAGACGTGGTGGAACAAGGCGAAGGAGGTTGACCTCGCGCTGATCGAAGTGCGCAGCCGGCTGAAAGCGCGTTCGTGCGAGATTTACCTCAAGCGGAACGAGTTGATGCGTGCGGGGTTGGGCGAGGAGCAGGAGAAGGCGCTCTATGACGAGATCGGCGACCTCTTGCGGACGGCCAAGGCGACGAAGGACTGCTTTCTGTGGGTCCTGTGGCGCGAGCGTGTGCAGCCGCCGGATGATGTGGTGGGGCGGATCGGGCAGTGCTACCGGGCGCTGAGCGACACGGCGGCGGTCATGCGGCGGATTGACGAGGCGAAGGACAAGTTGGGCGACGGGCCCGCGGCCCAGGCGATGCAGTTGATGGCCGAGGCCGACTCCGCCCTGCGTGTCGCTCTCGAGGCGACCTGGCTGACGGTGCCGGATCGGGATCAGGATGAGGCGCACCTCTGGCTGCGGCGCGAAACGGCGTGGAGGCGCGTGTACATCGCGCGGCACATGCAGATCTCCGATCCTGGAGACCCCGATCGGGCGGCGGACGTGATCGCGGAGGCGCGGGTTCTCGCGGACGACGTTGCGCAGCGGATGGCGTCGGCGAAGGAGCTCGACGCCGCGCTCAAGCGGCTGCGGTTCCATGCGGGCAAGGCGGCGGCCGATCAGGACGAGTATCAGTTCGAGAAGATCGCGGAGGCCGTGCAGGCGCTGGCGGGGCTGGGGGTGAGCCCGCGGGACCGGCGCGTGGCGGAAGCGATCGGGCCCGGCGTTGCGGGCGTGTTTCCGGCGCGTCTCGCGGAGCCGCCGGCGGTCAAGGACGCGGTGTCGGCGGCGCTGCGCCTCGGCGAAGGGGAGCGGTTCGCGGAGGTCGAGGTCATCCCCAAGAGCCGGGTGTGGAGCGCACGCGCGTTAGAGGCGAGGCGGCTGGTGGAAGGCCGCGCGGCCGTTTTGATCGGCGGCGAGCCGCGGAATGACGCGATCGAGAGGCTCCAGTCGGCGCTGGGCTTTTCGCACGTCGAATGGGTCCACCTGACGGAGCACGGAAGCAGCGAAGGCATGCGCGGCCCCATCACGCGGCCGGAGACGGCGCTGGTGCTGGTTCTCATCAAGTTGACGGGCCACCTGCACGCTGAGGAAGCGTCGCGCTACGCGAAAGCGGCTGGAAAGCCGTGCGTCTTTCTGCCTGCCGGGTACAACCCGGAACAGGTCGCGGAAGCGATGCTGACACAGGCCGGACTCAGGCTCCGCGAGCGCGTAGGAATATGAGGGAGCGGGTGCATCCGCAGGGAATCCACGCTCAGCCCGCTTCACGCGCCCGCGGGGTGCCAGATTGTCTTGATCTCCACGAAGCGCTCGATCCACCAAGGCGACGCGCAGACGTCGGCGTTGAGCCAATCTTCCGTGGCGAGCGTTCGTATGGTTACGCGCTTGACGTTCTCAGCGGCCCCTTCGCGGAGGGTGCGTGCATGATCGGCCGACGGGTTTGCGGCGTGGACGGCGTCAATATCGCGGTGGCTGGCGATGTGGGGGATGAGTTCGGCGTGCAGGCTCGTGAGGATGTTGAGGACGCCGGCGGGCACGTCGGACGTCGCGGCGACCTCGCCGAGGATGCAGGCGGGGATCGGATTCGCCTCGCCGGCGAGCGCGACGACGGCGTTGCCGGCGCACAGAGGCGGAGCGATGAGCGAGATCAGCGCGAGCAGAGGCAGTTCCCGAGGCGGTGCGACGACCGCGACCACGCCTGTCGGCTCCGGTGAGGAGTAGTTGTAGAACGGGCCGTTGACTGGGTTGTTCGATCCGAGAATCTGCTGGTACTTGTCCGCCCAGCCCGCGAAGGCGACGAGGCGGTCGATGGAGGCGGCGACTTCGTCGGATGGGGTGATAACCTGATGGGGTGATTGGGTGAGGCGGCGCTTGGAGGCCTTTGGCTTCGATTTCGGTCGGGGTGTCCCCTCCATGGGGAGGGGGAGTTTCAAGGCGTCGACGAACTCCTCGCGCTTGCCTTCCAACATTTCGGCGAGGCGGTAGAGGATCTGCCCGCGGTTGTAGGCGGCTCGGCGTTGCCAGGATTCCTGTGCCCCCCGGGCCGCGGCGACAGCGTCGCGAAGGTCCTTCCGCGAGGCATGGCACACGTGCGCGAAGACGCTCCCGCCGGATGCCGCGGGGCCTGCGGGGATCGGGAGCGACCGGCCGGACTCCGTGCGTGGGAACTGCCCGTTGATGAAGAGTTTGTAGGTCTTGGTTACTTCAAGGCGGTCAGGCATGGGTTCACCGCGGAGGGCAGGGGTGATGGGGTGAGGGGGTGAGGGGGTGAGGGGGTGAGGGGGTGAGGGGGTGAGGG
>CAZBDZ010000039.1:0-29979 GCA_964490785.1 uncultured Phycisphaeraceae bacterium
GTGGGACGGGTTTGCAACCCGTCTCCTCCGTTTCTCTCAGGGTGGGACGGGTTTGCAACCCGTCTCCTCCGTTTCTCTCAGGGTGGGACGGGTTTGCAACCCGTCTCCTCCGTTTCTTTCAGGGTGGGACGGGTTTGCAACCCGTCTCCTCCGGTTCTCTCAGGGTGGGACGGGTTTGCAATCCGTCTCCTACTCATTCTGCTCCGCTCGCGCTCCTTCTCCCGCTCATGCTACAGCGTTTCCCCGTCATCGTCGGCCCCACTGCGGGCGGCAAGTCCGCCGTCGCGGTCGAACTGGCCTTGCTGCTCCGCGGCCGGGGAATCCCCGCGGAGATCGTGACGGCCGACTCGA
Source organism: uncultured Phycisphaeraceae bacterium (assembly GCA_964490785.1). GTDB lineage: Bacteria > Planctomycetota > Phycisphaerae > Phycisphaerales > UBA1924 > JAEUIV01. The sequence goes on from CAZBDZ010000039.1 coordinate 352, forward strand.
TGCAGGTCTACCGGGGCATGGACATCGGCACCGCCAAGCCGACGCCGGACGAGCGCCGCGGCGTCCCGCATCACCTGATCGACATCGCCGATCCGCGCGAGGGGTTCTCGGTGGAGCAATGGCTCGCCCGGGCCGAGCCGGGCATTGAGAGAATCCGCGCCGGCGGCGGCGTGCCGATCGTGGTCGGCGGGACGCATTTCTATGTCAAGGCCCTGCTGGAAGGACTGTTCAGGGGGCCGGGGGCGGACGAGGCGCTGCGCACCGCGCTCGCGGGCAGGAGCGCGGCAGAACTGCGCGACGAACTTGAGCGAGTTGATCCCCCGACGGCGCGGCGGCTGCACCCAAACGACCTCCGCCGGACGATCCGGGCGATTGAGGTGTTCCGTCTGACGGGAACGCCGCTGAGCGAGCACCAGACGCAATGGGACCAAGGCGGCGCGCGGGCCGACGTGCTGCTGGTTGGGTTGGAATGGCCGAACGCCGGCGTGAATCGGCGGATCAACGCCCGGGTGAAGGAGATGTTGGAGCGCGGGCTGGTGGAAGAGGCGCGGGGGCTGTGGAAAGGGGGGATGCTGGGGCCGCAGGCGCGGGAGGCGCTGGGGTACAAGCAGTTGATCGAGCACTTCGAGGGCCGAAGCACCCTCGACGACGCGATCGAGCGGGTCAAGATCGAGACGCGCCGATTCGCGAAGAACCAGCGGACCTGGCTGAAGCGGCTGCGGACGATTCCCGGCGCGATCTGGATCGAGATGGAGACGACGACTCCGCGCGATGCGGCAATCCTGGTTTCGCAGGGATTGACTTGAGAGAAGCCGAATCTGTGAGTCCGCGAAGACTCGGATGTTCCCCAAAGCCCGAGCCAAAGTACCCCTCATTCCCGTGGTCGTCCGCGAAACTGGTCGGTATTTTTTCGGGGTCCGCCACTTGACATTTGCCCTTTGGCCTCCTCCACTCCCCCTCACGAATCCGGCTCAGTGGTCCGAAAAGTGTGGGTCGGCGTGGGAGGTCTGAGGTGAGAAACCGCCGCGGATTCGCGGCTGATTGCAGGGGATTCATGGCGAAGAAGTCGGGAACAACACCAAAGCGGAGGGCGGCGTCGGGCGGTGGACATGGGGCGACCGCACTAGCCCCCGAGCCGGCCGGCGGCACCCCCCGGCCCACTCGTTCGGTTGATGGCCGGGGGAAGAAACTCGTAATTGTCGAGTCGCCCGCGAAGGCCAAGACGATCAACAAATACCTGGGGAACGATTACGTCGTCGAGGCGTCGGTCGGGCACGTCCGCGACCTGCCGAGCAAGAACCCCAAGGGGGAGAAGGCGCCGGTGCCCGGGGTCGATCTGGAGAACCACTTTAAGCCGACCTACGAGGTGCTTCCCGGCAAGACGACGGTCATCTCCAAACTGAAGAAACTGGCGAAGGGGGCCAGCGAAGTCTGGTTCGCGACCGACTTGGACCGCGAGGGGGAGGCGATCGCGTGGCACATCGCCGAGGAACTGGGGATTCCGCCGGAGCGCGCCAAGCGCGTGATGTTCTCCGCGATCACGAAGGACGAGATCAAGCGCGCCTTCTCGAACCCGCACCCGATCGACGTGGACCGCGTGAATGCGCAGCAGGCGCGCCGCATCCTCGACCGGATCGTGGGCTACCAGGTCTCGCCCCTGCTGTGGAAGAAGGTGGCGGGCGGGCTGAGCGCGGGGCGGGTGCAGAGCGTGGCGCTGCGATTGGTCGTCGAGCGGGAGCGTGAGATCCGCGAGTTCGTGCCGGACGAATACTGGGAGATCGACGCGCGCTTCGCGCTCGACGCGGCGGTCGCGGCGAAACTCCGCGGCGAGTGGTCGGCCCTGATGTCCCGTCGCGACGACAAGGGCAACCCGCCCACGTTGAAGGTGCAGAACGCATGGATGGCCGAGCACAAGGCCGTTCGCGCCGAACTGGTCGAGGTCGCGGGCAAGCCCTTTGAACTCGGGCAGACAGCCAACGGGGCGAACGTCGAATGCCGCGATCTGTCGGGCGAAGCGTCGCGCATCGCGGCGCTCGCGGGGCTCAGGAACATCAAGGCCACGGCGCGCCAGGACGACGAGGGCAAGGGGCCCGCGCGCCACTTGCGGACACTCTCCGGCGACGCGGACCCGTCCGTGCCATGGCGCGTCGGGTCGATCGAGACCAAGCGGACGAAGAGTCGGCCTGCGCCCCCCTTCATCACCTCCACGCTCCAGCAGGCGGCGTCGTCGCGCCTCGGCTTCGGGGCGCAGAGGACCATGCGCGCCGCCCAGCGGCTGTACGAGGGCGTCGAGATCCCCGGCGAAGGCGCCGTCGGCCTCATCACCTACATGCGAACGGACTCGACCCACCTGGCGGACGACGCGCTCGACATGGCCCGCGGCTACATCGCCTCGAACTTCGGCGACACGTACCTCCCCGAGAAGCCGAACTTCTACACCTCGTCGAACAAGGACGCGCAGGAGGCCCACGAAGCCATCCGCCCGACAAACGTGCAGTACGAGCCGGCAAGGCTCCGCAACGTCCTCGAACCGGATCAATGGCGGCTGTATTCGCTCATCTGGGAGCGATTCCTCGCGTGCCAGATGACGCCCGCCGAATGGGATTCGACCTCCGTCTTCATCGAGGGCGGCACGGACCCGAAGATGCCGCTGACCTTCAAGGCGACGGGGCGCGCCCTCGTGTTCGACGGGTTCTACAAGGTCGCCGGCGTGCCCACGGCGAGCGACGAGCAGACCCTGCCCACGCTCCGCGAGCGGCAGCCCCTCTCCGCGTTCAGCGTCGAGCCGCTGCAGAAGTTCACCAGCCCGCCGCCGCGGTTTTCCGAGGCCTCGCTCATCAAGACGCTGGAGGCCGAGGGCATCGGCCGGCCCTCGACATACGCCACGATCATCTCCGTCATCATCGACCGCGAGTACGTCGAGAATATCGACCGCCGCCTGTACGCGACCTACATCGGCGAGGTCGTGAACGATTTCCTCATCAAGGCCATCCCCGAGATCATGGAGATCGGCTACACCCGCGAGATGGAGGCCGAACTCGACCACATCGAAGACGAGCGCAAGAACTGGACCGAGGTCCTCGAGTCCTTCTACAAGGGGTTCGAGAAGCACCTCGCCGCCGCCGCCGACCTGCCTCACGAAAAGGGCAAGACGCAGCCGGCGCCGCCCGAGTTGAAGTGCGCCAAGTGCAACGCGGGCCTCGTCTATCGCCTCGGCAAGGGCGGGCGCTTCCTCTCCTGTTCGCGCTACCCGGACTGCGAATACGCCGCCCCGGTCGACCGCGACGGCAAGCCGCGACTCGTCGAGACCGTCAACGTCGCCTGCCCCAACTGCGGCCGCGCCATGACCAAGCGCAACGGCCGCTTCGGCCCCTTCCTCGGCTGCTCGGGCTACAACGAAAAAGAAAACCCCTGCGCCCAGATCATCAAACTCGACAAAAAAGGCAACCCCATCGCCCCCGCAACCCCCCCGCTCGACACCGACCTCGCTTGCCCGAAGTGCAAGTCGATGCTCTACGTCCGCGGCGGGGCCCGCGGCCCGTGGCTCAGTTGCTCCGCCTTCCCCAAGTGCCGCGCACGCGGCAAATGGAGCGATTACCCGGACGACGTGCAGCAGAAATGGCTCGCCGACTACGAACGCCACGCGGCGAAGCACCCGGTCGTCATCATCAAGGACATGCAGGGCAAGCCGCTGACCGACGAGAAGGGCAAGGCGCTGCCGCGCAAGGACGAAGCCCCCACAAAGCCGGAAGAAGGCGCGGCGGAGGAGATGGTCGAGGAGGTCGAGGTGGGGTGAAGGCGGGACGGCGATCGGTGGAATGGTCGTATCTCTTCAGCCGTTTGCAAGAGAACCCGTGTGCGCGGTTGAAGAGCCCTTGTTTTCAGCCTGAAGGGCTGGTAGTCAATAGCCGGGGGTAGAGCGAGTCTTCGAGCGCCACCCCCGGAAAAAAGCACCCCGAAACCTCTTCCGCACCCTGAAAGGGTGCCACACGAGCGAGGGCATTCAGCTCGGACCCGAATGACCAGACTGGTGCTCTTTGCATTCCGCTGAAGAGTTACGAATGGTCGAGTGGATCGGCGGGAGAAACCCCTTCAGTATTGGGACCACGCGCGTCTTCGCATGAGGCAGCGGGGCATCACCGAGACACAAGTTGAACAGACCATCCGGGTGCCCGACGCTGTTCGGCCGGCGCGACGCACGGACTGCCGCCGGTTCGGCGCGCGACGTCGCCGTGGCGACCGAGTGGCGCAGCGCCGCAAGCCACGCGAACCCCGCTATTGAACTCTCCTCATTCTTGTTCTTCCTCCTGTCCGGGTGAAAGGGCGGACCAGAAGGAGGGATTGGCGCCCAACGAGTGGCGTGCTCGCCGAGCCTCGCCGCGACACCCCGAGGGTGCCACGGCCAGCGAAGCGGAGGCTTTGCGGAGCGCAGTCGGCCGTGGCGGGGCGTTGCCGGCTCACGGCCACGGCCGACTGCGCTCCGGTCGCCGCGCCTCGGACCCCGAAGGCCCCCTCGTGTCCATCGATCAGAGCCGCGTCGGCCGACGCGGCCCGCCGAAGTCGCGGTCGCACACCATCGCCGAACAGTGTCCATCGATCAGAGCCGCGTCGGCCGACGCGGCGCGGCGTGCGGATCGTGCAGGGACGTGCAGGGCACGTGTCCATCGATCAGAGCCGCGTCGGCCGACGCGGCACCCCGGACTCGCGCCACTCCCTCTACGACTCGCTGTGTCCATCGATCAGAGCCGCGTCGGCCGACGCGGCCGAACATGGCACCGAGTGCCGCGCAATCCACTCCGCGTGTCCATCGATCAGAGCCGCGTCGGCCGACGCGGCTGCCGCTCTCGCAAACCCCAGAAGAACAAGCCCTTACGAGTACCCCGGCGAGTGCGAGGCGTTTTTGCCGACGGAAATGGCACGGACAGAGTCAGACAAACCTCGTTTCTACTGCAAAACACGCCCGAACCCAAGCCGCGAGCGTGCCCCACACCCCCTCCCACCACCGGCGCACTCGCGGCGGCGGTTTGCCGGGAGCCGCGTCGACCGACATATCAAAGAAGCTCCGCCGACCAGCCCGTTGCCGGCCGACGCGAAACTGATCGATGCCGTCGCTGTTCGTGCCGCCGCCGGACGGGTTACCCCGCCATTGTCGAGTCCCCGTAGGCCCGAAGGCCGTAGGGCCAGCACGTCTTGACACTCAGAAACGACGGCTCCGTGGCTACCCGGCTTGCCTATAGCCATGCCAGGCGGACGGACGCGACTCCGCCGATGCTCCACATGGGAACTATACCCCGATTCAGAAGGGCGTGTCCACTTCCCTTGGCCGCAACCCGTGCAGCCGCTCAAGGGGCTCTCGCAGAGAGTCCTCAATCTCTTGGATCAGCCTTCCGCGCTTGGGTTCGGTTCGATTCGTCCATTCCCGCCCGTACACCTCGACCGGCTTGCCGGCCTGGTCTGGCAGCACGAACTGCCGATGGAGGTTCACAGAGGCGTTGTGGTCGGCGTTGCAGGTGAACGGTCGATCTTCCCGACCGCGGGCCCGCCCCGGGCACTTCACGTTGGGGCAGGCGAAGAGTTTCTCGACCCAGCCGAAGCGGATCACCGGGGTGTGTGTTGCCTCATCCCTCGCGATGGAATACCGCCTTCCAAGCGAACCGCACTTGGAGCAGCACTGCGATGTCCCCGCCGGATGCACCTCGAAGACTTTCAGCCCCGCGTCCTTCGCGACCTCCTTGATTCGCGCCACCAACTGCCCGCGGTTCCAGTTGACCAGCGCTCGGTTGATCCCGCGCTCCCGCTCCGCGTCGGGAATGAACCCGGCGAGTCGCTCGAGGATGAGAACATCGGCGCGCGGGTACGCGTCGCCAGTCCTTGGACTGGCGGCGCCCTCCACATTCAACGCGAAGTTGACGATCGCACGCGCCGCCTTTTTGAACCGGTCCTTGCCCATCCCGTCGATATGCTGCTGAAGTCGGATATGGCTTTCCTCGCCCTTGACCGGCTTGCCTCGACGCTGTCTCAAACGCCTGATCTCACGCTTGTGCTCGCTGATGTGAGCCAACTCGGGACCCGGCGACCAACGCCCGGCGTGCCGCCCGCGTTCCTCGACCTCGCCCAGCCATTGATTTCGGGATCGCAGCACGCGAATCTCGTGATTCTCGCTCAGCACGGCAAGCGTGAGGAAGCCGAGATTGCGAATGCCGAGATCAACCGCACAGGCGACAAGCCCCGCCGGAAGCCGCTTGGCCTTGCGCTTCTTGCCCGACTTGGTGACCTCGCCGGTCTCCGACCACTGAATCGCGCGGGCACGCTCGGTCAACGGCTTGTCGTCAATGGCGCATGCGAAGACGAGGTACGGCGTGGCCGACTTCAGCGATCCGTCCGGGTTCAAGTGGATGTCTTCAAAGATGAGCTTCGCCCCGCCGATCTTGGCTGGCCGCTCGATGCCGCCGAGTTGGTCGTCCGTGAAGAAGAACGACGGCTTGGTCTTGTCGTGTCCCTTCTTCTTCCCCTTGCCGAACGTCGTTCTGACGGTCCGCTCGGTGAACCGTGCAAGCCGCGGGTCGGCATGGAAACGGATGGCCACCCAATCCTTCGGCCACCCGTCAGCGCCGCGCTCGCCTGTCAAAAGCCGAAGCGACACCGACCCCAGACCCGAGCCGTCCGGCAGCCTGAGATCCTTGTATCCGTTCGGTGCTGTCTGAGGTGCATTGAACAGCGCCCAGCGCGGATGCAGCACAGGGTCCGGCATGGTGAAGGTCGGGCGGTGATCGAACCCGTCGGGATTCCTTTTCCTTTTGCGCCGCCGGACAAACTCCCGCTCGTAATACCCATGCAGGCGGTCGAGCGCCGCGAGTTCGGGATTCACCTTCCAGAACTCCTCGGCCTCGATGGAGCGTTGCTTCCAGGGCTTTGCTCTCGCGACTCGCGCCTCCGCCTTGGCGTTCAATCCGTTCACGGCGGCCGGTCCGCCGCGCCACGCAGCCAGATCGGGATGCTCGCGAAGCCACTTCACGTAGAGGTGCCATCGCCCGCGCCGCTTTCCGGCCTTGCCGCCGACAGATGCTTCAAACTCGTCGAACCGCGGGCGCAGCGCCAGATACTTCTTGTGTTCTTCATGCGCCTCCCATTCCGTTTTCCGCTTGAGCCATTCCGCGTGCTCCCGCCGCCAGTTCCGAACAAGTTCGTCGTGCCCGCGGATGTACGCGACCGCATCCCGGATGAGAGGCTGAAAGAGCGAGTCGGGCAGGCCGTCGCGCAGTACAGCTTTGTCGAATGCAAGATTGCCTTCCCCCGAGAGCCGCGCCGCCTCGACTGCCCAACTCTCACCGGCCACCATCTCGGATCCGCCTGTTCCGGAAACCGTCGCGTTCATCGTGAGCGCCTTGCCCGGTTTCCAGCCTCTGATGCTCACGCTGTTCAGGAGGTACGGCGCGTCTCTGGCATCGCGGGCGAGCACGAAGCGCGCGACACGCTGGTAGAGACCGCGCTGCTCGGGCGTCGGACCAACTTCACCCCGACGCATCGCAAAGATCCTCGTGATGAGGTTCGGCAGACGCTCGTTGAAGGCGCGGTGCGTGCGCCACAGCGCGAGCAATGACGCGCGATCGCATTCAATTCGGGTTCGAAGTGCGCGTACGCCCAAGAACGCACCACTGTACATAGGTGATCGAGATCATCATGTTACCAACACGGCGGTTGGCAAGGTCTGGAGCGCAGTCGGCCGTGGCGGGGCGTTGCCGGCTCACGGCCACGGCCGACTGCGCTCGAAGACTCGCTCCGCTGGCCGTGGCACCCGGCCCGTTAGTCCTTCTTCTTCCCCCCTGTCGGCCCGCCGGTGAGCCAGCGCAGGTCGATCAGGGCGGCCTTGGTGAGGTCGGGCTTCTTTGGGGGGCCGAGCCATTCGGCGAGTTGTTCGGGCAAGACGCGGTCGGCTCGGATGATCTCGATCTCCTCCCACGCGCCCTTGTTGTCGCCGCCGCTCTGCGGTTTTCCATTCTTCGGGGCCACGGCCTCGGAGGCGAGTTCCTCCGCGTCCTGCAGGTTCGGGGCCGTGAGGAGCACCTCGGCGTAGGCCTCCGCGCCCGATTCCTCGGCGGGCGTGCAGCGGGCGATGCATTGCCACGCCGTGATGCCCAGATCGTTCCCGTCGGCGTCGAGATTCGTCGCCGGATCGACGTTCAACTGGAGGAGCCAGTTGTCGCGGAGGCGCTCGATGACCTCATCGCCGGCGAGGGCTTCGGGGTGCTCCTCCGGCGCGATGATGATGCCGCGGTGCTCGTGCGAGACGGAATCGACGCTCGCCAGTTCCTCGACCGGCTTGAGGTCGAAGGCGGCGAGGAGGCGCTCGATCCGCTCCTTCATCTCCGGCACGACGCGGAGCGTGGCGACCTTGTGCTCGTCGATGAAGACGTAGAAGAAGGGGTCGATGGACATGGCGCCGAAGCCGACGAGCCCGTCCTCGAAGAGGAAGGGATCGAAGGACCGCATGGCGTCGAAGAACTTCTCGCAGCCGACGAGGTCGTAGGCGATGTAGGGATCGATTTCGCGGAACGCGTCGTGGCCGAGGATGTCGAGGATGGGGAAGAAGCGGCCCGGCAGGTACGAAAAGAGCGCGCGGCAGAGCGGTCGCAGGCGGTCGTGCGAGATGAGGATGTCGAAGACGTAGCGGTCGGGCCACTCTTCGAGGTCCTCGCCGAAGTTGGGGCCGGTGAAGGCGGCGGGGTCCGACCCGTCGGCCGGCTCGAACTGCGAGGTGTACCCCGGCGCGGGGGTGCAGGCCTCGGTGGGGTAGGTGCCGAGGGGGAAGTGGAAGCCGTCCACGATCTTGCGCTCGATGGCCGGATCGACCATGACGCGGAGGAGGGCGGGGTTGAGGGGCGAGGTCTCGGACATCGACGGGAGATAATAAGGGGATGATCGGATGGGGGGCCATAGGACGCCGAGGCTGAGGAGTCCGCGACGAAGCCTCGGTTCGGGGCGCACACAACCCGAGGCTTCGCAGACTCGGCTTCGGCCTCCAAAGCCGCGCCACGGGTCCGGGGGGGTGAGCCTCTATACTCGGCCCCCCTTCTTTTTGCGAGATTCAACGAGCATGACCACCGCCTCCCCATATCGGCGCACGCACTCGTGCGGCGTGCTGCGCCCGGAACACGTCGGGCAGACCGTCGTCCTGTGCGGCTGGGTGAACTCGTACCGCGACCACGGCGCGGGGCTGATCTTCGTGGACCTGCGCGACCGTTATGGGCTGACGCAGGTGGTGTTCGAGAAGGGGGAGACGCCGGAGACGCTGCTCGAGTCGGGCGACCGCCTGCGGAACGAGGACGTGATCGCGGTCGAAGGGAAGGTCCGGATCCGCAAGGGCGGGCCGAACCCGAAACTCCCGACGGGCGAGGTTGAGGTAGTGATCGCGCGCCTCGAACTGCTGAACAAGACGGACAACCCGCCATTCCAGCCCGACGACAACGCCGAACTCCCGAACGAGGAGTTGCGGCTGACGCACCGGTATATCGACCTTCGCCGGCCGAGCATGCAGCGGATCCTGTCGATGCGGCACCGCGTGATGCAGGTTACGCGGCGGTACTTCGACGAAAACGGGTTCCTCGAAGTCGAGACGCCGATCCTCTACAAGAGCACGCCGGAGGGCGCCCGCGAGTTCCTGGTTCCGAGCCGGCATCAGCCGGGGGACTGGTACGCCCTGCCGCAGTCGCCGCAACTCTTCAAGCAGATCCTGATGGTCGCGGGGTGCGACCGCTACATGCAGATCTGCCGCTGCTTCCGCGACGAGGACCCGCGGGCCGACCGCCAGGCGGAGTTTTCGCAGATCGATCTTGAGATGTCCTTCGTGCAGCGCGAGGACGTGATGCAGATGATGGAGGGGTTTGTCCGCCGACTCTGGAAGGAAGTCGCGGGCTACGACGCGCCCCCCTTCGCGCGCATGACCTACCGCGACGCGATGGAGAAATACGGCATCGACCGCCCCGATACGCGCTACGACTTGTTTATCACCGATGTTTCAGAGGCGGCAGCGAGGACGGACTTCAAGGTCTTCAAGGACGCCCTCGCGAAGAGCCCCGACGCGCCGAAATACGCCACCCGTCGCGGCGTGGTCAAGGCGATCCGCGTCCCGGGGGGCGCGGGCGGCGGCGCGGAGAAACTCACCCGCAAACTCACCGACGGCTACAGCGAGTGGATCAAGGGCTTCGGCGCGGGCGGCGTCGCCGTCGTGAAGTTGAACGCGCAAGGGGTGTTCGAGACGGGCATCGCCAAGTTCCTCGAAGTCCCCGGCGTGAAGGAGGCCTTCATCGCCGCGCTGGGGCTGAAGCCGGGCGACACCGTCCTCTTCGTCGCCGACGCCTACGGCATCGCCACCAAAGCCATCGGCGAACTCCGCCAGAAGGTCGCCCGCGACATCGGCCTCGTCCCCAAGCCCGGCGTCGAGGGAGGCCCATCCGGGGGGTGGAACTTCCTCTGGGTCATCGACTTCCCGATGTTCGAGCGCAACAAGGAAACCGGCAAGTGGGTCGCGAGCCACCACCCCTTCACGGCCCCCGTGCCGGAGCATCAGAAGAAGTTCGTCGAGGCGAGCCTCGATGACGACGACACCATCGAGAGCATGATGAGCGCCGGCTACGACGTCGTCCTCAACGGCTCGGAGATCGGCGGCGGGTCCATCCGCATCCACGACCAGGCCGTGCAGAGCAAGGTCTTCTCCCTCCTCGGCCTCACCCCCGAGCAGGCGAAGGAGAAGTTCTCCTTCCTCCTCGAAGCCCTGAAGTTCGGCGCACCCCCTCACGGCGGCATCGCCTTCGGCCTCGACCGCCTCGTCATGCACCTCGTCGGCACCGAGAACATCCGCGACGTGATCGCGTTCCCGAAAACGCAAACCGGCGGCGACCTGATGACGCGGGCGCCGGGGCCGGCGACGGAAGCGCAGTTGCGGGACGTGCATGTGAAGAGCACATGGGCGCCGAAGGCCTGAATGCCTCTCGAACGCCCGCCCGCGTTTCGAGCCCGTGAAACGGGCGCCGGTTCCGAGCCCCGGGCGCAAGCCCGGGGATGAGGCATGAAGTTCGACCTCTGACAGTCCGGGGCAGCGGCGCTGGCGCGGCGGTATCTCGCCGGCTGTCAGCGGGATTCTTCGGGTTGCTACTCTCCCGTTCGGAGGCGCAGCGCATGGCGAAGAAGTCCAAGAAGCGACCCGCGAAGAAGCCCATTAAGAAGCCCGCCTCCCGTCGCGGGCCCACCAAGCCGACAAAGAAGCCCGCGCGCCGCACCGCGAAGCCCAAGGCCGCACGGGCTGGAAAGCCCGTGCCACGGCCCCCCTCGCGCCGCCTCGTCGTCTTCCATGTTGATGCCTTCACCAACCGCCCCTTCCACGGCAACGGCGCGGGCGTCATCGTCCTTGATCAGTGGCTCGACTCGGCCGTGATGCAGCAGATCGCCGCGGAGAACGGCCTCGCCGGGACTGCCTTCCTCGCGCCGGTGAGGGGCGCTCACGGCGGGGCCCGGTTCGGCATCCGCTGGTTCAGCCCCGGGATGGAGATCGACCTGTCCGGGCACGCCACCGTCGCCGCCGCCCACGTGCTGTGGAACCACCTGCGGCTGAAGGGGACGAAGGTCATCTTCGAGTCGGCGAGCGGGCCGCTGCCGGTCGCGCGAAGGGGGGAGTGGATCGAACTGGACTTCCCGTCGCGCCCGGGGACGCCGGTGAACGAGACGCGGCGGCTGGCGCGGGCGCTGGGCCGCGAGCCCGTCGAGGTCTACAAGGCCCGCGACTACCTCGCCGTCTTCGACAACAAGCGCGACGTCCACGAAATGACCCCCGACTTCCTCGCGCTCCGCGACCTTGATTGCCTGGGTGTCATCGTCACCGCCCCCGGCGCGGGCCACGACTTCGTCAGCCGCTTCTTCGCCCCGCGCGCGGGGATCGACGAGGACCCGGCGACGGGCTCGAGCCATTGCACGCTCGTCCCCTACTGGTCGAAACGCCTCGGCCGACGCGCCCTCAGCAGCCACCAGGTCTCGAAGCGCGGCGGGGAGTTCAGGTGCGAGGACCGCGGCGACCGCGTGGCCATCGCGGGGCGGGCGGTGACCTACATGGAAGGGACCATCGCGGTGTGACCGTTCCCTCTCCCTCGTTCACATGGGAGAGGGTGGGGGGGAGCGCCGGGGTGATTGCCTTAACAAAGGGGTGCCCCGGTCTTGCCGTCCGCGGCAAGGCCGGGACGCGCTTGCAACGCCGCCTTGTGGCGGGCGCATCTCGCCCAAGCAGCACGACTCAAGCCGCTACCCTTCATCGCATGTGCGGCATCGGCGGCATCCTGCGCATCGTGAGGCCGGGGGACCCGGACTATCCCCCCGATCCTGCGGACCCGCGCCTCGCCCCTTCCGGAGCGTGGCTGTGGCAGGGCGACGACCCGCGCGACCTGGCCTATTCGCGTGTTTCTTCGGATGAATCTCCCCACGCCGGAGATGAGGCGTCTTCGACGAATCCCCGGGTCGCTCGCCGCACGTCAACATCTCCGGGCCCGTCTTTCCTCATCCCCGAAGCCTGGCTCGACGCCCTCGACGAGGGCATCCAATGGCGCGGCCCGGACGGCGCGGGACGCTTCCGCGACCGCGTGGTGCGCGCGGACGGAACTATCGTCGAGGTCGCCCTCGTGCATCGACGCCTGGCGATCATCGACCTCGCGTCCGGCGGGCAGCCCATGGTCGTAACGCGGTGCCCGCGCTGCGCCGAGCGTGCTCGACAGAGCCGCGACCGCAAGGGAGCGACGAGCAACAGCGATGGCATCCGCCCGCTCCCCACCACGGCGGGTCTTCAACCTCACGGTCGCGGCTCCGAGCCGACCCCCCTCGCCGCCGTTGTCTTCAACGGCTGCATCTACAACCACCGCGAACTCCGCGCGGAGCTCGAGGCCAAGGGCCACATCTTCGCCACAAACCACGCGGACACGGAAGTGATCCTGCATGCGATACGCGAGGACCCGGAACAAGCCAACCCTGATGCGAACGAAGAGTGGAGTCCTTCCCAAGTTCGACCCGAGGGGATGTATGCGTATGCCTTCTGGGACAGAAACGAAGATGGATGGCTGTTCGTCAATCGTGACCCCCGCGGCGAGAAGCCGCTCTATAACGAGTCCATCGAATCCCGCCGCATTTCCGTATTCGCTAGCAGCCTCGCCGCGGTCAGTGAATGCCTGTCTCTGATCGGATACGAATCAACGAGATGGGACAAATACCACTGGATGCATCCCCAGCACAGCATCGCCGACTGGGTCGCCTTCGGATGGTCCACCGATGATCTGCTCACAGGTGATGTACGCGAGTGCGACCGATACCCCACCACCATCAGTTGGTTCGAGGATCTCGATGCTCGATCACGATTGGTCAAGGCGCGCGACAACCTATTGGTTCTGGTCGCAGCCATCGTGTTTGTGGGCGTTCTGCTTGCCATTCTCCTGGGCCTCATCGCCCTCGGGCACTACGTCATCGCGGCGCTCGTTGGTCTGCTCGGATCGACAGGGTTGGCATCGCTCCTGATCAAGCTCCCCGTCCCCTGGGCGGCCGGGGCGATCTACAAATCAATCCGCGCGCAGGGAACAACGCCCGGGATTGAGGACCGCTTCGACGCCCTCTTGGACGAAGCAGTCCTCTCCCGCCTCGACTCCGACGTCCCTCTCGGCTGCTTCCTTTCCGGCGGCGTCGATTCGTCCTTGATCGCGCACTACGCGCAGCGGCACCTGGGCAACCTCACGACGCTCACCGTCCGCATGCCCGACGAGCGATACGACGAGTCGGCCCATGCCGAACTCGTCGCACGCCGCCTGGGCACCGAGCACATCACCCTCGATTGCAACGCGGACTCGGCGGCGGACGATCTCGTGCGCATCATCGAGACACTAGGCCTCCCGTTCGGGGATTCGTCGATCCTGCCGACGTACTGGCTCTGCCGGGCGGCTCGCAAGCACGTCAAGGTCGCCCTCGCCGGCGACGGCGGCGACGAACTCTTCTTCGGCTACGACCGCTACAAGGCGATGAAATACCTCGGCTGGCGGCGCTGGGCGTTGCGGATGCTCTCCGCGAAGGGGCTTGATCGGTCGGACCCGAAATCGCCCGACGATCGCAAGGTCCGGCTGATCACCGCGGCGAAGCACCTCGGCTACGTCGAACTTGTTTCGATCTTCCCGACCCCCGATCGCGCGGCGCTCTTGGGCGGGCGCGCCGGTTCAGTCTGCAGGAAAGGGGTCTGGGGCGGCGTGCAGGCCGCGAGGCAGTGGGACCTCGACCACTACCTGCCGGGCGACCTGCTGAGAAAGGTGGACACGGCGTCGATGATGTGTGGCGTGGAGGTGCGCTGCCCGTACCTCGCCCCGGCGGTCGCGGATTTCGCGCTCGGCATTTCGCCGCGAGCGCACATGAAGGGCGGAGAGACCAAGCACCTCCTCAAGGAACTCGCCCGCATGCACCTCCCCCGCGAAGTCATCGACCGCCCCAAGCAAGGCTTCGCCATCCCCATCTCCGACTGGTGGCGGACAAACTTCGGCGGGTTGCAGGACCTCCTGCTGGACATGCTCGCGGGGGATCGGCCATTCGGGTTTGTCCACGACGTGCTGAACGTCAACATGGCCTTCGTCCGGCAGATGCTCGACGAGCACTGGGCGGCGGGAGGCCTGACACCGATGCACACGACGCGGCACGTCCGCCTGAGGGACCACGGGCAGCGGCTGTTCGCGCTGGCGACGCTGGCGATCTGGGCCCGCACGCTGGAGAAGGAGATTCACCACAGAGACACAGAGAGCACAGAGAGAGCCATCTGAATTGTGAAAGGCAAGCGGACGGCCGAGGAGTGAACCGAGGCATAGATGCCCAAGAACCTGTGTGAGAAGGGGGATGCAGGCAGGGGCGAGAGAGAGTTGACGCTTTGTGCCGAACGACCCGCCCCCCGGGGGATTCACCGGCCCGTGGAATGGGCCACCGATGGTTGCCAGACGCGCCAGCGTCTGGATCGCGGCCCGATGTTCCTCTGTTGTTCGCCCATGAAATGGGCGCGCGGAACCGGCGCTTCGTCCGCCCGCTTCACGAGCGGCAGAGGGGTTATACACCCGGCTGTCCAGACGCTGCCGCGTCTGGCAACCAACGCGCGCCCGTTTCACGGGCGAAGAAGAAAGGCACAACCCTTTCTCACACAGGCCGTCAGCACTCAGCGCCTTCCATTCGCCACTCGCCAATCCCCACTCGCTACCCTCCTCTCCCCATGCTCCGATGCGTCAACGTCCACAAGTCCTACCGCTCGGCCGTGAACGGCGAACCGGTGCGCGCGTTGCGCGGCGTGGACCTGGCGATTGACGAGCCGGGGTTCTACGCCGTCATGGGCGCGTCGGGCAGCGGGAAGTCGACGCTGCTGCACCTGCTCGCGGCGTTGGATGTGCCGGACGAGGGAGAGGTGCACGTCGCGGGCCGACGGATCGATCGACTGGACGACAAGGCCCTGACCCTGTTCCGCCGGCACGAGGTCGGCATCGTCTTCCAGCAGTTCAACCTGATCCCGACGATGACGGCCCGCGAGAACGCCGAACTCCCGGGGATGCTCGCCGGCCGGCCTGAGCGGGAGACGCGCGGGCGCGCCGCGGCCCTGCTGGATTCACTCGGGCTCGCATCGCGGGCGAGCCATCGCCCCGAGGCCCTCTCCGGCGGGGAACAGCAGCGCGTGGCGATTGCGCGAGCCTTGCATTTCGCTCCGAGCGTGCTGCTCGCGGACGAGCCGACCGGGAATCTCGACTCGCGGTCGAGCGAGGCGCTCTGGTCGCTCCTGGAACGCCTTGCGGCGGAGCGGAAGATGACGGTGCTGATGGTGACGCACGAGCCGGCGGCGGCGGTGCATTGCCGGCGCGCGTTCGTCATGCACGACGGACGCATCGCCGGACACTTCGACACGGAGGGACTGGATGCGGTCGGCGTGGCGGATATGTCTCAACGGCTTGGCCGGTAGGCGGCGGCGGACGGCCCTACTGTCGGCGGCGGTGGCGCTGGCGACGACGCTCGTCTCCGCCGTCGCCTGCGCCCTCGCGTCGCTCGACGCGGGGCTGCTGCAGCAGGTCGCCGAGACGCTGGGCCGGGCGCAGATTCGTGTGCGTGAAATCGCGGGCGATCGGTTCCCCGCCGACGTGCTGGGGAGCATCGAGCGCGACGCCTCCGTCGCCGTGGCCGCCCCTCGCTTGAAGGGATCGCTCGCGCTCCGCAACGACCTGAAGGGCAAGCGCCTGAACCTGACGGTCTGGGGCGTCGAGCCGGAGCATGAATCGGTCGTCGCCGTCCGCGCCTTCGACGCCGGCCGCGAGGTCGAACGCGACGGCGAGATCGTCCTCAATCGCACCGCCGCCAACGACCTTGGCGTGAGCGTCGGCCACCGCGTGAGCGTGATCCGCAACGGCCCGCCGATGCACCTCGCTGTGGTGGGGGTGCAGACGCCCTCCTTCAACGACATCCTGCAACGATTCGAGGGGCGCACGACGCGGGCCACGCTCGAAAAGGCCGCCGCCGCCCGGGGCCGGCTCAGCGAAATCGCCATCGTGCTCCACGACGGCGAGAACCCGGCCCGGACCGCCTCGCGCCTCCAGAACGTGTGCCCCCGCGGCGTGATCGTCCAGACCACCGCGCTGGTCACCAGCAGCATCGCCAACACGATGACCGCCCAACGCATCGGCTTCACCATCGCCGTCGCCATCGCCACCATCGCCTCGGCGTTCATCGTCCTGACGGGCCTCACCACCAATGTCCTCGAGCGCCAGCGCGAACTCGCTGTCATGCGCTGCCTCGGCGGCAGGCGCGCGACGCTTGCCCTCGCGCAACTGATGACCGGGGCCGTCGTGGGTGCCTTCGGCGCGGCAATGGGCCTGCCTCTCGGCATGGGCCTTGCATGGAGCCTCACGCGGTTATTCCCCGATCGCCTGCCCGCAGGCCTCCACGTCTCGCCCGTCAGCCTCGCGACGGCGGGCGGCGGCGCGGTCCTCGCGGGAGTCGTCGGCGCGCTCTGGCCCGCCGTAAGCGCATGGCGAACCACCCCGCTCGTCGCCATGACTCGCCGCGCAACACCCGCCCGCACGTGCACGGTTGTGTTCTGCGGCGTCGCCGGCCTGCTCTTCGCCACGGCGCAGGCGGCGATCATCAGCGCGCCGTGGGAGGCGAAGCACGTCTTCTGGGGGCACGTCTTCTTCGGCATTCCCTTGCTGCTGAGCGGCTGGTTCCTGCTGGGCGTGCCCGTGGTGTGGATCATGGCGCGCGTCGCCGGGCCGGCGGTCGCCGCGGTGCTGCGCCTGCCGCGGGCGCTCCTGGTCGGGTCGCTGACGGCGTCGCCGATTCGGAATGGACTGACGGCCGGGGCTCTGATGCTGGGCCTCGCGCTGATGACGGACATCTGGACCGTGGGCGCCGCGATCCTGCGCGACTGGATCGGCGCCATCCGCTTCCCCGACGCATTCGTGCAGGACCTGAACGGCCTGACGGAGGACGATCGCCGCCGCGTCGAATCGCTCGACTTCATCGCCGGCGCGTCGCCCATCACCCTGATGCGGATCGACGCGAGCGTCTTCGGCATCGAGCCGCTGGCCCGCCCGCCGGCCTTCTTCGTCGCGTTTGATCCGGCAACCTTCCTTGACATGACGGCCCTGAACTGGGAGGCGGGCGACGAGGCGTATGCACGCCGCCGGCTTGAAGAGGGAGGAGCCGTGCTCGTCGCCAAGGAGTTCCTCGTCGCGCGCGAAGGATTCAAGGTCGGCGACACGTTCACCGTGTCCTCGTCGCAGGGGTGGCATCCGTTCGAGATCGTCGGCGCCGTCAGCAGCCCGGGACTCGACATCGTCGGCTACGGCTTCGACCTCGGACGCGAATACGCCGAGATGGCGGTCGGCACGGTCTTTGGCTCGCGCGACGACCTGAAGCGAGTCTTCAAGACCGACGCCGTCCACCTCCTGCAACTCACCTACTCGCGCCAGGTGCCGGATACGGATGCCGCGGCCGAAATCCGAAAGGCCCTGGCGAAGCCCACCGCCCTCGTCGGCTCGGGCCGCGAGATCAAGGAGGAAATCTTCACGATGGGCCGGCGCACCATGCGGATCGCCTCACTCGTCGCCCTCGCCACGATGCTCATCGGCGGCCTCGGCGTCGGCAACATCGTCCTCGCCGGCATCGATGCCCGACGCTTCGAGTTCGGAGTGCTGCGCGCGGTGGGAGCAAGCCGCGGCGTGCTCGGCAGACTGATCCTGGCCGAGGTCGTGATCCTCGTCCTCGCCGCGTTCGTCCTCGGCCCGCCGCTCGGCCTCCAGGGGGCCTACACGGGGATGCGATTCCAGCGCATCCTCATGGGGATCGAACTACGCCTGATCCCCCAGCCGGGCGCCATCGCGCTCGGCTGCGCATTGCTCATGGCCCTGACGCTCCTGATGGTCGCCCCGATGATCCGCCGACTGACGAGCACGCCCGCACGCGAACTGCTCGCAGCGACGCGGGGATGAACGCTGTTCACCACAGAGGCGCGGAGAACACAGAGTCCGATCCTGAGGGGAAGAAGGGATCAGAAAACCAGGCGCTTGATGCCGTCTCGAAGGTAGGGGGTATGGAAGTTCAACAGGAGGCCGACGTGCTTTCCGGTCAGGCGAAGATAGGTCAGGAGTTGCGCCTCGTGGACGGGCAGCAGTTTCTCAACCGACTTGGCCTCGACGATGAGCCGGTTCGCGACCAGCAGGTCGATCCGATACGCGGCATGAATCGTCTCGCCCCGGTACTCGATCGGGACCGAAACTTCTGTCTCGTGCGGGATGCCCAGGTTCCGGAGTTCGATGGCGAGGCATTGCTGGTACGCCGACTCCAGCAATCCCGGCCCGAGTGCCTTATGCACCGTGATCGCCGCCCCGATCACCGATCGACTGAGGGGATCATCCTCGACCTCCATCCCCATCCCATTCCCCTCTCAAGGTTCCCCTCTGTGTTCTTCGCGCCTCTGTGGTGAGTGTCTTCTCATCGCGCGGCAACCGCCGCGGGCTCACTCAGGATACGCTCCGCATACATCATCATCGCATCGCGGAGTTGCTCGAACGATTCCAGAACATACAGGATCGGCTGGTAGTGGTCGATCTCGAATGCCGTCTCGCACACCCTGTCCATCTCGAACGGCCGTCGGTCCACGTCCTTGCTCCCGAGCGCGTGGTGCCCTTCGCCTTCCGACGAGATCAGCCCAGAGCCGTAAATCTTGAGCTTCCCGTCCTCGCGGATGAGCCCGAACTCGACGGTGAACCAGAACAGCCGCGCCAGACGCTCCGTGTGGCGCGGATCGTCCGTGTGCAGCGCGGCCTTGCCATACGTTTGGAGGAAATCCGCGAACACCGGATCCGCGTGCAGAGGCACATGGCCGAAAACATCGTGGATGATGTCAGGCTCCGGCAGATAGTCCATCATGTTCCGCGGCCGGACGGTCACCGTCGTCGGAAACTGACGCTTGGCGAGGAACGCGAAGAACCCCTTGGCCGGGATGTACCCAGGCACCCCGTGGCTCGACCACCCCGTCAACGCCTTCAGCCGCGCGTTCACGTCGGCGAGCAGCGGGACGCGATCGGGCCGCAGATTGATCGCCTTCGACCCGCCCAGGAACACGCGCGACCCGAACTCCTGCAACTGCGCCATCCGCTTGGCGAAAATCTCGCCCCACACCTGGTGGTCGTCCGCCGTGTACCTGTCGTACCGCTGCGTGATCTTCATCGACTCGATGTCGATCCGTTCCGGCGGGGTCGTCGCGGACGCATCCGCGGCGGCCTGGGCGCGGCGAGCCTCCTCAGAATCGATCACGGGGGAGTAGATGATGCCGTTGCCGGTCTGGATCATGACACGCTCCCTCTTTCAACGCAGACTCTAGGCACCCCCCGCCCCCCGGTCATACCTTGTACTTGCCGTCGTACGCCGCCGCGTCCATGAGCGATTTCACGGCGCTCGGGTCGCTGGTCTTGATCTTCACGAGCCAGCCCGTGCCGAAGGGGTCGGTGTTCACGAACTCGGGGTGGTCGGCGAGGGCCGTGTTGACCTCCACAATCGTCCCCGGCACGGCGGAGTAGATGTCGCTGGTGGCTTTCACCGATTCCACCTCGCCGATGCTCTGCTTGGCCCCGATCGCCGTCCCGACGGGCTTCATCTGGACATAGGTGATGTCCGTCAGTTCGTTGACCGCGAACTGGGTGATGCCGATGGTTACGGTGTCGCCGGAGAGGCGATGCCATTCGTGGGTTTCGGAGTACCGGGCGTCGTTTGGGCTGCTCATCCCCCGATTGTAAAGCCTCGCGGCCCGGTTGGTCGAAGACTACGCAAAGCCCGTGCCTGTCCAGTCCTGCGGAAAGGCAGGCCCAGGAGCCGGTTTTCGTTCAGATTTCCCTTGCCCGGAGGGCCGGGCATCGGAATAATCAGTTTAGCGCTTTTCCGACCATCCCGAGGCCGTCCGCCTCGCGTAACGATTCTTTCTCCCCTCCAGACGGTCTGGCCTAACAGCCGGCCGTCTTTGTTTTCATCCGAGGACGCCGCCGGGATTCCCGGGGTGAACTGCTCCCCTCCTAAAACCACGCGAAACAGGCCTTTGCCGAATCGGCTACAGTCAGCGGCGAGGCTCATGCTCCTGACGCTCTCGGCCAAGTCCGTATGGAACGCGGACCGGCACCCCGCCAAGGGGGTCAGCCCGGACGACCTGCCGCGTTGGGCGCGCGAAGAACTGGGTGTCTTCGGGCTGACTCTTCAAACCTCACTCCTCGCGGGGTGGAAGCCGAACCAGTTGGAGAGGCTTCGAGACCGGGCGGATAAGGCCGGAGCGCCCTGCCTCCTGCTCGTGGAAGACAAGCCGCTGAACCTCGCCCAGCCCGACGAGGCCGCCGTCGCCCCGACTCTTGAACGATGCGAGCGCGTCCTTCGGGCGGCGGGGCGCCTCGGATGCTCCAGCGTGGCCATTGCCCTCGACGACTCCACGGTGTCGGCGTCGATCGAGGCCCTCAGCCCGCGCCTCAAGTCGGTCCTCACCAAAGCCGAGAGGCTCGAACTCAACCTCCTGATCGCCCCATCCGCCGGCCTGACCGACACCCCCGAGAAACTGACGACGCTGATCCGCAAGGTCGGCGGGTTCCGCATCGGGTCGTTTCCCGATTTCGAGGCCGCCTCGAAATCCCCCGATCCGATCGGCTACCTCCGCAGCCTCGCCCCCTACGCCACCAGCGTCTGCGCCTCGGTGCAGGCCTTCGACGCCAAGGGGAAGCACAAGGCCTACGACCTGGCGAAATACATGGGGGCGATACAGTCGGTGGGCTTCGAGCAGTCCTTGACCCTAGACTTCAGGGGCAAGGGCGACCCGATCCCCTCGCTCATGGCGGCCAAGACCGCAATAGAAGCCTGCCTTGCGAAGCCCGACGATGGCCTGACACAACCGTTCGATATCGACGCCGATGACGACGAGGAGGCCGAGGAGTGACCGAACTCACCGCCCACGCCGAACCGATGGAGGTCGTGCTCGACCCGGTGCGCCGCCTCATCGCCTCGCGCCCGCGGGTCATCATCACCATCGACGGGCCGGCCGGCACCGGCAAGTCCTCCGTCGCCCGCGACCTCGCCCAGCGACTGGGCCTGGACTTCCTCGACACCGGCGCGATGTACCGCGCCGCGACGGCTCTGGCGATCGACCTGGGGCTGGACCTGAACGAGGAGGACACCCTCGCCGAAACCGTGCGCTCCGCCGACATGCGCTTCGATTGGACCACCGATCCGCCGACGCTGTACGCCTTCGGCCGCCCGATCATGCACCGTCTGCGCCAGCCGGATGTCTCGTCTCGCGTCTCGCCTGTCTCATCGCTCGCGGGAGTTCGGCGCGTGCTGGTCGAGCGGCAGCGGCGGATCGGCGAGGTGCATCAGCGCCTCGTCTCCGAAGGGCGCGATCAGGGATCGGTCGTCTTCTACGACGCCGACGTGAAAATCTACCTTGACGCCTCGCCCCGCGTCCGGGCCGCCCGCCGGGCGGAGCAACTGATGAAGATGGGACAGTCCGTCGATCTCGACGCGATCGAGCGCGACATCGCCGACCGGGATCGCCGCGATTCGACGCGCGCCGTCGGCCCGCTCGTCTGCCCGGACGACGCCGTGCGCGTGGACACATCGAGCATGGACCAGCCGACCGTGGTCGAGTCGCTGGTCGGGATCGTGGCGTCGCGCGTGTGATCGGCGCGGATGGTCCCTTGTACGATGAACCTATGGAGCGCGACACGACCGAGCCGCGGATACCGCCGCGCCACCCGCGCGGGCACAAGGGGACGTTCGGCACGGTGGCCGTGATCGGCGGGTGCGCCGCGAGGCCGGGAGAGGAGGGACCGGGCGGGTCGTACATGGTCGGTGGGCCGGCGATGGCGGCGACGGCGGCGCTGCGCGCCGGGGCGGGGCTGGTTCGCCTGGTCCTGCCCGAACCTGTCCTCGCGGCGGGGCTGGCGATCGCGCCCAGCGCGACCGGCATCCCGATTCCCGTGGATTATGCGGGCGAGGTCATCGGGCACCTCGCGGCGGCGGTGATCGACGACCTGCTGAGCCAGGTTTCGTGCCTCGCCGTCGGGCCGGGGTTGGGCGTTTCGGCGGGGGCGTCGTCGGCGGTCTTCCGGTGCATCGGCCAGGACTCGGCGCCCGTCGTGCTCGACGCCGACGCCCTGAACAACCTCGTCCACCACGCCGAGTTCCACCGCGACTGGCGCGCGCCCGCCGTCATCACGCCGCACATCGGCGAGTTTCGGCGGCTGGCGGCGGTGTTCGGGATCGACGCCGACCTGTCCCGCCCGGAGATGCACGCGACGGCGGCGGCGGACCTGGCGCGGCGGCTGGGGTGCATCGTGATCCTCAAGAGCAGCGCGAGCGTTGTTACCGACGGGCATCGCGTCTGGACGCTCGACGCGCCGAACGCCGCGCTCGCGACGGCGGGGACGGGCGACGTGCTCTGCGGGGTGATCGCGGGCCTCGCGGCGCAGCATTTCGCCGGCGGGCTGACGCTATACGAATGCGCTAGAGCCGGCGTCCTCGCCCATTCGCGCGCCGCCGCGGCGTGGGTGGCAAGACACGGCGCTCGCGGCGGACTCCTGGCGACGGAACTGCTCGAGGAAGTTCCCGCATGCGTCGAGGCGATGCGCGGGACGGCGTAGCACCGGCGGACAAGCCGCCCGCGGCGCAGGGCCTGCGTTCGTGTGCCACAGGCTGCTTGCCAGCCAGTGCGACTGCCGGAGGCGTGCCTTGTGTGATCGTGGGCAACCGTCTCTCGCACTGGCGGACGAGCCGCCAGTGGCCCTCGGGACGAACTTGGGCTTTGATACGGATTCCACATGGTTTCCGGGCGTCAGAGAAGCCGCTTCTGAGCGAGTCTTCGAGTGAAGAGGCGGATGCCCCCGCCCGGAAGTCTTGTGGGATTCGTATGAGTCGTCGCTCATCCGAGCGCGCGCTCGGGATGAGCGGAGACTCCGCGGCGCTACGGGCACGGCGCGTTGAAACTGACGAGCGTGCCCGTGATGTCGGCGAAGTTCACGATGCCGTCGCGGTTGGAGTCTCCGGGGCCCGTGCCTGGCGCGGGGGCATAGTCGGCCCCGAAGTTGGCGAGGACGGCGGTGATATCGGCGAAGTTCACGGTGTCATCAAACGACGCGTCTCCGAGGCAGTGGGGGGCGAGTTTCAGGCGGATGCCGCTGCCCAGGTACTCGACGCGCCAGTCGCCCGGAGGGAGCGCGAACTGGGCGAAGCGGCCGACGCGGTTCGTGGTCGTGATGATGGGGTAGACCTCGCCGCCGACGGGCGCGTGCCCGTTGCTGAGCGTCGCGCGGAGCAGGCCGCCGAGGTTGAGAGTGCCGGTTCCGGCGAGGGTGTCGTACTGCCCCGCGGCGGCGCCGGCGAGTTCGAAATCAAGAACGCCGCCGGGTCCCTGGGTCAGCGTGCCGTTGACGGCGAGGGTGCCGGGGGAGAGTCCGGGTGCGATGACGCTGTTGTTAATGAGGAGAGGGGCGGTGATCTGCCCGATGCCGGCGATCGTGTGGGGCGACTCGTTGGTGATGGTGGCGCCGACGCCGGCGGCGAGGATCGAGCGATTAGCCAATCCCGCAAGGAGCAGCGTCCCGCTGCCCGAGAGCGCGCCGCTTGACGGGAATGTCATGGTCGTCACGGTGGACACATTCAATGGATTGACGCGGAAAAGGCCGTTATTGACGAGGCCCGCCCCGGTGATCTGGGTACCCGCCCCGGCGGCCTGGTCGATGGGAGTATTCGCGACCACGTCCTGCAGAGTGCTCGTCCCCGACAGCACGCTCATCAGCCCGCCGTTGATGCCCGAAAGGGTTCCGCCCACGATCGTCGCGCCCGACAGGCGCACCGAGGCGCCGTCGGCCTCGATGGCCGCGAACGGGCTCTGGGTGATCGTGATGCTCGTGATGTCGAGCATGGCCCCGCTGACCGCGCGCAGGGTTCCGTTGTTCGTCTTGTCGTTGGTGATCAGGCTGAGCGATTGGCCGGGCGAATCCGCTTCGATCAGGGTGTCGTTGACCAGGCTCGCCAGAATCTGCCCCCGGCCGCGGATCACGTGGCCGCCGCCTTGCGTGAGCGTGGCGCCCGCGGCGGTCGTGAGTTGGGAGCGGTTGGCGAGCCCGGTCAACCGGAGCGTCCCGCTGCCGGTGAGCACGCCGTTCGTGTCGAAGCGCATGGTCGTCACCACCGCGGAGTTCAGCGGGTTGATCTCGAAACTCCCGTTGTTCGTCAGCCCGGTGCCGTTGATGACGGTCAATGCCCCCGCGGCGGCCTCGATTGTTCCGTCGCAGACAACCGAGGTCAGGGTGCTCGTGCCCGAGGTGATGCTGACGAGCCCGCCGTTGGCGGTGTAGAGCGAGCCCTGGTCGATCGAGGCAGAGTTCAGCGTAACAGTGCCCGCGTCGGCGATGATGGCCGCAAAGGGCGACTGGACGATGCCGATGGAACTGATGTTCAGGGTCGCGCCGTTCGACGCGCGGAGCACGCCGTTGTTGGTCTTGTCGTTCGTGATCAGGTCGAGCGTCTGTCCCGTGCTGTCCGCCTCGATGAAGGAGTTGTTGACGAGGCTGGCGAGGATCTGCCCCCGGCCGCGGATGATGTGAGGGCTTTCGTGGGTGATGACGGCGCCGACACCCGTCGTCAGTTGGGCCCGATTGGCGATGCCCGTCATCAGCAGCGTGCCACCGCCCGACAGGGAGGAAACAGTGTCGAAACGGAGGGTCGTGACTACGGCGCTGTTGAGCGGGTTGATCTCAAACGTGCCGAGATTGGTCAAGCCGGTGCCGTTGACGACCGTGCCCGTGCCGGCGGCGGCCTCGATCGTGCCGTTGAGGACCACGGAGGTGAGCGTGTTCGTCCCCGAGTTCAGGCTCACGAGGCCGCCGTTCTGCGTGGCAAGGGCGCCCTGATCGACCGCCGTGCCGCTCAGGCGGACCGTCCCGCCGTCGGCGTTGATGAGCGAGAAGGGGTTCTGGGTGATCGTGATGCTTGTGATGTCGAGGAACCCGCCGTTCGATGCGCGCAGCACGCCGAAGTTTGATTTGTCATTCGTCAAGAGCGTCAGCGCATAGCCGGTCGAATCCGCGTCGATGGTGGCGTAGTTCACGAGGGCGGCCTGGATCTGCCCCCGCCCGCGGATGGTGTGCAGGCCGCCGTTCGTGAGCGTGACCCCCGCGCCCGTGTGGAGTTGTGCGCGATTCGAGAGGCCGGTCATCGTCAGGGCGCCCCCGCCCGTGAGGAGCGTGTCGGCGTCGAAGCGGAGGATCGTGATTGTGGCCGTGTTCGTCGGGTTGATCTCGATGCGGCCCGAATCATTGATCGTCGATCCGGCAAACGCCAGCGTCGCGCCGCCCGCGACCACGACGCCCCCCGCGCCGCTCCCGGTGTTCGTGAGGTCGCACACGAGCGTCGATGTGCCGAGATTGGCGTTCAGCAGCCCGGCGTTGGCGAGCGGCGTGCCGAGCGTCAGCGTCTGTCCGTTCAGGTTGAGGATCGCCGCCGGATCGGTGATCTGAACGCCGTCGAGCGCCGGCGAGATGTTCAGCGTTACATTGGCGATCGGCGATCCGATAACCGCCGTCTCGCCCGGCATGTCCGGCACGTTCATCGGGTTCCAGTTCGTCAGGACGTTCCAGTTGCCGACCCCGGCATTCCAGTCGATGACCTGGCCGGACGCGGACCCCGCGGCCCAGACGCACAAAGCGGCGCACAACAAATTCCTCACGGCTCACTCTCCCTTCCAGCGTGCCGCCAAGGCTCCGGGCAAGATCCCCGGCCTCGACCGCTACCCGTAAGTGGACCACACAAACCCCCACGGGGCCAGCAAAACCCTGCCGCTTTCTCGCAAATTCCTGCCTATCCGCCGCCGATCCTCCCTCCGGCGGCTACGGGCAGGGAACTTCGTAGAGCACTAGGACCTCCGTGATGTCCGCGAAGTTCACGAGCCCATCGTGGTCCGCGTCGCCCGGCGCCGGCGTCGCCCCGGGGGCGTACATCGCGCCCCAATGAATGATGACGCTGGTGATGTCCGCGAAATCCACCGTCCGGCTTCCGTCGGCGTCGCCCGGACAGGGCGGCGGAGGCGGCGCGGCGACGGAAAAACGGATCACGCACGCGCCCCCCGGAAGGCCATCACCGGAGGGGAACGAAACGCCCGAGGAGGAGTCCGCCATCTCGCCGTCAAGCGCAAGGCTGGAAAGGGAGTCGCGCACCGTGTCGCCGATCGTCAGCGTGTACGCGCCCGAGGCGAGCGGGCCGCTCGGCGTCAGCGTCGCGGTCTTCGCCGACGCGGAATACGCGAACGAGAACGCGACCGCGCCGCCGCCGTCCTGCACCAAGGCGTAATCCGATGCGGCGGTCGACACCGCCTTATGGAAGATCACGCTCAAGGGGCCGCTGTACGCGAACGCGGCCTCCGCGCCCGGCGATGGGTCGGCGGCGACGACCTTGGGCGGACCCTCGGCAAAGGCGGTCGAAAAATTCGCCGTGGCCAGCACCCACGGCTTCGGATCGAGCACGACCGTCGCCGGCGTCGCGCTCACCGGGAAGAGGTACCACTGCTGCGCCGCGTGATTCCAGATGGTCTCGGTGATTACGACATTGTTGATGAAAAACTCGACATCGATCGGCATCGTGAAGATCGGGTACGACGCCGACTGTGTCTGCTTCACCATCATCTCGACGTACACCTGGTTGCCCGCCGTGGCCGTGCGCCAGGCGCGCTGGTAGGCGGGGGCGCCGATGTCGTAGATCCACTGGTCAAAGAACCACGACAGCTCCCGCCCCGAGACGCTCTCGGCGACCGCGATGAAGTCATCCGTCGTCGCGCTCCCGTATTCGTGGGCGGCCCGGTACGCCGCGAGGATGTCGAAGAACGCAGCGTCCCCGACGACGCGCCGGAGCATGTGCAGCACCCACGCGGGCTTTCGATACGAGAGGCTGGTCGAGAAGATGCGGCCGATGTCGCCGTTGTTCAGCGGTTCGTAGATGTAGACGCTGCCGTTGACCGTTCCAGGACGGCGCGAGGCCATGGCCGAGTGCAGGGCCGGCTCGCCGATGCTCCCGGGCTTGCGCTCGAGCCAGAGGGCCTCGCTGTACGTGGCGAACCCCTCGTTGAGCCAGATGTCGTTCCACGAGGCGCATGTAACCATGTCGCCCCACCACTGGTGGGCCAGTTCGTGAGCGGTGACGGACTCGCTGAACGTGCCCTGCCCGGTCATGGTCTGGTGCTCCATGCCCCCGCCGAAGGGGAACTGGTAGACGCCGTACTTCTCGTTGATGAACGGGTACAGCCCGAAGATGGGCCGATAGGTGGCGAGCATCTGGGCCGTGGCGAGCCAGGCGTTGCGGTTGGAGGTCGTGTCGCTCCCCGGGTAGATGAAGAACTCGAGAGGCATGATCCCGCCCCCCCAGTCGTAGGAGCCGCTGAACCGGTTGTAGTTCGTCACGGCGAAGGAGACCAGATACGTGGCGATCGGGTAGGAGGAGCGCCAATGCCACGTCTTCTTCCCCGGGGCGGCGTCCGCGACGCTGATGAGCGCGCCGTTCGACGCGACGCTCATCGTGGAGGGAACGGTGAAGCGAAGATCGGCCGTCGCCTTGTCGCGGTTGTCGTCCTTGGTGGGCCACCACGTGTAGGCGAAATCGGTCTCGCTGAGGGTCGAGGCGATCGGGTTGCCGCCCTGCGTGGTGAACTGAATCGAATCGTACCCGTTGTTCTGCGGGTATCCCTCGTATTCGATCGTCAGATCGAACGTCTCCCCCGTGTTGTAGGCGCGGTCGAGGTAGACGGTGAGGTGGACGCCGTCGAGGTTGCTGGCGCCGACGCTGGTGGGGCCGACGCGGATGGCGTTGATGGTGAAGATGTTCTGCAGACGGACGCGGACCTGCGTCAGGCCGTCAACCATCGAGCGAAAGGTCATCACGTTCGACCCGCCGAGCCAGGCGTTGCTCGGCTTGATCTCGATACTCAGGTTGTTGTGAAGGAGATCCACATCGTCGTAATCCGCCGGAGGAGCCGCCAGGATCATCGACGAACCATCCGGGTTTACACCCGCGGCCAGGCGTCCCCGCAGCGTCTTGGCGTGCGCGCACCCGTGCGGGCACTCGGGGCATTCAAAGTCCGCCGAGTTCGGTTCACCGCTCGCCGGGAATCCGCCCAACATCGTCGCGCCGAGCGCCATTGCAAACAGCCATCCCTTCATCGACTATCTCCCTTCACAAAGTCAGCATCCAATCTTAGGCGGACCGCCACGACAACCGAGCCTGCCTCGATGCCTGATGCCTTGATGCCTTTCTTCTGAATGAACACAACGCCCCCTCCGCAGTGTTCAACGCGGCCGCGGCCCGGTATACCACCGCCGATCGATCGGCGGCGCCGCGCGCGGCTGCGTGCCCTGCGCGTTCAACCGGGGGAAGGCCGCCTCGGGCAGGGGCATCCCGAGAAACGGGCACAGCACCTCCCATCCCTGCCCGTCCGCGATGTTCATTTCCAGCACGTCGCCGGACCGGCCTCTGAAATGCTCGCGCACGGCCCGCTCGTGCGCCGCTCGGGCGCGCCGGAACAGGTCCTCGTCGAAGAGCGTGCTGCCGTACGCCCGGCGGCGAAGTTCGGCCGGAGGCCCGTGCTCCAGCGCCGACCCCATCGCCTCGAAGTGCTTTCTGATGCTGCCCAACCATGAAGCCTCGTCGCGCACCGTCAGGATGAATCGGCTGCCCGGGAACAAGAGGTCAAGCGGTCGAAAGAACACCGCCACGGGCAGGTCCGTCAGCGCGTCGTACTCGTGCGCGACCGACAGGTCCCCGCGGAGCATCGGCTCCGGGTCGGGATAGTGCATGGCGCGAAACCCGAGAAGTTCGAGCGCGGCGTTGAGGCTCGTTGTTCCCGTCCGGCTGAGGCCGATGCCGAAGACCTTGAAGGGCGCGGGCATGGGGAGACTTTATCCCGAGCGAAGACGACCCCGCCGCCACTGGCGGGGCGCCCCAGGGCAATCGCATGATCGCTTCGATGTGTTTCATAGCCCGCGGAGCGGGCGTGGGGTCCTTGCCCCGGACGAAGTCCGGGGATTC
>CAZBDZ010000040.1:0-29962 GCA_964490785.1 uncultured Phycisphaeraceae bacterium
CAATAGCGGGGGCAGGATTTGAACCTGCGACCTTCGGGTTATGAGCCCGACGAGCTACCGGGCTGCTCCACCCCGCAGTCGAAGAGGCGATGGTACGCCGAACACCGCGGTTGTCAAGGGACGGGCGGACCCGCACCGGAATATCCGCATCATCTTGGATCGATTCCGCCGTGGACACCCCGGCGTCGTCGGCCCAACAGCGACGTCGGGCGGTGACGCACGGGAGCCGCGCAGCCACCCTGCGGCCACACAGCCGCGTCGCCAATCCATCGAGTTTGGCCTCCCGCGCCCGACACAGGACAATGCACGCATGACCAAACAACCCTACTTGCCGCCGATCGATGCGCTCCTGACGCTCGGCCCTTCGCCCGGATACGAACGCGAAGACGAAGCGGACGACTCCGACGCCGCCCTTGACGAGCACGCCGAATCCTGCGGCTGCGAATCGTGCGACCACGACGCCGCGATCGACGAACCGGACGCCCCCTCGCCCGACGCGATTCATTCCGACGACGGCAGCGATTTAGACCTCCCGCCGGGCGCGCCAGCGCTCACCGCGGAGCACATCGCCGAACTCGTGCGCATGGCGACGGACGGCGCGCTCCTCGCGGCCCGCGACGAACGCGCTTGGGCGCCCGTTCACGCATGGCGGATGCTCGCCGCGCTGTGCGAAAACGCGGACAAGCCCACCGCCGCGTGCGTCGTCCCGCCCCTCGTCGAGACCCTCGACCGCCTGGACCGCCTCAGCGACGACTTCGGGCTCGAGGAACTGCCTTACGTGTTCGAACGTATCGGCCCCGCCGCCCTGCCGTACATCGCGACCTTCTACCGCGATCAGCGGCGGCGCTTCGGCGCGCGCCTTTACGCGGTGCAGGCCCTCGAACTGATCGCCAAGGCCCACCCCTCGACCCGAGACGCCGTGCGCCACGCACTCCGCCAGGTGCTCGCCCTCGCCCGCTTCAACGATCCCGCGCTCAACGGCTCGGCCATCGCCGCGATGATCGAGTTGAACGACGTGGACAGCCTCCCCATGATCCGCAAGGCCTTCGAGGATGGCCGCGTGGACGAGTTCGGCTGCGGCTCGCTTGAGGATGTCGAGGAGGCGATCCGCCAATCCAAGGCCGAACGCCTCGCAAAAATGGCCCAGAGAATGGTCGAACTCGAAAAGAACCCCCCAACCGACATTGAACTCCTGGCCCGACTCGCCGCGATGGCGGAGTCCCGAAGAAAGCGCTGACCGCGAAAACCCACGCCAACTCACGACGAAAGCCGAGGGGCAAGCCCCTCGGCCTCTGGCGAAAGCGCCGGCGTGCGCGACCAAGCCTACGGGCAGGAAGCGTTGAAGTTGACCAGACCGGCAGCGATCAAACGGCCCGCCCGCGTGAACGGCGCTTGCGACCGCGCGTCGGCGCGGCACGCACCCGCGAGGCGTTGCGGTCCTTGCCGTAGACAAGGTCGAGGAGCCCCTTGAGCGTGCCGCCGGCTTCGTCCATGAGTTCGGCGCGCCAGCGCCGAACATCCGCGACCACGGGGTCTTCTTCGAGTTTGCTGGGGCGGCGACGGGGCTTACGATTCATCAGGAAACTCCGGCATGAGGCTCATTGGCGTCGTGATGATAGGCACGCTCAGGCCGAGGCGTGCGTTGAGCGCCGCGAGGTGTCGCGCCTTGTTGGCGTTCGCAAGGTGCCGGCAGTTCCATGTCAGCAGGAACTCGACCCCGGCGACCGAAGCGATAGCCACGTGGAAGGAATCGGCTTCCGCGGTTCGAGGCATCAGATAATGCTCGATGTAAGAGTGCCTAACACAATGCCTACACGTCTCGGTGGTATGGGCGTCTCGCCCGTCCCTACCACTTCTACTTCTTGCATTGTGTTAGGCACCCTAAAAGGCAACAACCTCTTCGACCTGCACTGCAACCTCGAGTCGATCGAGGCCGTCCAGCAGCCTGAGCATCCGCGACGCCTTGCCGGGCGGGGCCCGCCCGAGTTCCCGCAGCACCACATCGGACGTGACCAGGTCATACGCCGCGGCGTACGCGTCCCACCACCGGCGCGTGGCCTCGCGCCAGGCAACCACGCTCGGCGCACGTCGGGTCTCGAAGTAGTAACTGGGGATCGTGGTCTCGACGTAGACGCGGGGCATCGACAAGCATCGTACCGGGCGATGCGCGGCGACGAACACCGGCCGTCAGGTCGAAGACCCGCCGCGGCGGGGAGCGGGCCCACACCGCGAGCGCGAGAAGAAAGCCGAGGGGCATGCCCCTCGGCCTTGAATGCGACCGACGATTGGCGACTGGCGATTCCCGACTGGCGTCCTACGGACAGGACGCGTTGAAGTTGGAGAGGACGGCGGTGATGTCCTGGAAGTTGACGGTGCTGTTGCGGTCAGCGTCGCCGGGGCACTGATGGCCGGCGAGGAGTCGGACATCGTCAGCGGATAGAGCGCGGTTGTAGATGCGGAGGTCGTCGAGGTCGCCGCGGAGGTGGTTCTGCATGCTCGAGGGGTACCAGCCCGCGCCAATGGTCAGCACTCCGTGGTTGTTGGGCTGGAATCCGGGCGCAGGCGGCGCCACGGCATCCACCGGTTGGCCGTTGACATACATGCGCTTCCCGACAAGAGGATCGAAGGTTGTCGCCACATGGACCCACTGGCGCGCGGAGGGGGCGCTCGCGGTGCACGCATAGTTCCCGGGTGCGAACCAGGAGTCCTCGGCAAGCCGCGGGTAGGACGCGTTCATGCTGAGGTTGTATGAGGCCGATGCATTGCTTCCGAAGCGGTCCTGATACACGGTGAACTCCGAGTTCAGGTCGTCGAAGCGCACGAAGCACGAGATCGAGAAGGACTGATCGTCGAGGTCGAAGGTGAGCACGCCGCCGTGATTGACGCGGATCCAGTCGTCGCCGTCGAAGCGCATCGCCGCGGCGTTCATGCCGGGGACGTAGGTCGGGTTGCCGTTGATCGTGGTCGAGAAGCCGGCGGGGCAGGAGTCGGCGAGGTCTCCGTCGAAGGTGAAGTAAGTGAGCAATCCGGACCCTAGTGCGGGCAGGACGGTGAGCGCCCCCTGGTTGTCTCCGTAGGATGTCGGCTGCCCCATGAAACTGGAGCCGTCGGCGAAGCCGAGGAACATCCGTGAAGCGCCGGCCGGAGGAACGAAGCGCTGGAGTCGGCCCGCCGAGTTCCTGCCGTCGCCGATGAAGAAGACCTGGTTCAGTTCCGGCTCGATGGCGTCGAAGTCGAGGCCGATCGTGTTGAAGTCGAGTGTGGCGGGCGGCGAGCCGGTGGGCTCCTCCGGGCCGACGAAGACGCCGAGAAGGGGAAGCCGGCTTGGCAGACGGATCCCTGAGATCGCGCCGAGGGGATCGATGTCCGTGCCTCCGAATGCGAATGTTCCATCGGGCGGCACATCAGGCGTCGGGCAGCAGCCGTAGTGCGTCAAGCCGATGATCGATGCAAAAAAGACCGGGACTCCTTCGGCTGCCGCAAGCGACACCGGCAACGTGCCGCCGCAGCACGGGTCCGACTGTCCGGCCGAGAACACCACGGCGTTGGCGGGCACGGTCTGCGATCGAGCGGCGCACGTCAGCGCACCGCCCAATGCGAGCGCTGCAACCGCAGAGCGGATCAAGCAAGCAAGACTGGACATCAAGACCTCCTTGAGGGGCCGAAATGGCCCGACAGGGATGACTACGC
The DNA here is from genome assembly GCA_964490785.1 of uncultured Phycisphaeraceae bacterium. GTDB lineage: Bacteria > Planctomycetota > Phycisphaerae > Phycisphaerales > UBA1924 > JAEUIV01. The sequence goes on from CAZBDZ010000040.1 coordinate 3,691, forward strand.
GGAGCGGCTCCGCGGATAGGCTCCGCGACTGCAATTGCTTACCGGCGACTCCGGAACACGTCTGACCAATCCGACAGTCGAATGTCGGATTCATTCCAATGGTGCTTGCCGTGATGGATGGCATTGCGATAGGAATCCGATTCGAGGCCGTCGAAGAGGCGCCCATTCGCGTCAATGTCCCAGCCGACTCCGCCCTGCTTTTCCCCCCTCAGGTTGAGCGTGAACCTGGCGCGATGGGAGGCGGCGGCGGATGTCTGTACGAGATCGATCACAGGAACATCATGAACATCCGCGGCGTCGGGCGGCCAGACGGCCTTGTACCACTCAAGAGATGTCCCCTTCCTGGCCTTCGCTTCATCCAGAATGTGAAGGGTTTCACCATTCACCGGTTTGAGTGCGAAGATCACTGGCGGCCAATGTGACTGCAACCCTCCGAATCCCAGTTCGCTCCATGAGTGTTCCGAGTTCACGCCGGCGGCGAGCAGCACACGCGGCTTGCTGAGCCACACGATCGAAGAGATTTGACCGTTATGCCAGTACGTTGCCAGCGTATTCAGATCGAGGTCGAGGACCAAGATCGCCGTCGGCGACATCGGCCAGTGGTACCACAGCGCGATGATCTCCGGATCGGGAGTTTCCGGGAACACGTCTGCAATGGTTGCGGCGGTCAGCAAGAAACGCTTGCCTCGGCGCTCGGTGATGGCATCGGGCAGGCGGAGCCCCACATTCTCCGGGTTCGAAGATTGAATAACTCGGCGTGAGACCGGGTCGATCGAGACCAGCGACGATTCAAACTCGGGGGTTGTCTGGTCGATCATGCCAAAGAATGCACGGGGCATTCCGGTCGCGTGTACCGAAGGAACGTAGGCGCCGAAGACGACGCCATCGCCCCGGCCAGCGTCCCAGTATGAGAGCACGTCACCAGCGCGCGAAATGAGCACCGCTCTTGATTCGCCGTTCGTAACGATCAGATCCGCGGGCTGGTTGCGTAGCCACCTGATGCCCAGCCACGTTCCACCCACGGAAACTGCGATGATCGCTGTGCATGCCGCCGCTGTCGTCGCGATCGGGTGCCTCCCCGCCCACCGCACCCCCCTCTCCCACGCCCCCGGCGGCACGGCTTCCACCGCCTCCCCATTCGCCCAGCGCCTCAGATCCGCCCCGAGCGCCGCCGCGCTTGCGTAGCGCTTCTCCGGCTCGCGGTTGCACGCCTTCAGCAGCACCGCCGCCAGCGGCTTCGGCAGGCCCGGGCTGAGCGTGCGCGGGTCGCCGGCCTCGTCGAACGCCACGCGACGGATCGCTTCGTGGATGGTCGTATTCGTATCGTGCGGCGTCGCCCCCGTGAGAATCCTGTACGCCGTGGCGCCGAGGGAGTACACGTCGGAGCGCGTGGAGATGCGGTGGCGTTCGCCGCGGGCCTGTTCGGGGGCCATGTAGGCGGGGGTGCCGATGGGCGCGCCGGTTTCGGTGAGGGTGGAGAAGGCGGGTCGGAAGCCCGCCCCACCCGAAGAAGAGACGGATTGCAAATCCGTCCCACCCGGATACTCAAAGATCGCCGCGATGCCGAGGTCGATGAGCACCGGCTGGCCGTGAAGGTCGATGAGGATGTTCGAGGGCTTGAGGTCGCGGTGCAGGATGCCGTGCTCGTGGAGCACCTGCACCGCATCGCAGACTCTCGCGAGGAGGAGGGCGAGCGAAGACAGCGATTCCTCATCACACGCCGGGGATGAGTCCGCGAATCCCCGGGTACCCGGCACTTCGGGTGCGCCGGGGATCCCAGGGAGAGAGGCAGTAGAAGGAGTAGGGACGGGCGGGACGCCCATACCACCGAGAGGTGGTAGGGAGGAAAAGGCAAACGCCTCCAGCGTCTTGCCCTCGATGAACTCGGTCGCGAAAAACACGCGGCCGCTGGGCATCACGCCGTGGTCCAGCAGCCTTGGCAGGACGGGCAGGTGCAGGTCCTCAAGGAGTTGCAGTTCGCGCCAGGCCCGCTGGGCGGCCTGAGATTGTCGGGGTTTTCCCTCAGAATCCAACGAAAGCGAATAATCAAGAACTTTGAGCGCCACCGGCCGATCGGACCCCTCTCGGAACGCGCGGTAGACCGTGCCCCCGCCGCCCGAACCGAGGGCGCGGTCGATGATGTAAGCCGGTGGTGCGACGGGGTTTGCGCCCGTGTTCGCCGGTTGGTTGGGGGGAGGCGTGGGGGTATCGAGGGCCGACAGCAGGCGCGCGGCGGCGGCCGGATCGAGGTGGAGCGACGAGGATGTTGTCGCTTTCTGCTCGCTCATGTGGTTTTCCTGATGTACCTTACATCAGGATCGCAGAGAGGGCACGGAAGCCGGATTGACATTCGTGAGTACGCGGCCGGCGCGGGCGGATAGGGTGCATGAACCTCGAACGGACCGATGCCCGGTTTCAAACGACGCGCTGGACGCTCGTGGAGGCGCTGCGCGCCGGGCCGGGCGAGAAGCGCGACGCCGCCCTGTCGGCCCTGACTGAGCGATACTGGCCCGCGGTCTACGGCTACCTCCGCCGCAGCGGCCTCAAGCGGGAACAGGCCGGGGAAGCGACGCAGGATTTCTTCGTGAACGTTGTCCTGACCCGGGGGCTCTTCGAACGGGCCGATCCGGCGGTGGGCCGCCTGCGGTCGCTGGTCATGGCCGCCCTGAAAAACCACATGACGAGCCTGCACCGGCGCGCCTCGGCGAGACGGGAACGCGACGTGATCCCCCTCGAGGCGTTCGAGTGCGAGGAGGCGCGCCTCGCCGCGTCCAACGGCGAATCACCCGAGCACGCCTTCGACCGCGCATGGGCCGCGGGAGTGCTCGCGGAGGCGCTCCGCCGGTGCGAGGCACACTACGCCGAGAACGGCAAGCACGCGCACTGGGAGTTGTTCGAGGCACGCGTGTTCCGGCCCGCGGTGGGCGGGCCCGCGGCCGAATCGCTTTCGGATTCGAGCGAACGCCTCGGCTTCCGCACCCCGGCGGACGCCGCCGCCGCCGTGCAGACCGTCAAACGCCGCGTCAATGCGCTCATGCGCGAGGTCGTCAGCGAAACCGTCGATCAGGAAGAAGACGCGGAAGACGAACTCGCAACGCTTCGCGCCGCGCTCGGCCACGGGTAGCCGCCGGTCGCCGCGAATGCCCACCGAAGGGCTCGGTGGGCACGATGATATAAGATCACATCTGTTCTATCTTCCATGGCGCGGGGCGGGCCTCGCTCCATCGCGATCGGCATCAGGGAAGGACGGGCGCGGGCGTTCGAGTGGAGGCCTGGTCGGCGGGTTCGGCGGCACGAACCGCGGCTTCGAGGCAGCGGAGGTCCGCGTAGCCCGCCGAGCCGTCGGCGTCGAGATCGGGGCGCACGCGGTGCCACTCGTAGAGGTCCTCGGCGTCGAGGCGGCGGTCGCCGTTGAGGTCGCGCCAGCACGCCCCGCCTTCGAGCGCGGCGACCTCCCGCTCCGCGAGAGCCTCGTACCCCGGCTGGGTCAGGTGATTCGTGTCGAATCCGCCGTATTGGTACCACCCGTTGGCGACCATCTCGCCCCACGCCGTGAGCATGCCCAGGTCGACCGCCGAGCACCGCGGCGACGCGGCGGCCAGTTCGGCGGCGGCGGCGCGGAACTCGAGAAGCTGCGGATCGTCCGGAATCGCGACAGGATGCGAGAGCGTGAACAGGAAATAGAGTTCCTCGGCCGGCCAGTTGTTGAGCAGCCAGATGATGCCGATACGCGCAACGATCGCCCGAAGGTTGTCGGCGAAGGCCTCCGGCGTGTTCCCGGGCGTGATCTGGTTGAGCACCGAGGGGGCGTATTCGTTGCGGTCGTTCACCCCGGTATTGACGCGGATGAGGATGCGCGGGTTCGGCCCCTGCAGCGCGCGGATGCTCTGGAAATAGAGGGTGAGTTGCGCCGAATCGGCGGCGAGCAGGGCCGCCGCCATGTCGCGGGCCGATCGGCCTCCCTGGGCATACAGCGTATGAAGCGACACGCCGACGGGCCGGACTGTGTTCTCACAACGAACGTAATACGCGAGGAACGGCCCGATGAGGTCCTGACCCACAGGCGTGAAGCGGAAGTTCAGGGCCGACTCGCGCGTGCCGACGGGAAGCGTGAGCGTCGTCGTCGCCACGCCGTAGCCGGTGTGAGACGCCGTCGATTGCAAGGGTCCGACGGCGTAGGTCTGGTACGGAGGGACGGCCTGCTGGCAGTGGAGTTTGAACTGGCCCGAAGGCCCGGGCGGAAAGAGCGCGTGGACAAGGTGAAAGCGGAGCGGCCCGTTGACGTCGAGCCCGGAGTAATGGTCGATGAACAGGCCGTGAACCGCCGTCGCACCGCCGGATCGCTTCTCCGGAAGGAAGAAGTAGTTCAGCGGCACGACGCCGGAGCCGGGGGCGAGAAGGATATCGAGCGGCTGCGGCGCGCCGGCGTAATGGAACAGGCCTGATGAGGCGGTGCTCGCGAGGGAGTACTCGTAGCCGGCGCCCGAGCCGTTGCCGGAGTTCTCGCCCGCGGAGATGAGGCCGGTGGCATAGAGACCGAATCGCTGATCGAGCGCCTTGATCCAGCCGTGGTCCCACCCGTGGCCCTGCTGGAGTTGGTTGGAATCACCGAGGCAGACAACATCGGCCCGCGCCGTAACCGCAGCGTGAAGCCAGGGCTGGATTCCTTCGGGATGTGTGATGACAGGAGGCGGCGGGTCCGCCCACGCATCATCTGACGGCGCGGCGGCGCACAGGCCGAGGCATACCCCGACGAGCGCCCCCCGATGTCGCCGATGTGAACTCATCCCGATCTCTCCCGCTGTGTGGCCGCCATGAACTGCTGCAAAAGAAGGACTGGGCACGCGCGGCCCATCCGGATTCCGTCCATCGGTTGTATCCGAAGAGAATAGGAGAGAAGCGGATGGAGATCGTGGCATGGGCTTTCCAGCCCATGCAGGTGCCCCGGTCTCGCTGGCTTTGCAGCGAGGCCGGGCGGGGTTGCCAGTGCGTCCCGGCCCCACCACAGCGGGACCGGGGCATCCGAATCATACGGATTCCCCATGGTTTCCGGGCGTCAGAGAAGCCGCTTCTGAGCGAGTCTTCGAGTGAAGAGGCGGATGCTCCCGCCCGGAAATCTCGTGGGATTCGTATCAGTGAGGTGATTGCCCTGCATACCAGCCCAACCCGGTGTGCGACGATGTTGGCGCAGGTCAACACGCCCGCGCGATCCGCACACCCGGCAAAGCACGACTTCATAGGTATTGTTCCCTAGAAAACCCTGTTTCTGACGCGACAAGGCCGATGTTATTTCAGTTTCGCACCAAAGTTCGGTTTGTGTTGGGCCGATGCCATGCCGTGGCCCGGTCTGTGCGACGGGAGCAGGCGGTATCCCTTGGAACCGTCTGCTTGCTGATTGCTAACATGGGTGGGAACCTGCGGATGGATCCGCACACCCATGGGTCCGGCGTGGCCGGATCATTGGCCGACGCGAGGCGCGTGCAGGCCTCCGCCCCCCGGGTGCAATCAGCAACGGACGCGATGGAGACTTGGTCGGATGGTGAACCCATCAGGCAGGCGATCGATCCGTGTACGCGCATCGCGGCTGGCCGCCGAGGCGGGGCTGTTCGCCCTCGCGGCGGTGGTGGTGTCGCAGTCGGCGTACCTCTCGAAGAAGTCGGTGGCGGCGCCGGCATTCGTCGCGTTCGATGATGCCGCGGCGGTCAACCTCGCGCTCGGGACGACGGAACCGACCGCGATCGAACCCGCACCGGCACCGGCCGATGCGCCCAGAACCATCACCCCTCCCGAAGGCTTCCAACGCTATTTCGACGGGCGTCCGATCCGGCCGGTCAGAACCATGTGGATGACTGTCACGGCGTACAGCCCGGACGAACGCTCGTGCGACGACTCCGCCGACGGGTACACCGCGACGAATCACTCGGTCTGGACGAACGCGATGCGCATGGTGGCCGCGGATACGACCGTCCTTCCTTTCGGGTCAATGGTCAGCGTACCGGGGTACGCCGACGGCGAGGTGGTGCCCGTGCTTGACCGCGGCGGGGCGATCAAGGGCCGAAGGCTGGACGTGCTCTATCCAACCCACGAAATCGCGCGCCGCTGGGGGCGTCAACGTGTGCAGGTCACAGTATGGGAGTTCGCGGACGGCAAGCCGAACAACCTCGGCGTGCGCAAACGCGGGTGAGGCGGATGCCTCTTGGCGGGTACCACTGCTTCTGGCCCGTGCCACTGATTCCGGTTCCTCCGGAATCAGTGCTCCCCCCGCCGTGAGCGGCCGCCCCACGAACCGATTCCCCGCGGATGGAACAGTCGCCGTGGCGACCGGGGAATCAGCGGCACGAGTGGAACAGGCGCCGTGGCAACATCGGATTCAATGCCACCCGCCACGAAGCATGGTTTGTCCTCCTTCTTCTCGTGAAAAGCGTCAAAGCGCACATGAGCGCCGCACCCGATCCGTTGGGGATCATGCGTGCCATCCGCAGACCGGTGTCGATGCTGTACTCCGGGCGGTTGGCGCCGCCGCTGTAATCGATCCGATCGCCGCCTAGCCACAAGTCCTGCCACGCGCTACCTTCGGTGTAGCGAAGGTAGAACCCCGAAGTCGCCGGGTTTCCCCCAAAGTCGCCGGTCGTGCTTTCTGTCCATTCACTTACCCCGCCAGAAGTGTCCCATAAGCCCCACGGCGACTGTACGTCCCGGTACCCCGCTACCTCAGGAAGGATGTACCCGCTGTCATACCACCAATAGCCGGCGCTCGTTTGCCCGCCCAGTTCCGGCGGGCCGCCGATCGGCTCCTCGTCTGAAGAGTGAGAATAGGTCCAGTATCCGGGTTGCCCAGGTCCATATCGATCCGGATCGAAGTGGAAGGCCTTGATGATCTCATCGTGCGTCGGGATCCAGTAGCGTGCATCAGGATGGTGCGACACCTGATCCTGATACCCAAGCCCGTCGATCCAGCCGAAGGTCGATGTGTCGTACGCGCCATTCTCGAACGCGGCCTGCTCCGGTCGCTTGTCGTTGTGAAGCCAGTTCACATACCGCGCCGCGAAGTGCCAGTTCATCGTCGCCGGGTAGTTCGCCAAACCGGGCGAACGGAGCGCGTATTGCCTCGGTCCAACCTGTTGGATGAGCCGACTGGTGAACATCGTGGTGTTCGCGTATTGCGCCTCGACGTACGGCCCGTAGGCGTTCACGAACTCCAGCCACTCCGCCGCCGTCACCTCCGTCCGGCTGATCCGGTACTCGTGGTTCACCTGCCCGTAGTAGAACGGCGTGTCGCCGGGGAACGCCTGATAGACATACGGCGCATTCCCCGCATGCGTGATCGTCGCCCACCGCTCGGCCTCCGGGATCGGGTGCGGCGGCAACTGCGCCAGCGCCGGCGCGGCGGCGAGCAGCACCACGGGTGCCACGGCCGGCGCAGCGAGTCTTCGAGTCGAAGATCCGCCGTGGCGGGCGAGGTCGGCCGTGGCGGTGCGCCCTCGGCCTCCGGCACGGCCGACTGCGCTCCGGTCGCCGCGGCGACCCTCCGCTCCGCTGGCCGTGGCACCCACCGCCGGAGTGCGAAGCGGTACATTTCGAACTCTCTTTCTGCGTCCCACGAAAGCGAGCGTGCAGGCGAAAGCACCGGTGCCGGACGCACCGGGGACTGCGCGCGCAAGACGAAGGCCATAACCACGCCCGTCGGGCCTGGCTATGCCACCCACGGCGAGAATCGAGTCTTTGATGTCGGCCGTGGTCGGATTTCCATCCCACGCCAGACCTTCTGCGTATCGATAGATATCGCCAGGCAAGCCGGAGGTGCCGTGGACAATATTCTCAAGGAACTCAGTTTGTCCCCCAGAGCCGTCCCACATGCCCCACGGCGATTGCGCATTGCGGTACGCGGCAACGTCAGGGAGCGCGAATGCCCTATACCCCGCGCCGCTCGACTCGCCGCCGGCGCTCGGCGAGGCGTACACCGGCACAGCGTCCGACGAGATCGGGTAGTACCAGTACCCCGGCTGGCCCGGCCCGTTCTTGTCCGGGTCAAAGTGCACGCTTTTGACCCACTCGTCGCGCGTGGGGATCCAGTAGCGCGCGCCCGGGTTGTGCGCCAGTTGATCGGTGTAGCCGTAGCCCTCGACGTAGCCGAAGGTGGAAGTGTCGTACGCGCCGTTCTCGAACGCCGCCTGCTCCGGCCGCTTGTCGTTGTGCAGCCAGTTCGCGTACCGGGCCGCGAATCGCCAGCCCATCGTCGCCGGGCGGTTGGCGTCGGACGGATGCAGGGAATACATAGGGGGAAGCTGCCCTGGGTTTCTCCAGGTAATCTCATCCCCTGTGAACTGCAGCGACCCTGCGGTGGCCATGTCCACATAGGGCGCGTAGGCATTCACGAACTCGAACCACTCGGCCCAAGTGATCTCCGTCCGGCACATCTGGTACTCGTAATCCACGCGCCCGACCTCGACGCGGTCGCCGAACGGCGTGTAGCCGACAAACGCCTCGTTCCCCGCATGCGTGATCGTCGCCCACCGCTCATTCTCCGGGATCGGGTGCGGGGCGTACTGCGCGAGAGCGGCGCGCGGGGCCAGCACAGCGGCGAGGACCAGCAGCGCGCCGAGGAACCAAGGGATTCGAACTCCCCGGCTTCCGGAGTTCGGCTCCGCGAGAATGGCATGCTCCGCCCGAACGGTCATGCGAGGCTCCCTTGCGCGGCAGGCCGCACGGCGTGCCCGCTCAAAGCCGCGGGACAAGCCGTGGCACCCAAACCAACGACGAATGGACAGCATCCTCATGCGACTCCTCCGAACCCTGCCCCCCGGAAGTTGAACGCCGGGGAACTCTCGGGCGCGGAGGAACGGGACCGACCCATCCGCCAACGCCCGCCGTCTATACGCGTCCCCCGCTTCCCCCTGTCAATGACAAAATGCCACAAAAACGAAAAAAATCAACCGGAATTCTTTGGAATCCATCCAATATGGGCGCGTGGCACCGGTTCCCGCAGCGCAGACCGCTGTTTTCAACGGCCAGCACCTGCCTGATGGCGGAGATTCCCCGACCTCGGGCAAACCGAACGGGACCGACCAGCACCGCGCAAGCCGAATTTATCCCGGCAGACCGGAATCAGCGGCATGAAGGCGGCAGCAATGACGACCGCTGCCCGGTTCAGCGTACCGGCACAAACCGCCGGATCGGTCAGTTCCCGAGAATGCGGACTTCGACGCGGCGGCTGTCTTTCTTCGATCCCTTCGGACTTGACTTGCCGTAGCCGCTGCTGTGGGTCTGGTCTTCGTCGATGCCGCGGTCGTTCATGTAGCGTTCGACGGCGAGGGCGCGCTGGACGCTGAGGTTCTCGTTGTCGGTGTACTTGTCCTTGGTCTTCTTGAGCGGGTCGCTGTCGGTGAAGCCCGCGACCTCGATCTTCTGCCCGCTGTACTGGCTCTTGATGATGTCGATGATCTTGTCCACCTCTCGCTTGCCGGCGGCGGTGAGCGTAACTTGGCCAGGGCCGAAGGCCACGTCGCCGGCGATGGAGAGGACGCGGTAGCCGTCGCCTCCCCCGCCGCCGCCGCCGCCAGCGGTCTGCGGGGCGGTCTTGAGGGTCGCGTTCTCGGATTCGAGGCCGGCGGCGCGGTCATTGGCGGCCTTGAGGTCGCCGTTGAGTTTCTCATTCTCGTCGCGGAGTTGCTGGGCCTCTTCCTGCAACTGAGCGATGGTGAGCGCGTCCTGCTTCTTCTGGTTGTTGCATCCGCCGAGGAGCATCGCGGCGGCGGCCAGGCCCAGCACCGCCATCTTGGCGGCACGCGGGGCGATCGTTGGAAGGGTCAATCCGTTCATCCTGGTTCTCCGTTTCCTGGGTGGCGTGGGGCGCAGGGGATATCAGCCGGAAATGGTCGATCCGTCAAGCGGAGATCATCGGCATACGGCGGAATTCCGGATCAGGGGATATTGACAGGCCGGGCCAGAATGGTGGAGAGCGCCGTTTCGAAACCGGGCTTGAAGAGGACGACGAGCAAGGTGGCGGTCGCCAGATGCGGGCCGTAGGGCAGGGCCGTGCCCTGTCTGTGGAAAACCTGCCGGAAAAGCACGCTCAGGACGGCCCAGCCGATGCCCAGGAACGGAGCGGTGAAAAACGCGAGGAGCGGATCGATCCAGCCGAGGCAGGCCCCCACTGCCGCCATGAGGTGGACATCGCCGAGTCCCATGGCCTCTTTGCCGAGGGCGAGCGAACCGGCGATGCGGAAGAACCAGACGATCCCGCCGCCGACAAGGAAGCCCAGCAGCGATCCGGACAGGGCATGCAGCCAGAGGGGCGCCTCGCTAGTCATGGTCCCGAGCGGGCCGACGGGCTTGGTCAGCCACCAGCCGACCCACGCGAAGAGGCAGCACGGCAGACAGAAGAGGATTTCCTTGGCGATCTCCCGGCGAGTGTGGGGGTAGAGGGACCAGATCGGCTCATCGGTGGCGGATGCGTCGTCCGGGGCCATTCGCCGAAGGACAAGGCCGAGGATCAGCCCGGCTCCCGCGCCGAGCGCGGCATATCCAAGGGCGCGGTCCCTCGGCAGGCCGAAGGTGAAGCCCGCGAACATCAGGGCCAACGCCGGGCCGGTGAGGAGCAGGGTGCGCTTGATGGCGAGTCGGATGGAGGGCTTCGCCGGGGCGACGGCCCCCCCGGCGGCGGCGGGCGCTCGGTGCTTCTCTACTTCGAGGGCGTGCGACTCCCACTCCGGGTAGTCGGCGAAGGACTGAGGCATGAGGCGGAGGCGCAGGAGCAGGATCGAAAGGGCGATACCGGCCGCCCCACCGAGGGCGAGTCCGACGCCGCCGCCGGGGCGGAAGGGGATGGTCCATGCGTGGGCCGCCAGGCGCAGCCCGCCGACGTGCTGGATCCACGCGGCGTGGAGGGGATGGACGATCACGCCGACCGCCGTCGCAAACCAAGGCAACACCAGAGGGATGGTGAAGGTGCGGGCGTCGATGAGGGTGCTGGCGACGAGCGAGCCGGTCAGGGCGAGGATGACGAGGAACATGGGCCACATGCGGGCGATGCCCTCAACGGCGAAATCCGGCCTCCAGATCGCCTGCCGGACGCCGAGGACTTCGGCGACGGAAGGCTGCATAAACCACACGGCCCACATCCCGCCGAAGAGAAGGGCCATGACGGCCTCGACGATCGGATACTCCGGCGAGATCGGCGACCGGCAGAAGCGGCATCGGCCCCGGAGGATGATCCATCCGAGAATCGGGACGTTCTCCCGCCACGTGAGCCGCGTGCCGCACGCCGGGCAGGCGGATGGCGGCATAACAACATTCAGCCCCCGCGGCAGGCGGTAGACGAGAACGTTGATGAACGACCCGCAGATCGCGCCAAAGGCGATCCAGAAAAGGAGGCCGGTGCCGGCGGCGGACCATTGGATGAACTGAAGTTGGTCCATGCGTGGCCCACACCCCGAGCGGGGGCAAATGGGTATGTCGGCGGTTCAGCCGGATTGGGCGCGATCTTTCGCTGATTCGGCGGGATTCAGTTCCGCGACGCGTTGCTCGGTTCGGCCCAGAATCTCGCGGCAATGGTCGCGGAGCAAGATGCCGCGCTCGTAGGCCTTGAGGGACTCTTCCAGGCCGATCTCGCCTGATTCGATGCGATCGATAATGGACTCGAGTTCGGCGACGGCCTGCTCAAAGGTGAAAGCGCGGATCGCTTCGCGCCCGGAAGGGTCGGCGGGTTGTGAGGGCTTGGGGGGCATGCGCTCGCCGGAGTCTACTCGGGTGGCGAGCATGACGGGAAGAAGGGCGGGAAGCATGATGCATCGAGGCATGAGGCAAGATTGCTCCATGCCCGGCGAGGGATTGATGCGCTTCTTTGGTGAGTCGGTCCGCCGGACCAGCGCGGTCAGCGATGACGACGGAGCGCGAGCGCCAAAAGGCCGAACGCGGCGACGCCGGGGGCGGGGACGGTGGGGGTCGGGTACATGAGCCAGTCAAGGCCGGTGTCGGACGTGCCGGAGCCGACGTTTGTGTTGGCCCAGAACTCGACGCGGTGGATCCCGGGTGCGCTCAGTTGGATCTGGGTGAAGGTCGTGCCGGTGAAGGTCTGCGAGGTGATGAGCGTGTTGCTGAGGTCGAACACGCGCATGTCCACGGCGTCGAAGTCGCCGCCGCCATCGCCCCACATCGCGGAGACAGTATTGACGACGGCGGGGGTGATGCCATCGGCGGGGTCCACGAACTCAACGAAGATGGGAGAGTTGAACCAGCCGCCGTTGCCCGGCAGCGCCCACGGCTCGCTGCCTTGGATGCCCCAGGTGCCGGGGATGAGTTCGGTGAAAGTGACGGCGGGGTAGTTCAGCGACGAGAAGACCGCGCCGTGCGAAGACGCGAGTTGATTCGTAACCGCGAGATACGGCGCAAGTTCGGTGCCTTGGATGATGACAGCCTGCGCCGAGCCGCCGGACATGAGGGCACCGGCGAACAACAACGCGATTGATTGGCGACGCATCTCTTTCACTCCCTCGCTGGGCCGAACGCCCGCTGGGAGAAAGATAATCCGGAAGCTGCTCCGGGTCAAGGAATTCGGGGGAAGAATGAGGATTCGGAGATGCGGGGAGACGTGTTCTGGGGCGTGCGTCTTTCGGCATGGGCGGGCGACATCGATGGAACCTCCGGGAACGCTTGGGCGGATGGGAGATTGACATGCAGGAAGGCGAGGCCGCCATCGTGAACGGGGCGCTGACTGCCGAGGAGCGGAGGCGCGAGGCCGAGGGCTCGGCGCGGGCGGAGCGTGCTCGGCGGATTCGCGTGGTGAGCGCGGTCGTGCTGATCGCCGGGATCGGCATGCTGGTGGCGTTGCCGGTCACGGTGCCGCCGGGATGGCTGTCGCGGCCGATGGTTTCCACGGCGGCGGCGCTGCTGTGCTTCGGGCTGTACGGTCTGTGTCTTGCGACGCTTGTTCGACATAAGTGGCCGGAGTGGTACGTGCAACTCGGGCTGTGGCTGGGGGGGATCGGGATGGCGGTGATGCTTGCGGCGAACTGGATCGGGGTTCGACCGGGGAGGCGGACGGGGCGCGATCTTGAGTGGCTGGTGCTGATGTTCTTCCTGATCGGGCTGCACTATCTGCTGCTGGGGCCGGCGGCGCGGGAACTGGGACGGGCCGCGGGCGTGCGGCGGTGGGTGAGCATGGTGTCGATCGGAATGGTATTCGCGTCGGGCGCGTTGTCGGCGGGGAGCGTGTGGGTGTCCGCGCCGCCGCAGGGGCTGATCGCGGCGTGTTGGATCGGCGTGATGGCGGCGGCGGCATCGGCGCAGGCGGTGCTGGTTCGTGTACGGCACGAGGGGGCCGGCGTGCGCGCGACAGGGCCCGTCGCGCTCGCGTTCGCCTGGGCGTGCGCGGTGTTCTTCAGCATGCTCGCCGCGAAGGAACGCGACTGGGATGAGGACATGGTGATGCGCATCGGCACGGGGCTGCTGCTCGGCACGATCTCGTTCACCATCGCGAACATCTGGCTCGTGACGCACCGCAAGCGCCGCGAGGCGGGGGAGCGCGGCGAGCGGTGGGCATTCGCGTTTCCCTTCCGCTGCCCGTCGTGCGGCACGGCGGGCGAAGCGACCACGGGGCGCTCGTCGTGTTCGAGTTGCGGGCTGGGGCTGCGGATCGGAATGTCGCCGAGGCGCTGCCTGCACTGCGGGTACGCGATGAGCGGGCTGGCGGAAGCGGTGTGCCCGGAATGCGGGGCGGACTTCCGGTGACAGGGGGCCGAGTTCCTGGGGGCCGATAGCATGGGTGGGTGATGCTCGGCGCGGTTGATTCGATATGGCTTTGGTCGGCGGGGGGCGTGGTCGCCGTGGCCCTCGTGCTGGCGGTGAAGCGGGCCCGGCACCATGTTCTGCCTCGGAACTTCGGGATCGTCGAGCCGGGGTGCATCTTTCGGTCGGGGCGGCTCTCGCCGAGGATGCTGCGGCGGGTGCGGGAGGTCCACGGCGTGCGGACGATCATCGACCTCGGCGCGTATCCCGCGGGAACAGATGATGAGCGCCTGATGCAGCGGACGGCGCACGAACTGGGCCTGACGCGGTACGTGATGCGGGGCGTGTACGGCAACGCGACGGGCAACCCGAATGTCTACCTGCACGCCGTGCGCCTGCTTGCGAACCCGGCGACGCATCCGGTGCTGATCCACTGCGCGGCGGGGGCGGAACGCACAGGGGCCGCGGTGATCCTGTTCCGCCATCTTGTGCAGGGACGGGCCATCGACGAGGTGTACGCGGAGGCGCTGCGGTTCGGGCACGACCCGGAGAAGAACGGCGCCCTGCGCGAGTACATCGAGCGCCACGCCGAGGGGATTCGGGCGGCGTTTGCGGGAGGGGGCGACGTGGCGGGCGAAGGGGCGCCGGACATCACACGATTCGAGGCGGGCCGGGCATGAACGCGCGGCACAAATGCGATGCGGCATCCGGCGGCCTGCTGAGGCGCACGGCGCGGTTTCATTGGTTGGTTGTCGTCCTTGTCAGCGTCGCCGTCTGTTTCCCGAATCTCGGCGCGGCGGGGTTGCGCTCGACGGAGGGGCACCGGGCGATCCCGGGGTGGGAGGCGCTGGACAAGGGGCACTGGCTGCCGACGACGATGTTCGACGCCGTGTACGTGCGCAAGCCGCCGGGGATGCCTTGGGCGGTCGCCGTGTCGTCGATGGTGTTCGGCGAGACGGAGTTCGCGGCTCGGCTTCCCTCGGCGCTGAGCGCGGCGGTGATGTCGTTCGTGGCGTGGGCGTTCGCGGCGCGGTGGTTCGGAAGGCCTTGGGGCATCGCGGCGGGGCTGGCGCAGGCGCTGCTCCCACGCCTGTGGCCCGCGTCGCGCACGGCGGATATCGAGGCGCTGCTGTGTCTTGGCGTGCAGGTCGCGGCGTTCGCGTTCATTCATGCGCTGGTGCACCGTCGGGAGACGCGCGGGCGGCATGCTTTGATTTGGAGTTGCATCGGAGCGGGCGGGCTTTGTCTCGCCCTGCTGGCGAAGGCGCACGCGGGCCTGCCGGTGGTCGCGGGCGTGATCGCGGCGGCGTGCGTGGTAAGACGATCGGCCCGCGTGGCGCTGCATCCAGCGGCGTGGGGGGCCATCCTGCTGGCGGCGGCGGCGCTCGGGCCGATCGCGTATCCGCAGGCGCGCGCCATGCGGAGCGAGGCGGCAGTGGTGGAGGACTTCGCGAAGTTCCTGTGGAGCCGCGACCGCGTCCTTGAGTGGCTGGTCTTCCCGTTCGCGGTGCTTCTGGCGGGGATGCCGGCGTCGCTGGCGTTGCTGTTTCCGTGGGGGCCGGATGCCCGGAGGGAGTGCCCCGGCGATGCGATGGACGATCGCCCGCGGCTGCTCGGCGTGGCGCGGTGCCTCGGGCTTGCGTACCTGATCTCGGTCGGCGTGTACATGCTCGCGGGGGTGACCAATGACCGCTACGCCATGCCTGCGCTGACCCTTCTGCCGCCGATGGCGGCGTATGTCGCGCGCGGGGCGGCGGAGTTTTTCACGGAAAGGCGCCGGGCCATCGCGCGCGCGTTCTGCCTCGGGTCGCCGACGGTGGTCCTGACCGGGCTGCTCGTCGGGGCGGGAGTGTTCGTCGCGGTTCTTGAGCCTCGCGATGCGCGGAGCAGCGCGCGTCCCGCGGCGGCGGGTCTCGCGGGGGCCCTGCCCGACGGCGCGACGCTGTGGGCCGATGCTTGGATCAACGCCAAGCCGGAGTTGGTCTGGTACGCGGTGCGCGGCGCGGCGGCAGAGGGACGGCAGGCGACGGCGCTGTGGAAGCGCGCGGAGATCGCGAAAGGAGTTCTGCCGACGGAGGGGACGCTGCTGCTGCTGAAGGAGGCGGAGGCAGCGCGATACGAAGCAGCGGGGCTGGGAGGGCGCCTCGACATCCTGATGAAAGGGGAGGCCGACGGGACGCCGTTCGGGCTCTACGTAGTGAAAGCGGGGCCGCAAGGCAACTGACGAGGCGGGGCGACGGCGGGCCGCCGGCCAAGCCCCCGCAGCATCCCCGCCAGGTCTCGCCGGCAACCATCGGACACCGCCGCGATTAAAGGCTCACTCCCGAGAGGCTCGGCGTGAGCCTCTATTCGTTTGGAGGACAGAGGAACAGTGAAAAGGAGATCTCCCCCTCACCCCCTCACCCCATCACCCCATCACCCCCCCACCCCTCCCGTCCCGGTTTTCGCTCTCAGGTCGGCCCGATTTGGCCGATCTAATCCCCATGTCCCCGCCGGTTGTCATTGCGCTGCCCCAAGGGCTGACCCTGAGCGGGATCACCTCATGGGCGTTGCGCCTGGCTGGGGGGTTGGCGCGCGCGGGACGCGGCGTGGCGCTGGTCGTGCATCCCGACCAAGGGCCTTCGATGAGCGAGCCGATCCCTCCCGGTGTGCGGCACGTTCGGCTCGAAGGCGTTCCGCCTTTGGATCAATGCCGGGGGGACTACTCGCTCTTTCTTCCCGCCTATCTTGGGGCGATTGATGGGCTGGCTTCCGCGGGCCCCGTCGTCGCCATCCCGACGCTCTCGTCCGAATCCGTCGGCCTGTTCGCGGCGATCACGCACGAGAGGCCGGGGCGGCTCCGCGTCCTCTCCTGGACGCACAACGACATCGAGCACGACTACCGCGTCGCAGAGCATTATGAGCCGCTGTTCTCGGGCTTTGTCGGCGTGAGCACGCACATCACGCGGACGCTCCGCGAGCGCATGCCTGCCCGCGCGAGGGACGCGATCGCGCTGCCCTACGGCGTGGACAGCCCGCCCTTCACGCCGCGCCCCCCGCTTGCGGGTCGGCCGCTCCAACTCATCTACACCGGGCGCCTCGAACACCACCAGAAGCGCGTCCTCGCCCTGCCTCACCTCTCGCGGGCACTCACCGCTCAGGGAATCGAGCACGCGATCCACGTCGTCGGCGACGGCCCGGCAGCGAACGACCTGACCCGCGAGTCCCGCGACCTGCGCACGATCCATCGCCACCCCGCCCTCGACCTCGCGCAAATCCGCGCGATCCTCCAATCCTGCGACGTGTTCGTCCTGCCCTCGCGCTTCGAGGGGCTTTCGATCTCGATGCTCGAAGCAATGGCGGCGGGATGCGTGCCCGTGGCGACGCACGTGGACTCGGGCGTTGACGACGCCGTGGACACGGGCGTGTCAGGCGTACTCGTCGAACCGATCGGCTTCGAGGAGCGCGTCGGCGGCGCGCTCGCCGAGGGCGTGCGCGCCGCCCTCGAACGCGGCCTGGCGGGCATGGCACAATCGGCGTGGACCTCGGCCCGCGCCCGCTTCTCGCTCGACGCACACCTCGCCGACGCGGGCGCGCTCTTCGATCGTCTGGCGCGGAACCCCGCGCGCGACTGGCCCGCCGACAGCCCCGTCGCCGCCACAGGACTCGACGGCTTCGGGTTCAGCGTCCCTCCCGACGCGCCGCTGAACGCGCAGGTCGCCCTCGCCCGCCTCGGGGGGAAACGCGTCGCCCTCTGGGGCGCCGGCCGCCACACGCAGGCCATCGCCCTCGAACTCGACCGCACGCCGGCGCGCGTCGTCGCCATCATCGACGACGATCCTCAGAAGCAGGGCGACACCCTCGCCCGCCTCCCCATCATCCCGCCGCGCGACGCACCGAGCCTCGGCGTGACCGACGCCGTCATCTCCTCCCACATGCACGAGGACGCCCTCTGGGAACGCCGCAATGAACTCGAACGCCTCGGCGTGCGCGTCCACCGGATGTACGGCCGACCGGCCGCGTGAGGGAGGGGCCTGTGAACAGTGAACAGTGAACAGTGGACAGTGGAAAGCGGACATGAAGAAACTGGGGATCTGGCATGACCCTCATTGGCGACTGCTCAATGTCCACTGTCCACTTTCCACTGTCCACTGTTCACAATCCCCCCCATCCCGGCCGATCTATGATGCACACGATGCCCCGTCGAATCCGCGCAATCCTCCTGGCGTTCGGCGTGCTCGCCGCTCCGAGCGGGCACGCGGGCGCTCGGCCGCAGGCTCCGGAACCCCCGGTCCTTGTCCCGCAGGAGCAGGGCGTCGAGGACGTGGGACCGCTCGGGGCGACCCTGCGCGTCGGGGGCGACGACCTGCGCGTGCCGACGGATTTCGAGCACGTGTACCGTCGGCCGGACGGCGGGCTGATGCGGATCGACGGGGCCTTGCACGCGGTCTTCCGCGAGTCCGATTACGTCGCGACGCGGCGGGGCCTTGTGCCGGTGATCCCGGCGGGGACGACCTGGGTCATCGGCGAGCCGAGCGCGGGCTGTTCGCAGCCAGCAAAGCCCGTGTGCGCCCCGAGCGAGGCGCACGGGCCGTTCGTGATGCAGGGGCCGATGGACCTCCGTCCGAAGCGAGGCCTCCGCCACGAGCCGACCCCGCCGGGGAGCGGAGGGAGCGTCGCGCCCGTCGCCCTGCCGAGGGCCGAGATGGTCGGCGGGCCGATCGCGGACGACCGGGCGGGCGGGACGCCGGTCGGGGAGAGGATCGAGCCGGCGCGGGTGTCCGCCGAGCGGGCCCCGGCAGAGCCGACCGCCTGCCCACGCGGCATGCCCGACTCCTTCGACCTCAGCGACCCGTTCTACCGCTACGCCAGGCTCCGCGAAATCGCCAAGCGCCACGGACCACGGTGACAAGGACTCCTGTGCCACTGGCGGCTCGCCCGCCAGTGCCGTCTCATGCGGATCGTCGGTCAATCGCGCGCACGCACGGGATGAGCGGAGGGTCGCCGCAGCGATTCCCGTGGTCGTCCATCGCGAGAATGAAAGACAATCCGTCTCATTTGCTCTCCAGCAGGTATCCGCGCCCCGAAGAAGCCGCCACTGACGAGTCCGCGAGGAAGTGGCGGATGCTGCCGCGCCATTATTTCCACGAATCCGTCTCAGGTTCCACCGGCCGCCTGTCCGCCAGCGCCCCCGCCGGCTCCGCTCCACACGCGCCCGACAAGCCGGTCAAGAATCCGCTCGACGGTCACCTCGCCCTGCACCGCGCCGTACTCGTCCACGACGAACGCGACGGGCGCCTGCGCCTGCCGGCAGCGATCGAGCACGCGGAGCGCGGGGGCGGATTCCGGAACAAAGACCGGCGGGTGCGCGATCGACTTGAGGTCCGTCGGCCCCGGCCCCTCGCCGGGCATGAGGTCCCGCAGGCCGACGACGCCGACGATCCGGTCCACGTTCCCCTTGCAGACCGGGAAATGCGACAGCAGCGACGCGCGGGCCATCCGCCTCGCTTTCTCGATGGGGGTGGCGATGTCCAGCCACGCCATCTCGGTGCGGTGGATCATCAGGGCGTCGATGCGCTGATCGCCGAGGTGAAGCACGCGCTCGATCAGCCGGCGCTCCTCCGGCCCGAACTCGCCCGTCCTCGCCCCTTCCTCAAGCATGATGTTAATCTCTTCTGATGTGACCGCCCCGGACTTGGGAGCGAAGCGCAGGAAGGGAATCAGGAGAATGTCGGTCATCCACGAGATGACGGCGATAAACGGAGCCGTGAGGCGGATGAACCAGATCAGCGGCAGCGAGGTCGCGGTCGAAATCGCCTCCGGCGCGATCAGGGCGACACGCTTGGGCAGAATCTCGCCGACAAGGACGGAAAACAACGTGATGCCCGCGACGACCGCGACAAGCGACACTTCATCCGCGTACCGGGCGAACGCCTCCTTGGTGAGAAGGTATTGCTCGAACGACTCCGAGAGCGACGCCTCGCCGAGCGCGCCGGAAAGAATCGCGAACAGCGTGATGCCCAGTTGCGTCGCGGTGAGCATCGGCGTCGGCCGCTCGACCATCTCGTACGCCGCCCGCGCCGCCGAGCCGCCCCCCTCGGCCCGCTGCTTGAGCCGGACCTTGTGCGACGACACAAGGGCCGTCTCCGCCATGGCCATCAGACCGCTGAGAACCGTCAGCACGATGATGAGAAAAACCGCCATGCACGCGACTCCTTGAACAGGCCTGAGTGTAGTTGACCCCTCGCGGCACGGGCTTTCCGGAGAATCGCCGCGGCCGCCCAGCCCGGCCGCCCGTGGCACGCAAACCTGCGCCCTGCTCTACTCCGCGAATGCCAGATCACGCCGACATCGCCGTCATCGGCACCGGCGCCGCCGGCCTCATGGCCGCCATCGCCGCGGGACGCGCCGCACGCGACCTCGGCCTCGGCCTCCGCATCGTCGCCCTCGACGGCGCAACATCCCTCGGCGCCAAAATCCTCGTCGCCGGCGGCGGACGTTGCAACGCCACGCACTACGAAGTGGACGAATCCGCCTACGCCGGCTCCTCGCGCCATGCCATCAAGCAGGTCCTCCGCGCCTTCGACGTGCCGCGCACCATCGCCTTCTTCCGCGACCTCGGCGTCGAACTCAAACGCGAAGACACCGGCAAACTCTTCCCCACCACCGACAACGCCCGCACCGTCCTCAACGCCCTCCTCCAAGCCGCACGCGACGCCGGCGTCGAACTCATCCACCCCTGGCGCGTGGATTCGATCCTCCCCCTCCCCCTGGGAGGGGGTGCCCGAGTCTTCGAGGGCGGGGGAGGGACACCGCACGCCGCCGACGCCGCGCCCCGCTTCCTCATCACACCCGCAATCCCAAGCCCGCAAGCCCCTGCCCGCAAGCCCCTCTCCGCCTCCCGCGTCATCCTCGCCACCGGCGGCCGCGCCCTCCCCAAGTCCGGCTCCGACGGCCACGGCTACGCCATCGCCCGATCCCTCGGCCACACCATCACGCCCACCTTCCCCGCCCTCGTCCCCCTCACCCTCTCCGAGGGCCACTTCCTCCGCGCCCTCTCCGGCATCACCTTCAACGCCACCATCGAACTGCGCTCCGAAACCGGCAAGCGCCTCGTCGCCTTCACGAACTCCACCCTCTGCACCCACTTCGGACTCTCAGGTCCGAGCGTGCTCGACATCTCCCGTTACTACCTCGAAACGAAACTGCCTGACAAAGAAGCCGCCTCTGAGTCCGCGAAGAGGCGGATGCCCGGCGCCCATCTCTTCCTCAACTTCCTCCCACCCGAATCCCCCCCCTCTCTCGACGCCCAACTCCAACGCCTGAACAAGCAGTCCCCCCTTTCCTTCCTCCGCGAGCGCCTCCCCGAGCGCCTCGCGCACGCGCTCTGCATCGAAGCCCGCATCGACCCCGCCGCGCCCACGCCAACACTCACCCGCGACCAGCGCCGCGCCCTCGCGAGCGCCGTCACCGAACTCCCGCTCCCCGTCACCGGCGATCGCGGTTACAACCACGCCGAGGCCACCGCCGGCGGCGTGCCGCTCTCCGAACTCCACTTGCAAACATTAGAAAGCCGCGTCCGCCCCGGCCTCCACATCTGCGGCGAACTCTGCGACGTCGACGGCCGCATCGGCGGCTTCAACTTCCAATGGGCCTGGTCCTCCGCCCACGTCGCCGGCACCGCCGCGGCCCGCGCCCCATGGAACCCCGAACGCCAGTAAGGGGGTTCGCGCCTCGGGCGCCGATTTCGCCTTCAGTGCCTGCCGCGCCCGTTGCGCTTGCTCCGCCCGTTGACCTTGCCTTTGTAGTGAAGCGACGTCACCAGGATCGTATCGATGATGTCGAACGTATCGTCTCCCTGCGACACAAGGACCGTTCGCCCACTCGGAAAGACAAAGACCATCTCCGGCGACCGCACCGGGTACTCCCTGCCATCGCCCGTGCGGAGCACAAAGGGCAGGAAGGACTTGTGACCGAGGGCTTATACGGATCATACATGGATTCCGGGCGTCAAAGAAGCCGCTTCTGAGCGAGTCTTCGAGTGAAGAGGCGGATGCTCCCGCCCGGGAATCTCGTGGGATTCGTATTACTTGATTGGCTGGGCGTTCATCGCCGGATGATAGCCCGCCAAAAATGGGCATCAAAAAGCCGCCAAACACCCCTTGACAACGGGGGGGGGGGGGGGGGGGTAGGCTTTCCCGGCGAGGAGGTGCCGGTATGAACTTCGTGAGGATGTTGGTCGTCGGGCTCGTGGCGGTGTGCGCGGTTTGCGGCATCGCGGAGGCGCAGTACCCGAACGGGTTCGTGTGGCGGCATCTTGATGACTACCGCGTCTGCAGTGCCAATGGCGGTGCGTTTGCTCGCGGGAATCCGAATGTAGATGCGGTCGGATCGCCGGTCTGGAGTTACGAATACGGCTCACATTCGGCGGGGGCTTGGTACGCCAACGCGAGCCCTCGACTGCTTGTTTGCGACCTCGACTACTTGGGGACTGGGCCACGATGGGTCGTCAGCGACAACCAAGCACCATCTCTCGGACCATACAACTTCGACATGTTCCCGGGCGGGATCTTCGCACAGATTCGCTGGACAAATCTGCTCGGCAGGACAATTGCCGTGTCCATTGCCGATGAGGTTTCGGTGCATTGGTACAACGGAGCAACCGCGACGGTGGATCTCGTCGTGGCCGTGAGACGCCACTCGACGGGGAACCACGAGGTGCTTTGGTCGTCTGTTGCGGTAATCCCTCAATCCGCCGTTCTTCCGCTCGAGCCGATCGCGCTGCAGAGCATTCCACTCGCGCCCAATGACAGCATTATCCTCTCGGCCCAGGGACGCCCACCGTCGGGAGGCTGGATCACAATCGCGACAGACTTCACGCTCATACTGACCAATGGCGGCGACTGCACCATCGACGCCGACGGCGACCGCGCGGTGACCTTCGCGGACATCACCGCGATCCTCGGCAACTGGGGCGCGATCTGCCCGTGAGAATGCCGCAGGCTGCCTCGCCGATTCATGGCACGATCCGGCTCAGTTGCTCGATGAGCGGCGGGAGTTCCTCGGTCGCCACTGTCCAGACCCGATCGTAGTCGACTTTGTCGTAGCCATGCACCAATCTGTTCCGCATGGCGACAATCTGCGGCCAGGGAATCTGCGGGAACTTCGTCTGGGTCTGCGCCGAAACGCGCTTCGCCGCCTCCCCCACGATCTCGATGAGTTTGACCAGCCCGAGGAGAAGCAACCGCTCTCGATCAAGGTCCGCCCGCGACCTGCCGACGGTGAGCGCGGCCGCCTCCCGGGCATGGTCGAGCATCTGTCGAAGCGAAACCTCGTCGTCATGCCGCGACATAGATCGGCCGTGCCTCCCGGAGGACCTCTTCCTGGAAATACCGGCTCAGTTCGCTCGGCGTGTTCAGGTCCACGCGCCGCCCGAGCAAAGCCGACAGTTCGTCCTGAAGCGTGAAGAAACCTAGGCCTGGCGCCTGACCCGGCGCGAACTCGATCAGGACGTCAACATCACTCTCCGGCGTGAAGTCATCGCGCAGCGCCGAGCCGAAGATTGCCAATCGCGTGACATGATTCCGCCGACAGAACTCGGCGATGCGCTCGCGCGGGAGTTGATCCATCAAGAAAGGCACAATGGATCATCATAGGCGATCTCCTGCCATCGGTCCCCTCACCCAAACCTCTCCCGCGCCAGCAGCGCCGCCCCCAGCAGCCCCGCGTCGTCCGCCAGCCGCGTCGTCACCACGCGGCAACTCGTGAGCGCCTTCGGGAACACGTGCGGCGCCATCGCGCGGCTCACCTTCTCCGCCAGCGGTTGACCCATCGCCTCCGCGAATCCGCCGCCGAGGATCACCATCGGCAGGCTCAGCAAGGTCACCGCGTTCGCCGCCGCGATGCCGAGGAGTCCGATCGCCTCGTCCACCACCTCGCGCACCAGCGCATCGCCCTTCTGATACGCCTCCGCCACCGCGCTCGCGCCGATGTCCTCGCGCCCGCCCGCGATTTCGAGCAGCGACGACGGATGATTCGCATCGATGAGGCGCAGCAGTCGGCTCACCATGTGCTTCCGGGAGCAGTTCTGTTCGAGCAGCCGCCACCCCAGCGGCGCGCCCGGAAACAGCACCGTCTGCCCGATTTCCCCCGCCGTGCCGAGCGACCCGTAGTAGAGCGACCCATTGAGCACCAGCCCGCCGCCGATTCCCGTGCCGATCCAGATGCCCAGCACGTCCCGCGCATTCCCCCCCGCGCCGAGGCGATTCTCGCCGTAGACCGCGACGTTCACGTCGTTGTCGATCAGCACCGGCCGCTTCTCCAGCCCGGCCGAAAGCCGATCCGCCAGCGGCATGGTGTTCCACCGCAGGTTCGGCGCCTCCAGCACCACGCCCCTCGCCATGTCGATCGCCCCCGGCGCGCCCACGCCGACGCCCGAGAGGTCGCGCACCTTCACCCCCGCCTTCTCGCACGCGTCCTCGACCCCCTCGATGATCCGGTCGATCACCGCGTCCCCACCCTTCTCGGCCCGCGTCTTGTGCTTCGCGCGCCCGATGACGACGTTCCCGCCATCGACCACGCCGATCTGCACATTCGTCCCACCCAGGTCAATCCCGACAACCAGCGGCGGCTTGGGCATGTTGCTCCTTCGGAAGAAAGACATTCACCACAGAGACCCGGAGAGCACAGAGAAAGGCTCGGGGATTGGATTGAAAGACAGGGCACGGATGCCACATTCGCGCACAGACAAAAAGGTGGTCAAGGATGATATGAGCCGGTCCGATCGCTGCCCATATGGGTCATTCGCGCCTTGTCTCTTCAACCTAATTCCATTGCCTTTCTCTGTGCTCTCCGTGCCTCTGTGGTGAATGAATCCCCGCTACGATACCCCGATGCACGGAGCGCTGATCTGGGCCATGGCGGGCTTGGGGGCATGGGTGCTCTGGACCCTCGCCACCGCATGGATCCTCCGCCCCGGATTCCGAGGCCGCGACCCCGCGACCTGCATCACCTATCGGCTCATCCAGGCCTACACCCGCGTCGTCCACCGCCTCCGCGTCGAGGGCCGCGACGAGCTCCCCGCGCGCCACCCCTCCGGGAGCGCCGATCGTCCCCTCGTCGTCGTCGTCAATCACACCTCGGGCGTTGATCCCCTGCTCATCCAGGCCGCTCTCCCATTCGAGGTCCGATGGGTCATGGCCGAGGACATGCGCACCAATCGCCACCAATGGTTCTGGGAGTTCGCCCGGATCATCTTCGTCGACCGCGAAGCGGGCGAAGCCCTCAGCCTCCGCGAGGCCCTCCGCCACCTGCGCATCGGCGGAACGCTCGGCGTGTTCCCCGAAGGAGCAATCGAACGCCCGCCGCGACGCCTGCTCCCCTTCAAAGACGGCGTGGGCTTCCTCATCGCACGCTCCCGCGCCCTCGTCCTCCCAGCAATCGTCGAGGGCACGCCGCAGGCCCGCTCCGCATGGGGCGCGCTCTTCCGCCCGAGCCGATCCCGCGTCCGCTTCCTCCCACTCCTCGACTTCACCGCCGACAAAACCCCCGCCGACGATATCGCCGATCGACTGCAACAGGTATACGCGGACGAAACCCGCTGGCCTCTGAACGACCAGCCGCCGAAATACGAAAACGGCCGATGGTGGTACGTTGCTGAGGACGGACGCTACCGGCCGGAGGAGTAACTGGTCCCGAGTACCGGGCAAGGACGGCGTATCGTGAGATACCTGTCTAATGCACGCCCTTCATCCAGCCCGTAGGGCTGACATTGAATCGCCCGGGGGGCAGCGAGTCTTCGGACGCCACCCCCGGAAACAACCAATCAAGATATCTTCACGCATCCCGAAGGGGTGCAACGCAGACTCCAATCATCTGAATCCCAAACCGCAATCTCCACGCCCCACACTCTCTCCCGCTCTCCGCCCCCCATGCTCGCACGCCTCACCGGCATCCTTGAACGTATCGACGAGGCCACCGCCCTCCTCGTGCTCCCCGGCCCGCAGCCCGGCTTCGACTCCGCCTACGAGGTCATGATCCCTGCCTTCCTCGCCGAGTCGCTCCAGCCCCGCCTCGGCTCCGCCGTAACGCTCCACACCATCCAGTCCATCGAATCCCCCGACCAGGGCGCGTCCTTCGTCCCCCGCATCATCGGCTTCAGCGCCCCGACGGAACGCCGCTTCTTCGAACTCCTCACCACCGTCAAAGGCGTCGGCACCAAAAAGGCTCTCCGAGCCCTCGCCGCACCCGTCGGCGAAGTCGCCCGCGCCATCACCCTCCGCGACGCCTCGGCCCTCGCACGCCTCCCCGGCATCGGCAAGCGACTCGCCGAGACCATCATCGCCGAACTCCACGGCAAGGTCGAAGCCTTCGCCGGCGAGTCCCTCATGGAAGGAAAGCCCTCCGCCGCCGGAATCCCCGCCGCCGCAAGCGACGCCTTCCATCGCGCCGTCGCCGCCCTGGTCCGCCTCGGCGAGACCCAGGCCGAGGCCGACCGCCTCATCCGCCGCGCCCTCGACTCCGACGCCGCCCTCGCCACCGCCGACGAACTCGTCGCCGCCGCGCTCGC
>CAZBDZ010000041.1:0-29936 GCA_964490785.1 uncultured Phycisphaeraceae bacterium
CAGCCAGTGCGACTGTCGGGGGCGTACCGATCGTGATTGGACACAACCGTCTCTCGCACTGGCGGGCGAGCCGCCAGTGGCACAGGGATTGAGATCGTGTGCCACTGGCTGCTTGCCAGCCAGTGCGACTGTCGGGGGCGTACCGATCGTGATTGGACACAACCGTCACTCGCACTGGCGGGCGAGCCGCCAGTGGCACGGGGCTGGGGGCCGGGTCGGGTGCTGTCAGGGGTCTTGCGATCAATCCGTCGTCGCGCTTGACAACGGGCCGGGGCGCGTCGATAATGTAAGGAATCACTTACCGTATTCGCCGGACGCATCCCATGCCCCGACCCAGCCTTGCCAACGAGAAGCGACGCGAGTTGATCCCGGTTGTGGCGCGCGCGTTCGCGGAACTGGGGTATCGGCGGACGACGACGGCGGAACTGGCGGCGCGTTGCGGCGTGCGGGAGAACATCCTGTACCGCCTCTGGCCGGACAAGAAAGCGATGTTCATCGCGTCGATCGGGTACGTGTATGAACTCGCGGAGGGGATCTGGGGCCGACTGCTGCAAAGGTCCAAGGCGGGCTCGTCCGCCGAGCGGCTGCTGGAATACGAGGCGAGGCACCTCGGCGAGTTCGGGCACGCGAGGATCATCTTCGCCGGGCTGAGCGAGACGGACGATCCGGAGATCCGCAAGGCGCTGTCGCGCATGTACAAGCGATACCAGACGTTTGTGCTGGACCAGGTGTCGGCGCACCGGGGGCGACACGGGGCCAAGGCCGCGGACGGGACCCTGACGGCCTGGGGGCTGATCGGCCTGGGGACAGTCGCCAGCATCGCGCTCGAACTGGACCTGCTGAGCGCGAAGGAGCGGGCCCGCCTGATGAACGGGATCGGTCGGCTCCTGCTGAACGGACACGAATAGACGACCCCGCCGGCGACCGCCGGCGTCCATTGATTGAAGATGTAAGTGAACACTCACGATATCGAAAACAACACAGCAGAAAGGAGCGGATCATGAAGGTCTCATCGAATCAAGTGCTTGTCAGGATGCTCGGCGCCCTTGCGGTCGCGTGCGCGGTCGCGTCGGCGTGCGCGCGGGAGCCGCAGGGCGCGCCCCCGGCGGCCGTCGCCGGGCCGGCGGGGGAGGCCTTCAAGTCGGCGGGGAAGGAAGCGTCGATCACGGTGTACCCGACGCGGTTCGCGGGCAAGAGCGTGGCGCCGATCGGCGAGGTCGTCGCGATGATGCTGGAACGTGCCGGCATGACGCGGGTCGAGACGACGGAGGCCTCCTTCGAGCCCGCCCCGGGTGTGGACCCGGCGGGGGCGGCCGCGGCGTTCGGCGAGTTCATCAGGGCGAATCCGCCCGCGACTGAGTACGCGTTCTGGACGGAGTTCGTCGGCACGCCGCAGGAGGGCGCAAGCGAGGTCCGGGGCGTGGTCGTCAACAAGCAGGGCGAAGTGGTCTGGCACGATCGTCAGGCGAAGGGGGACGCGGACTTCGACCGCGTGAAGCCGCGCGAGCCGATGGAGTGCTGCCTGCTGGTGGTGAACCGCCTTCGCCCGGCGCTGGGGCTTGACGATCCGACGAAGCGGAACGCGCCGAAAGGCAAGGTGGGGCAGCGATGGGCGAAGCAGTCGGGCCTCCCGGACGACGCCGAACTGGCCGCGATCGAGGCGCGGGGCAAGGCGTTCAGGCGAGTCGCCGCGACATCAACGCTTGCCGTGTACCCGGCTCACGCGGGCGAGGCGTACAGCGCGGCGAGCGCGAAGGCAATCGCGGCGCGGGTCAACGAGGAGGGACTCGCCAAGGCTTCCGCCGCTGAAACGCCGGCGGAGTTCGAGATTGCGCGCGGGATGAACCAGCAGAAGTCGCTCTGGTCCCTCGCCCGCGAGTTCAGCGACCACATTCGCAAGAACCCGCCGGAAGGCGATTTCGCGCTGCTTGCCGATTACATCATGGGCAACGGCGGCGTGGCGGGGGTGAACTTCGTCATCTGCGACAAGGCGGGCGAAATCGTCGCCGTGGACTTGCAGAACAGCCACTGGCCGGACTTCAAGACGGTGAATCCGACGACGCGCGAGGATTGCGATCGGCTGGTGATGAAGCGTCTTGCGGCGGTCTGCCGGTGAAGAGCAACGAGCCCTCTGAGCAAGCGGAGGCGAACCACTGCAATGGCCAGGACCACGCAGCCACCGTCCCTACCGCCCCTGGTCTCAGGGTCTGTGTGATACGAATCCCACAAGACCTCCGGGCGGGGGCATCCGCCTCTTCGCTCGAAGACTCGCTCAGAAGCGGCTTCTCTGACGCCCGGAAACCATGTGGGATCCGTATGAGAAACGGAGAGCGCGGGTGCCACGGCCGACTGCGCTGGCCGTGGCACCCGCGTGGCCCGGTTCATTTCGGCTCGGTGTATCGAATGCGAAAGACGCGCTTGATGTCATCGCAGGAGAAGAGGATTGAGCCGTCGGGGGCCTGGGCGCAATCGACGGGACGGGCGAGGATCTGACCTTTGGGGTCGAGGGTATCCACAATGGTGAGCAGGCCGCAGGGCTTGCCGGTCCATTCGTCGAAGAGGACGCGGCAGACCTGGTAGCCGGCGCGTTTGACGCGGTTCCATGATCCCCGGCAGGCGACGAAGGCATCGCCCTCGTGGTCGGGCGGGAAGGCCTTGGTCTTCTGGTTGAGGGCGGGGTCGATGAAGCAGAAGGCGTTGGCGGCCCAGTGCGCGCCGAAGCACCATTCGGGGACGATGGTCTTCTGGCCGAGGTCCACGATGTCCTTGCGTTCGCGGAACTCGTATCGCGGGACGTTGAGGCCTGTGATGAAGGGGTGCCCGTAGAAGCCGCCCTCGATGTAGCGGTTGAACTCGTCGGGCGGGTTGTAATCGGTGAAGGGCTGGACGCTGCCGGTGCGCTCGCCGAGGAGTTTCCCGAAGTAATCCGAGCCGTGGTCGATGCCCCAGATTTCGTCGGTGCCTGGGCGGAAGCGGAGTTTCTCGGTGTTGCGGATGCCGGAGGCGAAGAGGGCTTTGCCCGTGGCGTCGAGGTTGAAGCGCCAGATCTTCTGGCGGTCGGTGTCGGATTCGTCGGTGATGTTCCCGGTGTCGCCGACGGAGGTGTAGAAGTACTTCGGCGTGACAAGGATGGAGCGGAACCAGTGGTTGCCGCCCTGGGGCATGGGGGCGTCCTTGGTGACTTCGATGAGTTCGTCGTGAGCGCCGTCGCCGTCGAGGTCGCGGGCTTTCCAGACGATACCGGTGGTCGTGAACCACATCCATCCGTCGGCCCAGCACATGCCGTGGACGGACTGCATGTTGCGGACGAACCAGCCGCGGGTTTCGTAGTAGCCGTCGTTGTCGTTGTCGCGGAGGGTGATGATCTCGCCGCCGGGATTCGAAAGGTAGAGCGTGCCCTTGTCGTCGAACTCGAGGAATCGTGCGGCGGGGAGTTCATCCACGGCGAGGGAGACGGAATAGCCGGGGCGGACGCGGAATGGCGGGACGGCGGCGGGGCCGGTCGGTCCCTCGACATCCTGGGCGAGTGCGGCAATGAACACGGCGGCGACGAAGGAGATCATGGGTGGGAATGTATACCGGGTATTCGGGCGGCGGGTGGAGGGCGGGGCGGATGCGCGGGGCAATCGCGTGATCAATCGGGTACCCCGGTCCCGCCGCGGCGACTCTCCGAAATGCCTGCCCCGCCGATTGTTGAGAGGTCCCGGGTAAGAGTGCTACGCACGCGGAGGATGCTTGTCATGCGATTCCGTCGGCGGCGCCGGCGCGGCGGAGGAGTTCGGCGGCGGGGGATGGAGGGAGGTCAGGGAGGTGTGTGAGCGGGGGAGGATTGGGGGGCGGGGCGCCAGTGGCACGGGGACTTTGATCCTGTGCCACTGGCTGCTTGTCAGCCAGTGCGGGGGACGGAGGCGCGCGGTTTGTGAGCGGTCGCAACCGGCGTTCGCACTGGCGGACAAGCCGCCAGTGGCACGCGGGTAAACCCAATGTCGTCGCTGTGCGCTCAGCCGCCGAGCGCCTGCTCCACGCTTCGGCAGACGGGCATCAACTCGACGAGGCGCGCCCGGTCGAGCACGCCGAACACATTTGTCGTCGGCCCGACGATCCGCGCCGCTCCGCCGTAGGAGTGCACGCGGCGGTGCAAAGTTACAAGCGCCGCGATCCCGACGCTCGAGATGAAGTCCAGCCTGGTCAGGTCGACCGCGACAATCCGCGGCTTGCCCTCCACCACTCGCATGACCTCGGATTCGAGTGCCAAGCCGTCGTCGACGGACACGCTCCCCGCGATGGCGAGCACGGCCCCGTCGTCGCGGCGTTCGGACTTGATCTTGAGTTCGGTCACGGTCGTGCCTCCACTGCATAGGGGATAACCCGAAGACCAGAACCCCTCCGGCGGAAGTGTACGCCGGTCGGCGAGTGGGGCAATCGCGTTATTTCGACCCTTGGATGCCGAGGCTGAGTCCGCGAAGCCTCGGGTCCATCAGGGGCTCCGATATCCGAGGCTTCGTCGAGGACTCCTCAGCCTCGGCGTCCACCGGCTTTGCGGTTGCCCTGCACGCCGAACCGGCCTTCGCGCGCCGGATACGATCCCTCGCGACGCTTTCCCGAGTGCCCGCGCGTCCCAAGAGGAGCCTTGCCAATGATGGTTCGTTCCGCCCGTCAGATCGTTCTGCCCGCTATCGCCACAGCGTTTGCGGCGGCATCCGCCCTGGCCCAGCCGCTCTGGCAGGTGTCCAATGCCGGCGTCTATCTCGAAGGCAACGGCCGGGCCGACGAATACATCAACAACCCGCCCCCGCCCGCGCCGCCCGTTGTCGCGCAGGACGCCCAAACCCGCACCGCGCTCATCGCCGGGTTCCGCGGGCTGTCCTACGGCAACCGCTACGGCTTCGACGCCAAGGACCTCACGGTCATCGGCCCGCCGCCGCGGGAATCGGTCGTTGTCGCGTCCTCCAAGGCCCTCGCCACCATCGCGGGCGACGGGACGCAGGAGGTCACGATCGAATGGCTCATCCGCTGCAGCACCGAGAGCGACGCGCTCGACGGCTACGACGCCCAGAGCGACGCCACACTCGAAGACCCCAACGGCGTCGGCGGCAACTTCTTCGTTGAACTCGACACCACGGGCGTACCGGCGGGCACGCCGCTCATCATCTACTACTCGTGGGACGCCACGTCGCGCGCCACCAATAAGGACGAGATTCCCGGCCTCGTCTGGCCGGGAGTCCCCGCGCCCCCGGACTACGCCACGATCTCCGGCACGTCGCTCCGGATGAATGGCGTCGAGCAACTCAGCCCCTTCTTCTCTTTCGACGTCATCCCGCCCTTCACCGACATCGAATACTCGCTGAAGAATCAGGCCGGCGCACTCACCATCACCGCCGGCACTGTCGTTCGCATCGACATCGCCGGCCTCGTCGAGACCGGCATCTATCAAACCGGACGAGGCTGGACCCAGATGGAGGACCTCGCCTCGGCGATCTACTACGGGAAGATACGCCTCAGCACCGGGACGCCCCCGATCCCGTACCCGCAGGGCCAGACGAACCCCGACGCCGTCATCATCGACTTCTCCCCGGACATCGGCGGTGATACCGAACTCAGCGCCGTCCCCCCCGATGGCGATGAGGTCTTCGACCCGGGCGACGTCTACCAGTGGCGCACGCCCGCCATTCCCTGGCCGGGGGCGAACGGCTACCGCAATGACGCCGACGCATTCCTCGGCATCGACCCGCCTCCCGTTCCCGCGGCGTTCGGCCCGCCCGTCCCGCCGATCTGCTCGGGCCTTCCCATCGGCTTGGTCGCGCCCCAGTTCTTCGATCTCGACGGGCATGATGAACTCGAGTTCTCAATCGCTCAGGCATGGCAGTTCGGCGTCCGCCCGCCGTTCAACTACTTCAACTCGGGGTGCATCAACAGCGCCGCCTATCTGCTCATCTCCTTCGAGGACGATCAGCCCGACCCCTACACCACCTGCGACGTCCCCAACACGCTCGCCAGCCCCAACGCCTTCACCCATGGCCAGACCCCGGCGCGGGATGAGGTCGTGGGGCTCAACCTCGACATCCTTCCCCCTGTTTCCATTCTCAACCAATACCCGCTCGCCAATGAGACCGATGTCCACATCAGCCTCGGCCCCAATCCCGTCGCGGGGGCCGAGCCGGATGATGACGACGTGGACTCCCTCGACGCCCCGCGCGACCCCGCGATCTGCGGCACGATCTACTTCTCGCCCGACCACGAGGCAACCTATTTCGACCCGATCACCGGCATCTCCCTCGACCCGGGCGACATCTACGAAGTCGTCCCCGGCGGAGCCCCCATCCGAGTCATCGACCACGCCGTTCACCTCGGGCTGATTGACGGCGTGGACCTCTCGGATTTCGAGTTCGCATGGCTCGAAAACGCGCAGGCGCCGGGATCGCCCGTCCAACTCGCGCTCATCTTTGCCGTTCACCCCGACGATCCTGCGACACTGATCGACGAATCCGCCGGCCTCAGCCCGCGCCGGCTCTACTACTCCTACCTCACCGGCTCCTCCGCCCCGCTCTTCCCGGGCATCCTCGAAGACCCCATCGACGCCGTGACATCGGTAACCGAGGACCTCTCCGGCCTCGTCTTCGTCCCGCCGCTCTGCCCCGGCGATGCGAACAACGACCGCGTCGTGAACTTCGCCGACATCACCTCGGTTCTCGCCAACTTCGGCAACGTCTACCCGCCGGGCGTGCTCAACGGCCCCGGCGACGCGAACCACGACGGCTCCGTCACCTTCGCCGATATCACCGCCGTCCTCGCCAACTTCGGGCGCGTCTGCCCGTAACGCACTGTTTTAGCGATCCGCCACAAACACGAGGCCGAGGGGCTTGCCCCTCGGCTTTCTGTTTATCCCGGAATCGCTCTCACACTCCCGTCGATCCGAATCCGCCGCTGCCGCGGGCTGTCGCCGCGAGTTCGACGGACTCCCTCGCGCACACGCGCACGACGGGCGCGATGATCAGTTGCGCGATCCGCATCCCAGGCTCAACGGTGAACGCATCGCGCCCCAGGTTGATCAGCGCGACGATCAACTCGCCCCGGTAATCGCTGTCGATCGTCCCCGGCGCATTCGCCACCGTGACCCCATGCTTCGACGCCAACCCGGACCTCGGCCGGACCTGGCCCTCGAACCCGCTCGGGATCGCCGCGGCCCAGCCGGTGGGCACCATGCGAATCTCTCCCGGCCTGATCTCGATCGCCGAACCATCGGCCGGGCATGCCGAGATATCCATCCCCGCCGAGCCCTCGGTCTGGTACCGCGGGAGCATGGCCCCGTCCCGCAGGCGCTTGAACTCAACAACGGGAAGATCGCCCTGGTTCGGTTTCATTCGAATCCGTCAGCGCGCCGCCGCGATCCGCTCTTTCGAGGATGCCAGAATCCCGGCCGCCCGAACTTCAACTTCCGCCCCGGCCCGGGCGAGCGAGCGGTCAAGACTGTCGATCATCCGTTGGGTCTGGGTAATCGCCGCATCGAGCGCGGACTTCCCCGTAACGGCCTTGTAAAGGTCCGACCTGTTCGTCCGGGCGTCGTGCTCGCTGCAAAGCCGCCTTGCCTCCAAGAGGCTCTCCAAGACGGCCTTGGCACGCGACCGGGCTTGAGATGCATCAACCATTCGCTGACCCTCAGGGACCACCCGCCGGATTGAACCCGGACCCATTGTCCGGGTTGCCGCCGACGAATCAAGCGGCATCGGCAATCATACGCGGCCCGAGGGGCTGGCCGTCAAGCGACCGGAGTTGTCGCCAGATCGCGTCGGTTACCACCGATGGTGTATCCGACGACCGAACCCCCGACATCTCGGCGACCATCTGCGTAACTCCCTCCGGCTGCCGGTCCACTCCTTTCCAGGCCATGACCCCCGGAACAGGGGTGGCACGGAGTTCCTCGGCGGCGTAGGTGAGTTCTTCGTGGAGTTTCTCGCCTGGGCGGATGCCTGTGAACAAAACCCGAATGGCGTTGGGAGCGCCGGCGGCACCGTCGCCCCAGATCGGCGTCAGGCCATGCGATTCGATGAACCGACCGGCGAGTCCTCGGATCGAGATGGGTTCGCCCATGTCAAGGACGAAGACGTCGGCGGAATCGTCGTCCACCGCGGCGGCGTGGATCACGAGCGACGCCGCTTCGGGGATCGTCATGAAGTACCGGGTCATCTCCGGATGCGTGATCGTGACCGGCCCGCCTTCCGCAATCTGCGCCTCCCAGATCGGCAGCACGCTGCACGCCGACCCGAGCACGTTTCCGAAACGAACAATGCTGCAGCGCATGCCCGCGCGGCCGTCGGCGTTCAGCGAGCGGACGTAGATCTCCGCGAGGCGCTTCGTCGCGCCCATGACGGATGAGGGGTTCACCGCTTTGTCGGTGGAGATCATCACGAATCGCTCGGCGCTCACGGCGCGCGACGCGTCGGCGACCGCCTTCGTGCCGAAGAGGTTGTTGTTGACCGCCGCGGCGGGATGGTCCTCCATCATCGGCACGTGCTTGTGGGCCGCGGCGTGGAACACGACCTGCGGCCGGAGCGAGACGAATCGCCGGAGCGTCGCGTCGGACTCGACGACGTCGTGCAGGACGGCCTTTCTCTGCAGGGCGGGGAAGCCCGCCGCGATCTGCCGGTCGATCTCGAAGAGCGCGTTTTCAGCCCGCTCCATCAGGATCAGTTCCCCCGCGCCGAGCGCGGCACACCGCTTCGCGAGTTCGGACCCGATACTCCCGCCCGCTCCGGTGATCAGCACGCGGCGGCCCGCGAGCATGGAGCGCACGCGCGACTCATCAAGCCGACGGGGCTCGCGTCCGATCAGGGCGGCGTAGTCCAAGCGCAGCGGCCCGCCGCGCGCCCCCGTTGCCGTATCGGCGAGGAGGTCCGACAGTACGGGAACGAATCGTTCCTCGATGTTCGCCGAGCGAAGGGCGGCACGGACCTTCGCATGCGCCGCCGAGAGCGCCGTCGGCAGCGAGACCAATGCGGCCCGCACGCCGCCGCGCCTCGCGGCTTCAGGAATCTGGTCCATGCCACCCAGGACCGGCACGCCGAGCGCGCTCGCGTCGTCGGCGGGCGCGTGATCGACAAGGATGACGCCGGCGATGGCCTTCGCGCTGTCCGCCGCGCCCAGTTGCGCGATCAAGGCCCGCGCAGAGCCGAACGTGCCGACAACCAGCACCGGCGGAGACTCGGCGGAGGGCCTATCAGGTTGTGCTGTACGGGCCGGCATGCTGTGGTGGCTCCCTCGCAGGTCCCCTCGAGGGGGTTTCCAGCATGTGTTTATCGGCCAATCGAGGCCCCCGTGCGAGTGATTCCCGTAAGGAATCGGTGCGGTGCCGGTGCGAACCACGGCTCGTCCCGGCATGGACTGGAAAGCCCATGTCACGCTTGCGCGATCAGTGCGCGGAAGAGGTCGAGGCCCAGCGCGTTCTCGCTCGTCCGCTCCGGGTGCCATTGCACGCCGAGGTAGAAGGGACGGGTGGGGTCGTCGATGGCCTCGATCACGCCATCGTGCGCCCGTGCGACGACCCGCAGACGACCGGGCGACTTGACCGCCTGGTGATGATGGCTCGCGGCCGACCCCTTCGGGAACGGCGCGCCGCGCAGCGGGATGATCGCGTGCGTGCGGTCGTCGGCATGGTCGGCGTGCGTCGGCGTGTCGTCCGGGAGGTGCTGATTCAGCGCCCCGCCCGCGTGCAGCGCCATCAACTGCATCCCCATGCACACGCCGAGCGTCGGCATCATCCGGCGATCGTCGAGCGCGGCGATGAGCGCTTCCTCGAACCGCTGCCGATCCGGATTCACCGTTTTCGCCGCCGGGTGCGTCGGAACGCCGTAGCGCTCCGTCCGCAAGTCGGGTCCGCCGGTCAGGACGAGGGCGTCGCAGAGTTCGAGTTGCGATTCGACGGCGGCCAGGTACGCCGAATCGTCGGACAGACCGATAGGAGGAGACAGGAGGATCGGGACGCCCCCCGCGCGGACGACCGCCGAGATGTAGGTGGTGCGGACCCGGGCATCCTTGTCATCGAGTGAGCAGGTCAGGCCGACGATGGGGGGCATGTCTCTATGATCGGGCAATTCTTGAAGGCTTGCCCGGCGGCCGGGCGCCTTGCAATATCTAAGGCGTCGCCATGGCGGAAACCAGCCCACATGCCTTCCTGAAGTGCATCGACCCCGACTGCGGGGCGGAGTTTGCGATATCGCGGTCGGCGTTCGCTTGCGAGACCTGCGGCGGGCTGCTCGACGTTGCGTACAACTGGGACGCCGCGCACCGCCGACTCGGGTTCACGCGCGAGCCGGGGGTCTTCGGCGCTCGCCAGTGGTCCGGCGCGGCGTACGCGACGGGAGGCCGGGCCGCGCTGAATGCTTCCGGCGTGTGGCGCTTCCGTGAGTTGATGCCGTTCTGGAACAGCGAAGAGGAGATCGTCTCGCGCGGGGAGGGGCGGACGATTCTGAAGGGCATGGGGGATGCCGCCGGTCTCAGTGCCCACCCGTGGCGCCCGGTGTCGGACGTGTTTCTTCAATACGAGGGGCTGAACCCATCGGGATCGTTCAAGGACAACGGCATGGCCGCGGCGTTCACCCATGCGCGGATGGTCGGCGCGTCCCGCGTCATCTGCGCGAGCACGGGGAACACGTCGGCGAGCATGGCGATGTACGCCGCCGCCGCGGGGATGCGTGCGTTCGTGCTGATCGGGTCGGGAAAGATCGCCTTCGGAAAGTTGTCGCAAGCGCTGGACTACGGGGCGCGGACGCTCCAGATCGAGGGCGACTTCGACGCCTGCCTCGCGCGCGTGCAGGAGATCGCGAGCGCTCGCCGCGGCCTCGGCGTCTATGTGATGAACTCGATCAACCCCTTCCGCCTCGAAGGGCAGAAGGCGGTGATGCACCGCATCCTCGAAGCCCTCGGCTGGCGCGCCCCGGATTGGATCGTCGTCCCGGGCGGAAACCTCGGCAACTGCTCCGCCTTCGGCAAGGCGTTCATGGAGTTGAAGACGCTGGGCATGCTCGACCGCGTGCCGCGGCTTGCCGTCATCAACGCGAAGGGCGCGCGAACGCTCGACCGCATGGTCAACGACCTCGGCGTGCGCTGGAACGGCGGGCGCTACGACAAGACGAAGGTGAGGGCCGAGTTCGACAGGATGGACCGCGATCACGAGAAGGCGCGGACCATCGCCAGCGCCATCGAGATCGCTCGTCCCGTCAATCTTCCCAAGGCTCTGCGCGCGCTCGAGTGCATGGACGGCGTGGTCCGCGCGGTGGACGACGCGACCATGCTCGATTGCAAGGCGCTCGTCGGGCGCGCGGCCTTCGGCTGCGAGCCGGCGAGCGCGGCGTCGGTCGCCGGGGCCGCGATGCTTGAACGCGAGGGCCTCATCAAACCGGGCGAGCGCGTCGTCTGCATCATCACGGGGCACGCGCTGAAGGACCCGGACGCGACCGTCGGCTATCACACGGGCAAGGGAATCACGGGGTCCCTGGCGAACGCGCCGGTCGCCGTGCGCGATTCCATCGACGCGCTTGTGCGAGCGATGGAGTAGGCCCCGCTTGCGTGCCACCGACCGCTGCTCGGAGCGGTCGGTGTCGCCGGTGCGGGAGACACCGACCGTGCAAGGCCACGGTCGGTGGCACGCACGGGGCCATTCAGTACCATCCGAGACGAAGGAGACTCCCGATGCGCAATCGACTCTGGTTGGCGGTTTTAGCGCTCGCGACCGCGTGCGCAACGCACCCGGCGAAGCGGGCCGAGCCGCCGATGACCGACGCCGAGCGGGCCGTGATGATCCGGTCGTTCGATGAAGCGTGGGCCGCCATCCGCGATCACCACTTCGACGCCACGTTGAACGGCGTGGACTGGGAAGCGGCGAAGGCGGAGTTCCGCCCCAAGGTCGAGGCCGCCGCCACCCACGCGGAGGCTGTCGTATTGATGAACCAGATGATCGACCGCCTCGGGCAATCGCACTTCGGCGTGATCTCCGCCGACGCCTACGAAAACGTGACGGGCGACGGCGAGGACAAGGGCCGGGAAGGGAAGGGAAACAAAGGGGAGGTCGGCGTCGACGTGCGCGTCATCGACGATGAAGTTGTCGTCATCGCGGTTGATGCCGGCTCGCCCGCCGATCGCGCCGGCGTGAAGCCGGGCTGGACGGTCCTCGCTCGCAATGGAAAGAGCGTGAAGGAGACGCTCGCGGTGCTTGAAAAGGAGTATGCGGGGCACGGCAATCTCGCGGCCATGAAATCGCTGGCGATGCGCCACGCCGCCAGGGGACGCGTCGGCGAATCACTGAAACTGCGCTTCGCCGATGGGAACGGGAAGTCGCGGACATTCACGCTCGGCGTCGTCGAACTCTCAGGCACTCCGGTTGTGTTCGGATATCTTCCACCCATGTACTTGGAGAAGGATGCGAGGCGCCTGCCCGGCGGCGCGGGGTACATCCGCTTCAGCGTCTTCTTTGATCCGCCGACGGTCATGCCGTGGTACCGCGACCGCATCGCCGAGTACGCCGATGCGCCGGGCCTCATCATCGATCTGCGCGGGAACCCCGGCGGGATCGGCGGGATGGCGATGGGCATGGGCAACATGCTCGTCAGCGAGCCGAATCTGAAACTCGGCACCATGACAACCCGGCAGACGAGCATCAACTTCGTCCTGAACCCGCAGGTCGGGCGCTTCACGGGGCCGGTCGCAATCCTTGTTGACGAAACCTCCGCATCGACGTCCGAGATCATGGCGGGCGGGCTGCAGGCGATCGGCCGGGCCCGCGTCTTCGGCTCGACCACCGCCGGGATGGCGCTCCCCTCGATCATCACGAAACTCCCCAGCGGCGACGGCCTGCAGTACGCGACCGCGAACTATGTTTCAGCCGACGGCCGAGTGCTCGAAGGCAACGGCGTGGCGCCGGACGTTCAGGTCAAGCCTGATCGGGCGATGCTCCTGGAGGGCCGGGACCCGGTGATCGAGGCGGCGGAGACGTGGATCGCGGGCGGTCGGAACTAGGATCGCGTTTGCCGGTATCCTCTGGGGCCTCGAAGGCGCGCGGCGACGAGCCGGTGAATCGGCTCCCGCGCGGCCCGATGCACAAACTCACAAAGGACGACCTGAAATGAAACGGACGACTCTGGGCTGGTCGATGGCGGGATTGCTGGCCCTCATCTGCAACGGAGCGGCGTGGGGACAAGGGGAGGCGCCCGCGGCTCCGCCCGCCGCTCCCGAGACGCCAAAGGCCGAGTACAAGGGGCCCTCGGCAAAGGAGATCATCGAGCGCTACCTCGAAGTTACAGGCGGGCGTGCGGCCCATGAGAAGATCAAGAACCGGGAGATGACCGGGACGATGGAAGTCCCCGCCGCGGGCGTCAAGGGCACCACGCGCGTCATCCAGGCCGCCCCGAACAAGATGGCGATGAAGATCGACCTCGGCGGGTTCGGCGCGCAGACCATGGGCACCGACGGCGAGGTCGCGTGGCACATGGACACCATCCAGGGCGCGCGGATCCTCGATGGGGAGGAGAAGACGCAGGTCCTCAGAGAGGCCATCTTCGACCGCGAACTCCAGTGGGAGAAACTCTACAAGGAAGCGACGGCGGAGTCGGAGCAGGAGATCGACGGCAAGCCGACCTACGCCGTGAAACTCGTGACGACCGAGGGCATCACCCAGACGAACTACTACGAGAAGGAGAGCGGGCTGCTGGTGCGCATCGCCACGATCGCCAAGAGCCAGATGGGCGACATGCCTGTTGATACAAACTTCTCGGATTTCCGCGAGATCGACGGCATCAAGATGCCGCACAAGACCATCATCAACTCGGGCATGGGCGTGCAGATCATCACGACGATCGACTCCGTGAAGCAGAATGCCGAGTTGCCCGCCGACACCTTCGCCATCCCGGACGAGGTGAAGAAGGCGCTCGACGCGTCCAAGCCTGCCGACGCGCCCGCGGGCGAAGAGCCGAAGAAGGAATAACGTGGTTCTTCAGCCGGGTTCCCGGCGAAACGCCTTCACTCCCGATCCGCGAGCACCAGCGCCCGCGATTTCTGATCGTCGTAGTGCGCCAGTTGCATCGCGACGATCTCCGCCGTCTCGGGATCGGCGTCCTCGGTGAGTTGTTCGACCATGGCCCGCACGGCGGGCTCCTCGATCGATTTCGAGACGATGAGCGCCATCGCGGCGTTGCACCGCCGTTCGGGGAACGCCTCGCCCAGTTCATCGATGAATGCGCCCACGATGAGGCCCCGGGCCGAGGGAGTCATCGGCGCGCCGACCTCGAGGCGAGCGAGCAGCGCGACGGAGGCGGCCGAGTGAACCATCGCCCTTCCGAAATCCTCGGCGGACATCGCCCGTCGCGCGGCGAGCGGCACCGGATAGCCGGCGCGAAGCAGGCCGCAGAGTTCCCGGGCTTCGGAGTCGGTCCAGTTCCACCGACGGAGAAGATCGTTGAAGATGCGCTCCTGCGCGAGATGCGCCGCGGGGCCGACGATCGACGTGTTCGCCGACGAGTAGCGCGGAACATCCTCGTCGAGCCTGACCTGCCATTCCGGCGCGGATCGGCCGACCCCCGTGATGCCGAGGAGCAGCGAGAAGGCAGCCGCGCCCGCGGCGATTCCCGCGAGCACCCAAGGCGGCCGTCCGTGGCGCCATGCTGCGTTCATGGGGCGCGTCCTCTAGTGCCTGACCCAGATGTCCCAGGGAACACGCTTGCAGAAGTGCCCGCACCCGCCGGTTTCGTCGGCGGGGTAGTTCTCGCGCTGCGCCCCGCGCGCGCAGCACGACATGCACGAAGCGTACGACCGGCGGTTGCCGGTCGCCGGCCCGCAGTTGGTCCGGCCCCATTCGTAGCCGGGAGTCCCGTACCAGGGGTTTGCGAACGCGGCAGCCCCGCCCAGCGAAATGGTGAAGCCCAAGGCAAAGGCGCCGAAACGACCGAAGCGGCGATGCGTCATCTTTGACGCTCCTTTCCTCTCTCGCCGTCCCTACGCCGGGGAAATCGGTACGCCGCAATCCCTCCCTTGAGAAGGAAATCACAACTTTCTCTCAAGTCTGCGAATTGTCATGTTTGCAGGGTGTTCGCATGAATTCCTGTCCAAGTGGAGTGCGGCGGCTCGCACCCGCCGTCAGGTGCCCTGAACGGTGCAGGTTTTCCCCCCGTTGTGGTCATGCGGAGCGGAAGTTCATGGAAACGCAACTCCTCAGCCGGGTGCCACGGCCAGCGAAGCGGAGGCTCTGCGCAGCGCAGTCGGCCGTGGCGGGAGCGGGCGGTCGCCCGAGAGTTGTCGAGGCGTCCCATCGGCAGCGACTTCTTGTTCAGAGCACCCCCGCCCCCCGGTGTCCGCCACGGCCGAGTCGCCGCGGCGACACTCGCTGCGCTGGCCGTGGCGCCCGGCTGAAGAGTTACCGCTTCTCAAACTGTTTTGAAGTTTTCTAGGAACGAAGCACAAGAAGACTCCACAGTTTCGAGTCGCTGCGACGACTGACAACGCCTTGTCGCCAGGTATGCCCGCCGGAAGCGACTGTATTTGGGAATTCGCGGGATTTCTGTTGCTCGGGCCTGTGATTGTTGTATTGTGTTCACAGTGCCTTGGCCGTGGGGCCGGGCGGTCTGGGATATCCGTGCCAGACGAAAACAAGCAGCACGCCGCCCTTTGGACGGCGCGAGGACCAACCCGCGTTCATCGCGGAGGAGGAAACATGTCAAGTCGCGTTTGCTGTGCTGTCGCTTTGGCGATCGCCGCTCCGTTCTCGCACGCCGGCATCACCATCGATGTCATTCCGTCGTCGGCGCCCAACGCCTACGGGTCGCCCAGTTGGGGCGCCTATGTGGGGAATGCGCTGGGGGCGATCGAGGCGGGGCTTTCGAGCGTCGGGAATCGGCTCACCGATCCCACCGCCTACGAGGTCTGCCCGTCGATCGTCGATCCCGGCGAGTTCATGGTCTCCTCGTTCAAGTCGTGGCGCGGCACGGTGGGCCCCGCCGCACCTTTCGACAACGAGTACGGCAACCGGGTCCATTTCGGGCTGCACGCCTTCGGCGACGGCGTGATGCAGTTCAGGCTCGAAGACCTCACCTTTGAGTTGCACTCCAACGATTCCTTCGACTCGCTCGGCTACGTCGGGAACTTCATCGGCTACAACTACAGCCCGACGCGCTTCGGCGTCGATTGGGGCGCCGACCGGCAAAAGGGCGGCGGCGACGACACCTACTACGCCTCCGGCAACGGCACGACCCTCGTCGATGAGATCGTCTACGTCGGTGTCGGCAACGCCTTCTGGCCCGGCGGCAGCGATCCCGATCCCGCCAACCCCATCGGCGGCGCGCAGGCCGCCATGGACGACGCGTACGCCTACGTCTACGACAACGTTCCGTTCGTCTTCTCGGGCTCCTACACGATCCTCGGCCACACCGCTTCAGGAAGCGTAACGGTCATCCCCGCGCCGGGCATCGGCTCGGCGCTGGCCGCCATGCTCGTGTTCGGAGCACGCCGCCGTCGCGGGGCGTGAGGCGCTCCGCATCAAGGCGCGGCGCGAAGATGCGCCTGCTGACCAACGCCCCGGCCTTGCCATGCCTGGCGCTCGCCGTGGTACAACTGTGGCACCATGGCACTCCTCGATGGCAAGGTCGGGCTGATCTTCGGCGTGGCGAACGACCGCTCTTACGCGACATTCATCGCGGATGCGGTCCTGAAACAAGGTGGGCGGTGCGCCTTCGCGCACCT
Source organism: uncultured Phycisphaeraceae bacterium (assembly GCA_964490785.1). Taxonomy (GTDB): domain Bacteria; phylum Planctomycetota; class Phycisphaerae; order Phycisphaerales; family UBA1924; genus JAEUIV01. Next base: position 16,720 of record CAZBDZ010000041.1, read on the forward strand.
CCCGGGCGACAAGAACGAACGCCGCACGCGCAAGGCCGTGGAAGGCATCGGCCTCCCCGATCCCTGGCTCTTCGCGTGCGACGCGGGGAAGGACGAAGACCTTGACGCCGTGTTCGCCGCGTACGCCAAGGCCCACACGCGCCTCGATTTCGTCGTCCATTCAATCGCGTTTGCCGACCGGGAGTGGCTGACCCCGGGGAGGTTTGTCGAGACGCCGAGGGCCGCGTATCTCTCCGCCATCGACGTCTCGGCATACACGCTTGCGGCGATCGCGCGCCGAGCGCGCCCGATGATGAGCGACTCCGGCGGTGGGTCCATCATTGCAATGTCCTACTACGGCTCGGAGAAGGTCGTGCCGGGCTATAACGTCATGGGAGTCGCCAAGGCCGCCCTCGAATGCACGGCCCGGTATCTCGCCGCAGAACTCGGCGCCTCGCGCATCCGCGTCAACACCATCTCCGGCGGCCCGCTGCGGACGCTCGCGAGTTCCGCCGTGGGAGGCATCGACATCATGCTCGATCGCACCCCGGAACGCGCTCCACTCCGGCGAAACATCGAAGGCGAGGAAGTCGGCAGCACCGCCGCGTGGCTCCTCTCCGACCTCGCCAGCGGCATCACCGGCGAAAACGTCTACGTCGACTGCGGCGTGAACATCATCGGGATTTAGCCGACCCGAAAGAAAACAGCGGGCGAGCGGCACGAACCGGCGACAATGTGCTTGGAAACGCCGCGGCGTGGCGCTGACCGCGATTCCCGGATCTCGCCGATCGGCGGGGGTGTGGCGTGGCTGTTTGACCGGCCGCTGGACAAGGTGTCCGGCTTTGCGTCGGCGATGATCTGATACGGATTCCACATGGTTTCCGGGCGTCAGAGAAGCCGCTTCTGAGCGAGTCTTCGAGTGAAGAGGCGGATGCTCCTGCCCGGAAATCTTGTGGGATTCGTATGATACGGATTCGTGGAAATAATGGCGCGGCCGCATCCGCCACTTCATCGCGGACTCGTCAGTGGCGGCTTCGTTGGAGCCGTAGGCGATTGAGGTCGCGGCATGCGGTCCAAGCCAGGCGAACTCAGCGGCGACGACGGGCCGCGAGCAGGCCACCGAGGCTGAGCAGAGCAGCCACCCCGGGAGCGGGCGCCTCCGTAATGAAGTAAGCAGCGTCCATCGGACCTCCCCATGTGGAGTTGACATCGACCCAGTTCCACGGGTTGCTCGTGCCGTCGCCCTGGAAGTAGATGGCGTTGCCGTCGTCGAGCGGCCCGCCGATGCCGTTGGCGCCGATCGTCTCGGCGACATACCCGCCGACGCCCGCACCGACATCGCCGATGCTGAAGCCGAGCCAGTAGTTGCCCGGTGCAAGGGCGAAGTCCGGGACATCGAGCTCGACGCGCGCCACCGGATCGACGTTCGGGGAGCCGATGAACTGCGAGAGGAACGGAGTGGACGAAAGCACCGGCACGCCGCTGCCCGAGGCGATCAGCGTGCCGCCGTTTCCAACCGAGACACCGGAGCGGATTTCCCACTGCGCGAAGGTAACTCCGGTGATAGGGATGCCGAGGGAGGACATGAAGTGCCCACCGATGGAGTCGACCATGCCGCCGCTCGCGTTGGTCCAGGTGAAGTTGTCAAAGGTGTACGCCACGTAGCCGGGGCTCGGGACGTTTGTAACCCATGCGAATGCCGCGAGCGGCGCGAGGCTGGTTGACGATGGATCACCAGCGTACCAGTCGGCATTGGACGTCGCGGTCGCGCACGCGATCGCGGTTACACCGATGACGAATCTCACAGACATGTTTCTCTCTCCAGATGGGCTCTCGCTCAATCGCTGAGTGTACGAAGCCCACCAAAGTGTACACCGATTCGTGCCCCGAATACCAGAGTTTGATGCCGGCAATTTGGGGGGTATCTGGAAGACCCGCGTTGCAGAAGGGGCGGGCAGTCCGATAGCCGTTCGCTGCTCGGCAGTCTCATCCCCCCACACCTTGCACACCCGCTTGCACCCGCGCTTGCGCAAGTGCGCGTTCACCCAGGTAATCCCCTGCCTTCGGCCGGCCATCGGCCCCGATCCGACCGCCCCCGCCCGCATCGCCGGGACTCGCGGAACCCCGAGAGTTGGCCAACAAAAAGCCGCCGGAGTCATCGTCAGACATCGGCGGCAGACAAAGCGGGCGACCGGGATCGAACCGGCGACATTCAGCTTGGGAACCAGAATGCACCCCCCGAATACCCTGGCAGAAAACGAGTGCTTTTCGACCACCCCCAGCAGTATTCCCAGCGGTCAGGCCGGGGGCCCAGCCGACGAGCTGAGCCGGCTGATTGAGATGTGGCCCCATCTCTCCCCGGCCGTTCGAGCCGCCCTCTTGGGGGCAGCGGAGGCGGCCCAGCGAGTTCCATGAGGACGGAGAGCACCGGATCGACAGGCACTTCTGGTGCTCCGATGACCCCATTGTGCTGCTCCAGAATGGCGGTTTCTGATGCGCAGGAAAGGTCCAGCGCACGCAAGTCTGCGTACGGTCTCGGGCCAGTCTCGCCCCAGTCTGCGCGCATTTCGCGCGCAATCGAGTGGAGTTGCCGACGCCCTCGCGGAAACTCGGGGGCGATGTGGTTTCCGGGTCGGGCCGATTCGGGCAGAGGGGCCGAGGTCGCGGAAAGTCCCGTCGCGACGGGGGTGTCGGCGCTTCCCGCCCCTCCCGCCGCGCTCTCGGTCTTGAAGCCGAATCTCGGGGTGCGACTGCAACCCCCACGGTTGCTCTCGCCCAACCGGCGGCAACCCTCTCGGACTCTCGCGATCTCTGGTTGACGGGTGAGTTGAGCTTAACAGGAGGGTTGCTCTCGGGGGCCATTCTCGGTCGCCAACGCTCGTCGATTCACGCACGAGCAGTGACCCGATACCGGCGAGGGACCACCGCGCGTCAGTTCATCGCTCGGTGTCGCCGCGCGAGTGCGAGCGGGCTCGATACGATCCCTCGCATGACGACCATTGAAACAACCTCTCAGTCAGGTGCCACGTCGCCCGGTGTGACCTGGTGGCAACGCAATGCGCGGCGCATCTGGCTCATGGCCCGGATAGTGGGTGGGGTCGCCGTCATTGGGCTTGCGGCGTGGTGGATGCTCCTATCGCCCGTCGCCGTATCGACGCACACCGTCACCCGGGGAGATGTGCTGGCGGAGGTGCTCGGCACGGGCACACTCGAGGCCCGCGTGAGCGCGGTCGTCGGGCCAAAGGTACCGGGTCTGATCGTCAAGATCGCTGCCGATCAGGGAGATCATGCCAAGGCTGGCGACACGCTCATCATGCTTGAAGACACCGACGTTCGACAGCAGGTCGCAGTCGCGGAGGCCGATGTTGCTGCGGCAGCCGCGAGCGTCGAGCGGCTTCAAGCCGATCTACGGCGGGCCGAGGCGGTGCTGACACAAGCACGGCTGACGCACGAGCGGCAGGTGCAGGCGGCGGCCGCGAACGCCTCCTCACAACAAGAACTCGACGGAGCAGCCGAAACACTTGCAGTGGCCGAGGCTGAACTATCGCGGTCTGGTGCCGCAATCACAGAGGGACAGCGACGACTCACGGCGTCCGAGCGCTCCCTGGACTACCAGCGGGCGCGGTTGCACGACACAACAATTGAGGCTCCATTCGACGCCCTGGTCGTGCGGCGCGACCGCGACGCGGGCGACGTTGTGACGGCGGGCTCGTCGGTGCTTCAACTGGTCTCGCTCAACGAAATGTGGATCTCGGCTTGGGTCGGCGAAACAGAGCTGGCTCGGCTGGCCGAACAGCAGCAGACGCGAGTGGTCTTCCGATCTGAGCCGGATATCGAGTACGACGGCGTGGTGGCGCGTGTCGGACGTGAGGCGGATCGTGAGACCCGTGAAATCGTGGTGGACGTGCGCGTCGAACGGCTGCCCGAGAACTGGGCCGTCGGGCAACGTGCCGAGGTCTATATTCGCGTCGATCGCCGCGAAGATGTGGTCATTGTTCCAGCGTCACTTGTGCTTGTGCGGGACGGGCGATCGGGCGTGATGCTCGACGAGCGTGGCACGGCCCGCTGGCGTGAGATCTCCATCGGATTGCGCGGGCGCGACGTTGTCGAAGTGACCAGCGGGCTTGCGTCGGGCGATGTGGTCGTGAGCCCGGCGACGCCGACCGCCGACCCGCTTCGAGATGGTCGGAGGATCACCCCGAAATGAACCTCGCTGTCCGTGATATCCGGCACAGCTTCGGGCGCTTCGTCCTCACGACGCTCGGCGTTGGGATGCTCCTCATGGTCGTGATGGGCATGGGGGGCATCTATCGGGGGCTGGTGGACGACGCGCTCGTGGTGACGCGCGGTGTCGGTGCGGACCTGTGGGTCGTGCAGCGCGACACACGCGGGCCATTCGCCGAGGTTTCTCGGCTTCCACGCAGCCTGGTGGATCGCGTCGCCGCCGTTCCTGGGGTCACCGATGCCCGCGAGTTCGTGTTCCACACCATCCAACGCGAGCACCGCGGCAAGCCCTTGCGCATGGGCGTGCTCGGGCTCGGCTGGCCTACCGACAAGGGCGAGGGCCTGCCGCTGATCGCCGGTCGTCCGCTGGCGCAGAATCACTTCGAGATGATCGCCGACGAGTCCCTGGGCCTGGGACTTGGTGAACGACTCCGCCTCGGAAAGGACACGTACACGGTCGTCGGGCTGACTCGCTGGCTGGTGGCCTCGGGCGGTGACGGGATCGCGTGCTTCACCAGCCGTGATGCGCAGGCGATCCAGTTCGACGAGCCCGGCGAGTCCATTCGGCTGGAGCGCCAGGCGCGTCGTGCCCGCGCGAACGAGATTGACTTCGGCCGCACGCAGCCCAGTGTGTTGGACCGCGCCTCAGGCCCCGCGCAGAATCTCGCGGCGCTCCCGGGCCCGGCGATCAGCGCCGTGATCGCGCGCCTGATGCCGGGCTCCGACCCCGCCAGCGTGCAGCGGTCCATGAGCGGCTGGAGCGACGTGACGACCTACACGGGCCCGCAACAGGAAGAACTGCTGCTCAAGGGGAGCGTAGATCGTGCCCGCCGCCAGATTCTGCTCTTTCGCGTTCTGTTGACCATCATTTCGGCGGTGATTATGGCTCTCATCATCTACACCCTCACGCTCGACAAACTCCACCCCATCGCCCTCCTGAAACTCATCGGCGCGCCCACGCACGTCATCGCCGGGCTCATTCTCCAGCAATCGTTGATCATGGGCGTGCTCGCGTACGGCGTGGGATACCTGATCGGAACCCGCCTCTTTCCGCTCTTTCCGCGGCGCGTGCTGGTGACCAACGACGACTTGCTTCGCCTGGCCGGCATCGTGCTTGTGATCTCAGTGCTCGCGAGCCTCCTCGGGATATGGAAGGCGATGCGCGTCGCACCGAATGAGGCAATCAGCTGACCCGATGCAAGGAGAATGAGCAAGGCATGACCGACCCACTGGCGCTGGAAACGAGCGGGCTCACCAAGGTGTACGGCGGCGGGCACACCGAGGTGGTCGCGCTGCGCGATGCGTCGATGCGTGTCCGGCGCGGTGAGGTCGTTGCGCTCCTTGGTCCCAGCGGCGCTGGCAAGTCCACCTTCTTGCTCTGCGTGGGTCTCATCAACCCGCCTACCCGCGGCACGGTCACGATCGGCGGCAAACTGATGCAGGATGGCCCTCGGTCGCTGGGGGACCTCCGCCGCTTTCGCCGGGAGCACATCGGCTTTGTCTTCCAGAAGTCCAACCTGATCCCGTTTCTCAGCGCGATTGAGAATGTTCAAGTGGTGGGCGAACTGATCGGTCGCCCGTCCTCGGCGGCCAGACGCCGCGCCAAGGAACTGCTCGACGCCCTCGGCGTAGGGAAACGGGCGTTCAACATGCCGACCCAGCTCTCCGGCGGCGAGCAGCAGCGTGTGACCGTCGCCCGCGCCCTGGCCAATCAACCCAGCCTTATTCTCGCCGATGAACCGACCGCCGCGCTCGACAGTGTTCGCGGGCGACAGGTCATGGAACTGTTCCGTGATGTGGCTCACAGGCACGGCACGGGTGTCATCGTTGTCACGCATGATCATCGGGCCCTCGACGTGTTCGACACTATCTACGAGATGGAGGACGGGCTTCTGAAGTCGGCAGCCTCGGCGACCGCGAGAGCTGCGACCGCTCATGCGTGAAGTCGGACGCTTTGGGGGGTTGCTATTGCCCCCCCCCGCTCGCGACTTCGGAAGGCCGACCTGCCGAACCGGGCGCTGCGGCGGGCGATCGAGATCGCCAACGACGCCGACCTCCGCACGCGAGCACCCGTCGGGACACATCCGTCAAGGTGGCTTCCCGACTGCGGAAATCCGCCGTTCAGCATCGCCCAGTTGCCCCTGCCGAGTCGTCACGGGACCGGATGCCGGTTACATGCCTTGGCGGGCCCGACGCTGGCCAGCTTCAACCTGACAGGAATGTCAGAGACCTGTAGACGCGCCGAACACCACAGCGCGGGTAACGTCATGGCGTGCAGGAGCCAAGTGCCCGCATCCTCGTTGTCGAAGACGAGCCGACCGTCAGGCGTTCGCTTGAGCGCGGACTCGCGGCGGAGGGGTACGCCGTCGTATCGGCTGGCACGGGCGAGGATGGGTTCTTCCGGGCCACCACCGAGCGGTACGACGCGGTCGTCCTCGACATCATGCTCCCCGGTCGGAGCGGTCTTGAGGTCCTTGCGGGCATCCGACAGAAAGTCGGCGACATTCCCGTGCTGCTCCTGACGGCCCGTGACGCGGTCGAGGACCGCGTGACAGGTCTCGACGCCGGGGCCGACGACTATCTCGTGAAGCCGTTCGCGTTTGATGAACTCTTGGCCCGCATCCGCGTGCTGCTCCGGCGCGGCCGTGCTGCCGCCACAAGGCTCGCCTGCGCGGACTTGGAGATCGACCTCCTCGCGCGGCGGGCGACGCGGGCAGGCAGGATGCTGCACCTGACGGTCCGCGAGTTCGACCTGCTGGAGTTCCTGCTGCGCCATGCCGGGGACATCGTGTCGCGCGACATGCTGGCGCGGGACGTGTGGAGGGAGACGGGCCGCATCACGCCGCTCGACAACGTGATCGATGCCACCGTCGCCCGACTTCGGAAGAAGGTCGATGAGCCGTTCGACAGGCCGCTCATCCACACGGTCCGCGGCATCGGTTTCCGGCTGTCGGAGGACCACGCATGATCGGCCGTCCGACCACAATCAGGGCGCGACTGACGGTGTGGTTCGCGGGGGCGCTGGCGCTGGTGTTGGTCGTCGTTGCCGCCGGGGTCTACGTGATCGTCCGGGCGGGAGTTCTCGGAGAGGTGGCGGCCCGCGTCCGGCGCGACCTGGAAACGATCGCCGCGTTCGTGAGCGCCAACCCCGGGGACGTGGCCGAGTTCGCGGAGTTCAACCCGCACGCACTCGTGCTGGTCCTCAAGGACGGCCAGGTGGAGCACGGGGCGACGGCGTGGGAACCTCTTGGGCTCCCCGCTCCCCACCAGATCCTCGCCGATGGGGTGGACCGGCTTTGGGAGACGCCCCGCCACGAGCACTACCGCATCGCGGCCACAACGGTGAGCACCGGAGAGCGCACCTTCACGATCGTCGTCGCCGCGGACGAAGAGCCAGCGCGCCGGAGCATCGCGAGCGTGAGTTGGATGCTCGGCGCGTCGTTCCCTGTTCTTCTCGCGCTGGCGGGTGTCGGAGGGTACTGGCTGGCGGGGCGGATGCTGGCGCCGATTCGCCGCATGGCCGAGGCCGCCGAACGAGTGAGCGGAGACAGGCTCGGCGAGCGGCTGCCCGTGGAGAATCCCCGGGACGAGTTCGGGCGACTGGCCACGATCACGAACCGCTCGCTTGACCGGCTGCAGGAGGCTTTCGACCGTCAGCGTCGTTTCACCGCGGACGCATCGCACGAAATCCGTACGCCCCTCACCGCGATCCGCAGCGCCGGCGAGGTCGCGCTCCGCACAGACCAATCATCGGACCAGTACCGCGAGGCGATCGGCTCGATGCTCGAGGGTGTCACGCAACTGACATCGCTCACCGACCGGCTGCTCGTCCTGGCTCGCGCCGACGCGGGAAGACACGCGGTCAAGCCTGAGCACATCGACGCCGCCGTTGTCGCACGCGAAGTCGTGGATCTCTACACGCCGGTTGCGGAGGACAAGCGCGTCGGATTGGCCTGTGTCAACGGCGGCCTTTCGCCGATCCTCGTGGACCCGGTTCTGCTGCGTCAGGCGCTCGTCAATCTCGTGGACAACGCCGTGAAGTACACGCCCGCCGGGGGCCAGGTCGAGGTGTCGGCAACGTGTGAGAGCGGAACGGTTCGGATCGTCGTTGCCGACACCGGCCCGGGCATCGCACCGGAGCATCATCCTCGGATCTTCGAGCGGTTCTACCGCGTTGACCCGGCCCGCTCCCCATCGGCACAAGCCGGGACTGGGCTGGGCCTGGCGATCGTCAAGTGGTCCGTTGAGGCTTGCGGCGGCACCGTTGCCGTCGCATCGATCACCGGACGCGGCAGCACGTTCACGCTGACATACCCCGCCCCCCAGGGCCCTGGGCCGGGGACGTTGGACCTTTCACGCAACCCTCATTCTGGAGACCCGACATGAACCGACCATTGTTCTACCTGGCTCTGCTCGCACCGCTCGCCGTGCATGGCCTCATCACGCCGGCCGCAGGGCAACCCGAGCGGCCCGCCTCCGGCGCACAACCGGCTGCTCCCGCCGCTTCCACGACGACACTCAACTTCGACACGGACGCCGCAGGGAAGTTGCCGCCCGGTTGGAGGGCCGAGGGCACGAATCAGAAGGGCCCGGTCGCGACCTGGCAGGTCGCCGCGGCCGACACGGCCCCGAGCGGCCCCAACATCCTCGGGCTCACGAGCGTCAACCACGACTCCGGCGGCACCTACAACATCTGCTGGACCGACGCGGTGAAGTTCACCGACGGCGCGATCGAGGTCAAGGCGCGGGCCGACTCGGGCAACGAGGACCAGGGCGGCGGGCCGATCTGGCGCGTCAAGGACAAGGACAACTACATGATCGCCCGCTACAACCCGCTGGAGGAGAACTTCCGGCTCTACTACGTCAAGGACGGCAGCCGCAAGCAACTCGCCACGGCCAAGATCGCTCCCGTCATCCCCGCGGGCCAGTGGTTCACCATCCGCGTCGAGCAGAAGGGCAACGCGATCACGTGCTTCCTGAACGGCAAGAAGGAACTCGAAGCGACCGACGACCACATCACCGGCGAGGGCGGCGTGGGCGTGTGGACCAAGGCGGACGCCGCGACGTCGTTCGATGATCTCAAAATCGAAGGCGGGACGTGGGGGGGGGCCGCCGGTGCCGCAACGGGCACGGCGCAGACGCACGCTGCCGGCGGGATCGCTGGCAAGTCAAGCCACGCCGAGCCGCCGCTGAACTGGGCGTCGCGTCCGACGGCTGTCGCTCCACAGATCGACGGCGAGATCGACGCCGCGTGGTCGAGCGCCACGCCGCTGGTCGTGACCGTGCGCGAGGCCGTGGGCGCTGGCTCTCCGCGCTCGGTCACGCTCCGGGCCCTTCACACTGCCGACACGCTCTACGTGCTGGCCGAGTGGGAGGATGACACGAAAAGCGACCGGCGCGACCCTTACATCTGGAACGCCGAGACCAAGGCCTACGACCGCCCGACGCGGCCCGACGATCAGTTCGCCCTGGAGTTCCCCATCAGCGGCGAGTTCGATGTGAGCATGCTCGCGATGGGCAAGACCTTCACCGCCGATGTGTGGCACTGGAAGGCCGGACGCGGCGGCCCGATCGGGTACGTCGATGACAAGCGCCACATCATCTCGGCCACGGCGATGGAGAAGGCCAACGAGTACACCTTCGGCCCGCACGGGAAGGTGTACATCCAGCGACCGATGGACGAGGGCACGCCCGCGTACGCGGTCAAGCCCAAGCCCACGGCCCATGAGGGAGACGAGGTGGACTCGTTCGTGCAGCAGCAGCCCTCGGGAAGCGTCGCTGATATCCGAGGCAAAGCGACCCACAACGGCCGCGGATGGGTGCTCGAAATGGCCCGCCGCCTCGACACGGGCCACGCCGACGACGCGGTGATCCACGCCGCCCCCCACGCCGCGAACCCGTGCGCGATCGCCATCCTCGACGATGAACTCTACTGGCACCACTCCGTGTCGCCGCTGATCCACCTCACGCTCGAAAGGGAGTGAGCGTGGCGGGCGTGGGGGGCCGTCACGGATGAATCGACGCCCACGAGGAAGGCCAACCCCCGGGGCGTGCAGGGGGCGGAAGTCTGGCTCGCGCTGGCCGACCCCAACACGCCCGCCCCCCCGCTGGGCGATTCCTACAAGTTCCTCTCGCTCAGTTCGCGCGGCAACCTGCAAGCCGATTTCTCTTCGGCGGACGCGGGCAAGACGGCGTACTACGCCCTGCGCTGGGTGAGCACCCGCGGCGAAAAAGGCCCGTGGTCGGAGGTCGCGGCGGCGACGGTGGCGGCTTAGCAAGACAGCGCACTGCAAACCGGCTCCCGAGGCCATACCATGCCTCGTCAAACGGAGACTAAACCAGTGCTCGATATCTATTTCGGCGACAATCTGGAGGTCATCAAGGCGTTTCCCGACGCTTCGTTTGATCTCATCTACATCGACCCTCCGTTCAACACCGGCAAGACGCAGGCGCGAACGCAAATACAGACCGTTCGGGACGACGACGGGGATCGTGTCGGCTTTCAGGGCAAGCGGTATCGCACCGTCAAGATCGGGACCAAGGGCTACGCCGATACGTTCTCCGATTACCTCGCGTTCCTTGAGCCACGGCTAGAGGAGGCCCGCCGCCTTTTGAAGCCGAACGGCTCGTTCTTCTTCCACATCGACTATCGGGAAGTCCACTACTGCAAGGTGCTTCTGGATTCGATCTTCGGGCGCGAGTCATTTATCAACGAAATCGTGTGGGCATACGACTACGGGGCGCGAGCGACCAAACGATGGTCGCCGAAGCACGACAATATCTTGTGGTACGCAAAAGACCCCGAGAACTACACGTATCGGTACGATGACATTGACCGCATCCCCTACATGGCCCCCGGCTTGGTTGGCCCTGAGAAAGCCGAGCGAGGGAAGACGCCGACGGACACTTGGTGGAACACAATCGTCAGCCCGAACGGGAAGGAAAAGACGGGCTACCCGACGCAAAAGCCCTTGGCGATCATCAACCGGATCATCAAGGTGCATTCCAACCCTGGGGATCGCGTGCTCGATTTCTTCGCTGGCAGCGGCACCGTCGGCGAGTCGGCGTCGCGGGCGGGACGATCGGCCGTTCTCGTGGACTGCAACACGGAAGCAATCGAAGTCATGGCGAGGCGGCTTGCCTTCGCCCAGCCCAAGTTCCACGGCATTGCGCCGCCAGAGGTTCCACAGCCCGCTGCCGACCTCTTTGCGACCACGGGAGTCGAAGCTTGAGCAAGATCACCGATCCCGATGTTCTAATCCTTGCCTCGTGTTCCCAAACACTCCAAGGCGACTATGCCGACGAAGGCAAGGAATGGATCGGCAGTCCCTTCGCGTGGATCAAGACTCGCCCGTCGCGTCAAATCGGCGTCATCGGAGAGAAACTGGTCGCCGGCTTTCTGGCAACCAAGGGATTCGATGTCGTTCGTTCTCCTGACAGTCAAGCCGATCGCATTATTAATGGCGCACGGGCAGAAGTGAAGTTCAGCACGCTCTGGAAGGGCGGCTTCTACAAGTTCCAGCAACTGCGCGATCAGGACTACAAGTTCGCCGTGTGCCTCGGCGTGAGTCCGTTCGCCGCCCACTGCTGGATCATCCCCAAAACCGTGATTATGGCACAGTGGGGTGCGGGTAACGGCTTGGAATCACAGCACGGTGGCCAGGCCGGAACAGATACGGCTTGGCTCAGCGTTACGCCAGGTCAGGAGCCGCAGTGGCTTCGGGAATGCGGTGGCAGACTCGGAGACGCCGCTGCTCTCATCGTCAAACTAACGGGGCGGAAGCCCTTGCCCTGATGCTGATCGCATCAGGGATCGTGTTCACATAAGTCCGCTGTGGCGGCATCAGGAAGGACACCGCTCATGCGGCTGTACGTCGGCAATCTCCCGTTCTCCATCACCGAAGACCAAATCCGTGTCCACTTCTCCGCCTTCGGGCAAGTGATCAACGTCATGGTCTCCACCGACCGCGACACGGGCCGCCCGCGCGGATTCGCCTTCGTCGAGATGCTTAGCAGTGCCGAAGGGCAAAAGGCAATCGCCGGAACAAACGGGAAGCCGCTCGGTGGTCGCCCACTCAAAGTCAACGAGGCGGAAGCCAAGGAAGCCCGCGATGGTCGGTTTGGCGGGGCGGGTGGCTACTGGAAGCGCTGATTTACTTCCGGCGAGGGTGAAGTTGGTTCGTGATTCCGTCGATCTCGCTCGGAGTGCCCCCCGCGCGCCGATTGACGGCTCGGGTAGCGGGTCGGGCTTCTCCTGTGCGAGCCGCCGAATCCACTCAGTGAGGTACACAACGATGGCTGACTACTTGCCCGGACCGGACGCCGACTATCAGGCATCGGCCTCGCAGACTCGGCCTGTCGGTCTCCAATTTCGTTGACTTGCTTTTCACGCTGCGCGTCCCAGAGCGGACGCTTCGCTGGGTGCCAACGCCAACCTCGCCGCCCTCGGCCTGGTCGCGGCGGACATGACGCCCGTCACCACCAACCAGACCACCTTCAACACCAACTTCGCCGCGCACATGTCCTGACACGACTCGCTCGTGCTCGCATGCTTCTTATGTTCGTGGAAGCGTGAGCGCACGAGCGAGCCGTAAGGGGCCGCCAAGAACGCCGCCCAAGGTGGGGGGGCCGCCAAGCAGGCCAAGGATGAGGGCCGCGCGGGGCTGACCGCCGCGATCCGTCCGCTCGTGCGCCGCTTGCAGGCGTCGAGCGCCGTGAGCAACGCCGAGCGCGAGGCGCTGGGGATCACCGTCGCCAACGAGCCCAGCCCCATCGGCCCGCCGACCACCGCGCCGATCTGCTCCGTCGAGTGCGGGGCGCGTTTGCAGCACACGCTCCGCTTCGTCGATGAGCAGACCCCGACCCGCCCCCCCACCAAGGCCAAGCCCGCGGGCGTGCTGGGCGTCGAGATCTGGAACAGGTCGGCGAGACGCCCCCGGCGAACGAGAGCGAACTGCGGTTCGTCGCGGTCGATACCAACGCGCCGTACGTCCTCAACTTCCCCGCCGCCGATG
>CAZBDZ010000042.1:0-2955 GCA_964490785.1 uncultured Phycisphaeraceae bacterium
TCGGGCATATCATCTTGCGAGTTGACGCCGACGCGTCGGTGGGACGCAGGGCGGGCCAAAGGGTTGTGTTGTTCCGCGGCCGCTCGCAAGGAGAGTGGGCTATGGCACGAACACCGGAAGCGGATCCGAGACCGAATGAGATCGCCGAATCTCGCCCGATTGAGGTGAAGCGCACCTCGCTGCCGCGAGAGCGCAAGCCGCTCAGCGAATGGGGGCTTCAGGCTCCCGACCCTGCGGTTTTGCGCGGTGATGAGGCGGCCAAGCCGCACATTGTGAAGACGCAGGGCGAGATCTGCGAGCCTTGCAACTGATGGCGTCGGCGGCGTTTTGGGTCATGCCGCAGGGCCGTCGCGTTATGCAACACCGCCCGGCCTCGCCGCAGACGGCGAGACCGGGGCATCCGCTCATCCCGAGCGTGCGCGCGATTGACCTCGATCAGCCCGCCGGCGTGAATGACGCGCCCGGCAGGACCTCGCACGCCACCAGATCGCCGACGTGGAACTGGTCGGCGCGTTGGCGCGGGTCCGTCAACTTGCACGCGACGGGCATCCCGGCGTTGACCACGAGCGTGTTCTCGGCGGCGTCGATGGAGACGACGTTTCCTTGCACGCGTCTCGGTGGGCCAACGAGGGGTTCAACATAGCGCCCGCCCGTGCGGACCAAATCGACGCGCCGCGCCTGCGTGCGAATCGTCCCGCCGATTCTCTTCCCGAACTCCGCGCCCGGCCTTTGATACACCGCGAGCCTCAGGCGGTACTCCGTTCCTGGGAAAGCGAGGACGACGTGCTCCGCCGAGGCCTCGGCCAATACGGCCCGCGTGTGGTGCGTGTGCGTTGGTGTCGCGGTCATTTGGTCAGTGTAATGCGGCGGCGTTCGCCCGCCACGGTATTCTGCTCGAATGCGTCTTTGCCTGGTCGGATTGCTCGCGGTTCCCGCTCTCGCCCACGCCGAGGCGCCGCCGCCGATCCAGATCACCGAGATTCTTTTCAACGTCCCCAACGATTCAACCGGCGACGCCAACGGCGACGGCGAGCGGCACGCCGCGGGCGATGAGTTCGTCGAGATCGCCAACGCCGGGGATTCCCCGGTGAACCTCAAGGGCTGGGTCGTCTTTAATCGCCGATCGTCGTTCGACGGGAGCGATGGCTCCGGCGTGCGGTTTGAGTTTCCCGATCTCATGCTGGAAGGGCACGGAGTGTGCGTGGTGTTCAACGGCTGCGACGCGACAATTCCGGGCGAGGTCGGCGATTCGGCGGGGGCTCCGGTCGGCGGGAACGGGCGGTTCGGCAACGCGCGTGTGTTCTCGATGCGGAACTCGTCGAAGGGCCGGGCATTGGCCAACGGCGGCGACTGGGTGGCTCTCGCCGCCCCTGATGGGACGATCGTGGACTGCATCTGGTGGGGCGAGCCGAAGCCGCCGCCTCCCGGCGCGATCCGCGTGCAGAAGGTGGATGCGGACCCGAAGGGGAGCGTGCAGCGTCTTGAGCCCGAGGCGTCGTTCGAGGCGCATCGCGCGATCGACGGCGAGGCGTGCAGCCCTGGGGTCATACCGAATCGGACGAAGGGGGCAAGGCCGAAGAGATAGCGCGGAATCCGCGTCCTGTAGAATGGCGGCATGGCCTGGATCACCAAGAACTCCGGCACGGCGACGATCGCGCAGCGGGACGAGCCCTATCTGACGCGCGAGATCAAGGACGAGATCACGCGCACCTATTTGCCGCGCTACGAACGGAAGCAGGGCGCGCTGCTGCCGACGCTGCACGCGGTGCAGGCCGAGTGGGGCTGGCTTCCGCACCAGGCGCTGCTCGAGATCGCCGAGTTTCTGGGGCTTGAGCCGGCGCAGGTGATCGACACGGCGTCGTTCTACGAGGAGTTCTGGCTCAAGCCCAAGGGGGAGCACATCATCTGGGTCTGCCGGTCGATCGCCTGCGAGGTGTGCGACCACAAGAAGATCGTGGACGCCTGCCGGCGGAAACTGGGCATCGAGCCTGGCGAGACGACCGACGATGGGAAGTTCACGCTTATGGAGGTCGAATGCCTCGGCTCCTGCGGGACGGCGCCGGTGGCGCTGATCGACCACACGCTGCACGAGAATCTGACGGCGGAGACGATGGAGCGGGCGATCGACGGGGCGGGAAACGGACACTGATTTCTTTTCAAGGGGGTGCCACGGCTTGTCCCGAAGGGCAAGCCGTGCAGGCATCGCTGGGCGCCAACGCGTGTCCCATTCACAATGTACCCGTGCCCGCTCAACGCAAACTGCTCAGGCGCCGCGAGGAACCAGGGGAGGCCCGCTACCTCACCTTCTCGTGCTACCACCGTCTCCCGCTCTTTCAGAATGACCGGATCAAGGATGCGTTCGTCAACCAACTCCGACTCGTCAAGCGAAACTACGCATTCTGGCTGCTGGCATGGGTCGTCATGCCGACCCATGTTCATTTGCTCCTTGTTCCTGATATCCCAACGACAACGGTCCCGGGCATACTCGCGGCGCTCAAGCGGAGGTTTGCGACGATTGTGCTTGCGCGCTGGCGCGATCTCGACGCACCCATCTTATCGCGGCTGCACGACAAGGAAGGCAAGCCCCACTTCTGGCAACAGGGTGGCGGATATGACCGAAACGAAGCGGGCGGCACCGAGTTGCAGGAGAAGATTCGGTACATCCACAACAACCCGGTCGTTGCCGGGTTGGCCACGCGCGCAGAGGACTGGAGATGGTCATCCGCCTCGGCGTGGCAAGGTCTGCCCTATTTCGGACCGCCGCTCGATCATGTTGCCTTTGTCGGAAGGAAGCCACCGACGAGGGAGTGATGGTCCAAGCCTGCCTCATCTCCGGCCTTGGCCGACCGTGCGCCACCCGAACTCCGCACGGCTTGCCCTCCGGGCCAAGCCGTGGCACCCCTTTGGACACTCACACGGCTTGCCCTCCGGGTCAAGCCGTGGCACCCCTTTGGA
>CAZBDZ010000042.1:3055-29893 GCA_964490785.1 uncultured Phycisphaeraceae bacterium
CCTTTGGACACTCACACGGCTTGCCCTCCGGGTCAAGCCGTGGCACCCCTTTGGATACTCACACGGCTTGCCCTCCGGGTCAAGCCGTGGCACCCCTTTGGACACTCGCACGGCTTGCCCTCCGGGCCAAGCCGTGGCACCCTTTGGGGATGAAGAACACCTTCACCATCGCGTCGGCCCTCGCCCTCCTCTCCGGCCCTGTCCTCGCTCAAGCCTCGCCACCGGTGGCGAAGAAGGCTCCCGTGGTCAACTCCTACCACGGCGTTTCCGTGGCCGATGATTACCAATGGCTCGAGAACTGGGACGACAAGGCCGTCCAGGAATGGAGCGAAGGGCAGAACGCGTATGCCCGCTCCGTCCTTGACACACTGCCGGACGTGGGGGCGATCCAGGTGCGCGTGGGCGAGATTCTCTCCGCGCCGGTCGAGACGTTTTTCGACCTGGCATCTCGCCCCGGGCGGCTCTTCGCCATGAAGCGGCAGCCGCCGAAGCAGCAGCCCTTCCTCATCGTGATGCCCGGCCCCGGCGACGCCGCGAATGCTCGCGCTCTCGTCGATCCGAACACGATGGACTCCAAGGGCACGACCGCGATCGACTGGTACGTCCCCTCGCCCGACGGCAAGGTCGTGGCGGTTTCGATCTCGCAGGGCGGCTCCGAGAGCGGCGACCTGCACCTCTTCGACGCCGACACCGGCGAGGAACTCGAAACGCCGATCGCCCGCGTGCAGGGGGGCACGGCGGGCGGCTCGCTCGCGTGGCTCGACAATCAGACCTACCTCTACACCCGCTATCCGCGCGACGGCGAGAAATCGGGCGACGATCTGAACTTCTATGTGCGCGTCTTCAAGCACACCCTGGGGACCGATGCCGCGAAGGACGGCTTCGAGATCGGCGACGACTTCCCGAAGATCGGCGAGATCCAGTTGGATGTGGACGAGGCGAGCGGGCGGGCGCTGGCGACGGTGCAACTCGGCGACGGCGGGCAGTTCTCGCTCTATCTGCGCTCGAAAGAAGGGAAGTGGCAGCAGTTCGCGGGGTACGAGGATCAGGTCGATCAGGCGATCTTCGGCCCACCCGGGAGCGACGCCCTGTACCTCGTCTCCTACCGCGGCGGGCCGAGGGGGGAGATTCTGCGGCTGCCGATCGGCGACCTGAAACTGTCGAGCGCCAAGGCCGTCGTGCCGCAGGGCAAGGACGCGATCGTGACGAGTTTCCTCAGCGAGCCGGCGAGCCTGGCATCGTTCAAGGACCGGTTGTTTGTGACGTATCAGACGGGCGGGCCCTCGGAGCTGCGCGTCTTTGATCTCGACGGGAAGCCGGCGGCGGGGCCGGAGCAACTGCGTGTATCGGTCGTGTCGGGGCTGACGCGGGTCGGGGACTCGCTGCTTTTCAACAACGCCTCGTATGTGAACGCGGCGGCGTGGTACTCGTTCGATCCGGCGAGCGGCAAGACGGAGCGGACGAGCCTCGCCACGAACGCCGTGGTGAACTTCGACGACTGCGAGGTCGTCCGCGAGTTCGCGACGAGCAAGGATGGGACGAAGGTGCCCGTCAACATCATCAAGCCCAAGGGGATCAAACTCGACGGCTCGCACGCGCTGATCCTGAACGGGTACGGCGGGTACGGCGTGAACATCACGCCACGGTTTCGGGCGCTGGACCGCGTGGTGCTGGAGCAGGGGGTGATCTACGCCGTGGCGAACATCCGGGGCGGGGGCGAGTTCGGCGAGGAATGGCACCTGAACGGGAATCTGACGAAGAAGCAGAATGTGTTCGACGACTTCGCGGCGGCGGCGAAGCATCTGATCGAGCGGGGGTACACGTCGAGCGCGCGGCTTGGGATCATCGGCGGGAGCAACGGCGGCCTGCTGATGGGGGCGACATTCACGCAGAATCCGGGGCTGGCGAAAGCGGTGGTGTCGAGCGTCGGCATCTATGACATGCTGCGGGTGGAGTTGTCTCCGAACGGAGCGTTCAACGTGCCGGAGTTCGGGACGGTAAAGGACGAGGCGCAGTTCAAGGCGCTCTTCGCGTATTCGCCGTACCACAACGTGAAGGACGGCACGACGTACCCGAACATCCTCTTCCTGACCGGCGCGAACGACCCGCGCGTGGACCCGATGCATTCGAGGAAGATGACGGCGCGTCTGCAGGCCGCGTCGCCCGAGACGAAGGTGCTCCTGCGGACCAGCATGGATAGCGGGCACGGGCTGGATACGTCGCTGAGCGAGCAGATCGCGCAGCAGACGGATGTGTACGCTTTCTTGTTTGCGGAGTTGGAGGTCGGGTACAAGGCGTATTCCAAGTAGCCGGGGCCCGAGTCTTCCGTCGTCGATTGGTTGCCGCATCGAGTAGAATCTGCTCATGCCCGAGCATCAGAAAGGCAAGAGCCCGTTCTATCCCGGGCAACCTGTTCCGGCGGAGTTGTTCGTCGGGCGTGCTCGGCAGATTCGCCACCTTTTGGAACGCGGCGCGGCCCAAGTGCGCTCCGGCAAGCCGATCGCCGCGTTCGTTCAGGGTGAATACGGAATCGGGAAGAGTTCCATTGCGTCGCTCGTCCAGCAGGTTGCCGAGCGGGAATACGGGCTGTATCCCATCTATGGGCAGTTGGGCGGAACGTCGCGGTTGGATGAAGTCGCCGAGGCGGTGCTCGAGGCGACGATCCGATCGGGCGCGTTTGAGCCGAGCCGAGCCGAGCGGATTCGGGAGTTTCTGGGTCGGTACATCGGCGAGCAGGGCATCTTCGGGATTTCGCTTCGGCTTGACCAGTTGCGGGCCGATGCCCCGACGCTGAGCCGCCCCTCTGGGATCCTTGACTTCCTGTCTCAGGTGCTTGAGCGCCTCAAGTCCACGGGCATCGGCGGCATCATGCTCGTTCTCGACGAGATTAACGGCATCGCGGGGAATGAGCAGTTCGCGCATTTCATCAAGGGACTGGTGGATGCGAACGCCGTCGCTCGCGCTCCGCTTCCGTTGTTTCTGGTGGTGTGCGGCGTCGAAGAGCGCAGGAGGCAGATGATCCGCTGCCACCAACCGATCGATCGGATCTTTGACGTGGTCGAAATCGAAGCGCTGACGGACGCGGAGATGAGCGAGTTTTTCTCGCGCGCGTTCCTGTCGGCGCGGATCGCAGTGGACGACGCCGCGATGAAGATCCTCACGACGTATTCGGCGGGCTTTCCGAAGATCATGCACTTGGTGGGGGATGCCGCGTTTTGGCTGGACAAGGACGACCGGATCACCGCGGAAGAGGCGTGGCAGGCCGTGGTCGTCGCGGCGGAGGAGGTCGGGAAGAAGTATGTCGATCAGCAGGTGTACAACACGCTCAAGAGCGCCGACTATCGGAGCATCCTCCGCAAGATCGCGGCGTCGGGCATCAGCATGGAGTTTCGGCGAGCCGACGTGGCCAAGGGACTGACGCCGGCGGAAGCCCGGAAACTGAACAACTTTCTCCAGAAGATGAAGCGGCTGGATGTGATCCGCCCCGGCGATGTCAAGGGCGAGTGGGTATTCAACGTGCGGATGGTGCGCCTCTACATCTGGCTGCAAGCGCAACGCCAGCCGAGATCGACCTGAAGGAGTTCCATGCCCCCTCACGCCCGAAAACCACTGATGCGATCCCTCGGCGAGTTCGTCGGGCACATCTGGTCGGGGGTGAAGGCCGACCCTGGCGGCGGGGGGCGGGTCGAGCGGCGGCGGGAAACGGCCGAGAAAGAGACGACCGACGAGCAGGGCCGACGGGTTATCCTCCGGCGGACGGTCGTCGAGGAAGTCGAAGTCCGGGGCAAGGAGTCGGGGACGACATGAACCGAACCAGCGGCATTACAAGTGTTGTCATCGGGACTTCCGGGCTTCTGTTCGGCTGCGGCGTGTGGCACCCGACCATCCCCGCGACGGCGCCCGTCGCCGCTCTGGCCACGACCTACGGCACGACGGCGATGGCCCACGGCCCGCGCGCGACGTTTGTCAACGAATCGACGCTCACGCTCACGGTCCGCTACTGGTCCGGGCGGCGCGACAGCACCGCGCCCGGCGGCGTCGCCGACATCCGCACGGACGACGCCATGGCGTTCACCGCCAAGCCCGGCGAGTTCTTCATCACGCAGACCGGCCGGCCTTGGTGGCCCACCAGCATGACCGACGCCGTCGTCCGCGCCCGGATCGATATCGAAGGGTCCAACCGCGAGCCGATCTGGCTCGAACTCGAGCAACCCGGCCCGTTCAAGATCGCCGCCGTCGGCTGTTGCGAGGAGTCCCTTGAGTTCCGTCGTTTCGGCGGCGGGCCGATCTCCGCCGTGCCGCGCGACCAGTGGATCGATGGGAACAACGGGCCGTTCCCGGTGTACTTATACGAATCCCACAAGACTTCCGGGCGGGAACATCCGCCTCTTCGCCCGCCACGGCGGGTCTTCGACTCGAAGACTCGCTCAGAAGCGGCTTCTCTGACGCCCGGAAACCATGTGGGATCCGTATTAGGCCTTTCGCGCCGTTGATCCGATGGGCTTGCGGGCGTGCTCAAGGAAAAGCCCCGGCCCTGGGGCCGGGGCTTGGGTTCGAGATCGGGGCAAGGGTGCGGCGGCGACGGTTATTGCACGGCTGCGTTCGCGTTGAGCACGCCGCCCGACACGCACTTCCCGCTCAGGTTCGATCGTGGCGTGACGGAGGAGAGGATGCGGCTCCGCACCTGGCTGTAGGTCCACGAGGGGTACCTCGTCCAGACGAGGGCGACGACTCCCGTTACGTGCGGCGTGGCCATCGACGTGCCGCTCATGTAGACGTAGGAGGTGTTATTGGTCTTGTAGCATGACGCCGTGTTCACGCCCGGGGCGGCGAGGTCCACGCTGGTGGCGCCGTAGTTGCTGAATGTCGCGAGGTTCCAATCGTTGTCGATGGCGGCGACGGCGATGATGTTGTCGAGGTTGTACGACGCCGGGTACTGCGGGATCGAGTCGTTGTTGTCGCCCCGCCCGTCCGATCCGCCGTTGCCCGCCGCGGCGACGACAATGTGCCCGGCGGAGCGCGCCGCGTTGATGGTGTTGTACATGGAGGAGGAGTACGACCCGCCGCCCCAGGAGTGGTTCGAGACCTTGATGCCCTTGCCCACGCAGTAGTTGATGGAGTTGATGGCGGCGGTGGAGGAGATCGAGCCGGCGTTATTGGCGATCCGCAGGCCGACGAGTTTGCAGTTCCAGTTGACGCCCGTCACGCCCTTGGCGTTGTTGCCCTTGGCGCCGATGGTGCCGGCGGTGTGGGTGCCGTGGCCGTTGCCGTCGTTGGGATCGTTGTCGTTGTAGTAGAAGTCCCACCCCTGGGTGTCGTCGCGATAGCCGTTGCCGTCGTCGTCGACGCCGTTGCCCGCGATCTCGCCGGGGTTGGTCCAGAGGTTGCCCGCGATGTCCTCGTGAGTGCGGCGGAGGCCCGAGTCGCAATCCGCGATGGGCATGGTCGTCGTCGTGATGAGATTCCAGGCTTCGGGGGCGTCGATGTCCGCGTCGTTCGTCCCCGCGTCGCCGTTGACCGTCTGCCCGGTGTTGTGCAGGCCCCACATGAGGGACCAGTACGTATCGTTCGGCGTGGCGAAGAGGTGGTAGATGTAGTCCGGCTCGGCGTACTCGACGGCCCCCAACAGCCGCCCGACCGCGCCAACGATCTCGACCTTCTCGAGCGCCGCGGCTTCGACCGCGACGTGCTCAAGCCCGGGGGTCAGGCCGAACGTCTGGATCGTCCTGCCGCCGACCATTCTGCGCACGACATCCTTGGAGTTGTCATCGGCATCCTCTCGGAACTGCACGAGGATCGACGTGGGATCGTGGGTCAGCGTGGGGTCCGCGTCCATCAGCGCGTTGCGGCGCTTTCTCCAGGCGCCGGCCCAATCCTCCTCGCCCCCGATGGGCGCGTTCGGCTGCGCGCCTTCGTTGCGCGGATTCACCGCGGGATCCGCGGCCCACGACCCCGAACCACTGAACGCCAGAAGTCCGATCACGAGGAATCTGTTCTTCACGCCGAAGCCTCCTGCCCGCGGCCGAGCCGCCGGGCTGATTGAAGGGAATGGGGATCATTCGCCGCCACATGCGGAACGCCCGCGCACGACCCATGCCGAAGGGCCGATCGCCCGGCGACCCCGAAACGGCGTTGGTCCCACGACTGGTCATTGACGGCGAACCCATCTCTTCGTGCAGACTGCCCGAAAACCGGGAAAAGTCAATGCTGTTTCGTATGAAGCGCCTGAAATGGCGGACCAGAGCCGAACCGAGCACGCGGAATCCGGGAGCCGACGGATCAGGGGTTTGCCTGAGATTCATGCTTGATTCAGGCGTGCGGCCGATACAAACGAAAGGCCCGAACGGCGTTCCCCTAATAATCTTCAATGCAGACGACTCCCGTCGCCACACCCTGTTTTCAGGAGCCCTGACCATGTTCACGCCACCAACCCCCCCGCCGTCCTGGGACGCGTATCACCCGATTCTTGTTCACTTCCCGATCGCGCTGCTGCTCGCCGCGCCGGTGCTCTTTGTCCTTGCGCTCATCCTTCAGCGGCATCGCAACCCGCTGAACCTCGCGGGTGTTGTCATCATGGCGCTCGGCTGCGTGGGGCTGTTCCTCGCGTTCTCGTCGGGCCACGCGGCGGAGGAGTGGGTCGATGAGGCCGGCCCTGTCGGCGCGGTGCTCGAACAGCACGAAGACGCGGCGGCGCTGGCGCGCATCCTCTTCCCGCTCTTCACGCTCTTCTTCGCCGCGTACACGTTTGTTCCTTGGATGAAGCAGAAGGAGCCTCGCCGGGCCGTCGCTGCGGTCGTCGGCGTGCTGCTCCTGGCTCTCTATGCCGTGCCGTGCCTTGTCCTCATGAACGCCTCCCACCTCGGCGGCCGATTGGTTCACGAGTTCGGCGTGCATGCGCGCTTCACCGCATCCGGCCAGCCCTCGGCGGCGCCCGCTCACGGCGAACGCGACGACGACTGATACGGACACTGCGCGCATTCCGCGCCCTGTGCGAATGGCGCGGAGCGCGGCGTCCGGCGGGCGGCTTTCAGAGAAGGTGGTGGGTTCGTTCACCCCCGGCTGACGCCGGGGACGGGGATGGTGTGCCGCTGGCTGCTTGCCAGCCAGTGCGGGGGGCGTGTTGGGTCGGCGCGCTCGGGTGCCGAGGACAGTTCGCACTGGCGGACGAGCCGCCAGTGGCACGGGGCGGGGGGATCGTGTGCCACTGGCTGCTTGCCAGCCAGTGCGGGGGGCGTGTTGGGTCGGTGCGCGCTCGGGTGCCGAGGGTGGATCGCACTGGCGGGCGAGCCGCCAGTGGCACGAGGCGGGGGGATCGTGTGCCACTGGCTGCTTGCCAGCCAGTGCGGGGACGTGTTGCGTCGGCGCGCGCTCGGGTGCCGAGGGTGGATCGCACTGGCGGGCAAGCCGCCAGTGGCACGGGTTACCATGGGTGAATGGCCGCGCCGGATTCAAGTGTTCCGCTTCTTGATGTGCGAGATCTGGTTGTGCGTTTTCCGGTGCGTTCGGGGGTGCTTCAGCGCACGACCGGGTGGTACGCCGCCGTGGACCGTGTGTCGTTTCACATCAATCGTGGGGAGACGCTCGGGCTGGTGGGCGAATCGGGATCGGGCAAGACGACGGTGGGGCGCGCGCTGCTCCGTCTGATCCCGAAGGCGTCCGGGCGGGTGGAGTTCGACGGGCGGGATGTTCACGGGGCGGAGGGGGCGGCCCTCAAGGCCCTTCGCCGACAGATGCAGATTGTCTTTCAGGATCCGGGTGGGTCGCTGAATCCGCGGCTGCGCGTGGAGACGATTGTCGGCGAGGCGATGCGCGTGCATGGCCTGGTGAAGACGCGCGGCGAGATGCGGCGCCGGGTCGAGTTGCTGCTCGTCCGATGCGGGCTGTCTCCGGACGCCGCGGATCGGTACCCGCACATGTTTTCGGGCGGTCAGCGTCAGCGCATCGGGATCGCGCGCGCCCTTGCCGTCGAGCCGCGGTTCATCGTCTGCGACGAGCCGACGAGCGCGCTCGATGTTTCGATCCAGGCGCAGATTCTGAACCTGCTCGCGGATCTGCGCGACGAGTTCGGGTTGTCGTATCTCTTCATCAGCCACGACATGGCGGTCGTCCAGCACTTTTGCGACCGGGTGGCGGTGATGAAGGAGGGGCGGATCGTGGAGCAGGGTTCGCGCGAACAGGTGCTCGGCTCGCCGGCGCACGAGTACACGAGGGCGCTGCTGGCGGCGGTGCCGGAGGCGGAGCCTGTGAGAGAACGGTCGGCTGGTGCTTCGAGCGCGGCATGACGACTTCGGCTGAATGACCATGCATGTACGCGACGCCCAGCCTTCCGACTTCGAGTTCATCGCGGGGTTGACGAACCATTTCATCGCGCACACGGCGATTCACTTCGGGCACGAGGCGGTTTCCGCCGACGAACTCCGCTCGTCGTGGGAGAAGACGCGCGGGCGGTATCCCTATCTCGTGAGCGAGGTTGACGGGCGATTCGCCGGCTATGCAAAGGCGGGCGTGTGGCGGGAGCGTGCGGCGTACCAATGGACGGCGGAGACGGGGATCTACGTCGAGGCATCGCTGCACCGCCGCGGCGTCGGGCGCACGCTCTACGCGGCCCTCATCGATGCCTGCCGCGGCCGCGGGTTCCACTCCCTCATCGGCGGGATCACGCTGCCGAATGACGCGTCGGTGCGTCTTCACGAGTCGCTCGGGTTCGTGGGAGTCGGCCGGGTTGTCCGCGCGGGATGGAAGTTCGGCATGTGGCATGACGTCGGCTTCTGGCAGTTGATGCTGCGCGACGGCGGGCATGTGGCCGCGGACCTGGGTCATTTCGGTGTGTAGGTCGGGCCCACGATATGGACGGCGGATCGTGGGTGTGCGCGGGGGCGATTCGGCGCGGGTGCCACGGCCGACTGCGTCCGAAGACTCGCTGCGCTGGGCGACCACGGGATTCGCTGCGGCGACCCTCCGCTCATCCCGAGCGTGCGTGCGATTGACCGGCGATCCGTATGAGAGGCCCTTGAGGTCGGCTTATGGGCAGGAGGCGCCGAAGTTCGACAGGACGGCGGTGATGTCGGCGAAGTTCACCATGCCGTCGGCGTTGGCGTCCGTGGAACTGACGCACGGTCCGGCGGCGGCGGCCCAGTTTGTGAGGATGGCGGAGATGTCGGCGAAGTTGACGGTGCCGTTGGCGTCGGCGTCGCCGGTGCATGAGGCGGAGATCGTGAACGAATGGAGGGCTGCGTCGTCGGCGACCGACGGGTTGACCGCGAGGCCCAGGTCGCACAGGAGGGCGGCGGGGCCGAGGGTCGCGGGCCGAATGCGGTAGGTGTACCCGCCCGGCAGGTTGCGCGACGGATAGGCGCAGACGACGTTCGGATGCGGGCTCAATCCCTGCTCGCGTGCGATGGTGAAGCATGCGGTCTGGTCGATCCACGTCCCCGGCGACGAAAGCGGGCTGGCCTCGATGACAAGCGGGGCCTGGCCCGGCATCCAGTTGACTGGGCCGTACCATCGCATTCGTATCGGCGTCGCCGGCTTGGGGGCGGAGGCGGTGCCCAGGACGCTGCCGGGCGTGGGCCAGCAGTCGGCGGCGTGGAGATGGAACGGGACATGTCCGACGGCCCCGCCGCCGATATTCGCGGAGATGGCGGCGTACATGGGGACCGGCCCCAGCGTGTTTCCGCCGACGATGACGTTGCCGTTCCAGAGGCCGACGGAGTTCGCGGCGTTGATGAGGAGTTGGCCCTGCATGCCGCCCGGCGTGCCGATGCGGAACTGAGCGCCGGCATGGAGCGTGGTTCCGATCTTGAAGGTGCGGCCCGGCATCAGCCTTCCCGCGATGTTGACGACCGGATTTCCCGCGTTGTCGTTGGCGATACCGCCGACGAGGGCGACGTCGGCGTCGAGGTCGCCGTTGACGATGAGCGCCGCGGGGGCTCCGTCGCCCGTTGTGGCGATGGCGCGTGTATTCAGCGAGCCGACGAATGGGCCGTTGGTCGTTTCGATCCATCCGATCCAGCCGAGGTCGCCGTTGACGCGGGTGTCGATGCTCGCGAAGATTTCCTTGGCGACGAGGCGGACGATGCTCTGCTTCGAGTTGATGACGACGGGGGTGCCGGAGAGGCCGATGCCGGCGGTGGCGGTGAGCGAGTAGATTCCGCCGTGGCTCACGTCGATGGTCCCGTGGATGCGTCCGGTTACGGTTCCCGCGATCAGGCTTGCTTCTCCGCCGTTGGTGCGCGGGGGGAGGATGATCGAGCCGTTGACATCGCCGCCGATGTGCATGTCCGCGATGGTGTTGATGCGGATGGCGCCGACGTTGCCCGATGTGCGGCAGTCGAGCAGGACGCAGGTGCTTGTGCTGGTCTGCATGTCGATGAGGTCAACGGAGGCGATCGAGGTTCCCGCCGCGCCGCCGCGGATTTCGACGAATGTCATCTGGAAGGGAATCGAGGCGTTGATGAGGACTTTTTCGATCTGATCCGTGGGCGAGGCGCGGATGAGGAAGTTTGTCGGTTGCGTGTTGACCGAGGTGTTGAGCGTGACGCGGGTTTTGCTGCCGATGGGCGTCAGGGTGAAGGTCGGGCCGGAGGATGGCGTGGTGGTCACCGAGACGGCGGCCTGGGCGCCTGCCGCGGCGAGAAGCCCGAGCGCGGTGCCGAGCGGGCGATGGAATCTGATGGGCATGGACTGCGCCTCCTGGTCGCGCCGGCTCTTGCCGCGGCGCGCATCAGGAGTGCATCGGCGCGATCCCTCCGCGCATGAAGGTCCGGGAATCCGGTGCGTGGACACGATGCGGGGGATTCGCTCATTCGGATCCGTTTCGTTCTTGCGCTGGGCGACCACGGGAATCGCTGCGGCGACCCTCCGCTCATCCCGAGGTTGCGTGCGATTGATCGACGATCCGTATCAGTCCATGTCCGGCCAGTTGGCCAAGGCTCGCGTTACGGCGGCGAATCCGCCCTGGTGGTACTTCGCGGCCAATCGGCCCATCGGCGATCGCGGATCGAGATCCTTGCCGAGCGTCGGGGGCGCCGGCCTCACCGCGGCGGCCTGGGTGCAATCGTTCCCGAACGAAGTCAAGGCCGCGATGATGTCGGTCATGCCCACGACAAAGTCCCCATTGACATCCCCGTAAGCCGGATTCTGGATGGAGCCCGCCTGGCCCCAGTTTGTGAGCATGTCCGTGATGTCGGCGAAGGTCACGCGGAGGTCGCCGTTGGCGTCGCCGACGCAGGTGCGCCAGGATTCGTCGCAGCCGTAGCGGGCGAGGCCGTGAGCGGAAACGAAGTCCGCCCTCCCAAAGGCCCCTCCGACGAAGAGCGAGCCGGGGCGTGGCCCGAAGCCGTCGGGATCAAAGCCCTGAAGGCAAAAGACCTGTCCATGCGTGCCCGAGGGCGGCGGTCCCGAAGTGCGACCGATCGGCACCCATGAGGCGCCGGTGAAGCGGCAAGTGCTGTTGACGGTCACAGATCCTTCTGCATGCCTAGCGACGGTGAACAACGTTGATCCGGCTGGACCGCTGCCGTCTTCATCGACGACCGCGAGCAACGAGCCGCCGCCGGCGGAGTGCGGGATCATCTGCCATCCCCCGTTGATCCATCGGCGGACGCCGTCGCGGTCGCTCACGCACGGGGTTTCCGGTTGTGGGCCTGCACCATCGGGATCCCACATGACGCAGGGCGTACGTGTGTCCTCCAAGGGGCTGATCGTGTGCCGAAGGATGAGACCCGTCGAGACCCAACCCGCTCCCGTCCACCGTTCGATGCGATTGTCATTCTCCGTACTGGGGACCCAAGCGAAGACGAGCGGGGCCTCTGGCCCCGCCCCATCTGGATCGACTGCTTTCAACGCTAAGCACCTTGAGTAGGTCTGGGGCATCTCCATGTCTGTGTGCCACGCCATCCCGTCCCATCGCGCAACGCTGTGGAACGTCCGGCCATCGCCGAGTCTGGATCCGGATGTGCCCGCCACAAGAAGTGAGGGGGGCCGCGGGCCGGCGCCGTCGCCATCAAATGACTCCACGGAGTAGACGATTGTGTTGGGATTCACGCCGGTTCCAAGGGGGCTCCATGCGGCCCCGTTCCATTGGGCCAGGTTGGGTGCGGCAACGAAGCCTGCACTTCCGAAGTAGCCGCCCGCAATGAGTCGAGCATTCCCCGCCCCGCCTCCGTCTGGGTCAAAGGACGTGAGCGTGAAAACGAAGTCAAGCCCCCCTGTGCCCACGCCGTACCCCACGTGCGTCCATTCGAATCCGTCCCACCTTCCGATGCCCGTGGTCGCGAGCCCCCCGGCATCAAAAGTAAAGAATCCCGCCACGTAGAGATGCCTCGCCAGCGGGCCGCTCCCGTCCGAGTCGAACTCAGCGAACACGTGCGGCACGACCAAGTCGTAGATCACAGGCCGCAGCGCCTGGCTCGCGTCCCACCATTGCGGTGTACACGGCTGGCCCGCCGCCCGACTTGTGCAGAATGAAACCACGATGACGGCGGCGACGGCCGCGACCTCTCTCAAGCGTGCGAAGTTCATGGGTGCTTCCCCAGCGGTGCGGATGCCAGAACAAAACGCTCTTCGTTTCTCCGCCTGCCGAATCCAGATTCGCGTGGTGCGTCCGATAGGTTCCGCTCGTTTTCGGAATCGGAGATGACACGAAACCGGCCGGAGGCTGTTTGGTCAGGGATTCCCCTGCCTCTACACTCCTCTCATGGGCATTCCCCGCATCGCCATCGTCGGCCGGCCGAACGTCGGCAAATCGTCCCTCATGAACATGCTCGCCGGGGCGAAGGTGTCGATCGTGGACCCGACGCCCGGGGTTACACGCGACCGTGTTTCAACGCTCATCGAGCTCCCCGGCCCCACGCCGCAGGATCCGGTGAAGATCGTCGAACTGACCGACACCGGTGGTTACGGGGTGTACACCGCCGACGGCGTGCGTTTCGACGACGCGGGCGAGGACCTCTCGAGGCTCACCGGTCCCATCGAGGGGCAGATCGCAGCGGCGGTGGAGCGTGCCGACCTGATCCTCTTCGTCGTGGACGCCCAGACGGGCATGACCGCCCTCGACCAGACCATCGCGAAGCTCCTGCGGGAGAAGTTGCTCGGCGGGCGCAAGGAGGGGCATGCCAAGGTGGTCCTTGTCGCGAACAAGGTGGACGACACCAAGTGGGAGGCGGATGCGTGCGAGGCGTCGCGGCTCGGCTTCGGCGAGCCGATGCTTGTGAGCGCGAAGACCAACTACCGCCGACGGGACTTCCGCGAGCGTCTGTACGACATCGCCCCCGCCGCGGGGCACGAGGAGTCGGCGGGCGTCTATCCGGAGATGCGCATGGCCCTCGTCGGCCGGCGGAACGCGGGGAAGAGTTCGTTCGTCAACGCGCTCGCGGGCGAGGAGCGGTGCATTGTCAGCGAGATCGCGGGGACGACGCGCGATTCGATCGACGTGCGCTTTGAACTGGACGGGCGCGCGCTGGTCGCCATCGACACGGCGGGGGTCCGGCGGCGGACGAAGTTCGCCGACGCCGTCGAGCACTGGGCGTTCCACCGCTGCCTGCTGGCGATCGGGCGTGCGGATGCCGTCCTCATGCTGCTCGATGCGACGCAGGAGATCAGCGGCGTGGACAAGCGGCTCGGGGCGCGTGTGCTGGAGGAGCACAAGCCCTGCGTCATCGTCGTCACCAAGTGGGACCTGGTCGAGGGAAAGAAGAACAAGCAGGGTCGCACGGTGACGACCGAGGATTACGCGAAGTACATCGAGGACGAGCTGAAGGGGATGACGATGTGCCCCATCGTCTTCACGTCAAGCGTGAAGCACGTCGGGCTGCGCGAGGCGGTCGAGGTGGCGTTCGAGTTGTTCGAGCAGGCCAAGGTGCGCGTGCCCACGGCGGAACTCAACGAGATCGTGCGGAAGATCCTCTCCGATCGGGGGCCTTCGACGAGCCTGGGCACCAAGGCGAAGGTGTTGTACGTGTCGCAGGTGGGTGTTCTTCCGCCGACGATCGTGATGGTCGTGAACCACGCCGAGGCGTTCACGAACAACTACGAGCGTTACCTGATGAACCGGCTGCACGAGGCTCTGCCCTTCGGCGAGGTGCCGATCCGGCTGATCATCCGTGAGCGTCAGCGCATGGAGTTGAGCGAGTTGAAGAGCGGGCGCCGCCGCGCCAAGGCCGAGGAGGCGAGAACGGTCCCCGCGTTCGATCCTGTTCGGCGCAAGAAGAAGGGGGCGAAGTTCGAGGGCGTCGAGGGCATCGAGCCTGAGTTTATGGAAGACGACGAGCCGCCGATGGAGCAGGAGTGGGGGGAGGACGAGGAGTAGCAGGGGGCGTCGGGCTCGCGGCGGGCGGTTTCGCACCTTTGTGCATCGGACTTGATCGGTCATACTCGGGCGGTACCGGTGGTATTGTAAGCAGGATTGCGAATCGCGGAGGGGCATTTGGCGACCTTATTCGATGTTGGGCCGGCGAGGGCCACCGATTTGGTTGATGGCACGAAAAGTGTGGTTGTGGCGCCCGGAGATGGTCCATCCCTGGATCGTTGCCGCAGGGCGCTCTTCCTGCTCTCGGGCGTCCTGCGGGATTCGGAGTGCCGGCAGGTGATCAACGGCTATGGGCTTGCGCATCGAGTCGCTCCGGAAGGGCACCGGGTGGTTCTTCTGGTCCGAGTCGGTCGATCTGAAGTGATTCCGCATTGCCGGCGCGTGCTTCCGCCGGAGATCGAGGGCATTCCGCTCTGGTTTGAACGCGTGCCCGAGCCTTGCCCATGTGCATGGTGGGGGCCGCCGCGAGTGGCCGGCGGCGCGACTGTCCATGTTACCGATTTCAGCCAGGGAACATTGGGGTGCCTGGTCCGGCGCGACGAGGAGATATTCGGGCTCACATGCGAGCATGTCGTGGCGGAGCGGGACCTTTCAGTCCGCATCGGCGCGGATGCGTATTGGCGGGATTGGCGACGGAAGAGGAGCGCGTGGCAACGTCTTGGCGCTGTTCGCGATGTTGGGGGGATTAGCCACTCGGCCGGCGCGGCCCGCTCCGATAGTGCGCTTATCGCCGTCGAATGCGAGTTCACGAATCGGGTCATGCGGCTTGGTCGCACTCATCCGGTTCCGATCGATGAATACGCGGCATGGCGCATGCGCGCAAGGGTGACGAAGATCGGCGCGACAACAGGCAGAACTACCGGGAGGGTCGGGGCGGTGATTCACGACATCGCCGTTCGCATGCCTGCGAAAGGGGGAGGCCACAGTCTGATTCAATACCCGCCCCTCATTGAAGTCGTTGGTGAATCCCAACGGCTTTGCGGTCCGGGCGATTCAGGATCAGTCTTCTGGCTCGATGAACCGGGATACCCAAGAGCGCCTGTCGGACTTCTGTGCTCGACCGTCTTTCGCGGCAAGGGCTACGCCATTCCGATGAAACTCGTTACGGATCTGCACTCCGTCAGCATGGCCTGAAGTTAGGCGCGAACTGCCCTTGCAAAACCCGAAAATGCGGGTATAATATGACTGTCGGAAGGCGCGTCTGAAAGACAGAATGACCTTTGGGTCGAAGAACTTCCGCGGGGGAAGGGCTGCGCGCGTCGGAGGTATACTGTCAGCGATTGGGGCCTGAGGAGGTTCTTGCCGTGGAAATTCGCTTCCGTGAAGGTCCAAGCGGGATTCCCACCGCGGAACGCCTTCGTGCCGCGATGGAGACCAACGCGGCGTTTTTTCGGGGCATCAGCGGCATCACCGGCTTTGGTATTGCGTGGCGTGAGGGGTATCCGGCTTTCGTAGTCAAGGCGCGAGACATCGGTCAAGTCGGACAGCTTCGGAGTCGGCTGCCTGAAGCCATTGAAGGCCTCCCCCTTCGGATTGAGGTTGGCGAGATACCGGAAACAGTGCAATCAGCCACCGGCGCTCATTCGCCGGGGGCACCGATTTCCTGGCTGGGGAGGGTCATGTTGCGGCTTGGCTTCCGATCGACGTGGTTGGCTTTTGAGGCAACACGGGTCGTGCGTGAATAGCGAGACTATTCGGCGGTCGCAACGCCGATCGGAGGCGGCGTGCTACAGGCGTTCCGTTGCGAGGCTTGCGAGTTCGCTTCGTTCGCTCTTGGCGAGGGTAACGTGTCCGACGCAGCCGAGGCCTTTCATTTTTTCGACCGCGTAGGCGAGGCCGTTGGACGACGCGTCGAGGTAGGGGTTGTCGATCTGCTCGATGTCGCCTGTGAGGACGATCTTTGTTCCCTCGCCGACGCGGGAGACGATGGTCTTGATCTCGTGCGGGGTGAGGTTTTGCGCCTCGTCGACGATGATGAACTGATGGGGGATGGAGCGCCCGCGGATGTAGGTCAGCGGTTCGAGGACGAGGCGTCCGTCGGCGATGAGTTTCTGGATGCGCTGCTCGGTCGAGTGGCTTTCGGCGGCCTGCAGGTGGGCGCCCTTGGTGGAGAGGAGGTAGGCGAGGTTGTCGAAGATGGGCTGCATCCACGCGGTGAGTTTCTCGTCTTTATCGCCGGGGAGGTAGCCGATGTCGCGTCCCATGGGCATGATCGGGCGGGCGACGAGGATTTTCTCGTAGCGTTCCTCGTTGAAGGTCTTGGCCATGCCCGCGGCGACGGCGAGGAGGGTCTTGCCGGTGCCGGCGGAGCCGATGAGGGTGAGGAGTTTCACCTCGTCGTCGAGGAGGAGGTCCATGGCCATGGTCTGCTGGACGTTTCGCGCCATGATGCCGAAGGTCGGCTTGCGCGGGCCGGTCGCGGGGATGACGTGCTCGGTATCGGCGAGGCGGCGCGCGAGGCCCGTGTGCCCCGGCTCCGCGGCGTCGATGAGCACGACGAACTCGTTGGGGAACAACTCCGCGCGGTCGCCGAGTGTTGCGTCGGCGACGGCCTTCTCGAGTTTCTTGAGGGGGAGCATCCGTTCGCTGTAGAGTTCGTCGATCAGGTCGCCCCCGACGGTGGCGGTTACATAGCCCGTGAAGAGCGTGTCGGCGTCGACTTTCTGGTTCTCGAAGTCC
Source organism: uncultured Phycisphaeraceae bacterium (assembly GCA_964490785.1). GTDB lineage: Bacteria > Planctomycetota > Phycisphaerae > Phycisphaerales > UBA1924 > JAEUIV01. Next base: position 20,043 of record CAZBDZ010000042.1, read on the forward strand.
TCGGTGCGGATGCCGAGCGCGTCGGACTTGATGCGCGCGTTCAGGTCTTTCGAGACGAAGACGGCCCGCTCGCCCTTCTGGTGGAGCGCGTACGCGGCGGCGATGATTCGGTTGTCGGGGACGTCATCGCGCAGGGCGGGGGGTCGGGTGTGCTCGGTGATGTCGATGCGGAGGGTGCCGGAGGGGTTGTGTCCGCGGGCGTCGGCGTGGGCCGGCTCTCCGTTGCCGAGTTTCACGCCGTCGATCAGCCGGCCGTTCTCGCGCAGGGCGTCGAGGTAGCGGATGACGGCGCGGGCGGCCCGGCCGAGGTCGTTGTTCGACGTTTTGAAGGTGTCCAGTTCCTCGAGGACCGCGAAGGGGATGACGACGTTGTTCTCCTGGAAGACGAAGATCGCCTTGGGGTTGTGCAGGAGGACGTTGGTGTCGAGGACGAAGGTCTTGACCCGCACCCTGGAGTCTCGCGGCTGCTTGCGCGCGTCCCGGGACGAGGGTTTCAGGTGGGGGGGTGGGATGGCGGCCTGCTCCGGGCGGTTGACTGCGTGCGGTCTTCCCTGTTCTGTCTCGGCGGCGAGGTTGCGGACCAAGGACGCCTCCTGATTGATGCCCTCGCGGGGCCCTCTCCCTGAACCGTATCGGCTCACTCTGTCCATACGCAGAGCGGTTCCCGGTGTTCGACCGGGATCGCCCGCCGCGGCGGATGACTTGCGGAGATTATCGGGAGTCGGGCGGGGCGTGAAGCAGAAAACAAGGTGAAGAGGGCGCTCGTGCTGATCTGGGGGGCCAGTCGCGTGCCGCGGAAACGACGAGTAACACTACCGCCCCGATGAGCACTCGGTACTGGGTTGCCCGCGAGATGCCGCGAATCTCGATCGGAGAGGCGTGCCCGGCCGACCAAGGCCGAGGCGGACCGTCGCTCAAGGGCAGACCATGCCGAAACTCACCAAGACGCTCGTCACGTCCGCGAAGTTCACAGCACACGTCGCGTTCGCATCGCCTGCCGGGCCGGCGCCGCCAAAGTTGGCCAGCACATTCGTGACGTCGGCGAAGTCCACCATCCGGTTTCCATCCGCGTCGCCGGGGCACGGCACAGGGTAGAGCACCGCGACAGCGAACTCGACGCCTGTCGGGTCCAACGGGGCCGCGTTCCCCGCGACGCCGAACACCAGTTCATTCAGGTTGCCCGGCCCGAGGCGGAGGGATGCGCCGGAGTTGTGCTCGAACGAATCGGGGGCGGGGCCCGTCAGCACGCGCAGCCCGCTCGCATCGACGCGGTCCTTGCCGAAGTCCTGCTGGGCATAGCAGGATTGCGGCAGGCACGGGTCGCCCGTGGGGTTGCACGCGGGGACCAGCATGTTGGCCGTGATCCGCTGCCCGTTGAGCCACAGTACCCCCTGGTCGTCGCAGTTGGCGGTGCCCGAGAGCGAGACGAAGCGCGTCGCGCACGGCAACTCGAACGTCCAGCGATAGAACGCCGACCCCGTGTTGTCATAGGTCACCTCGTCCGCGCCCGCGAGATACAGGGTCGCGTCCACGTAGCCGCGCGTGAGTGGCGCGGGCTCGCTCGAGGAGCAGAAGGCGTCGCGCGCGTTGTCGTCGCGCCGGGAGACGCCCTGCCACGTGCCGGCGTTGTACGCCGGGGGTGCCGAGTTCAGGTTCGTCAGTTGCTGTGGCAGCGTGCCGCCGACCGGGAAGGCGGAGGCATCGTCGGCGCTCGTGACGATCACCCCGCTGAGGAAGTTGAGCACACTCACCTCGCGCGAGATCGAATCCACGATCTCGACGGGTTTCTCCCGCAGGTCGTTGAAGACGGAGATCTCGCGCGAGATCGAGTCCGCCTGCGACGGCTGCGGGGAGAGGTCGTTAAAGACGCTCAACTCGCGAGACACGGCGTCCGTGACGAGGACCGGCTTGCCCCGGAGATCGTTGTAGACGCTGAACTCGCGGGAGATCGCGTCCGTGACCTGGGCCAGCGAGACCCCCGGCGACGCCAACGCAACCACAACCAGCGCATGCGATGCAGTCTTCACGGGCTTCCTCCTTGCTCAGGGCTGGAACGCGCGGGCCTGCACGGCCGCGAACCCGTTCGGGAAGGTCATCTGCGCATGCCAGGTCGAGAGCGCCTCGGTACTCCCCGGCTGGAGCGTGGCGAGAACGGCGACGTCCGTGCCGCTGGTGGTCGGCACCATCCGAACCTCGACGGCCCAGTTGAGCGGGACATTCTCGCCCTCGACAACGATCGTGACGGGCGAGGGCGAGGCCATGGAGACGTCGGACAGCGGGAAGCCGAGGCTCGCCCGCGGGTCCGCCGGCACCGGGGCCGCCCCCACGCTGACGCAGCGCACACGCGGCGCGAGCGCGGGCGGGAAGATCATTGCAGGGTCGCCCGGCACGCCGAACGAGAAGGGCGGAACGCCTGGGTCCGCAAGCGTGATCGCGTTGGCCTCGACGCGGATCCGCCCGAACCCGGAGGACTGTGTCCCACCGGCGGCGCGAAGGAGACCCGAACCGGCGCAGGCGTCCGCAATGATGCGGATTGCCCCGCCGCTGCCGCCAGATCCACTGCTTGTCGCGCCTCCGTTCGCAGTGATCGATCCGTTCAGGATCATGGTGTCGGCGACCGCAATGAGGATGGAGCCGCCGCCGGCGCCGCCGCCCGCCACGCCCCAAAGAAACCCGCATGCTCCAGAATCGATTCCCGCACCGCCGGAGCCACCGATAAGCGGGACAAGGAGGGGGCTTCCGTAGGTCGGTCCCGCGCTCCCGAATATTCCGCTTCCGGGCGTCGCAAACGACCCGCCATAGGCGGGCGGCGGGCCACACGACGTCGGCGGGACCGGGGTCCCCCGACCTCCGCCGGGCCCAAACCCCGCGACTTCCTGGGCGGTTGGCGACAACCAGTTCCGGCCACCACGGAATCCGCCCGGGCCTGGTTCGCTCAGCGCATAGGCGGCGTTGTTTGGATGGCCATTGGCGCCGCTCACGCTCACGCTCCCCGCGATCGTCGCGCTGCCTTGCACGAGCCAGATCACCGGCGCCCGGCTCGGGTGGTTCTTGAAGGTCACCGTCTGCCCGGCGCTGATGTTCACTGAGGAGTACTTGAACACCACCGCCCACTGATCCGGGTCGTACACACCCTGACCGGCCACGGGGCTAGGGTCGGTCCACGAGCCGGTCGCCGCGAGTCCCAAGTCAATCTCGATACTCGACGTGACATTCAGCACGCCGTCCGACCCGTCCGACCCGACATTGATTTGCGCCCGTGCCCCCGTCCCCGACAGAAGCGCTGTAACGAGAGCACACAGAACACGACCGAAGCCACGGGTTTTCATATTGAACCTTCCAAGTCGACCTGGTTAGACCCCAACCGGGCCTGCTACAAATCTACTGAAAAAGAAGGCGCGGTCAAGAAAAAGTCTGTGAATTCCAAGATCTGTTGACCAATGGTGAAATCGTGCCCGCCAACCCAACCCAATCCCCGGACGGCTCATTTGGGACCACCTGAGTCGCTTGTACCCCGCCGCTTGCGTTCACCACGCTTGGGTGCTCGATTAGCCTGCTTCCTGCCGGCGGGGTTCGTGGAGGCTCAGCCTGTCGGCGAGGCGATGCTTGTTCCCTCGACCTGGGCCATGCGGGCGACCTCGTCCGGCGTGGTCTGGCCCTTCAGGATCTTCACCTTGCCGTCCTCGACGAGGCTGCGCATGCCGTTGGCGATGGCGGCGCGGCGGAGGAGGCTCACCGGCTCTCGGCGGAAGGCGAGGTCGCGGAGTTCGCTGTTCATCACCATCAACTCGAAGATGGCCTTGCGGCCGCGGTAGCCCGTGCCGTTGCACTTTTCGCAGCCGATGGCCTTGTAGACGGTGTGTTTCTGGCGGTCGGCGGGGGTGATGCCGACGAGGTGGAGGAACTTCGGGTCCGGGTTCGGGTCCGGCTCCCGGCAGTGCGGGCAGATCATGCGGATCAGGCGCTGGGCCATGACGGCCTGGATCGACGACGCGACGAGGAAGGGCTTCACGCCCATGTCGATGAGGCGCGTGATCGCGCTGGGGGCGTCGTTCGTGTGCAGGGTGCTGAAGACGAGGTGTCCGGTGAGGGCGGCCTGGATGGCGACCTCGGCCACTTCCTTGTCGCGGATCTCGCCGACGAGGATGATGTTCGGCGCTTGGCGGAGCATCGAGCGCAGCACGGCGGCGAAGGTCAGCCCGATCGACTCGCGCACCTGGCACTGGTTGATGCCGGTGAAGGCGTATTCGATGGGGTCTTCCGCGGTGATGATCTTTTTATCGGGGCGGTTGAGGATGTCGAGTGCGGAGTAGAGCGTTGTCGTTTTGCCCGAGCCGGTGGGTCCTGTGACAAGGAAGATGCCGTTGGGTCGGCGGATGATGCGGTTGAAGATTTCGAGGTTGTCGGCCTCGAAGCCGATATTCTCGAGGCCGATGCGGACGGACTCGGGGCGGAGAATACGAGCGACGATCGACTCGCCGTGGTACGCGGGGCAGGCGGAGACGCGGAAGTCGATGTACTTGCCGTCCACCTCCATTTTGATGCGGCCGTCCTGCGGGATGCGTTTCTCGGCGATGTTCATCCCCGCCATGAGTTTGAAGCGGGCGAGCACGGCGTTCTGCATGCGTTTGGGGAGGTTGTCGCGCTCGATGCATACGCCGTCGATCCGGTAGCGGAGGCGGACGCGGTCCTCCATCGGTTCGACGTGGATGTCGCTGGCGCGGCCTTTGACCGCCTCGACGATGATCCGCGAGCAGAGTTTGATGATCGGGGCCGACTCTGCGGCCTGGTCGATCGACGAATCGACGCTCTTATCCATCGATTTGTCGATGGAAGTCGTCATCAGTGATCCACCCGTCGCCGGGTCCGCCGCGAGTTTGGGCTTCTCCCCCTTCTGCTCGAGGAACATCTTGATGCGCCCGCGCGCGGCGAGCCTCGGCTCGATCTCCGTGTTCAGCCGGAAGCGGAGCATGTCGAGCAGTTCGAGGTCTTTCGGATCGTGGATGATGAGCCGGAGTTTGTTCTTCTCCTTCCCCATGGGGAGGATCAGGTGTTTGCGGACGAGGTCATCCGGCACGGCCTTGAGGTCGATGGCTGCGGCGACTTTCGGGTCGCCCGGATCGACGTACTCATAGGAGAACTGCTTCGCCAGTCCCTTGGCGATGTCGTCTTCCTTCGCGGCCCCCATGTCGATCAGGACCTCGCCGAGGCGTTTTCCGGCGGTCTTCTGCTTCGCCAGCGCGTCGTTCAGTTGAACGGGCGTGATGATGCTCATGCCGACGAGGATTTCACCGAGTTTCTTGCGGTTCAGGGCCATGCGGGGTACGGGGTCCGTAGGGGTTGAGGATCACAAGAGTAGCGGACGCCGGGTCTATTCGCAGGGGGGTTCCGCGGCAGGCCCGTTCAGGGGCGCGGCTTCGCGGCATGGCTTGGAAAAGCCATGCCACGGGTCCGGTATTGTGCCGCCATGCCCTGCCGAGTGCTCATCACCGCCGGCCCGACGCATGAGGCGATCGACGCGGTGCGGTTCATCGGCAATCGCTCGTCAGGTCGGCTGGGGATTGCCTTGGCCGAGGAGGCGGCGAGGCGGGGATGGGGCGCGACGCTGCTCCTCGGCCCGACGCCCGCGGAGCCTGAGCCGGGGCTTCGAATCAAGGTCAGGCGATTCCGCACCACGGCGGACCTGCAAGGTCTTCTTGAGGAGGAGTTTCCGCCGTGCGACCTGCTCATCATGGCGGCGGCGGTCGCCGATTTCCGCGTTGTCGGCGGCGGCGCGGAGGGCAAGATCAGACGAACGCAAGGCCGGCTCACGCTCGAACTTGAACCCACGCCCGACCTCCTCGCCGACTGCGGCTCCCGGCGCAGGCCCGGTCAGGTCATCGTCGGCTTCGCGCTTGAGCCGGAGGACCGCCTCCTCGCCTCGGCTCGGGAGAAGATCGTCCGTAAGGGGATTAACGCGATCGTGGCGAACCCGCTGCGGACGATGGACTCGCCGGATATCGAGGCGACGCTGATCCGGGCCGACGGGACGAGCGAGCGGACGCCGGGGGCGATGCCAAAGGAGGAGTTCGCGAAGTGGCTGCTGGAGCGAGTCGGTCAAGTCTCGCCGCGTTGAAAGCCATACGGATTCTTGATCGCCCGCGCGGTGCATCGCCACGGGATTCGCTGCGCAGAGCCTTCACTCATCCCGAGCGTGCGTGCGAGTGGGCGTCGATCGGCATTTGTCGAGCACACGCGGTCCCCGTGCGGTTCCCGATCGCCTTGCCGAAGCCACGGATGCAATCGCGAAGACGGCGAGCGTTCCGGGCGCCGGCCACGGGCGTGGATTCACCTCAAACACCGCCATGTTCTGGGTTATCGCGCCGGGCTGCAGAGTCAGGGTCCATTGGAACGCGCCGGTGAAGTCGCCGGGCGAGCCGAGGACCGTGTTATTCAGATTGTCGATGTCCGCATCCGCCACAAGCCCGCGTACGCGGGCGCCTGGGGTGGTGGTGTAGGTGTCGGCCTGGTAGCGACCGGCGCCGAAGCCCTTGAAGTAGGCGGTCGTTGTGGTCGGGGATACATCGTCGACCATGAACCGATAGTTGGCGGCGTCGTACTGGTAACTGTTGATGATTCGGCCGTTGACGTCGAGGTCGCCGTACGCGAAGAGTTGGATGGTGCGCGGCACGGGGCTCGTGTTCACGACCGTATTCGTTACGACAAGCCGGGCGTGGAACGGCGACGAACCATCCTGATCGGAGATCTGGTAGTGCAGGTCGGATCGGAAGTGCTCGAACTCAAACGCCCCGGTCATGATGTCGCCCGTGGCGACAAAGGGGTTCGAAGGGGCATGGTAGCGGTATTCGCGGGTATCGACGCCGTCCACGCGGTACCACCACCAATGCTCGAACAGGCTGTCGCCCCCCGTGGCGGCGCCGTTGATATCGAGGTTCGACGACCCGCCCCCGATGGCGGTGCCGTTGGTCGGAACGGCTCCGGCGTTGTATGTGAATGTCGCGTTGCCCCCCGGGGCCGTGATGGTCTGACCATGGGCGGCACCGGCCGAGAGGAGAACGGCCAGGATTGTCGGGCGGGTCTGATTGCGGTTCATCGGGATCCCTTTCCTTCGCCGCCGCCAAGGGCTTGCGACCGCGGCTCCGAGGACGCCGAGCGTGCCCGGGTGAGGAATCGGGTACGTGTTCATGGCGATGGCCACATAGATCATGGTGCTCTCCCCCGGCTCCAGATACCGGAAGAACTGGAAGGCTCCCGTGAAATCCCCCGGCGATCCGACGGACGTGTTGTTCAGGTTGTCGGCGTCCGAGTCGGCCACGAGCCCCCGAACGCCGTTCCCGACGGTGGTCGTGTACGGTGCCGCCTGGTATCGAGTGGCGTCCCAGCCCTTGTAATACACATTGTCGAAGGTCGGGCCGGTGCCCGCGACGTCGAACCGGCGGTCCGAGCCGTTGTAATAATAGTAATTCAATATCGTGCCGTTGACGTCCAGGTCGGCGTACGAGTAGATGTTGATCGTCAGCGGGTCGGTGCTCGTGTTCGTGATCAGGTTCCGCATGAGCAGGTGGCCGGTGAAGGTCCCCATGCCGTCAGCGTCGGCGATCGTGTAGGTCAGTTCGGACTTGAATCTCGCAAAGTGAAAACTGCCCGTCAGCGTGTCGCCGGATGCGGCGAACGGATTGGCCGGGGCGCTGTAGCGGTATTCGCGCGAGTCCTCCACATGGACGCGATACCACCACCAGTTCTCGAACAACTGATCCCCGCCCGGGGCCGCGCCGTTCACGTCGAAGTTCGACGACCCGCCGCCGATGCCCGTGCCGTTGGTCGGCACCGCGCCGGGATTGAACGTGAAGGTCGCGTTGCCGCCCGCGGCGGTGATGGTCTGCCCCGCCGCCGTGGTCAGGCCCGCGCCAAGCGCGAACGCCGAGAAAGCGGAATACCAGCGATGCATGCGCCACCTCCTTCCGTCGCGGAGATTCTACGCCCCGGCAGACTGAAGCGGCCGCGCCGGGAGTGCCGGCGCGGCCGCGAGTTTGCGTTCGTGTTGTCCACCTGGCGATTGGGCTTACCGCCGACGGCGGAGGCCGGCGAGGCCGGCGAGGCCCATGAGGGCCGCGGCTCCCGGCGTCGGGAGCACTTCGAACTGGATGAAGTTGATGTCGTAGGCGCCGACCTTGGTGTTCGGGACGGCGATGCCGCCGATGCTGACGGCGAGGTTCAGGCCGGCGGAGGTGCTGGAGTTCAGCGCCATCCCGCCGAAGTCGAGCATCGTGCCGGTGCGGTAGTCGTCGTCGTTGGGGCTTCCCATGTTGTTGCAGACGTTGTAGTTGGAGATGGCGAGGTAGTAGATGCCGGCGGCGTAGTTGCGCGTGAAGATGCCCTGGAGGGTCGTGCCGCCGCCGCCGCCGTTGACGGATTCATCGTCGTTGCCATATCCCAGGATGGGGTTGAAGTTGGCGTCGTAGACCCACATGTCGGTGTCGGTGCTGTGTCCCTGTCCCATCGTGGTGATGGTGATCGAGCCCGGATTGGCGAAGGTCGGGCCGGGGATCGGGGCGACCGTCGACACCTCGTAGTTGATGCTGTACGGGGCGGTGGTCGTGCTGCTGCCGGTGACACGATAGTACAGGTCCGCGGCGGGCCCGAAGGTGTACCACTGATTGAAGCGGGCGGGAGTCGTCGCCGAGGACGTGCTCTGGGCGGCGCTGTCGGTGGTTCCCGGCGTGCCGACGGTCGAGCCGTCCCACACGCCCGCGGCGGCGCCGACCTGGTTCACGCCGCGGATTGATCCGGTGTGTCCGGCGATGTTCGACGTGATGACCATCCGGTGCCGATAGATGCCGCCCGACGCGGCCGCGGTCCGGAGGTGATAGGTGTCGATGCCGGCGCCGCTGCTCGCCGTCGAGGTTCCGACGACGACGCCCGAGGCGTTCGCGCCCGGGAGATTCCAAGTGCCCTGGTTCGTGTCGGCGGCGGACTTGGAGTCATTGCCTTCGACCTCGTTCGGGCCCGTGCCGTACTGAGCGTAGGCGGACGATGCCAACGCCAGGCCGGCGATCGTGGCCAACATTGCGACGTGCTTCTTCATTCCTGCTTCCTCTCCGCCCTCGCGACGCGACGGGCATGATTGCGCGTTCCCCGGACGCCCGGTCTCCCGCCATCCGGCTGGACCCGCAGCGCCCGATTCGACAACGGCGCCAATGCGATATTGGGTGCCGTGCCTCTTCCTCAACTGAGAATATACGACGAGTCGGCGTCGGGACAAGGAAAATCGGGCAAATCTATCCGGAATTCAGCGGCTGTCGGGCGGCGCTGCCGAGGCGGGTGATGTTAATTTAGAGCGATGTCGCGGCAAGACATTGGAGCATTTCTAAAAGTGATGATCCATCGCCAACAGTGGAAGCAGTAGAGATGGGTTTTGTACGAGTCCCACGAGATTCCCGGGCGGGAGCATCCGCCTCTTCACTCGGAGACTCGCTCAGAAGCGGCTTCTTCCACGCCCGGAATCCACGTGTGATCCGTACAAGCGGGCGCGGTTGGAGGCGTAGCACTGGCGGGCGAGCCACCAGTGGCACGGAAAGCCGTGGGCTATTGGCCCTGCTACTCGGTCGGTTCGCGTGCCCCTGCAGGGCACAGAGGCTCAAAAAGGGTCCGTTCCAGACGCGCGCCGAAGACGGCGGCGTCTGGCAACAAGCGCACGCCGCTCCGCGGCGGAATCCGGCGGATTCCTGTCGTATTGGGTCAGTACAAACCTACTCCAGCTCACAGCGTTGAGTGGCACGGGGAACACTGGCGGGCGAGCCGCCAGTGGCACATTGGAGGGCACTGGCGGGCGAGCCGCCAGTGGCACATTG
>CAZBDZ010000043.1:0-29816 GCA_964490785.1 uncultured Phycisphaeraceae bacterium
GTTACAAACCCGTCCCACCGAGACGGGTTACAAACCCGTCCCACCGAGACGGGTTACAAACCCGTCCCACCGAGACGGGTTACAAACCCGTCCCACCGAGACGGGTTACAAACCCGTCCCACCGAGACGGGTTACAAACCCGTCCCACCGAGACGGGTTACAAACCCGTCCCACCGAGACGGGTTACAAACCCGTCCCACCGAGACGGGTTGCAAACCCGTCCCACCGAGACGGGTTACAAACCCGTCCCACCGAGACGGGTTACAAACCCGTCCCACCGAGACGGGTTGCAAACCCGTCCCACCGAGACGGGTTACAAACCCGTCCCACCGAGACGGGTTACAAACCCGTCCCACCGAGACGGGTTGCAAACCCGTCCCACCTGGTAGGCATTGTGTTTGGCACTCGAGGAGAGTCCTCGAAGGAAAGCGCGGATGCTCCCACCCTGTTCCGCAGAGACCCGGCCCCATCACCCCTTCGCCTTCTTCTTCCTCACCAGCACAACCCTCTTCCGCTTCCTGCTCTCATCCGTCTCCGCCATCCCGTCAAACAACATGCCCGCGCCGCCACCCCCCGGGGGGGAAGCGGCGCCACTGGTCGGCTTGGAGGCCGGCGCTTTCTTCTCCCTTGTCCCACCGGCCCGTTCTGAGACCACCGGCCGCTCCCTCGCCTCCGCGATCTCAATCAAGTCCCCTTCATCCAACGGCCGGACGTACACCGCCTCATCCGCCTCCAACTTCTCCGCGGCGTCAACGACCTTCCCCTCCTCATTCAGCGTCTGATCCATCTCGAGCGTCTTCCGCTGCGCGGTCTTCATCAGCGCGTCGTAGAGCGCCTTCGCATCCGTGCCGTTGATCTCGCTGACCGCCTTGGCGATTTCACCGATGTAGCGCAGGAAGATGCTCCGCCGCTCCCCCGCCGCCTTCATCCGCTCCCGCTTGTTCAGGTACGTCTTCAGTTTCCGCCCGCACTCCTTCAGGGCCAGTTCCATCTCCTCGCGGATCTCGTCGTAATCCGCGATCGCCTCCTTCGACTCGCTCGTGAACGGCACCCATACGCTCGCCATGTGCACCATCACGACCAGCGGCCCGACCGGCAGCGAACCCTTCGGCTGCTGCAGCGCGTAGTTCCTCCAGTTCGTCTCCCCCACCGCCTTGAAACTCGAGCACGCCGACTGCTGGTACAACAACGGCACGCGGTTCGCGAACCGGAACACCTGCGCCGGCTCCTCCGCAGGCAGGTTTCCCCCATACGCGATCCCCGCCTCAATCACGAACGGCCGACCCCGGTACACCGCCGGCGGACGCGACGACACCGCGATGAAGTCCGGCTTCAGCCCTCGCTCCAGCCCCTTCAGCATCGTCTTCACCCCGATCGGCGACAGGCAGTTCGTCGGCGGCGACATCACCCTCGCCTCCTGCAACGCCTTGTACAACTTCTCCGCCTCCCCGTGCGTCACCTTCTTCGTATTCGCCCGCGTCGGCAACCCCGCCCCCTCGCAGATCGACTTCGCCACGCCCGGTCCCACCCGGCAGAACTCCTCCGTGAAGAAGCCGCTCAGCGTCCCGTGGTCCGTCCGCTCGAGCATCCCGATCAGCGTCCCCAACTCGATCCCGTGAGGGTGCGGCTTGATCTCCTCGGGCTGCACCGGCAACTCGCTCACCGAACGCTCGAAGACCTGCCGCCGACCCTCCGGATACTGGCTCGTCGCCGGCGTGACATAGGTGAACCGCGCGTGCGGATTCGCGATCGCCGTCAACTCCACGTACTCATCCACCGACCGCGCCCCGGTGAAATACTTCCCCGCCAACTCGATCTCCACGCGCGTCCCGGTCCCCGTCGCCGCGCGCCCCTCCGCCCCGGGAATCTTGAATAACTCATCATCCTCCGGATGCTCCGTCTCGCTGACCACGTCGGCCTTGTTCTTCGACGTGTCCATCTTCAGCACGACCTCGTGCGCCGCCTTCTTCGGATGCGTCTTCGAGATGATCAGCACCGGCTTCCCCGTCGTGATCAACCCGTACATCCCCGCCGCCGAGATTCCGATCCCCTGCTGCCCCCGGCTCATCTTCAGCCGGTGGAACTTCGACCCGTACAGCAACTTCCCGAAAATATTCTCGATCTGCTTCCGCACGATCCCAGGGCCGTTGTCCTGCACGATCACGCGGAACCGCTCGTCCTGCCCCTTCCGGCTCGCGTCCGCCGCCGCCGCGTCCCCCGCTTCCTTCTTCTTCGACGAACCGGCCTCCGGCTGCACCAGCCGAATCTCCACCAGAATTTCAGGCAGGATCCCGGCCTCTTCGCACGCATCCAGCGAGTTGTCCACCGCCTCCTTCACCGTCGTCAGGAGGGCCTTTCGCGGATTGTCGAACCCCAGCAGGTGCCGGTTCTTCGCGAAGAACTCCGACACTGAAATCTCGCGCTGCTTCGCCGCCATCATTTCGGCGGTCACGCGGGGCTTCTTCGAGCGTGTCTCCGGCGGTTCCAATGTCGCGGCTTCACTCATCCAGTCGCCCTCCCTGGCGATCCCACGTCTTCCGCAAAACCATTCCGCGCAACATGGTACAACACCCCCATCGCTCCGGCCCGGCCCCCCGGCTTCGTCCGCTGAACAGGCGAACCACGTCCGAGCCAATGCGTAGAAGTAAGCGCGGGGACTCGGCCTCACCGGCAATGACCTGCGATCGGATCGCCCCACAGGATCCGCCGCCCCGGAGACCGAATCGTCGCATCGGCCAAATCGACTTCACGGAATCGCAAGGAGGAACCGCTGCATGACACGACCCCGAGGTTTGGTCATCGTTTCCAATCGCCTCCCGGTATCCCGCTCGGGCCAACGCTGGATTTCAACCGCGGGAGGGCTTGTCACGGCCCTCGTCCCGATCCTGCAAAGAGGACGAGGCCGATGGGTCGGCTGGGCCGGCGGAACAGGACGCGCACCACGCCGATTCACCCATGAAGGCATCGACCTCCGCCCCGTCCCCATCTCGGCCTCGGAACTGACCTCCTACTACCACGGCTTCTGCAATCGAACCCTCTGGCCCCTCTTCCACGACGCCATCCGGACCCCCGAGTTCAACCAGGCCTGGTGGAAGCCCTATGTGGACGCCAACCGCCGATTCGCCCACGCCGCCGCCAAGGCCTGCCGCCGCGGCGAGGCCGTCTGGATTCACGACTACCACCTCATGCTCGTTCCCGCCCTGCTCCGCGCCGCCCGCCCGGACCTGAAGATCGGCTTCTTCATGCACATCCCCTTCCCCCCGGAAGAACTCTTCTCCTGGCTCCCCTGGCGGCGCGAACTTCTGGAGGGACTTCTCGGTGCGGATGTCGTCGGCTTCCAGACCCACGGCGCCGCGCAGAACTTCTCACGTCTCGCGCGCCGCTTCACCGACGCCGAGGGCACGGACGCCGAACTCACGCTCGACCGCCGCGGCATCATCGTCCGCGAGTTCCCCATCTCGATCGATTTCGACTGGTTCGACGCCGTGGCACGCTCGCCGAAGGCGCACGCCGCCGCCTCGGAGATCCACAAGCGCATCGGCGGAAAGAGGCGCATCATCCTCGCCGTCGACCGCCTCGACTACACCAAGGGCATCGACTCGCGCCTCCGCTCCTTCGAGCTCATGCTCCAGCAGGGCATCGTCAACGTCCGCGACTGCGTCTTGATCCAGATCGCCGCGCCGTCGCGCGAGCCCGTCCGTGAATACGAGCAGATGCGCACCCAGATCGACCGCATGGTCGGGAGCATCAACGGCGAGTACAGCGTCCCGGGCCGCGTCGCCGTCCATTACTTCCGGCGCACCTTCGGCCGCGAGGACATCATCCCCTACTATCTCGCCGCGGACGTGATGGTCGTCACACCCCTGCGAGACGGCATGAACCTCGTGGCCAAGGAATACGTCGCCTCACGCGTCAATACCGACGGCGTGCTCGTCCTCAGCGAGTTCGCGGGCGCCGCCTCCCAACTCCGCCAGGGACTCCTCGTCAACCCGCGCGATATCGACGCCATGGTAGACGCCATGACCACCGCCCTCAGGATGCGCCGCGCCGACGCACGCTTCCGCATGGCCTACCTCCGCTCCATGGTCCGCCGGCACGACGTCCACGAATGGGCCGGCCTGTTCCTCGAGGCCCTCGGCGCATGACCCGGGAGCTCGACGCCATCATCAACGATCTCGCCGCCGCACGCGTCCTCCTGGTCGCCAGCGATTTCGACGGCGTGCTCGCCCCCATCGTCGATCGCCCCGATGACGCCCGCATCGACCCCGCCGCCGACCGCGCCTTGCAACGCCTTGCCGCCCTCCCGCGCACCCACGCAGCCGTCATCTCAGGACGCGCCCTTGCCGACCTCGACAAACGCGTGCCCGAATCCCCGGGCATCCTTCTCGTCGGAAGCCACGGCGCCGAACCGGCCTCGGGTCGGCGCGTCGACCCCACGCCCGAGCAGCGCAACGCCCTCGACCAACTCGAACACGACCTGCGCGCGATCGCCGAGGGAATCCCGGGAGCCCTGCACGAACGCAAACCCTACTCCGTCGCCCTGCATTATCGCTGCTGCCGCCCCGCAGAAGCACGCGACGCTTTCCAGCGCGCTCTCGCCCACGCCGCCCGATTCCCATTCCTCATCCGGCGCGACGGCCACATGGTCGTCGAGTTCGCCGCCCTTCCTCTCAACAAGGGCCACGCCCTCCTCGGCATCATGCTCCGCGCGGGCGCCTCCGCAGTCCTCTTCCTCGGCGACGACGCCACCGACGAGGACGCCTTCCCGTTTGCCGATCAGCACGGCCTCGCCGTCCGCGTCGGCGACGGCCCAACGTCCGCCGCCGCTCGCGTACAGGACCAGCCCGCGGCCGTCGCCCTCCTCGAACACCTCGCCGAACGCCGCGAGGCCCACCTCCGCCTCGAACCCCCCACGCCCATCGAGACGCATTCCATCCTTTCCGATCAACGCGCCATCGCCGTCATGGACCCCCGCGCCGACCTGGTCTGGCTCGCGCTCCCTCGCGCGGACTCGACCGCCGTGTTCTCCTCCCTCCTCGGCGATGTCTCCCGCGGCTGCTTCTCCATCACGCCGACCGACGAGGCGGAGTACCCAGTCCAGGAATACCTCGGCCCCACCATGATCCTCCGCACGAAGTGGCGCCGCATGACCGTCACCGACTACTTCGATTGCTCCGCCGGCCGCGCCTACCAACGCGCGGGGCGATCGGACCTCATCCGCCGCATCGAAGGAGAGGGAACCGCCCGCGTCCGCTTCGCCCCGCGACTCGACTTCGGACGCGTCGCCACTTCGCTCGTCCTCCACAACGGCGGCCTCGAAGTCGACGGCTCGGACGACCCCTTCGTCCTCTTCGCCCCCGGCGTTTCATGGCGAATCGAACAGGACGGACCACACCACGCCGCCATCGCCGACATTGACCTCTCGCAGGGACCGATCATCCTCGAAATGCGCTACGGCTTCGGGAGCCTCGGCCACGCCCGAACCACCGAATCCGAGCGCTTCGCCGCAACCGAACGCTTCTGGGCCGGATGGGGCAAGACCCTCCGCCTCCCCTCGCGCGCGACCGAACTCGTCCTCCGATCCGCCTTGACGCTCAAAGCCCTCTGCCACGGCCCAACCGGCGCGATCCTCGCCGCCGCTACCACAAGCCTCCCGGAGCACCTCGGCGGCTCCAGAAACTGGGACTACCGCTACTGCTGGCCGCGCGACGCCTGCCTCGCCGCCGCCGCCCTCATGCGCCTCGGAAACACTGGCGTCGCCATGAAACTCCTCGACTGGCTTGTCGCCGTCGTCGATCGCTGCGATGCCCCGGAACGCCTCCGGCCTCTCTACTCCGTCGCGGGAACCGAGCTCAGCCCCGAAGCCGAGATCGGCGACCTTTCCGGATACGACCACAGCAAACCCGTCCGCGTCGGCAATGCCGCCGATCGACAGGTCCAACTCGACGTCTTCGGCCCGATCGTCGATCTCGCCGCACGACTCGTCGAAAACGGCGCCCCGGTCACCCCCGAGCACTGGCGTCTCGTCGAAGCCATGGTCGCCGCCGTCGCCGCACGATGGAACGAACCAGACCACGGCATATGGGAAGTCCGGGGACCCAAGGCCCACCACGTCCACACCAAGATCATGTGCTGGCACGCCGTCGATCGCGCGATCGCCATCTCCAGGGACGCCCTCGGCAGGAACCGCCCCGACTGGGCCGCTCTCCGCGACCTCATCAGGGACGACATCTTGACCCAAGGCTGGAGCAGCCGCGCCGGCGCCTTCACCTTCCGCTACGGCTCAGACGACCTCGACGCCGCAACCCTCCTCATCGGGACCACGGGCCTCCTCCCTCCCAACGACCCACGCTTCATCGCCACCGTCCGCGCCGTCCAGCAATCGCTCCTCGACGGACCCGTCGTCTACCGCTACCGGCTCGACGACGGCCTGCCCGGCATCGAGGGTGGCTTCCACCTCTGCACCTCATGGCTCATCGAAGCCCTCCTCCTCATCGGCGAGCGCGCCTCGGCCGAACGCCTTTTCGAGCAACTCTGCGCCCTCGCAGGACCGACGGGCCTGCTCGCCGAGCAGTACGACCCGCGAAAGCGAATGGCCTTGGGCAACTTCCCGCAGGCCTACTCCCACCTGGGCCTGATTAATGCCGCCGTCGCGGTCTCAGGATGAACTCGACGCCCCCCTTGAACCTGAACCTCCAAGAGCCCGTCGAGTCATTATCATCCAACCCCCGGCGGGAATGGGCCCGCCGAACACGCCAAACTGAGATCAACCTCCAATGGAAACGACCCTCATCATCCTGAAGCCCGACGCCGTCCAGCGGGCCCTCATGGGCCGCATCATCAGCCGGTTCGAGGACAAAGGCCTCCACGTCGTCGGCTGCAAACTCATGAAGATCACCCCCGAACTCGCCGCTACGCACTACGACGCCCACAAGTCCAAGCCCTTCTACCCCGGCCTCGTCCGCTTCATGACCAGCAGCCCTGTCCTCGTCCTCGCGGTCCGGGGCAACGCCGCCATCACTATCGCGCGAAACATGATGGGCGCGACCTTCGGCTCAAAGGCCGCGCCCGGAACCATCCGCGGAGATTTCGGCGTCTCAAACTCCTTCAACCTCATCCACGGCTCGGATTCCCCGGAAGCCGCCGAGCGGGAACTCAGACTCTTCTTCAACCCGGGAGAAGTCCTCGACTTCGACCGCACGATCGAACCTTGGGTCTACGACACCTCGTCCGGCAAACTCGAATAAGCCCCCTCGCACCAACCCAAAGCCCACGGGGCCCAACCCGTGGGTCCTTTCGTATCATCCTCATTCATGAGCAAAGGCTCGCTCATCACGCTCGTTGCCCTTATCGCGCTCGTCGTGGGCGGGTTGTTCGTCTGGAAATCCGTCCAGCGCGCCAAGGCCGAAGCCGAAGCCCCGAGCGTCCCCCACCAGACTCTCTCCGCGACGAAGATGTACCGCGAGAACAAAGCCTACGTCGACCAACTTCTCAAGGAGGCCCACGCCCCCGCCTTCGCCCAGGCCTACAAATCCGGCTCCCTCTTCGCCCCCTCCGAATGGGACGAGCAGCGCTACCTCGAACTTGTCTTCGACTACATCGAAGCCCGCGCCCTCAAGGACAATAAGCCCGACGTCGCCCAAGGCCTCCCCGCCGTCGCCCGGATGTCCGATCGCAACGAATAACCCGATGCTTTCCCGAGCACCTTCGGGGTGAACGGAGGCTCATCGCAGCGGTAACCCTTCAGCCGTCTGCAACCGCGGGCAGCAGCAGCGAAGGAACGGTTGATTCTTCGCCCGGAGGGCGCGCGGACGTTACGAGGGGCGCGGCGAGGCTCGGCGAGCAAGCCCCTCGGAAGCGGGCTTCATGCACACCCTGGTTTCTCCTCGCCTTGAGCGGACGCCGGAGGAGACCGTCCTCCCCAAGGGGTGGGGAGGCCGACAGAATGCGAGAGATTCTTAAGAGTCGGCTTCGAGTGGCTTGCTCGCGGAGCCTCGCCGCGCCCCTCGCAACGAACGCGCGCCCAAGGGGCGAAGTGGCGTCGTACACGCCTGAGAAGTTCCTCGCGGGGATTCCCGTGGCGCCATAACCGAGTTTCAGCAATATATTATAGTTTATTTCAGTGCGAATCTTCCCTCATTGCGGCGGATGACGCCCCCAAGGCTCCCCGCGTCCCCAGCCGCAACGCCCACACCGCCAGTGCCGCCGCACATCCGATCAGCGCCGCTCCCACCGCCTGGTGCGCCGTGGCCAGCACCACCGCCGTCGGCGAATCCACCTTCCCCGGCTGATAGGGCAGCACCGTCAACAGCGTCGCCAGCCCCAGCACCGCCTGGAACCCCACCGTGTGGACCACCGCTTTCCCCAGCCGGCGCACCGGCACGACATCCTTGCACCGTCCGCTCGCCCGGAATCCCGTGAGCGCCGCCAGCGCGATCACCACCACGGCGAACCCGACGTGCGTCCACAGCGCATGCGCCTGGTTCAGGTGCCGCGCCGCCGACCCCATGCCCAGTTGCACCACCAGCGCCCCCAGCAGCGCGAGCGCCAGCGCTCGCAGCCCGCGCTCCCTCGGCCGCGCCGCGTCATCGCGCGCCAGCCACCGCCCCCCGAGCATCGCCGCCATCGCGCACAGCATCGCGAAGAACAGCTGCCCCGTGATCCCGTGCACCATCGCCAGAACGAGCGACCCCTTGTTGTCCACCAGCGACTCCGGCGACATCGCCCCCGACGCCGCCGTCGCCGCCGCGATCCGCCGCCACCCCAGCAGCCCCTGCCCGCACACGAACACGAACGCCGCGACCCCAAGCCCCTTCATCCACGCCCGCCGCTCCGCGATCAGGATGAACACCAGCAGCGCCAGCGTTGTCAACCCCGCCAGCGATCCAAACAACCGATGTGAATGTTCATAATAAATCCCGCCCGTCATCTTTGAGAGCGGAAATAAGAACATATTCGCCCCATACGACGTCGGCCAGTCCGGCACCGCCAGCCCCGACCCGCTGCTTGTCACAAGCCCCCCCGACAGCAGCACCGGCGCGGCCCCCACCGCCGCCACCAACCCGAACCGCCCAAGCCAATCCCTCGCCGAGCCTGCCCCCTCATCCTCGACCACTCCGCCCCGGCGCGTCGCCATCCCGGCTCCGACGATCGCCCCGACCATCCCAAGCACCGCCCCAAACCCGATGCTCCCGAACACCACGCCGACCCACCCAGGCCGCAACTCGTTCGCTCCTGATTCCGCCGACACTACCGATCCGACAATCAAAAGATTGATCGCCGCGCTCACCACCCCGGTCCCAAGCCCGACCCGTTTGGCCGCCCCCGGCCCCACCAACCTCCCCGCCACTACCCCGCCCAAAAACTGAACAGCCAGCAGAACCCCACCGATCAACACCGGGGGAACCCCTAATCCCGGTAGGTGTGTCAGGAATCCCACTACCCACATCACCGCCGCCGTGGCGAACCCCAACGTTGCAAGGGCGGGAATCAGGTTGCCGGTTAATCGGTCCGTCGCTGGGGTCATGGGTGGCGTTCTCCTCAACCGATAGGTCCCATAAGAAGTGTACCCGTAAACTGAGACTCAGACTCATTTGAGTTCAAATCACCTTCTCCGCTTGACAAATGGGGGCATTCCCGCAGACAGTACGGCGGAACGGCTGTCCTGTCCAAACAGAATTTTTCCCGCCGGCCAGTAGCCGGCCTGTTTCATAGCAAGCATGTACTTGCGCATCGGGATTTCACCTGAGGCGCAGCAACTGGGCCTTTGTGGCGCCCGCTGGGAGCGTGGGTGTGGCGAACATATTCCCGAAGTGGATGAACGCACTTCCGACCGCCGTCGCGATCTTCGGCGGGATCGGGCTCGTCGGCGTCAGCGCCGGCTACATGTACTACTTCACCCCGGACTACTGGCGCGTCGGCTACGAACCGGTGCAGCCCGTCAACTACAGCCACCAGATCCACGTCGGCAAACTCGGCATGGACTGCCGGTATTGCCACACGCACGTCGAAGACTCCAAGCACGCCAACATCCCCGACACGTCGACCTGCATGAACTGCCACGCCGGCGTCGGCGAGCAGGCCTATCTCAACTCCCAACTCTGGGCCGCCCACAAGATCAATCCCAACCTCATGCAGGTCCGCGAGGCCTACGCCTCGGGCAATCCCATCCAGTGGCGCCGCGTCCACAAAGTCCCCGACTACGCGCACTTCAACCACTCCGTCCACATCAACGCGGGCGTCTCGTGCTTCTCGTGCCACGGCCGGGTGGATCAGCAGGCCATCGTCCGCCAGGTCCACGGCATGGGCATGGCCTTCTGCCTCGACTGCCACCGCAACCCGGAGAAGGCCCTCGTCAGCGCGGACGACGCCATGCAGACCGACCAGCCGAGGATCACCGACCTCGCCGCCGTCGAAGCCCTCCTCACCGATCCGCACCAATCCCAGCGCGGCGAAGAACTGGCGCGCACGAAGCAACTCCAGCCCCCTCAGTTCTGCGCCGCTTGCCACTACTGAACCACCCTTGACGCGCGCCCGATGCTGACCCACCGCAGAGCCGATCACGCCAGGATTCAACCATGAGCGACCGCCGGACGATGCTCGATCACCACCACGCCCCGCACGACGACCCCGCGCACTCCCGTGCCGCCGATGACCCGTCCGCGGTTCGCCGGTGTTCCGTCGCCGGCGACACCGTCGCCGCGGCGGGGAAGGCCTACTGGCGCAGCCTCGACCAACTTGCCGGCACCGCCGAGTTCAAGGACTTCCTCCACCGCGAGTTCCCGACCTTGGCGTCTGAACTTCTCGACGGCTCGCGCCGCCACTTCCTCCGCCTGATGGGCGCCAGCCTCGCGCTCGCGGGGGCCGCCACCATCCCCGGCTGTCGGCGACCCGAAAACCACATCATCGCCTACAACCGCCAGCCCGAAGAGATCGTCCCCGGCAAGCCCCTCTACTACGCCACGGCGATGCCTCTCCCCGGCGGCGGATGCGAAGGCCTCCTCGCCGAGACCTTCGAAGGCCGACCCACCAAACTCGAGGGCAACCCGCTCCATCCCGACGCCCTCGGCCGATCGTCGAGCGCCGCACAGGCCGGCATCCTCGACCTCTACGACCCCGACCGCGACCCCGCCGTCGCCGCCGCCCTCGCCGCCGAACGCGGGCAGGACCTTAAGACCACTCCATGGACCGACTTCGTCTCCTTCGCCGGCGGGCACTTCGCCGGCTACGACGCCGCCCAAGGCCAGGGCCTCGCCTTCCTCGTCGAGAAAACCACAAGCCCCTCGCGCGACGCGCTCCGCGACCGCATCCTCGCCAAATGGCCCAAGGCCCGTTGGTATCCCTACGAGGCGCTCGACAACGACAACGCCCTCGAAGGAACGAGGATCGCCTTCGGCCGGCCCATGCACGAGACCATCGACCTCGCGAGCGCGAAGGTCATCGTCGCCCTCGACCGAGACTTCCTCGGCGGCGAGGGCGGCACGCTCGGCGATGCCCGCGGCTACGCGACCGGCCGATATGCGCCGGGCTCCGCCCCAGGCCGTGCCGCCGCCGACTCCGAAATGAGCCGCCTCTACGTCATCGAGCCCATGATGACGTTGACCGGCGGCCAGGCCGATCACCGCTGGGCCCTCAAGCCCTCGCGTGTCGCCGCCGCCGCCATGAACCTCGCCAATGCGGTGTTCTCGCGTCTCGGCTCGTCCGTGCCGCAGGCCCTCGCTTCCGCCGTCACAGGAGCGGGCGCCGTCCTCGGCGGAAGCGACCTCCCCGGCAAGGAGTCCATCGACGCCATCGCCGACGACCTCATCGCGCACAAGGGCGCATCCCTCGTCGTCGCCGGCCCGACGCAGCCCGCCGCCGTCCACGCACTCGCCGCCGCGCTCAACGTCGCGCTCGGCAACCTCGGGAGCACCGTCCGCTATTCGCCCCTCAAGGGCGACGCCGCCGCATCCGGTCTCGCTTCCATCACGAGCCTCGCCGCCGACATCGACGCCGGCGCGATCAACACCCTCATCATCCTCGGCTGCAACCCCGTCTACGACGCTCCCGCCGACCTTGACTTCCCCGCCAGGTACGCGAAGGTCCAGCACCGCATCCACCTCGGCCAGGCCGACGAAACCGCCCTCGCCTCGTCGATGCATCTCGCGCGATGCCACTACCTCGAATCGTGGTCGGACGTCGAATCGTGGGACGGCACGTACAGCGTCGTCCAGCCGATGATCCAGCCCCTTTTCCCCTCCACCGGCGAACTCCAGTTCCTCGCCACCATCGCCGGGGAAACCGACACCGATCCCTACACAATCGTTCGCAACTCCCTGCGCACACGCCTCGGACCTGCCGGGTTTGAGACCAAGTGGCGTCGCGCCCTGCACGACGGTTTGATTCCCGCGACCGCCGCCCCCGCGGCGGCGCCCGGGCTCAACCCCGACGCCGTCGCCGCCGCGATGGAATCCCTCGAAGCCGTCTCGAAGCCCTCCGGCAACATCGAACTCCTCTTCCTCGCCTCGCCTCACGTTCACGACGGTCGATCCGCGAACAACGGCTGGATGCAGGAACTCCCCCACGCCGTCACCAAAATCGCCTGGGACAACCCCGCGCTCGCCGGCCCCGCGACCATGAAGCAACTTGGTTTCGCCACGGAGCGCCACCCGCTCACCGCCCAATACAACCACGCCTACGTCGCCTCCATCACCTCCGCGGGCAAGACCATCGAGATGCCCCTGTGGCCTCAGCCCGGCCTCGCCGAGGGAACCGTCGTCGTCCACCTCGGCTACGGGCGGCGAGTCTGCGGACGTGTCGGCGCGGGCACCGGCTTTGACGCGTACCCGCTCCGCACCACCGCCTCCATGCGCATCGCCCGGGGCGCCCAGGTCGCCAAGGCCACCGGCCGCGAGCCCTGGCTCATCGCCACGACCCAGGACCACTGGACCATGGAGGGCCGCGACATCGTGCGCGAGATCGACCTCGCCGCGTGGAAGAAGTTCGGCGACGAACAGTTGCAGTCAAAGGATCCCTACGACCGCACGCGCGACCTTAACCTCGCGGCACGTCTCGGCATGGAGTCCCACGCCCCGGCCAACATCGACATCTACAAGCCCAAGCAGAAGCAGACCCAGGCCGCCCGCTTCACCGAGCAGGACGCCGAGGGCAACCCCCTCAGGGACGCCAAGGGCAACATCATCCCCATCAAGAACAAGTATGGGAAGCCCATCCAGCAGTGGGGCATGTCCATCGACCTCACCACTTGCTCCGGCTGCGGCGCCTGCACCATCGCGTGCCAGGCCGAGAACAACATCCCCATCGTCGGCAAGAAGGAACTCGCCAAGGGGCGCGAGATGCACTGGATGCGCGTGGACCGCTACTACGGCACCGCCGCCACCGCCGACACCGAGAAGGACACCTCCGGCATCGGCGGCGACAAGGACATCACCGCCGACCCCGACATGGTCGTCATGCCCGTGACCTGCGTCCACTGCGAGAATGCCCCCTGCGAAGTTGTCTGCCCCGTGAACGCCACCGTTCACGATCAGGAGGGCAACAACAACATGGCCTACAACCGCTGCATCGGCACCCGCTACTGCTCCAACAACTGCCCCTACAAGGTCCGCCGGTTCAACTTCTTCGACTACGCCACCAAGCAGTTCCGCGGCGTGTACTCCGGGAAGCCCCTCGCCGAGCAGATGCCCAAGGCTCTCCAGCCCCCCAGCGAGCATTTCGTCCCCCCGCGCCTCCGCCAGAAGAAACTCGAGGTCGCCACCCTCCAGAGCAACCCGCATGTCACCGTCCGCAGCCGCGGCATGATGGAGAAGTGCACCTACTGCGTCCAGCGCGTCAACATGGCCCGCGTCGAAACCAAACTCGCGGACCTCGCACACATCCCCGACGGCTTCATGCAGACCGCCTGCGAGCAGGCTTGCCCCACCGGCTCCATCGTCTTCGGCGATATCTACGACCACGACGCCAACGACGGCGCCGGCAGCCGCGTCAAGCAGAAGCGCAACGACGGCCGCACCTACCAACTCCTCTCCTTCCTCAACACACGCCCCCGCACTACTCACATGCTCCGTCTCCGCAATCCCAACCCCGCCCTCGCCGACGCCGCCCGAAAAGCACGATGGGACCACCCCTTCCATCACGAGCCGGCGTCCCACGGCGGGGCCGACACTCACTCCGAACAACCCAAAGGTGAAGGGCATGTCATGAGCCTGCCCCTCCTCACCACCTCGAACGGGGTCCACGCATGACCACCCTCCAGCCCGACCAGGCCACCGCCCTCGGACTCTCACGCTTCGCGCAGCAGGGTTACGACCCGGAAACGCTCGACGGCACGCTCGTCAGCGATCCCTCACGCCGAGCCCCGCTCGTGCTCGGCAACCACGACTTCCACAGCGTCACCAACACCATCTGCGGCTGGATCGAAACCAAGACCCCGGTCTGGTGGACCGGCGCATTCTTCGCCGCCGCAACCGTCGCCGGCGTCGGCGGCGCCATGATCCTCTACCTCATCATCACCGGCGTCGGCGTCTGGGGACTCCAGAACCCCGTCATGTGGTCCTGGGACATCACCAACTTCGTCTGGTGGGTCGGTATCGGCCACGCCGGAACGCTCATCTCCGCCATCCTCTGCCTCCTCAAGCAGAAATGGCGCACCAGCATCAACCGCTTCGCCGAGGCGATGACCATCTTCGCCGTCATCTGCGCCGGCACCTTCCCCGGCATCCACGTCGGCCGCGTCTGGATGGCCTGGATGCTCTTCCCCATCCCCAACTCCAACTGGATCTGGCCCAACTTCCGCTCCCCGCTTCTCTGGGACGTCTTCGCCGTCGGCACCTACTTCACCGTCTCCCTCCTGTTCTGGTACATGGGCATGATCCCCGACCTCGCCACCCTCCGAGACCGCGCCATCCCGCGCATGAACCAGAAGGTTCGGGTCGGGCCCCTCGGCCTGCCGGGCACAAGCGTCCTCAACTTCCTCACCTTCGACCTCCCCCTCAACAAGATCGCCGCGTTCTTTTACGGGTTCCTCTCCGTCGGCTGGCGATTCAGCACACGCCATTGGGCCAACTACGAGAAGGCCTACCTCATGCTCGCCGGCATCAGCACCCCGCTGGTCCTCTCCGTCCACTCCGTCGTGTCTTTCGACTTCGCCGTCTCCATCCTCCCCGGCTGGCACACCACCATCTTCCCCCCCTACTTCGTCGCGGGCGCCATCTTCTCCGGCTTCGCGATGGTCCTCACCCTCCTCATCCCCGCCCGCGCCCTCTACCCCGGCATGAAGGACTTTGTCACCGCCCGAACCATCGAGAACATGTGCAAGATCATCACCGTCACCGGCTCGATGGTCGGCTTCGCCTACATGATGGAGTTCTTCATCGCCTGGTACGGCGGGAACCAGTTTGAGATCCAGACCTTCATCCGCCGGGCCTTCGGCCCCTACTGGTGGGCCTACTGGATCATGGTGACCTGCAACGTCGTCTCGCCCCAGGTCTTCTGGTTCAAGTGGGCCCGCACCAACATCCCCTTCATCTTCCTTATCTCCATCCTCGTCAACATCGGCATGTGGTTCGAGCGCTACGTCATCCTCACCACCCTCTCCGGCGACTTCATGCCCTCCTCCTGGGGCTACTTCGTCCCGACGCCCGTCGACATCCTCACCTTCGTCGGCAGCCTCGGCATCTTCCTCACGTGCTTCCTCCTCTTCTGCCGCTTCCTCCCCATGCTCGCCCTCTCCGAAGTCAAGAACGTCCTCCCCCAGGCCAGCCCCCACTGGGAGGGCTACCACGCCGCGCACCACGACTCCCACTCGCACCACGGAAAAGGCCACTGATCCATGCACCACCGCTCGCCACAGCCCGGCCCGGCGCCGACATGGGGAGTCATGGCGGAGTTCCCCGACCCCGCCGCCCTCTCCCACGCCGCCGAGAGAATCAAGCAAGCCGGGTACACCAAATGGGACGTCTACTCCCCCTTCCCCGTCCACGGGATGGACGAAGCCATGGGCCTCAAGCCCAGCCGCGTGACCTGGATCATGGGCGTCTGCTGCGCCACGGGATTCGCCTGCGCATGGCTCATGCAGTGGTGGATGGGGCAGGTTGACTACCCCATCGTCGTCGCCGGCAAGCCCCTCTTCGCCTGGGAGCAGGCCACGCCCATCCTCTTCGAACTCTCCGTCCTCTTTTCCGCCTTCGGCGCCGTCTTCGGCATGCTGATCCTCAACCTTCTCCCCCGCTGGCACCATCCGCTCTTCGCCAAGCCGCGGTTCCTCCGTGTCAGCGACGACCGCTTCGTCATCGCCATCGAGGCCGCCGACCCCAAGTTCAACGAACAGGGCATCCGGCACATGCTCGAATCCCTCGGCGGGCTGCACATCGACCGCGTGGAGGACGCCGCGTGAACACCCACATCATGAACACACCCCTCCGCGCGATCGCGACCGCGGTTCTCGTCGTGTCCGTCGCCGCCCTCCCCGCATGCCGCGGCGAGCGCTCCGACAAGCGTCCGCGACAGTTCTTCCCCGACCTCGACGATCAACCGAAGTCCAAGGCCCAGTCCGCCTCCACCTTCTTCCCCGACGGCCGGAGCATGCGCGACCCCGTCGCGGGCACCGTCCCCTTCGGCGCCAAGCCCTTTGCAGGCTCCATCAACAACATCGACTTCGCCCGCCGAGACGACTACCTCAAGGAAGACGCGCTCCTCTACACCGGCCTCGAACAAGTCCTCGACGCCGACGGCAAGCCGGTCCTCGACACCGCAGGCGCCCCGCGCACCGTCTACATCGAGCGCACTCCCATCGAAGACCTCCTCGGCGTGAAGCGCGACGACCCCGCCTTCTCCGCCGCATATTCCGACTATCTCGCCCTCGGCGAGAAGAAGTTCAACATCTACTGCGCCGTATGCCACGGCCCGACCGGCGACGGCAAGGGAACCGTCGGCTCGCGATGGTCCTACCCACTCCCCACCTGGCATGACCCCCAATACCAGCGCGGCGGCGAGAAGGGACAGGACGGCCTGTTCTTCTTCACCATCCGCCACGGCGTGGCCAACCTCGGCGAAAACGTCCCCTACCCGCTGAAGATGCCCTCCTACGCGTCCAAGGTCTCCGAGCGCGAGGCCTGGGCCATCGTCGAGTACATCCGCGTCCTCCAGAAACAGGCCGGTACACCCATCCAGAATCTCCCCGAGCGCGAACGCCTCGAACTCGAAAAGAAGCGCGGCGCCACCCCCCAAGCCTCATCCACCGCCGACCGAAAGGAGGGCGCCTCGTGAGCCACGCCTACGACCTCAAACTCGTCATGGCCCCCGACAACCTCGAGTTGTCCGCCGGCGCAGGCCGCGGGCTGTCGTCGCTCCTCATCGGCGTGGGCGCCCTGGGCATCGCCGGCACCATCCTCGCCGCCTTCGCCTCGGGCAACGCCACCGCGACCGTCGCCGCCCACGCCTACCACGTCGGCGTCATGGCCGCCATCGGCTTCTCCGTCGCCGCCATGGGCTTCGTCATGATCCTCCAGCAGACCAACGCCGGATGGTCCGCCACCATCCGCCGACAGTTCGAGAACATCATGTCCCTCGTCTGGGTCGGCGGGCTGCTCTTCGTCATCGACATCGTCTTCCAACTCGCCCTCTCGTGGAGCAAGCACATCTACATCTGGGACTGGATGAACGCCGCCCACGTCCAGGGTGATCAACTCTACGAGCACAAACAGGGCTACCTCAACGTCCCCTTCTTCGCCGTCCGCTGCATCCTTTATTTCATCATCTGGTTCGTCCTGTCGCGCACGCTCTGGGAAGCCTCCGTCCAACAGGACACCGACGGCGATAAGTGGCGCACCGCCTGGGCACGCAAGGTCTCGGCCCCCGGACTCCTCCTCTTCGCCTTCACCTCCGCCTTCGCCGCCTTCGACTGGATGATGACCCTCGACTACCACTGGTTCAGCACGATGTTCGGCGTGTACTTCTTCGCCGGCTCCATGGTCTCCGTCCTCGCCCTCGGCGCGCTCGTCCTCATCACCCTCCGTGCCCTCGGCCGCCTCCACGGCGCCTTCACCGACGAGCACCTCCACGACCTCGGCAAGATCATCTTCGCCTTCACCGTCTTCTGGGCCTACATCTCCTTCAGCCAGTACTTCCTCATCTGGTACGCCAACATCCCCGAGGAAACCGCCTGGATGCTCCGCCGAAAGACCGGCGACTGGGAATGGCTCTCCTGGCTCCTCCCCATCGGCCACTTCATCATCCCCTTCGTCATGCTCATGGCTCGACCCGCCCGCCGAAACGCCAAGGTCGTCGCCTTCATGAGCCTCTGGCTCATCGCCATGCACCTCTTCGACCTCTATTGGGCCGTCCGACCCGAAGCCGAGATTGAATCCGCCGGCGCGATGACGCCCCTCGGCCCTTCGCCCATCGACGCCGTCGCCGTCCTCGCTCCGGTCCTGGTCTTCGTCGGCTTCCTCATCCGCAAGGTCGCCTCCGGCCCGCTCATCCCGCTCAAGGACCCGCGCCTCAACGAAGGCCTCGCCCACAAGAACTACGTCTGATCCCCGGGAGCATCCCCGAATGACGCACGCACACGCCAACGCTACGCACGACCCCGCCGCCCTCGAGCACGAACTCGAAGAGCACGACTCCTGGTTCCGCCACGACGCCAACGAGCCGCACCATCAGCAGGCCCACGGCGGAACCCACGCCTGGGGCATCATCGCATTCATGCTCGGCACGCTCGCCCTCGTCCTCGCCGTCGCCCTCTTCACCTACTACGGCGCCTTCGAGCCCCTCATGCGCCAGGCCCATGAGCAGGCCGAGGCACGCCCGCTCAACGCCGACTTCGCCACCTCCCAGGCCGCCGCCCTCACGCGCTTCAAGTCCTACGAGTGGGCCGACCCCGCCAAGGGACTCGTCAGCGTCCCCCTCGACGTCGCCAAGCAGATGCAGTTGCAGGAGCAGTTGTCCCTCGGAACCAAGCGCTGATGCCGCGCCGCGCCCCCCATCTCCTCCTCTTCTCCGTCGCCGCCGCCCTCGCCGCGCCGGCCCCGATCGCCCGCGCCCAGATCCTCCTCGACAAACTCCCCCAGATCGAGAACGTCGGCATCGTCGAGCATCGAGGCGACCAGGTCCCGACTCATCTCGTCTTTACCGACACCCTCGGCCGCGCTGTAACCCTTGGCGAGTACTTCGACGGCAAACGCCCCGTCATGCTCGTCATGGCCTATTACGACTGCCCCCTCCTCTGCACCCTCGTCCTCAACCGCGTGCAGCGCGCCCTCCGCGAAATGAAGTGGACCGCCGGCGAGGACTTCCGCGTCCTCACCGTCTCCTTCGACCACACCAACACCGCCACCATGGCCCGCGAGAAGCAGTCGCAGTACCTCTCGGGCTACGCCAGAGGCGTGGGGGACTCCGCCTGGCCCTTCCTCATCGGCGATGTCGAGAACATCCGCGCCCTGACCTCCGCCGTGGGCTACCACTACAAGTTCCTCCCCGAATCCGGCGAATACTCCCACCCCGCCGCCCTCATCTTCCTCACCCCTGAGGGCAAGGTCCACAACTACATCGAGAAACTCGACTTCAACGCCGGCGAAACCCAACTCGCTCTCGCCGAGGCCGCCGAGGGGCGCATCGGCACCCTCTTCGATCGCGTCGTCCACTTCTGCTTCCGCTACGACCCAAAGACGGGCCAGTACACCGCCGACGCCTTCAACATCATGCGCATCGGCGCCACGGGCTGCGCCCTCGGCTTGACGGGCCTCATCATCGCCCTCGCCCGCCGCCGCGCCGACACCACCGTACCGACCACTTCAATCCCCTCCACTCACCAGGAGGTCCACGTCTGATGCCGACCATGGGAGCAACTCCGCCCGTAACCCAGACCTCCGCGACCCTCGCCGCCGACTGGTGGACCAAGTTGTGGTTCAACCAGAACGTCGACGCCTCCACCTTCGCGCCGAACACCGACGCCGTCTTCTTCTACATCTTCTGGGTCTCCACCGCCTTCTTCGTCGTCCTCATGGTCCTCATGTTCTGGTGGGCCTGGAAGTATCGCCGAGTCCCCGGCGTCGCGCCGCAGGTCAGCCCCGCGCACAACACCCCGCTCGAAATGGCCTGGTCCATCATCCCCACGATCCTCCTCGGCATCATGTTCTTCTGGGGACTCGTCGCCTACATCCCCATGAAGGTCGCCCCCGCCGACGCCGAGGTCGTCAACGTCACCGCGAAGAAGTGGGCCTGGTCCCTCACCTACGACAACGGCGCCAGCCCCCTTCAGACCGAGAAGATCGCCGACATGGACGCGCCGATCTTCGCCCTCCCCGTCAACCGAGGCACGAAGTTCATCATGTCCAGCCAGGACGTGATCCACAGCATGTACCTCCCCGCCTTCCGCATCAAGCGCGACGTCTTCCCGAACTTCTACACCACCCAGTGGGTCCAGCCCACCAAAGTCTCCCATCAGTGGAACGAGGCCGAGAAAATCTGGGAGTGCATCCTCCCCAACACGAAGGGCTTCTACGTCGCCTGCGCCGAGTACTGCGGCGATCAGCACTCGCAGATGTGGGGCCGGGTCATGGTCCTCTCCGAACCCGACTACCAGAAATGGAAGGCCCAGCAGGCCGACACCGGCGCCATCCCCCTCACCGAACTCGGCGCCAAACTCCACAAGAGCAAGGGCTGCGTCGCCTGCCACACCACCGACGGCTCCACAGGCACCGGCCCCTCGTGGAAAGGCATCTGGGGACAGACCCGCGAGTTCAAGGAGGGCGATTCCGCTCTCGCCGACGAGAACTACATCCGCGAATCCATCCTCGAACCCGGCAAGCACATCGTCAAGGGCTTCTCCAACCAGATGCCCACCTTCCAGGGACAGATCACCGACCGCGAACTCATGGCCCTCGCCACCTACATCAAGACACTCAGCGCCAACCCGGCCGACGCCGAGGCCGCCAACGCCTTCTCCGCCGAGGAAGCCGCGACGCAGGAACAAAGCAAGTGATCTCCTCGCTTGAAAACCCGGTGCCCCGCGCCACGACGAACCCCCTTCTCAAGCAGGGGCATCCCGGGCGAATCCGCCCCCGTCGTCGCGCCACGCATCACAACGAACCCCTTGCGCAAGCAGGGACGCCATTTGCGAATCCACGGCCGTCGGTGCGCCTCCGCTTGCGCGGCGGGCTCGTCCCGGACCGGTCGGCCACCACAGCGGAGCGATCAGAATGAGCGGGCACCACGACGTCAGTTATCTCGCGCCGAAGGACACCTTCTGGAAAACGGTCTGGGCGTGGGTCTACACACTCGACCACAAACGCATCGGCGTCATGTACCTCGCCGCCACTCTGTTCGCCTTCTTCCTCGGCGGGGTCTTCGCCGTCGCCCTCCGCTCGGAACTGTGGGAGCCCACCCGCACCGTCGTCAACGACGCCGGCCAGGCCGTCGTCACCGGGCAGGTCCTCCCCGGTTGGCAGGAAGCCGGCCAGACCGTCACCCCGAACAACGCCTACAACCGCGCCTTCACGCTCCACGGCGCGATCATGATCTTCCTCTTCATCATCCCCGCCGTCCCCGCCGCCCTCGGGAACATCTTCCTCCCCATCATGCTCGGCGCCAAGGACGTCGCCTTCCCGCGACTCAACCTCTTCTCCTGGTACATCTACGTCTTCGGCTCGATCTTCGCCGTATGGTCCATCATCCACGGCGGAGTCGAAACCGGGTGGACCTTCTACACGCCCTACAGCAGCAGCACCAACTGGGGAGGCGTGACCTCCATGGTCCTCGCCGCCTTCATCCTGGGCTTCTCCTCCATCTTCACCGGCATCAACTTCATCGCCACCGTCCACAAACTCCGCGTCCCCGGCATGGGGTGGTTCGACATGCCCCTCTTCGTCTGGGCCATCTACGCCACCGCCATCATGCAGGTCCTCGCCACGCCCGTCCTGGGCATCACCCTCCTCATGCTCTTCTTCGAGCGCGTCCTCCGCATCGGCATCTTCGACCCCGCACTCGGCGGCGACCCCGTCCTCTTCCAGCACTTCTTCTGGTTCTACTCCCACCCCGCCGTCTACATCATGATCGTCCCGGGCATGGGCATCGTCAGCGAACTCATCGCCGTCAACTGCCGGAAGAAGATCTTCGGCTACCGCGCCATCGCCTTCTCCTCCATCGCCATCGCCGCCATCTCCTTCCTCGTCTGGGCGCACCACATGCTCACCTCCCAGACCGCCGCGCTCAACGCCATCTTCTCCGCCCTCACCTTCCTCGTCGCCATCCCCACCGCCATCAAGGTCTTCAACTGGATCGCCACCATGTACAAGGCGAGCATCAACCTCAACACGGGGATGCTCTACGCCATGGCCTTCCTCTTCTGCTTCTCCATCGGCGGGCTCACCGGCCCGCCCCTGGCGACACTCGCGACCGACATCCACCTCCACGACACCTATTTCGTCGTCGCTCACTTCCACTACACCATGATGGGAGGCACCGTCCTCGCCTTCCTCGGCGGACTCCACCACTGGTGGCCGAAGTTCACGGGACGCATGTACAACGAAAACTCCGCACGCCTCGGCTGCGTCCTCGTCTTCATCGGCTTCAACCTCACCTTCTTCATCCAGTTCTTCCTCGGCACGCAGGGCATGCCCCGCCGATACGCCACCTACATCGACGACTTCGAGTGGATGCACAAAATCAGCACCATCGGCTCCTACGTCCTCGCCGCGGGATTCCTCGTCCACCTCCTCACCTTCATCCAGTCCCTCGCCTCCGGCGCCCTGGCCCCCAAGAACCCATGGGCCGGCCTGACCTTCGAGTGGGAGACCGACAGCCCGCCCATCGAGCACAACTTCCCGCACGAGCCGGTCATCACCCACGGCCCGTACGACTACGACACCGTCATCCCCCCGCACTGCGACCCGCGTGAATACCCGCTCCCGGATCAGAATCAGGTCCGCGCCCTCGCCCATTGAACCAAGGAATCAAGCCATGACCACCCTGCCGATGGGCAACGCCGCGCTGAACCACGACCTCGAACCGCACGAGCGCCACGTCCCCGCCCATCACTGGCGCAATGCCCAGGACGAACTCGAAGCCGCCAAACTCGGCATGTGGCTCTTCCTCGCCACCGAAGTCCTCCTCTTCGCCGGGTTCTTCTGCGCCTACGCCAACTTCCGCTACTGGTACCCCGAGAACTGGCACGCCGCCTCGCGCCACTACCTCAACTGGAAGATCGGCTTCGCCAACACCGTCGTCCTCCTCGCCTCATCCTTCACCATCGTCCTCGCCATCCGCGGAGCACAGACCAACCGCCGGGGAATGCTCCTCGTCAACCTCTTCCTCACCGAACTCTGCGCCATCTTCTTCCTCGTCGTCAAACTCTGGAAGGAATACTGGCCCAAGTGGCAGGCCGGCGAACTCCCCGGGGGGTTCTTCACCTACGGCGGGCCGGAGACCCACGCCGCCCACGCCGCCACGGGCTTCTCCGGCTGGGTCGATTCCATCTTCCACGTCGACCACGGCTCGTACATCACCAACGCCTACGACCACATCTTCCTCTCCATCTACTGGATCGCCACCGCGACCCACGGCTTCCACGTCTTCGTCGGCATCTTCGTCATCGCCTGGGCCATGTGGAAGGCCTTCAAAGGACACTACGGCCCCAAGCACCACACCAGCCTCGAAAACGTCGGCCTCTACTGGCATCTCGTCGACATCATCTGGATCTTCCTCTTCCCCCTCCTCTACCTCGTCTGACAAGGCCCGAGTACTGAGTGCCAAGTGCCGAGATAGGCACGAGACAAACGAGAGCAAGACTCAAGACGCAAGACACCTCCCATGTCCAACACGCCGCAAACACTCAACGACACCGTCGATCCGCACGAGACCCTCAGCCGCGACGAGGCCCACGCCGCCCACGTCCACATCACCCCATACTGGCCCATGTTCTGGGTCTTCGTGCTCCTCCTGGCGTTCACGGCCCTGACCGTCTGGTCCTCCAACATCCATCACCTGTGGATCGGCAACACCGAGATCGTCCTCGGCACGACCCTCCACATCCTCATCGCCATGACCATCGCGGTCATCAAGGCCGCCCTCGTCGCCGCCTATTTCATGCACCTGCGCTACGACCAGCCCATGAACACCGTCGTCGCGGGCGCCACCGTATTCGCCGTCATTCTCTTCATCGGCCTGACCGTTACGGACTCCGGAACGCGCAACGTCATCGACCCCATCGAACACGTCAAGGTCGTCGCGGGAGGCGACGGCCACTTCCTCCCCGACGGCTCGGTCGCCAAGGGCAAGGGGACCGTCGACGCCGCGAGGGAGAACGCCAAGGCCGAACAGGCCAAGCAGGAATCCGCGCCCGCCGAACCCGCCGGCGGGACCCAATAGGCCGACGCCATGACCCGCGGCCGACTCATCGGCTTCCTCCTCTGCGCCGCCTCCATCATCGGGCTGGCCGCCGCGATCCCCAACATGGCCCGTCGGCTGTCGCACCGCGCCCTCCCCGTCGTCTGGTTCGACGACCCGATCCCGAACCCCGTCTTCGAGTTCCTCGGCGAGCCCGCCGAGATCAGAACAACCGACCCGCAATCGCACGAAGAACGCCCAGCCCTCGAAATCCACTGGCGCGGGGAAACAAGAACCTTTGCAATCGAAGAAGGCATGCGGGACGACCCCCGCCTCCCCGGCCTCCTGCGCCACGATGACTGGCTGCGCATCCTCGCCATGGCCGAGGGCGCTCGCTCGCAGGACGAACTCAAGGCCGGCATCGCGCAGGGGACCATCCATCCCCGCCTCATCATCGCCATGCGCCTCCCCGCCGAGGGCTTCGACCCCGAATCATGGGGCGCCGTCCGTCGGCGTGAATGGCGCTACCGCTTTGTCGAACTCCTTCCCGCCTCGCGCTCGCCGACCAAGTCGTTCGAGACCCACGAAGGAACCTACGCCGACCTCGACAAACTCGGAGACCCCAAGTTCGTCCGCGACAACAACCTCCAGCCCGAAGCCTGGAAATACGCCGCCATGCAGCAGGTCACCCCCGCCACCCTCTTCCGCTCCAAGAGCCGTCCTATCGACGACGCCATGCTCTCGATGGGGTGGACCTGGCCTGTCGCCGGCGTCTCCGTCCTCGCGCTCGTCGTCGGCCTGCTCCTGCTCGCCATGGCCGCCATGACCCGCGACCACGACGCCCCGCCAAGCGCCGCCGCCCGACACTGAATCCAATCGCCCCCTGCCGACCCCGCGTGCCACTGGCGGCTTGTCCGCCAGTGCCGAGCGCCCCGCGTGCTCCCCTCACGCCGCGACGCGCCTCTCCCCTTCCCCCTGGTTCACCGCCATCCTGCAAATCTCGATCAGCCGTTCCTTCTTGATCGGCTTGGTCGCGTACCAGTCGCACCCCGCCGCGATGCACTTCGCCGCGTCCCCGCTCATCGCATGCGCCGTCAGCGCGACGATCGGCCGCCGCCACCCCAGCGCCCGCAGCGTCCGCGCCAACGTGTAGCCGTCCATCTCCGGCATCTGCATGTCCGTCAGCACGAAATCGCAAGGGGGCGGATCGCGCAGCCCCGACTCCGCCGCACCACCGTTCGTCAACGCCTCCAGCGCAACCCGCCCGTTCTCGAACACAGAAACCTCCGCCCCGGCCTTGCGGAGATGGAAGGAAACCAGCTTCTGGTTGTCCGGCCCGTCCTCGACCAGGAACACCCGAACCCCCGCCAGCGGCAACGCCGCCTTCGCGCCCTCCGATGAGAAGACCGGCCCCTCCAGTTCGCCCGTGTCGGCCTCCGCCATCGACTCCGCCGCGATCGTCGCCGTAAACGTGCTCCCGACTCCCGGCTCGCTCGAAACCACGACATCTCCCCCGAGCGCCCGCGCCAGCGATCGGCTGATGCGCAGACCCAGCCCCGTCCCGCCGAACTTCCGCGTCGTGGACGTGTCCGCCTGCGCGAACGCGCCGAACAGCCTCCCCATCTGCTCCCCCGTCAGCCCGGGCCCGGTGTCGATCACGTCGATCCGCAGCATCGGCTGCGCGTGGTTGACCACTTCCGTCGTCGCCCGAACCCGAACGCCGCCCGCATGCGTGAACTTGATCGCGTTCCCGACCAGATTCATCACGATCTGCCTGAAACGCACGGGATCCGTGCGGATCAACGAAGGCAGCGGGCCTTCGATCTCCAGCCCAAGCGCGATCCCCTTGTCCGCCGCCCGAACGAGCATCAGCGCATGCACGTCCTGCAGCAGCCTTTGCACATCGGTCGGCACGCGCTCCATGCTGAGTTTCCCGGCCTCGATGCGCGAAAGATCGAGAATGTCGTCAAGTATCCGCAGAAGATGCTCCCCGTTCCGCCTGATCGTGTTGACATACTCCAGACGCTGCGAACCCGTGAGCGCATCGGGATCGTCCTCCGCGAGCACGTCCGCATACCCGAGGATCGCCGTCATGGGCGTCCGGATCTCGTGGCTCATGTTCGCCAGGAACTCGCTCTTGGATCGGCTCGCGGCCTCCGCCTCGGCACGCGCCCGCTCGACCTGCGCCTCCGCCTCCTTCCGCAGGCTGATGTCCCGCAGAAACGCGCTGAATACCACCGTCCCCGGCTCGTCGCGCACCGCGCTGATCGCCAGTTCAATCATCAGCCGCGACCCGTCCCTCCGCACCGCCGGCACCTCGATCCGCCTTCCCACAAGATCTGACTTCATCGAATCGCGCAGCCGACGCAGGCCCGCGATGTGGGCCGCC
Organism: uncultured Phycisphaeraceae bacterium; assembly: GCA_964490785.1. GTDB lineage: Bacteria > Planctomycetota > Phycisphaerae > Phycisphaerales > UBA1924 > JAEUIV01. Next base: position 26,711 of record CAZBDZ010000043.1, read on the forward strand.
TTGTATTCGTCGGGGATGATCAGGTCGTGGACAAGCCGACCCACCGCCTCGTTCGCGCTCCAGCCGAACATCGCCTCCGCCTGCGGATTCCATTCCGTAACGACCCCCTCCGCGTCAACAAGGACAATCGCGTCGAGCGCCGCGTGGATGATCGACCGCGCACGCGCCTCCGTCCGCGCCAGTGCCGACTGCGACCGCCGGAAGTCCCCGGCCATCTCCCGCGCGAGCCGCTCGGCCCGGCCCCGGCTTGATCCCAGCGACCAGACGATCCCACCTACCAGAAACGTCGTGATCGCACCGCCGATCGCGACCAGGTACGATTTCGAATGGTCGATGTGCGCCTCGAACGCCGGCTTGGCCCGGACCGCAAGCCGCCATTCGCGCCCCCCAATGTTGGCGGTGCCGGCCGTGTCAAACATCGCCCCCGCCGCGTCCCCGCGAGCATGAACCTCGCCCGCCGTCGCGTCGGACACGGAGAGGTCCAGCGCGTTATCCGCCCGGTCGAGTGCCCTGGCCGAGGCTTGACGAATGTTCGCAGGCATGAAGACCAGCCCGGTCAGCGCCGCCTCGCGCTCGCCGGGAGACTGCGGCGTGCTCCCATTCCGATACACCGGCAGGAAATAGAAATGGCAAGGCCCCGGCACGTCCGCGATCGGCATTCGCACCATCCCCGACACTGTCGCCGTTCCCGTCCGCACGGCCGACTCGATCGCCGAACGCAGCGCGGGATCACCAGCGGCATCAACCCCCCAAAGATCCCCGAGGACCTGAAACGGGGCAACATGCTTGATCACCCACAAGTCGCCGTCCGCCGCGGAGGCCGGCGCGGCTTCGGGTTGACGAATGGCGAACTCGGGCGCGTGGTCGGCCCGCTCCCGCTCGATGAACGCCTCACGCCCCGCCGACCCGACGCGCTCGACAAAGCCGAAGCCCCTCGCGCCCGGAAACTCCATCTCGAGTTCCCGCGACGCCACATACGCCGCGAACTCGTCCCGCTCCACGGACTTGCTCGCCGCATAGACCCCGCGCAGTCCTCGCAGCCCATAGAACGGCTGGCGAATCCAATGCTGCGCATCCTGCAGCAGCCGCGCCGCTCGCCGATCAAACTCCAGTCGCGCGCCGTGCCATTCCTCCCGCGAGGCGCTTTCCACCGCCAGTGCCGTGATGATCCCCCCCGTTGCGAGGGTGATGACCGTCGCCGCTTTCAGTCGCCACGCGCCGCCGCCGCTGATACGCGGATCGCCAAGCCCCGCGTCCGGCATCAGCCGAGGCCGCCATCGCGTCAGAAGCAGCGCCACGATCAACGCCGCCGACGCCACCGCGACGGCGGGAATGAGCATGCCCGCTCCCGCTCCGTCGGCGCGATGGGCGACATCCGCGCCCCCGACCGTCAACGCCGGAAGCGTTTCGAAAGAAGGTGCGAACACCCGGAGCATCGTGAAAGACTGCGTCATGGCAGCAACTCTTCACCGATCTTCACGCACACGACATCCCGCCACTACTTCGGCGTTCCAGCGCCCCCACTCGCGGAAGAACCAAGGCCCCCCTCTCGCCGCGGTGCCCGTTTCTTCTCGGACCCCACCCTGCCGTGAACCCCACGCCCTGGAAAGGGCGTGGCACGAGATTCCCGGACCACCGTTCCGCCAACGCGCCTATGGTTTCCCCCTAATGGAATCCCGAGAGCCATGATCCCCGAAGAATCGCCGTGCATGCTGGAGGAGTCGCCGGTGGCGTGCCCCAAGGCCGCGCCGCCGGCCCTCAACGCCCCCGCACAGCCCCACACCCGCGGATGGACCGCGCGCCGATCGTTCTGGGCTGTCCAGGCCTCCCACACGGTCATCGACGTCTACCCGGTCTTCATCGCCTCCCTCGCCGTAACGCTGAACGACCGCCTGAGGATGACCCCTGCGGAGTACGCGGCCATGTTCGCCGTGGGGCCGATCGTCAGCGGCCTGCCGCAGGCCTTCTTTGCATGGGCCACCGACAGGTACAACACGCGCTTCTGCGCCTGGTTCGGCCTGGCGCTCGGGGCCGTCTGCCTCTGCTCGATCGGATTCGCGGAGACTTTCTGGCAACTCATCGCGCTCCAGATCCTCGGCCTGACGGGTACGGGCATGTTCCACCCCATCGGTGCCGCCCTCGCCGGACAGATGGCGCACGCCGCGCTCCGACACGGACGATCCTGGGGCGTCAGCATCTTCTACGCCGCGGGAATGCTCGGCGGAATCCTCGGCCCGATCCTCTGCACGCGCATGGTCGGCGCCTGGGGCATGCGCAGCCTCGCATGGCTCATCCCCCCTTCCATGATCGTCGCGTGGATCCTCATGCGCGCCACCGCCGACGCCCCCCACCGCCACGACGCCCACCACGCCTTGCACCGCGCCCTCACCGACGATGAACGCCGCCAACGATGGCGCGCCATCTGGATCCTCTTCTTCGCCAATGTCATGCGCTTCGTCGTCAACACGGGCGTGGTCGTCCTCTTCGGCTACTGGGCACGCTCCCGCTTCGCCGGCGTCCGCGAAGCAACCAATCTCACCGGGAACATGGTCTCCGCGCTCTGCATCGGCATGATGATCTGCGGCCTGGGCGGCGGGAAACTCATCCGCCCGGGACGCGAACGCGGGCCCATGATCGGGCTCACCGCCCTCGGCGCCGCGCCCGTCGCTCTGATCGCCTTTGCCGGGGACGCCGCGGGACTCTGGGCCGGCTACATCATGGCCGCATGCAGCGCCGTGGGCTTCGCCGCCGTCATCCCGAGCACCATCTCCCTCGCCCAACGACTCCTCCCCGGCCGCACGGGGCTCGCCAGCGGCCTGATGCTCGGCACATCCTGGAGCATCGCCTGCGTCGCCCCGTGGTACGCCAAACTCCTCCTCGGCGGCGTGGGCCCCGACCAGATCGCCACCGTCCCCGCCTGGCGCATGCACGCGGCATTCACGGGCTTCGCCGTCCTCCTCCTCGTCGCCGCCGCCCTCTCAATGATGCTCCCCAGGCAACTCCTGAAACACGTCGCCCATCACCATTGAATCGGATCCCAAGTGCTTGCCTTGTGCCACTGGCGGCTTGTCCGCCAGTGCGATCTGGCCTCGGCGTCCGTTTGGTG
>CAZBDZ010000044.1:0-29556 GCA_964490785.1 uncultured Phycisphaeraceae bacterium
TAGAGACGGGTTGCAAACCCGTCCCACCGAGACGGGTAGGCATTGTGTCAGGCACTCTTAGCCTTGTACGCATCGCGTTAGGCGCGTGCTCCGTTGGAATACCAGGTCTTCAGCCTGAAAGGCTGGGATTCAATAGCCGGGGGTCGCGGCCGCCCCCGGCCGCGCACCCCCGGAAACAGGCCACTCGTAGTCTCAGCCACTCCGAAGGAGTGATCGAAGCGTTGGACTGTTTCAGTAGTGCCTTCGGCGCTCTTGGGCGATTCAGAACGCGCGCCCCGATTCGCCTCCGTGCGGCTCGGTGTGCTCCGTGGTTGTTGAGAGAAGTCCGTTGAACCCACACGACCAACTCAAGTCCAGAATCGACACCGGCCGGGCCGTCGTGGGCATCGTCGGCCTCGGGTACGTCGGCCTGCCGCTCGCCGCCGCGTTTCACGACGCGCCGCGCGCCGCGGCGCGCGTCCTCGGCTTCGACAACGATCCGTCCAAGATCGAACGCCTCTCTCGCGGCGAGGGATACCTGCACCACCTCGGCCCGGACCTTCCGAAACGCCTCGCCGCCTCCGGTCGATTCGAGGCCACCGCCGACCTCGCCAGGCTTGCGGATTGCGACGCCGTCATCGTGTGCGTCCCCACCCCTCTCAACCAACGGCACGAGCCGGACTTGACCTACGTCCTGAACACGGCCGAGGCCATCGGGCGCACGCTCCGCGCCGGGCAGTTGATCGTGCTCGAATCGACGACCTACCCCGGCACGACGCGCGACGCCTTCGCGCCGGCAATCCACCGAATGAAGCCCGGGCCGCGCCTCGGCCAGGACTGGTTCTGCGCCTTTAGCCCCGAACGCGAAAACCCCGGCGACCCGGACCACACCACCCGCACCATTCCGAAACTCGTCGGCGGGCTGGATGCGCGCTCGGCCGACCTCGCGGCGGCGCTCTACCGTCGCGCTGTCGAGCGCGTCATCGTCGTCAAGGACGCCCAGACCGCCGAGGCGGCGAAGTTGCTTGAAAACATCTTCCGGGCCGTCAACATCGCTCTCGTCAACGAGATGAAGATCGCCCTCGACGCGATGGGGATCGACGCCTGGGACGTCGTCCGCGCCGCCGCGACGAAGCCCTTCGGCTTCATGCCCTTCTACCCTGGGCCGGGCATGGGCGGACACTGCATCCCCGTGGACCCCTTCTATTTCGCCTGGGCCGCGAAGCGCGCGGGCTCCGGCGTGCGCTTCATCGAACTGGCCGGCGAGATCAACACCCGCATGCCCGCCTACATCGTCGAAAGAACCGCCGCGGCGCTGGCCGCACGCGGCCGAGGGATCAAGGGAGCCCGCATTCTCGTGCTCGGCCTGGCCTACAAGCCCGACATCGACGACGTGCGCGAGTCGCCCTCGTTCGAGATCATCGCCCTCCTGAAGGACGCCGGCGCGGCGGTCGAGTACGCCGACCCGCACGTCCCCGCGACCTGGACCGGCCGCCGGCACGACCTTGGCATGAAGAGCGTCGCGCTCAGCCCGGAGCGCGTCGCGTCATGCGACGCCATCATCATCAGCACGAACCACCGCGCGTTCGACTACCCCATGCTCGCCCGCCACGCGCGCCTTGTCATCGACACCCGCGACGCGATGCGGGCGTTCGAGCAGGAGATGGGCGAACGGCTTGTGCGGGCGTAGCGGTAGCCCTCGTGTGAACTGGCCCTCATTCACCCCTACGCTCGGGATGAGCGAAGGCTCCGCGCAGCGAATCCCGTGGTGCAACGGCGCGAGGTCGATCGCGACCTCGCATGACTCATGGGCACGGCACGCCGAAGTTCGCCAGAACCCCCGTGATGTCCGCGAAGTCGACATCGCCGTCATGATCCGCGTCGCCCGCGGGGCCGGGGCCGCCCCAGTTGGCGAGAACCGAGGTGGCATCGGAGAAATCAACAACGCCATCGCCGTTGGCGTCGCCCGGGCACGGCGGCGGAGGCGGGGCCGTGATGTTGATGGTCCCCTTCATGTTCGCCGTGCAGTGCGGGTTGCACTTGTAGAAGAACGTCCCGGTGAGATTCGAGGGGATGACCCACGAATACGTCGTCGCGCCCGACGTGCTTCCGAAGATCGGGTTGGCCTGCGCGGTGCACGAGCCGGCGGCAGTGGTTTGCGTGATGGTGTGGAATCCGCCGAGGCCGGTCCATGTGATCGTGTCGCCGGACTGTGCGTTCACCGGATTGGGGGTGAACGTCAGCCCCGAGACCATGACGATGTGCGTCGTGGGACGGGCCGCCGCGGAGTGCGACAAAGCGGCCGCCCCGATAAGCCCGACAATGATCCGAATCCTCTTCATAATCCTCTCCTTCCAAGGGTCGCCGCACGCGCGCGAAGACACCGCGATGGCGGCTCCCCCCTCCAATGTCGCGGGCGCCCCCGCCGCTTGCAGATTCTCGAAGGTCGCCGCGAATGGCCCTCCGCGCGGTATCGCCCCGAAGCCCCTTCGAGAGGCCAACGACGATCAGCCTCCGCGCCCACGGGACAAGGCGATGCCCGGCCCTGCGACGCGCCGCCGCCCGCGCCCCTGTTCGCAAAGCGGTAGGATCGTCCCCATGCCCATCGAGCCCGCGCTGGCCATCCGGGGGTTGAAGTTCCGCTACAAGGAGGGCGGCGACTGGATCGTCAACGTCGCGTCGCTCGACCTGGCCCGCGGCGAGCCGATGCTCCTCACCGGCGGATCAGGTCGCGGGAAGAGCACTCTCCTCTACCTCGTCGCGGGGCTGATGGACCCGACCGCCGGCACGATCCGCGTCGCGGGCGAGGACCCCGCCACCATGCACGGCGCGAAGCGCGACCTCTTCCGAGGCCGGCACGTCGGCATGATCTTCCAGACCTTCAACCTGCTGCACGGGTTCTCCGCCGTCGAAAACGTGATGGCGGCGATGATGTTCTCCGAAATCCCGCGGCGCGAGCACCGTCCCAAAGCCGAGGCGCTGCTCCGGCACCTGGGAATCGACCGCGTGGACGCGGAGCCGGAGCGGCTCAGCGTCGGCCAGCAGCAGCGGATCGCCGTCGCCCGGGCCGTCGCCTGCGACCCCGTCCTGGTCCTCGCGGACGAGCCCACGGCGAGCCTCGACCCCGACAACGCCGCCGCGGCAATGGACCTGATCCAGAGCATCTGCCGGGAGAAGAACGCCGCGCTCCTCTGCGTCTCGCACGATCCTGCCATGGCCGGACGCTTCGAGCGACGCGCCTCCCTTGTCGAGTTGCGCCCCGAAAACGAATAAACCCTCATGGCCCTCACCGACTTCACCATCATCCGCCGGAGCATGACCGCGAGGCTCTTCTCGACCGCGACGACCATCATCACCGTCGCCGTCGCCGTCGCGCTCATGCTGGTCCTGCTCTCGATGCGCGACGCCGGCGCCCGCGCCTTCGAGCGCGGCAGCGGCAACATGCACCTCATCGTCTCGCGCGATACCAGCCCACTCGTCAGCGTCCTCAACGGCGTCTTCTACGCCAATGCCCCCGCCCGGCCCATCGCCTGGCAGGAGTACGAGAAACTCGCCGCATCACTCCCGCTTGAGTTCGCCGTGCCCGTCCAACTCGGCGATTCGTACCGCGGCCTGCCCGTCCTCGCCACCACCCCGGACTTCTTCACCAGGTTCCGACCCGATGCGAGCGCCCCCTGGGCTCTCGCCGACGGCGCCTTCTTCGCCAGGGAACTCGAGATCGTCGTCGGAGCCGCCGCCGCCCGACAATCCGGCCTGCGCGTCGGCGACGTGATTTTCGTAACCCACGGCGTGGGCCGCGCCGCCGCCGGCGCCGAGCCGCACGTCCACAAGGAGTTCCCGTTCAAAGTCGTCGGCGTGCTGAAGGCCACGGGCAGCGCGCACGACCGCGCGCTCTTCACCAACCTCGATTCCTCCTGGCTCCTGCATGCCTTCGACCGCCGGTTGACGGAAGACCCAAAGGCGCCAGTCCCGACGCTCGCGGACCTCGAATCGCGCGACCGCCTCATCACCGGCATCTACATGCGAGTGATCACTCGCGAGGGACAGGAGGCCTCGGCCGTGCTCCCGCAGGTCTTCTCCATTCTCCGGGCCGACCCCACCCTCACCGCCGCCGCCCCCGCGGATCAGATCAAACGCCTCTTCGCCATCGTCTCGAACATCGACCAGGTCTTCCTGGCCATGGCCGCGGTCGTCATGGTCTCGAGCGGCATCGCCATCATGCTCGCCCTCTACAACAGCATGGAGCAGCGCCGGCGGCAGATCGCCGTCCTCCGCGTCCTGGGTTGCAGTCGGCCGCGGGTCTTCGCGCTGGTTGTAACGGAATCGGCGATCCTCGGCTTGCTCGGTGCCGCGGCTGGAGCGGCCCTGGCCCTCGTCGGCGGGTTGATGGTCGCTTCCGTGATGAAGCAGCGCCTCGGCCTCGTCATCGAGCCCGGAATCCCCGCGGAGATCGCCCTCATCGTCATCCTCGCCACCGTCGCCCTCGCGTCCGCCGCCGGAATCGTCCCCGCCGTGATGGCCTATCGTACAAGCGTCGCCCGCAACCTCCGCCCCATCGGGTGACACGCAAGGAACCACCGAATGCGAGTGTTCTGGGCCATCATCGTCGCGCTCGTCATCGCCACCGGCGTCCTCCTCGCCATGCGCCAGAAGCGAAACGATGCGCCCGCTCCCGAACTCGCAATCGCCTCGGAGCCCGAAGCGCCGGCGAGGGAAGAGCCTCCCAAGCCCGAAGCGCCTGTGAGCAACCCAGCACCCGAAGCGCCGGTGAGTGAACAACCCAACCCCGTCCCCCCTCCTTCCATCCCAAGCCCCGCGGTCGAAGCGCCTCCCGCCCCGGTTTCCGACGCTCCAGCGACGCCGGACACGCCGTCGCCCGCGAACGTCGTGGAAGAACCGCCGGCGCAGACGCCCGCCGGCGCATCGCCATCTGAAGGCGCCAATCCCCCGCCGCTCTTCCGCGAGCAGTTCGAGATCGTCCCCGCACGCACCAAGCCCGGCGACAACGGCGTAACGATCTACGACGAGCGCTTCCCCGTCAAAGGCGTCGGCACCTCAGAGGACCCCATCGACATCCCCTGGGATCATCTCGTCTCCGCCTCGGAGACCTTTCAGCCCCGCATGGGCAAGAAACGCATCCCCGAGCGCATCACCATGCTCGACGGCAAGCACGTCCGTGTCACAGGCTACGTCGCCTTCCCCATCATGGCCGCCGCACAGAACGAGATGCTCTCGATGCGCAACATGTGGGACGGCTGCTGCATCGGCGTGCCCCCCACCCCCTACGACGCCGTTGAAGTCAAGTTGAAGAACGCCGCCACCGGAAAGGACCGCTTCACCGCCTTCGGCACGGTCGAGGGCGTCATGAAGGTCGATCCTTACATCAAAGGCAACTGGCTCTTGGGCCTCTACCTGTTGGAGGATGCAACGCTTACGCAGTTGAAGGACGGCGCCGATCCCGGCAAGCACGGCGGACTCTGACGCACTTCACGCGATCCGGCGCCCTCGCGCGCACACTCGGGATGAGCGCAGGCTCGGCGAAGCGAATCCCGTGGTGATGCGGCGCAAGCCCCACACGCGGAGCAATCCTGCATTCCACCTCACCCCGGATCAATCGCAACATCGAGTTCAACCGTCATCGGCTGAAAGCACGCCTCATCGTCGCACGCCTGGTACCGCACCCGGATCATCGGCCGCCCCCCCCACGCCTCGCCGCTTCGCTCAACGCGGACCGCAATTCGCACCAGCCCCGAATAGACCTTCAACTTCCCGCGTTCCTCGGCCGGCAGCGCTTCACCCTCGTAAGCCTCGCCTGCCGGGTAGCCGACCGAAAGCCGAGCGCCCGTCCCGCCCGCAAGTTCGATCGTGAACGGTGAAAGCCCCTCGACCCCCGGCTCGCGGGCCGTGATGTGGAACCCCTTGGCGATGCGCAGTTCAAGCACCACTTCGCCGCCCTTGTCCTTTGAAACCGGAACCCGATCCGTCGAGGCGAAGATCTGAACCGGCATGTCGTCGGCCTTGACAACCTCGGGGGCCCGCGACGCCGCCCCGATCCCGGCGACCAGCGACCCGTCGATGCGCTGCAGCCGGATCAGCCCTCGGGTCGCAACCGCGGCGCTCAGCGGCGACTCCGCAACCGCCCGGCTCAGCCCCGCCAGCACCCGTGCGGCCTCCTCAAGAAAACCCCGCTCGCCGGTCGCCTCATACAGATCGATCAGGGTGTTGAGCATCACCCCAGTGCCCGACGGCATGGCCCCGTCAAACGCCGACGACGTGCGAACGATGAGGTCCGATTGCTCGGGCATCGTGTCGTAGAGAACCTCAGGCCGAGATGGATCGGCGAAACGCGCCTTCGCGTCCGTCCAAAGATCGCGCGCCGCCGCAAGAGCGAACGTGTCCCGGTCGTCCAGCGCGACGCCGGCCCGGTGAACCGCCAACAGCCCATGAATCAGCATCGCGTAGTCCTCGAGGAACGCGGGCGTCTTGGCCTCACCGGCCCGATGCGTGCGAAGCAGCCCACGCCGCGGCCCGGCCTCCCGCATGCGCTCCAGAATAAAACCCGCCCCCCGGCGCGCCGCCGCGAGATACCTCGGCTCCTTCAGCGCCGCCGCCCCGTCGGCCAGGCCCGCGATCATCAGACCATTCCACGCCGCGATCACCTTGTCGTCCGTCCCCGGCTGGTCGCGCCGCCCCCGCGCCTCATACAGGCGCGCATTGATCGCCGCGAGCCGCGCGCCATCCGCCCCCGTGCGCTCCGCGAGAAACAGCACGTTCGAAGCCGCCTCATCGGGATGGTGCGGATCGCGGAAGTTCGGCCCCAACGCCACACCGTAGATCCGCGCCGCGAACGCGCCGTCCTCCGGCCCCAGCGCGTCCACGAGTTGCGCCCCCGTCCACAGGTAGTTCTGTCCCTCGCGATGGTTCACCTCGGCGTCCTGCGCGGAAAAGAACCCGCCCTCGGCCCCGGTCATCTCACGAAGCACGTAATCAAGAGTGCGCCGGAGAATCGCCGCATCAAACTCATCGCCGGATTCGCGGTACGACCGCGCGTACAGCGACGCCAGTTGCCCATTGTCGTAGAGCATCTTCTCGAAATGCGGCACAAGCCAGCGCTCATCGGTGCTGTAGCGATGGAACCCCCCGCCGACCTGGTCGAACATCCCGCCGAGGGCCATGCGGTCGAGGGTGAGCCGGATCGCACGGCGGGCGCTCGCCTGCACCGCCGGGTCGTCGATCGACGAGAGTGCCTCGAAAAGAAACTCCATGAACACCGGTTGCGGAAACTTGGGCGCCGATCCAAACCCCCCATGCACCGGATCGTGAATCCGCAGCAGCGCCGCGACACCCTGCCCGATCTGTTCCGGCCCGATGCGGGCGGCGTCATGCTCGCGCGCAAGGCGCTCCCGCACCGCCGCCGCGACGCTTGTCGCCTGCTCGAGCACCTGCCCGCGCTGGTTGTTCCACGCATCAGAGATGTTCCGCAGAAGATCGGTGAACGCCGGCATCCCGTGCCGCGCCTCCGCGGGGAAATACGTCCCCGCATAGAAGGGCTCCAGCCCGCGATCCCCCTCCCCACGCGCCCCCGGCGGCGTCAGCCACACGCTCATCGGCCACCCGCCGTGCCGCGTCATCAGTTGCACCGCCGCCATGTAGATATCGTCCACGTCGGGCCGCTCCTCGCGGTCCACCTTCACGCACACGAACCGCTCGTTCATCACGCGCGCCGTCGCCGCATCCTCGAACGACTCCCGCTCCATCACGTGGCACCAGTAGCAGGTGGAGTAGCCGACGGAGAGGAAAATGGGAACGCCCCGCCGACGCGCCTCCTCAAACGCCTCCGGGCCCCAGGCGAACCAATCCACCGGGTTCCGCGCATGCTGGAGCAGGTAAGGGCTGGTCTCCTTGGCGAGGCGGTTCTCGGCGGGGGCGGGGTTGGCGAATGTCGAGTCCATCGAAGTCCTGAGTAGGAGCACTGCAAACCCGATTCTGGCTGCTCGAGGCATCATGAGGTGTACTCGGTGCGCCAACGCTCGAAGCGATCAAGAACGTTCTTGATGGTCTCCTCTCGGACGTAGAAACTCGTCCCCCGCAGCCGCGTGATTGTCGCGTGAAGATCGATGAGTCCCCGCATGGCCGCGGATTCGAGCACGATCAGCGTGCTGATCACGACCAGACCGCGCTCGCGCGCTGCTCTTGTTCCGTACCGCTCGTCGATGAGAAGCCGAACATCAGGGACCGCTTTCGCGAGATCCTCAGCCAGCGAGATCGCCTGCGATTCGCCCGGGCCAAGGTCGCTCGGCGCCGTCGAGGTCGAAGGAGCCCGCACCGCGAGCCAGGCTGGCGGACATCGAGCCCACTCTCGAACCCTCGGGTCGGCCCGGCCGTCTTGCATCTCCTCGATGACGGCGGGAACCGTGACGACCTCGCCGAACAGCGAAGGCAAAACGCCGATGCACTCGATGAGGATAAGGTAGTTCAGCGGCGACGTGTCCGAGACGACAATCACCGGCCGACCACCGCCGCCATGGCGCGGCGCTGCGCTTCAAGCTCCTCGACCGTCAGATCCAGCGGGATGCCATATCGCTTCAGCAGCGCGTCCGTCTCGAACCGGTGAAGCCCGAGCGCCTGTCCAAGTTGGTGGTGCGTCAGGCTGCCACGACGGTACATTTCCAGCAGCGCGGCTTCCTTCATCAGCAGCGAGGTATCGTTGCCGGCCGTCGCCAGGACCTGCTCTAACTCGGCGGGAATGTCAAAGCGGATCGTCATGGGCTGCACACGCGGGGAACCTGCCGGAAGCCTAGCACCATCGGGGATTGCAAGCGGGATGGGGGTTCGATCGACTTGCCCGAACGCCCGCCGCACGCTATTCTCTCCCTCCCTCGCGGCGGCCCCAGGTGGGACCCCCCGGCCCTCGCGGAACCCTGTCTCCTTGTGCTGGAGCCTCCCATGCCCCGCGTCTGCCACTTCACCGGCAAAAAGACAACCTTCGGCCGCCGAATCTCCCGCAGCGGTGCCGCCATCCGCACCGGCGGCTTCGGCCTCAAAACCACCGGCATCGCCAAACGCACCTTCAAGCCCAACCTCCAGAAAATGACCATCCTCATCGACGGCAAGCCCGTGCGGACCTACGTGTCGGCGAAGGCGATCAAAACTGGGCTGGTGGTCAAGCCGCTGAAACGGAAGTACGGCTACACGCGCCAGCGGAAGATGGCCGGGCAGGCCTGAACAGGGCCGCGACCGTCAGGGAGCGGGGAAACCATTGTTCGTCCCTCAGACCAGTGCGGTCGCCGTACTCACTCTGAATCCGCCTCTTTAGGATCACTGAGCCGCGACGCCATGACCGCGTCGATCCGCTCAATGTCGCCCCGGCGGAAGAGCAGGTCAATATCCGCCGTCGCACGCGTCGCCGAGGGATACCCCCGCCAGACCGACGCGGCCACGGCGTGCGACCTGATCCACACGGTTTTGACATGGGATCCGAAGGAAGAGCGCACGGAGGATGAAGGGCATGACCGAAGAACCAAGATATCAGCAAGCCCTGCCGTGACGCCCGTACCAACGAGGGGGTAGAAAAGGCGAAGGCCACGGGCTGGGCCGCCGCGGCGACCGAAGGCATGACACGTGCGCCGCGTGCTGGCGGCCCGATGGCTTCGCGGCATGGCCTCGAAAGGCCAGGCCGCGGATCATGGCCACGACGCGGCCCAGTTCACCTGGCCCTTCGTGATATCGGCGAAGGCAACGTCTCCGCCAACATCGAGGAGATAAGGATGGCGAATCCGTTTCGCCAAGTGAAAGGTGAGGGAACGGGCAATACCTGCGAGCCGCGGAACCGGGGAAAGGTGGGTCGCGGCGGGCGAAACCCGCGCTTGCGCTTCCGGCTCCGGCGGTTGATGAACGCCTGGGCGATTCGCGCTATGATGGCGGCATGGTGCTCCACGGCATCGAGATTCCCGAGGATCGGATCGCCGAGTTCTGCCGGCGGCACGGCGTGAACCGGCTGTCTCTCTTCGGCAGCATCCTGCGCGAGGACTTCGCCCCCTCCAGCGACATCGATGTGCTGGTGGAGTTCCTGCCGGGACGGACGCCGGGGATGTTCGCGTATGCGGGGATGATGCTGGAACTCAGCGAGATCCTCGGGCGGCGCGTGGACCTGCGCACGCCGGAGGATTTGTCGCGTTACTTCCGCAACCGGGTGATTCAAGGGGCACGCCTGCTTCATGCCGCGTGAAGGACCATACCGTGCGCTCGGCGACCGCGTCCGCGTGCAGCACATGCTGGAGGCGGCGCAACAGGCCATGGAGTTCATTCGAGGCCGGAGCCGCGACGACCTCGAATCTGACGCAATGCTCACGCGCGCATTGATGAACGCCGTACAGGAGATCGGCGAAGCGGCCGCGAGAATAACGCCTGAGGGGCGAGCCCGCGCTTCCAGCCTCCCTTGGGGTCAGATCGTGGCCATGAGGCATTGCTGGTTCACGTCTATTGGGGCGTGAATCGTGATCGGCTTTGGAAGACGGCTGTCGATGACCTGCCTGCTCTTGTGCAGCACCTTGAGCGTGCGATCATCGGGTGGCCTTTGCCAGCGGAACCGGATGACCAGTGGTAGCGGCGGGCAGGACCCTCGCTCGCGCGTCGGGCTCCGGCTACAACCTTCGGAAGGCGCCGCGAATTCGCCTGACGGGGGGATTGTGGTCGTCGAGGAACTCGTCGAGTGGGCGGACGGGGGCGAGTTCGATGGATTCCATGAGGGCGGTCAACTCTCTTGCCGTGAGCGGGAAGGGGGGGCCTTCGAGGGATTCGACGGGAACGGATTCGTCGCGCCCTCGGCAGACGGCGAGCAGGATTCCGCCACGGGGCGAGAGGAGTGAGGCCATGGCGGAGGCCATCGCGGGGCGGTATTGCGGGGGCATGGCCTGGAGCGTGTGGACCTCGATGACGAGATCAAAGCGATGGCGCATGCGCGAGGGCAGGGCGAAGAGGTCCGCCTGATGGAAGATTTCAGAGTGCTCGGGGTACCGCTTCTTGGCCCAGTCGATCGCCGTCGCCGAGCAGTCGAAGGCGACGGCGTCGTAGCCTCGCTCGACGAGGGCGACGGCGTCGGCACCCAGGCCGCAGCCGACGACGGCGGCGCGTGCGCCGCAGCGGACGAGCGACGGAGCCTCGGCATTCAGCCACGACATCATCGAGGGGCAAGGGCCGGCGTGGGCCCACGGGACTTTCCCCATGTCTCCTGCCGCGTCCTGATAAACCTGATCGAAGCGCAGCATCCAGTCGCTGGTGCCGGGCGGCGGCGGCGTGGTGGCCTTCGATTCCATCAGGGTCCCGGCGATCGTGCTATCCGAGAGCATCGCGCTTGCCACGGCAGCGCTCCTTTCGGCGGGTGGACGGCTTAGGATGGCCCACCCGCGCTGGTGCGGGGCGACGGTGGGCATCGCCGCGCCGCAAGTATCCGGTAGTGTCGCAGTTTGAATGTGGCACGCCCTTTCCAGGGCGTGGCGTGGGGGACATGGCCTGGAAAGCCCATGCCACATTCAAACTGCGACACTACCAAGTATCCGATTCAGAGTACCCCGTTTGTCGGCGGTGTCTAGGGTTTTGTTTGGAGAACATTGCGGAAACCCCCAAGACTTCGCCGAAGTTGACCTCCGGGAGCCGCGCAAGATTCGCCATCGGGCGGGATGCCTAGGCACATCGGAGGGGGCGGGCCTGCCGTTCGTAGGGCGGTCGGTAGGGTTTTCGACCGATGATGGGGGTGGACCTCCCCTGTGAGGAGTCCCATGCCGAGCGTGACCATCCAACTTCCGGGCGCACCCAGCCGGTCCTACTCGGTTGAGATCGGGGCCGGACTTTTGCGTGGGCTGGGGCGGAAGGCTGCGGGCGCCGTCGGGTGCGCGCCTGAGGCGATGCAGTCGTTCCTGATCGCGGATGAGGGGCTTCCGGAGTCGTTGCTGGCACAGGCGATCGACGCGCTCGCCGCGGCAGGCCTGCGCGTAACGACCGCGACGGTGCCGGCATCGGAGGAGGAAAAGTCGCTCGCCACGGTCGGTCGGCTGCTGGAGCAGGCCGCGGGTATCAGGTTGGAGCGCCGGGACGTGATCGTCGCGCTCGGCGGTGGGATCGTGGGCGACGTGGCGGGCTTCGTCGCGGCGACGTACAGGCGGGGCGTCCGCGTCATCCAGTGTCCGACGACGCTGCTGGCGATGGTGGATGCGTCGGTCGGCGGAAAGACAGGCGTGAACCTGCGCGTCAAGGGAGACCTTCGGAAGAACCTCGTCGGCGCGTTCTGGCAGCCGGCGCTGGTTCTCGCCGACACCGATGCGCTGGCGTCGCTGCCCGATCGGCATTTGCGCTCGGGGCTGGCCGAGTGCCTGAAGCACGGGCTGATCTCGCACGCGATGGATGCGGGACTTTTGGACTGGACGCTGGACCATCTCGACAAGGCCCTGGCGCGGGACCCGACCGCCTTGGCGCAACTGATCGAGCGGAACGTTCGCGTGAAGGCGACGTTTGTCGTCGCGGACGAGCGCGAGGAAATGAGTTCGGGCGAGGTCGGCCGGGCCCTGCTGAACCTCGGGCACACGTTTGCGCACGCGATCGAGACGATCCCGTGGGTTTCGCCGAGCGTTCGCCCGGAGGACGCGCCGCTGCACCACGGGGAGGCGGTGGCGCTGGGGCTGGTTGCATCGGCGTACACGGCGTCGGGGATGAGCCGCCTGTCATGGGCGGACGCGGAGCGGATCAGGCGGTGCGTCGAGGCGACCGGGCTGCCGACGGCGGTGCCTGGTCTGCCCGACGATGAGGTGCTCATCGCGGCGATGGCGCACGACAAGAAGGTCGCGGGGGGTCGGCTGCGTCTTGTGATTCCGGTGTCGCTCGGGCGGGCGGAGGTGGTGGAGAATCCGCCCTATGAGGCCGTGAGATCGGGCTTCGCGGCGATTCGGGCGTAATCCGGATCCTCTTTCATTCTCGCGCTGGGCGACCACGGGATTCGCTTCGGCGACCCTTCGCTCATCCCGAGCGTGCGCGCGATTGACCGACGATCCGTGTTACTGGATCGGCAGGTCCACGCTGAACGAGAAGAGTCGCTCGCGGTCGCTGTCCTCGGCGTTGAGGGGGAAGCCGAAGTCGAAGGCGAGCGGGGCGTTGCCGAACTGGGGGATGTAGAGGCGCAGGCCGACGCCGACGCTGACCTTGTAGTCGTCGAACCCGGCGTCATCGGAGATCGTGCCGGAGTCGATGAAGGCGACGGCGGAGACGAGTTCCTTCCAGAGTGGGCGTTCGATTTCCGTACCGAAGAAGAAGAGGAAGTCGCCGCCGACGTGGTCGTCGGTCTCGTTGCCCGCGGTATCGAGGCCGAGGGGGCCTATGCCGCGGAACTTGAAGCCTCTGAACGAGCGCCCGCCGAGGAAGTATCGCTCGAAGATCGGGGCTTCGTCGTCCTGCGGGATGTAACCGACGCGTGTCTTGAACGAGAGGACGGTCTTGTTCCCGAAGAAGTCCTCGTCGATCGGGACATAGACCTGGTGCTCGGCGTTGAGTTTGGTGAAGGTGTAATCGCCGCCGAGCGCGCCGACCTGCTCGACGCTGAACTCGGTGAAGGTGCCCTTCGAGGGACGGAAGCGGGAGTCGATCGTCGTTCGGCTGATCTCCGTCCCGAGCGAGGTTACGGCGTTGGACCCTTCGACGTCGAAGAGATCGACGGAGGAATCGGCGTCGATGTTCGAGATGTCGATATTCTCCGCGCGGAGCGACAGCCCGCCGACCCAGCGCGTGCCGAAGCGGCGGCCGATGCGCCAGCGCGTGCCCAGGCGCTCCTCGTCGTATTCATCGAAGTCCCGGGTGCGGAAGTAACCGCTCGACGAGAGCGCGTGGGGCGTGTCGAAGAGGTACGGCTCGGTGATGGTGAGTTGGTAGTTCGACGCGTCAGTGCCCGGCTGCACGCCGAGGTTGAAGGTCTGCCCCGCGCCGCGGAAGGCGCGGCCCCGGATGAACTCGTCGAACGAATCCGGCGTGTCGGCGATGTCGAAGTTTCGCTGGTTGAGGTTGACGACGCCCGCGAGGCCCGCATCGGAGTCCACCGCGACGCCGAAGCCGAGCGACCCGGTGTCGGTTTCCTCGACATTGACGAGCACGTCGCGCGAGCCCGGGTTCTTCGGGTCTTCGGGCTGGATGGTGATCTTGACTTCCTCGGGCTTGAAGAGGCGCATCTCGCGGAGGCGCTTCTCCGAGTCCTCCGCCGCCGTGCCGTCGAGCCAGCGATCGGGCTTGATGGCGATCTCCCGGCGGATGACCTTCTGCTGGGTGAGGTCGTTCCCCTGGATGTAGACCATGCCGGTCTTGAAGCGTTCGCCCTCGAGGATGGTGATCTCGAGGTCCACCCGAGGCTGATCGGGCGCGCGGAGCGACAGGCCGCGGACTTGCGCATCCACGTATCCCATCTTGTGGTAGGCGTCGCGGACGGCCTTGATCGAGCGGTCGAGCGCGCTCTGGCTGAAGGCGTCCCCCGGCTTGAGTTCCATCAGGCCCCGTGCCTGCTCGATGGACATGACGGCGGGCTTTTCGGGCGCCGCCTCGCCCCGGCGCGTCGCGCCGGCGAGGAACACGTCGCGAAGGGTGTACTGCGACCCTTCCTCGATCAGGAAGGTGATGATCGCCTCTTTCCCGTCGGGGCTGGGCTGGATGCGGCGCGAGGCGCGGGCGTCGAGGTAGCCGCGGTCGAGGTAGAACTTGATGATCGCGGCGACGTCGCCGTCGAGCACCGTGTCGTCGATCACCCCCTTGTCGAAGAGCCACGCCTCGGTGGTCTTCATGACGGAGCGGATCTGTCGCGGCGTGAAGGAGTCGTTGCCCTCGAATCGGATGGCCGTAACCTTCACGCGCTCGCCCTCGCGGACGCGGAAGATGATGTTGCCCTGGGATTCGAGTTCGCTCTCGTCGATGGTGACCTGGACGAGGTAATAGCCCTTGTTGCGGTAGAGCTCCTCGATGGCGCGCTGGGCTCGGCCGATCTGGTAATCGTCGATGGGGATGCCGCGGGTCAGGCTGATGTTCGACTGCACGACCTCCTGCACGTCCTGATCGGTGACCTGGCGGTTGCCGACGACCAGAACGTCTTCGACAAGCGGCGCTTCGACGACTCTGAAACGCACGACGACGTTCAGGTCGGGGTCCACGAGCACGTCGGCCTGGATATCGCGGAACTCGCCGAGGCGCTCGAGTCGGCGGAGGTCCTCGCGGACGGTCTCCCACGCCAGCGGTTGGCCCGGAGCGGTGCGGAGTTGATTGCGAAGATACGCCTCGGCAACGCGCTTGAGTCCTTCAAACCTGATCTCACGGATCAGGCGTCCCTCGTAGGGGTTGGTCTCTGGGGCTTCCGCCGCGGGAGGCTTCGCCGACGGGTTGACCGGCTCCTGCGCCTGGAGGGGCGACGCTGCGACAAGCGTCAGAAGCGCGATCATCGCGGCCGCATCGCCCCGCAATGCGTGGCGATGATCCCGATCGGGGAAATCCCGAGTTGTCCCGGCGCGGCGTGGCACAGGACGCGGACGATACTGGGGGGCGGGCTTGGGGACAACCGCAGTCGTGGCATGGGCTTTCCAGCCCATTCCGGATGGCACCGTCGGCGGAGCGAGTCTTCGAGTCGAGAATCCGCCATAGCGGGTGCAGTCGGCCATGGCGTGGCCGGCGCGTGGCTCCGATCACCCGCGGCCTGGGAATCGGTGGAACTCCACGGCCGACTGCCTTTCGGTCGCCGCGTCGGCCCTGCGCTCCGCCGGCCGGGGCATCCGGGGGGGTTGTGCCATGGGCTGGAAAGCCCATGCCACGGCGCACGGGATTCATCATGCCACGGGGGCGCGGAATCCGATAGAGTGGGTTCTTCCGATCGGCGGGGGGCCTTGACGCCCCAATCCGAGTGGGATGGTGTGCCGCGGACCGGCTTCAGATGGTGAAGCCGGCGGTTTGTTCTTGCGGCGGGCGTCTTGAGGGAAAGGGACGATCGTGGCCAATCGGTGGACCCCCAAGGCTCGGCGGACATTCCTGATCGTGATCTCGGTCTTGTGCCTCGCGGCGGCGGCGGCGTTGCTCTACGGGCAGCGCGATCTCACCGCGGTGAACCGCCTCGGCACGCCGGCCGTGGCGACGCTCCTCGGCCTGATGCTCCTCCCCGGCGCGACGTTTGCCACGCGGCGCGTCGAACGCCGTCTTCGGCGGGTGAACATGGACCGCTACCCGGCCTAGCGCGGCTCGCCGGAGGCGGGGGCGACTCGGATGCGGACCGAGACCCCGGGCGTCCACGCCGACGGGGCGTTGGACCACCAGAGAATGTCCGCGAGTCGGAGCGAAGGTTCCGCGGCTGAGGGGTCCGGGTCGGTCGACTCGAGTTCGAACCAGGCGTCAGGCGAGGCTCCGCCTAGGCGTTTGCGTAGATCGCCCAGCGCATCGCGGAGGCCGGCGTTTTCCGGGTCCATCGCCGCGGTGACCTCGACGCGGAGTTCGCCGCGTTCGAGGGCGGAATCGGCGACGTCGGCGGCGACGCCCGCGGTAGTCCCTTTGGCCGCCGCGGCAGCGACTTCGGCGCGCCGACGGTTCCAGTCGGTCCCCGCGGCGGGGATCACGAGCCTGAGGCGATGCGTGAGGGCCAGGCCCGCCGCCTCTTCAAGCGTGAGCCGCTTGTCCCCGCCGGCGCGGACCCTCTCCAAAGCGCGATTCCCGGCGGCGGCGCCGGCGGGCGAGCCGCCATTGGCGCCGGCCCCGCTGGACGGCAGAGCCGCGAGCGTTTCCTCCACCGACCTCGTCCACGACCGCACCGCCGCTTTCGCCATGGGGTCCGATGTCGGTTGAACCCACGACGGCAGCGATGCGACCGGTGTTCCCCCAGTCGCCGGACCCGTTTCAGGCAATCCCTCGGCGAGCACGGTTCCCGCGCCCGTCTGCGTCTCATCCCCGTCGACGTCGGTCATGCGGGCGCCCTTGCCTTCGCCCTTGCTCGCGATGGCGAGTTGCGTCGCCTGGTTCTGCCGGACGACGTACCAGGTCAGACCCGAAGCCAGGAGCGACACCGCGACGACGATCCCCACCGCCGCCGCGATCGCGGTCAGCCTTCTTCTCGCTCCGCGCGCCTCCGTGTGCGCGAAGAGCATTTCCTGCTCCGCGCGGTCGATTGCTTCGCGGACCATCGCCTCCGCCCCGGCGCGATCCATCGCGGCCTGCGCCGTCGCCTTTCCGAGTTCGATCAATCCCCGGCGGTCGGCGACCATGCGCTCGACGGCGCGCAGCAGCGCGGGGTCGCGCGAGAGTGCGCGGCGCACCGCCTCGACCCGTTCGGGGGCCAGCCGGCCCTCGATGAGGTCCAGCAAGTCATGTTCAAGCCCGTGCGTCTCCATCGACCTTCCGCCCATGATGAACTACCGCGACCGATTCTCCATCAACTCGCGCAGCGCCGCCCGCGCCCGGAAGAGACGGCTCTTGACCGTTCCGACGGGCGCCTCAATCACGTCGGCGATCTCGGCGTAATCGAGCCCCTGACAATCCCGGAGGATCAGGAGCGCCCGTTGCTCCGGCTCCAGCCGGGCGAGTGCTTGCGCGAGGTTCTTCAGTTCCTCTCCCCTTTGGACACGCTCGTCGGCGGGAGGTTCCCTGGATTCACAGCGTTCGGCGAGCGGCTCGTGTTCGGGGGCGCCGCGGGCAGGGGCGTCCAGGCTCGCGGTCTTCCTGAGTTTCCCCCGTCGCCGGCTCGTCAGGCAGACATTCATCGCGATCCGGGTGGCCCAGGTCGAGAATCGGCTCCGGCCCGAGAACCCGGGCAGGCCGCGGATGATCTTGACCATCGCCTCCTGGCACAGGTCGCGAGCGTCCTCGGCTCGACCCGCCATGCGGAAGCACAGGGCGTTGATCCGAGGCTCCATCAGGAGCAGCAGTTCCTCCAACGCCGCGCGGTCGCCTTCCCGGCTGCGCTGGAGGAGGGCCTGCTCCCGGATTTCCTCGAAGGCGATGGGCGGGGCCTCGGCGATCTCCTGACGTGGGCGCGGCGCAGCGGCAACCCCGGCGGGGCCGGGGACTCCGGGGTATCCGGGAGGCGTCTTGGATCGGGTGGGCATGGGGCGGGGCGGCGGCGTCCGGGTTTCCGGTGGGGCTGACCTCCGATACGATGCCAAACGAGGACCGGATCGGTCAAACTTGCCGAAACGCGACGCTTACCCGCCGCGCCGGGCATGCCCCCTGAAGATGGACCACGCCGCCGCCAATGCTGATGATCCCCGCTCTGGGTATCGCTCCGCGCTTTCGGGGCGGTACGCGTCGGCGCGGATGCAGGCGATCTGGTCCGACCGCCGGAAACACGAGTCGTGGCGCCGGTTCTGGCTTGCGCTCGCCGAGGCGCAGCACGAGATGGGGCTGCCCGTGTCGCGGGAGCAGGTGGAGGCGATCCGCGCCCGCCTGGCGATGACCGAGGAGGACTTCCGGCGGGCGGAGGAGCACGAGCGACGACTGCGGCACGACGTGATGGCGCATGTCCATGCGCTGGGCGACGCGGCCCCCGCCGCCCGCGGGATCATCCACCTGGGGGCGACAAGCCAGGACGTCAACTGCAACGCCGAGGCGCTCTTGATCCGCGAGTCGCTGGATCTCGCGTGCGCGAAGGCCGCGAGGGTGGTTGATGCGCTGGCGGCGTTCGCGGTGA
The DNA here is from genome assembly GCA_964490785.1 of uncultured Phycisphaeraceae bacterium. Lineage (GTDB taxonomy): Bacteria > Planctomycetota > Phycisphaerae > Phycisphaerales > UBA1924 > JAEUIV01. The sequence goes on from CAZBDZ010000044.1 coordinate 18,659, forward strand.
AGTGGAAGTCGCTCCCCTGCCTGGCGATGACGCACTACCAGCCGGCCCAGCCGACGACCGTCGGGAAGCGGGCGGCGATGTGGGCGGGCGACCTGCTGCAGGCGCTGGAGCATGCGGAGCGGTCCCGCGATTCGCTCCGCCTGCGCGGGCTCAAGGGGGCGACGGGGACGCAGGCGTCATTCCTCGGCCTCTTCGACGGCGACGCCGGCAAAGTCGCCGAACTGGAGCGGCGCGTCGCGGAGAAACTCGGCTGGGACCAGGCATCGCTGCTGATCGCCACGGGGCAGACGTATCCGCGCATCGCCGATGCGATCGTCCTCTCCGCTCTTGCGTGCGTTGCGTCAGCGGTTCACAAGATCGCGACGGATATTCGGCTCCTCTGCGGGCGGAAGGAAATCGACGAGCCGTTCGAGTCCGAACAGATCGGCTCGAGCGCGATGCCCTACAAGCGCAACCCGATGCGGTGCGAGCGGGCCTGCGGGTTGTGCCGGTATGTCATGGCGCTGCCCGCGTGCGCGCTGGACACGGCGGCGACGCAATGGTTGGAACGCACGCTGGATGACTCGGCGAATCGGCGGCTTGTGTTGCCCGAGGCGTTCCTCGCCCTCGACGGCGCGCTGGACCTCATGCACAACGTCGCGTCGGGGCTGATCGTGCATGAGGGCGCGATCCGGCGGAATGTGGAGGCCGAGATGCCCTTCCTCGCCAGCGAAAACCTGATGCTCGCGTCGGCGAAACTGGGGCGCGACCGGCAGCAAGTGCATGAGGCGATTCGCCGGCACGCGCAGGAGGCGGGGGCGCGCGTCAAGGACGGCGACGGCGCGAACGACCTGCTCGACCGTCTCCGTGCCGAGCCGCTGCTGAAGGGCGTCAACATCGACGCGGAGGTTGACGCGTCGAAGTACCTGGGGCTGGCGCCGCGGCAGGTGGAGCGGTTCGTGAGTCAGGCCGTGGAGCCGATGCGCGCCCGGTACCGCGATGTGTGGGGCGCGTTGCCGGTCTCCGGGATTCGGATCTGAGAGCGTGTTTGAGACGCCGATCGAGTCGCCGCGGCGACCTCGCTCCGCCGGCCGTGGCGCCCGCGTTCTTCGGTTCTCATATCGATTCGTGCCAACATGTGCGGGTCAAACTCCACTGGCTTTCCGCGGATTCAGGGAGCGCAAAGGGGGTGGATGGGACCCCTTGCGGGGCGCGCAAGGGATGCAAAGCAGCGGGAATCCTTCGGGAAGCGCTTGTGTCCCTGGGAATTCGCCGGTGAAGCCTCCAGAAATCGGCAGGAATCGAGATCAGGCTCTCGAACGGTCGCGGCTCAGAAGAATCACATGCCGTCCAGGAGTTCGGCGAGGAGGCGAGTGCCCCAGCCGGTGTTGGCGTTCTTGACGAAGGGACCCTTGTCGCCGCCTTCGGTGGCGTGGACGCCGGCGATGTCGAGATGGCACCAGGGGATGCCCGGTTGGACGAAGTAGGAGAGGAAGGCGGCGCCCTGGATCGGGTGGGCCTTGCGTTCGGGGTTTGAGTTGATGATGTCGGCGATGTCGGACTTCATCATGTCGCGGTACTCGTCGTGGTGGGGGAGTCGCCAGACGCGCTCGCCGCTGGTCGCGCTCGCGGCCTCGACCTTTGCGCGCAGCGAGTCATCGTCGCACCACATGCCGGCGTAGGTGGAGCCGAGCGCAACGACGACGCCGCCGGTGAGGGTGGCGAGGTCGATGAGGAATGCGGGGTCGTCCTTTTCGCAGGCGTAGCAGAGTGCGTCGGCGAGCACCAGTCGGCCTTCGGCGTCGGTGTTGGTGACCTCGACGGTGACGCCGTTGCGATAGGTGATGATGTCGTCGGGGCGGTAGGCCTCGTCGGAGACGGAGTTCTCGGCGACGACGAGGTAGGCGATGACCGTTTTTTTCGGCCTGATGACGGTGGCGATGGCGTGCATGGCGCCGAAGACGGCGCACCCGCCGTCCTTGTCTCGTTTCATGCCGCGCATGCCGTTGTTGATCTTGAGCGAAAGCCCGCCCGAGTCGTAGGTCATGGTTTTGCCGATGAGGACGGCGGGCTTGGCGCTCCTCGCTCCGGCGCGGGGGCGGTATTCGAGGCGGATCATGCAGGGCTTGTTCTCGCTGGCCTTGCCGACGTTGATGAGGCCGGTGAGGCGCTCGCGGGCGAGCGCGTCGCCCTTGAAGACGGTGCAGCGCAGGCCCGCGTCGCGCGCCATTCTCTGGGCCTTGCCCGCGATGTAGTCGGGGGTGCAGATGTTCGGCGGGGTGTGGGAGAGGGTGCGCGTGATGTTGGCGGACGCGGCGAGCGCCAGGCCTCGCTCCATGCCCTCGCGGAAGGCGGCGTTGGGCGCGCTGACGGCGAGTTTCGTGCGCGACCCGTTCTTGGTCGTGCCCTTGAAGTCATCGCAGTTCCATGCGACGAGGCCGAGCCCTTCGCCGAAGGCGCAGCCGCAGGCGGCGAGGTCGGCCTTCCCGGACCGGAGGGCGCCCGTGATGTCGATCGAGGCGGCGGTCGCCTTCGCGAGCGCCAGTCGGCGGCCGACGGCGCCCGCGGCGTCGCGGAGCCTGCCGGCGTCGAACGCGGCTTTCTCGCCGAGGCCGACGACGAGGACGCGGGCGCCCTTGGTGTCGAACGCCTCGACGACGCGGCCGAGTTCGCCGGTGGCCTCGGCGCGGCCCGCGGCCTCCGCCGCCGCGCCCGAACGGTCCGCCGAGGCGGATTCCTTGTCCAGCCCTTGACCCTTGAAATGCGCGAAGACCGAGACGGCGCGAGAGCCTGCCCCGGCGGTGAGTTTCACGGATTCGAACATCGTCATCGCTCCTTGTGTGCCCGCGAGGATGGGGCGACGATTCTACATGAACGTGCGACGGAGCGGGGGCGCAGGGCGGTCGCATCGGGGCAACTGCGATTCCCATTATTGACTTCGACGGAAGCCCGGCCTCGCGACAAAGCCCGCGAGACCGGGGCAACCAGTTACTCCGACCTCGATTCTGCAACTGCCCAGGCTATTCCCCATGGGTTCCTTGCCTGACGACCACAGTGAGATATGATGATTGTGTGCGTGCGCTATCGTCGCTTGCCGCACCGCCGTGCGACGTTCCGACGGTCGGCGCCTCACGATGAAGGGGCCCAATCATGTGGAACACGCCGAGGTCTTCGCCTCGTGGGGCTTGGATGTGGCGGCTGGTTTGTCTTTTGCTCTGCCTTGCGCCGATCGCCGCCGAGGCGATCGCGCGGAGCGATCTGCAATGGGTGCTGCGCGATGACGGAGACCCCTCGCCGCGCCAGCGTCATGCCATGGCTTACGACGCCGCCCGGGAGCGCGTCGTCCTCTTCGGAGGATCGGGCAACGCCACATGGGAGTGGGACGGCTGGGGATGGACGCAGCGCGCTACCACCGGCCCGTCGGCGCGTTGGGAGCACGCCATGGCCTACGACTCCGCCCGAGAGCGTGTCGTCCTCTTCGGGGGGTCGGATGGCGCCTTCGACGGGGAGACGTGGGAGTGGGACGGCTCGGCGTGGACGCTGCGCGCCACCACCGGCCCGTCGGCGCGTTGGGAGCACGCCATGGCCTACGACGCCGCCCGAGAGCGCGTGGTCCTCTTCGGAGGGGACGACGGCGCGCTTCTAGGCGACACGTGGGAATGGGACGGCTCAGCGTGGATGCAGGTCGCCACGGCCGGCCCCTCGCCGCGCTCTGAACATGCGATGGCCTACGACGACGCCCGGGGGCGCATCGTTCTCTTCGGGGGGGACGATGGCACCGCTCGACTCGGCGATACCTGGGAGTGGGACGGCTCAGAGTGGATGCAGGTTTCCGCGACCGGCCCCCCGCCGCGCTACTTGCACGCTTTGGTCAGCGACGCAGACGCGGGGGGCGTGGTCCTCTTCGGCGGGTATAACCACCCCGAGGCATACGGCGACACATGGGAGTGGGACGGCGTGGAGTGGACGCAGGTCGCCACCACCGGCCCCTCGGCGCGCTTGTACCATGCCATGGCTTGCGACGCGGCGCGGGGACGCGTGGTTCTCTTCGGAGGGGCGGGTATTCGTGCAGGAGGCGATACATGGGAGTGGGACGGCGCGTCATGGGCGCGGTTCGGCGATGTCAACATAGCGAGCCGCCATGAACACGCCATGGCCTATGACGCCGCGCGGGGGCGCGTCGTTCTCTTCGGAGGAGGGGCCAGCACACATCTGGGCACTACTTGGGAGTTGGACGGCCCGGCATGGAAGCGGCGCGCCACGACTGGCCCCTCGCCGCGCGCTGGACACGCCCTGGCCTATGACGAGGCCCGGGAACGCGTCGTACTCTTCGGAGGGTACGACGGGGGTTTCGACGGCGAGACGTGGGAATGGGACGGGTCTGTGTGGACGCAGGTGGCCACGACCGGTCCTTCGCCGCGCTGGGAGCACGCCATGGCCTACGACGCGGCGCGGGAGCGCATTGTCTTGTTCGGGGGGGACAACGGCGACCTTCAAGGCGACACATGGGAGTGGGACGGCTCGGCGTGGACGCTGCGCGCCACCACCGGCCCTTCGCCGCGCTCATCACATGCCATGGCCTTCGACACGGCGCGGGGCCGCGTCGTCCTCTTCGGAGGGGACGCCGGAGCCGATTTCCTCGGCGATACATGGGAGTGGGATGGCTCGGCGTGGACGCGGGTGGCTACGACCGGCCCCTCGCCGCGCTATGACCATGCTTTAGCCTACGACACGGCCCGAAGTCGCACCGTCCTTTTCGGGGGTTACGACGGCACCTTTGACGGGGAGACGTGGGAATGGGACGGTTCGGTTTGGGCGCGCGTCTCCTCGATCGGGCCCCCGCCGCGCTTTGGGCACGCCCTGGCCTACGACGCGGCCCGGGGACGCGTTGTTCTCTTTGGAGGAGGAAACAACAACAAACTCCTTCTCGAAACATGGGAATGGGACGGCGCGGCCTGGGTGCCGCGCCCCTACATCAGTCCCGTGCCGTGCTCGTACACCGCCATGATCTATGACGCAGCCCGGGAGCGCATTGTCCTCTTCGGCGATTTCTGCGAACACTCCTTTCCCTATCGTGGCGACACATGGAGATGGGATGGTTGGGCATGGACGGCGAGCGCCACCTCGGGCCCCTCGGGTCGCTCAGGCCACGCCATGGCCTACGACGCGGAACGGGAGCGCGGCGTCCTCTTTGGGGGATTCAACGACTACAGCCGTCCGGGCGAAACTTGGGAGTGGGACGGCGCGGCATGGACGCGGGTGGCCACGACCGGTCCCTCGCCGCGAAGGAACCACGCGATGGCCTACGACGCGGCTCGAAGGTGCGTCGTCCTTTTCGGAGGGGACGACGGCGATCTTCGGGGCGACACCTGGGAATGGGACGGCACGGCGTGGGCGCAGCGTGCCTCGACCGGCCCATCGCCGCGTGAGCACCATGCCATGGCGTACGACGCGACAAGGAGGCGCGTCGTCCTTTTCGGGGGAACACCGTTCGGCAGCATGGCCGGCGCCACTTGGGAGTGGGACGGCACGGCGTGGACGGTCCGCGCCACCGCCGGCCCCTCGGCGCGCCGGGATCACGCCATGATCTACGACACGGCACGGGAGCGCATTGTCCTTTTCGGAGGGTACGACGGCTCCTATCGAGGCGACCTGTGGGAATGGGATGGCTGGGCATGGACGGAGCACGCGACCGCCGGACCCTCGCCGCGCTCGGGGCACGCCATGGCCTACGACTCGGCCCGGGCGCGCATCGTCCTTTTCTCGGGCGACACATGGGAACTGCCGACCGCCACGCCCCCCTGCCCCGGCGACGCGAACGGCGATGGATTGGTCAACTTCGGCGACATCACTTCGATCCTCGAGAATTGGGGCGGCACGGGCCCTATCGGCGACGCCAATCACGACAGCGTAGTCGCCTTCTCAGACATCGAGCGCGTGCTGGAGCAGTGGGGTTTGTCGTGCCCGTGAGCAGTCAGGCTCCGCGCGGCCTGAGCGCGCCATGGCTCAGTGTGCCGCGACCACCGGTTTGTTTGACTGGCCCACGGCGTCGGTGAGGAACTCGTCGAGTTGCTCCGCGTGCTTTGTCGGCGAGCCGGTGGCGGGGGTTGCGCTGGGCGGGCGGCCGATGTAGGGGAGTTCCCAGCCGAAGGTCTCGGCGAAGTTCAGGTACATGAAGGCGTAGGCGCCCATGTTCTTCGGCTCCTCCTGCACCCAGACGCGCTCGGCATCCTTTGGGTAGGTGGCGATGATCTGGTGCAGCAGTTGCGTGTGCAGGGGGTACATCTGCTCGACGCGGAGGATGGCGAGGTCGTTGCGCGCGAGTTCGGCGCGCCTTGCGGCGAGGTCGTAATAGACCTTGCCGGTGCAGAGGACGATGCGGCTGACGCCTTTCTTTCCCGCGCGGCCGGCGGCGGCGAAGGCCGGATCGTCGAGCACCTCCTGAAACGTGCCGCGGGTCAACTCCTCGGGCGTGCTCACGGCGGCGGGATGGCGGAGGAGGCTCTTGGGCGTCATCACGACGAGCGGCTTGCGGAACGCGCGCTGCGGATGAACCTGCCGGCGGAGGAGATGGAAATGCTGCGCGGGCGTGGTCGGGGCGCAGACCTGCATGTTGTCGTCGGCGCACAACTGGAGGAAGCGCTCCGGGCGCGCGCTGGAGTGCTCAGGCCCCTGGCCCTCGTAGCCGTGGGGCAGCAGCAGCACGAGGCCGGACCAGCGGTCCCATTTGATCTCGGCTGAAGCGACGTACTGGTCGATGATCGCCTGGGCGGTGTTGGCGAAGTCGCCGAACTGGGCCTCCCATATCACGAGCGCGCTCGGGGAGACGAGCGAATACCCGTACTCGAACCCCATGACGGCGTACTCGGAGAGCGGGCTGTCGTAGACCCAGTAGCGGCCTTCGAGGGCTTTGGCCTTCGGCCCGTGGTCGCCGGCGCGCTTGATCAGATCGGGCGCCAACTCTTCCCTAAGGTGCGAGAGCGGGACGAACAGGTCGGCGGTGTTCACGTCGCGCAGGGCGGCGTGGCGGTGGCTGAACGTGCCCCGGCGGCAATCCTGGCCTGTGAGCCGGACGACGTGGCCCTCCTGGAGCAGCGTGCCGACGGCGAGGTTTTCGGCGGTGCCCCAGTCGATGGGCAGGTCGTCGGCGATGGAGCGGGCGCGGTCTTGCAGGATCTTCACGAGTTTGGGATGAGGCGCGAAGCCCTCGGGCCAGCGGCCGAGGCGCGCCGCGACCTGGTCGAGCGTCGCCTTCGCCACGCCGGTCTCGACCGGATCGAAGGAGAAGTTCTCGGTGATTCCCTCCCACAGTTTGTGCCCCGGATCGGGCGTCGGATCGACGGGCGTCTGCTGCACCGTCTGGTAGGCGTCGTCGAGCCGTTCGTCGAGGCTCTGCCGAATGTCGGCCATCTCCGGCTCGGTGATGACCCCCTCGGCGAGCAGGCGCTCGGCGTAGGTCTTGAGAACGCTCGGCTTGTCCTTGATCTCCTTGTAGAGCAGGGGCTGCGTGAACGCCGCCTCGTCGGTCTCGTTGTGCCCGTGGCGGCGGTAGCAGACCATGTCGATCACGGCATCCTTCCTGAACGTCATGCGGTACTCGAAGGCGAGCCTCGCGGCGTGGACGACGGCCTCCGGGTCCTCGCCGTTGACGTGGAAGACGGGGATATCGAGCATCTTGGCGGTGTCGGTGCAGTAGCGGGACGAGCGGGCGTCCTCCTCTCCCGTGGTGAACCCGATCAGGTTGTTGATGACGACATGGATCGTCCCGCCGACGAAGTAACCCTCGAGGCGGGCGAGGTTGAAGTTCTCGGCGACGACGCCCTGGCCGATCATCGAGGCGTCGCCGTGGAGCACCACGGGGACGACGCGGGCGCGCTCGTAGTCCCGGAGCATGCGCTGCTTGGCGCGGCACCGGCCGAGGACCACGGCGTTGACCGATTCGAGGTGGCTCGGGTTGCTCGCCATGGTGACCCAGAGGTGCTTTCCGTTGGAGAGGATGCGGTTCGAGGAGTACCCTCGGTGGTACTTGACGTCGCCCCCGCCGTCGGCGGCGTCCTCGGTCCAGGCGTCCTCGAACTCGGTGAAGATTTCGGCGTAGGTCTTGCCGACGATATTGGTGAGGATGTTGAGCCGCCCGCGGTGGGCCATGCCCATGACCATCTCGACGATGTCGAAGTCGCCCGCGCTTTCGAGGAGTTGATCGAGCAGCGGGATCGTCGAATCACCGCCTTCGAGGCTGAAGCGTTTCACGCCGGGAAACCGCTTGCCGCAGAACCGCTCGAAGAGTTCCGCGCGGTGCAACTGGGTCAGGATGTGGCGCTTCTGCTCGCGCGTCGGCGTCGCGCGGCCGTGCGATCCTTCCATGCGCTGGATGATCCAGTCGCGTTCCTCGTCGCGCTGGATGTGCATGAACTCGACGCCGATCGAGCCGCAGTACGTGGCCTGCAACGCCGCCGCGAGCGCCGCAACGGTGCGCGGGTCGCCCTCGCGGAGCAGGAGGCCGGTGTCGAAACGCCCGAGGTCTTCGGCCTCGCGCAGGGCGTGGTATTCGAGCCCGAGCGACGGGTGCCCCTCGCGTGCGCGGCCGAAGGGATCGATCTTCGCCGCGAGGTGCCCGTGCTCACGGTACGCCCGGACCAGGTCCCGCCGGGCGGCCGTCCGGCAGGGTCCCGGCGCCGCCGGGCCGCGCCCCTCGGGAAGCACGCTCGCGCCCGCCCCCGCGCCGCTCATCGCGAGGTCAAAGCCCGTGAAGAACTGCTGCAAGTCGGGAGCGATCGACATGGGATCGCGCTTCCATTGCTGATACTGCCGGTCGAGATACTCGGCGTTCCAGCCGTTGACCGAGGGAGATATCGACTTGGGCGAGGCGGTCATGCAGAAGTGGCTCCGACCGCGGACCCGGGGAACCAGAGGGTTCCAAGGGTTCCGGGGGTGTCGCCGGAGTATATTTCAGCCGCGGCGGCGGCTCGAAGAGCGGGTCGAAACTTGTGCCATCGCGTTATTTCGGCAGTGATTGGGTTGGGTACCCCGGTGTTGCTCCCAGCGCGCCGTGACGAAGCCGGCAAGACTGGGGCAACAGGATCGTGTGATGTCCCTGAGCGAACCCCTGCGTCCTCGTGCGGCGCTCGCCTACGCCAGCAGCCCCAGCGTCGCCTGGCGGTGGTTGTCGCGGGCGATGAGGATGGTCTTGAGGGCGGCTTCCTGGAGGATCTGGGCGCGGACGAGTTCGGTGACTTCCTTGGCGAAGTCGGTGTCGCGGATGATTGATTCGGTCTCCGAGAGGACTTCGAGTTCGCGGAGGAGGGCGTCGATTTCGCGGTCGTAGTAGTTGGTTTGCAGGGTTCCGATGCCGGCGCGGGTTTCGGCGACGGAGCCGCCGAGGGACTTCGTGAGTTCCTGGGCGAGGTCGATGCGGCCGTCGACGAGGTTGAGCGCGCCGCCGGTCTTGAGATCGTCGAGGTGGAACTCCTGGGTCGGCCCGCCCTCTTCGAGCGTGCCGGAGACCGAGCCAAGGGACGAGAGGGATTGCCCGGTGAAGAGTTGCTGGCCGTTGAAGCGCGAGGTCTGGAGAGTGAAGTCGATGGCTTCGAGGATCGCGTCGGCCTCGATCTGCATGGCCTCGCGTTCTTCCTTGGTTGTCGCACCTTTGTTCGCGGCGGCGACGACGAGGGTCTCGAGGTCGACGAGGAGGTCGGAGATGACCGAGTAGCCGCCCTCGGTGGCGGCGGACTTGGCCTGGGCGAGTTCGAGTCCCTGGATCTGCTTGCGGATGGCGGCGGAGCGTGCGGCCATGTTGTCGGCGGCGATCAGGCCGGCGGGGTCATCGGCGGCGCGGTTGATCCGCTTGCCCGTGGCGAGGCGGTGCATCGAGCGGTTGACGGCCTCGGTCTGCTGCGCGTACATGCGCAGGCCGACGAGCGCGCCGATATTGGTCTGGGCCGAGATCATGGGCTCTCGTCGCGTATCGGCGTAATCGCGCGTGCGGCCAAGGTCCGCTCGTGGTTCTGGGGTGGCGGTGGGGGCGGCGACGACCTCGCAGACGGAGGCGGCCAGGGAAGGACATTGGAAAGCGCAAGAGGCGCTCTTGGGAGCGGGTGGTGAAACAGCACTGGCGGACAAGCCGCCAGTGGCACACGGGAATCGCTTGGGATCGGATCGCGCGCTCCAGGTCAACCGCGGGCACGGCGGCGCCGATCACCCTGCGGCGATGATTGACGCCTTCTCGACGCGGTATCGGACGTACCGGCGCGCCTCGGCGTCGGCGTCGGCGATGTCGCGCAGAGAACGGACGGGAGACACGCCCACCTGGTCCAGCGCCGAGGCGGCGAGTTCGGTGATATGCCCGAAGGGAATCCGCCGGGCGAGGAAGGCCTCGACGGCGGCTTCGTTGGCGGCGTTGAACACGGCCCCGGAGGTGCCCCCTTCGTCGATCACCCGGAACCCGAGATGCAGCGCGGGGAATCGCTTGAGGTCGGGGGGGGAGAGGTCAAGCCGGGATAGATTCGGCCAATCAATGCGGGGCGAGCAGCCCGGGGCGTGGTGGGGATGCGTGAGCGCGTACTGGATCGGCGTGCGCATGTCGGGCGCGCCGAGTTGGGCGATCGACGAGCCGTCGGCGAACTCCACGATGGAATGGATGATGGACTGGGGATGGATGAGTGCGTCGAGGCCCGACGAGGGCAGGCCGTAGAGCCAGTGCGCCTCGATGAGTTCGAGCGCCTTGTTCGTGAGCGAGGCGGAGTCGATGGTTACTTTGGCGCCCATGCTCCATGTCGGGTGGGCGAGGGCGTCCTCAGGAGTTGCGTGATAGACCTGATCGAGCGGCCTGTTGCGGAGCGCGCCGCCGGAGGCGGTGAGGATGAGGCGGGCGATTTGGCGATCGAGGACGAGGGGAGGGGTGAGGGGGTGATGGGGTGAGG
>CAZBDZ010000045.1:0-8873 GCA_964490785.1 uncultured Phycisphaeraceae bacterium
ACGCCCGCTCCGCGGGCTGTGAGGCACATCGAAGCGATAATGCGATCGCCCTGGGAGTGAGTCGGCGGAAGAGGGGGGCTTCGAGATTGACGAGCGCGCCTCCGGCGTGGTTTACGCCATGAGGCCCGGCGATTGCCGGTTAGCGGGTTTGTCCTTGCGTTTTGCCTCCTTTTTGAGGGCCCGCTCGATTTTCGAGATGGTGGCGGGGGTCGCGGTGTGCTTGGCGGTCTCGATGCGGGAGAGGGTTTCCTGACGGATGCCGGCGCGGTCCGCGAGCATCTGCTGGCTGAGGCCCAGGGCGCGGCGCTCGCGGATGATGTCGCGCGCCATGGAGACGCGTGCGAACTGCATCGCCGGCATGGTTCCGTCCCGCCCCGGCTTGGGGAACGCGGGCAGGCCTTCCTCGCGGGCGGCCTGGCCGGCGGAGCGGCACAAGGCCTCATAGTCCCGCTCGGGCAGGATCACCAGCCGAGTCCCGCCAACATCAACAGTCTGTGCACGGAGCATGTTCACCTCGTCATTCGTAGAAGCCGTCCCGATGACCCATCCTCACCACGACCACTGTCGCCGACTCGTTTCGTCCGCTCGCGGCGAACTGCACGCGGTGGTCGCCGGTGCGCACGCGGAACTGGCCCGCGAGTTCTCCGCGCAGCGGCTTCGGGCCGCTGACATCCGGCCGGGCGGCGAGCCGATCGAAAACCCGGGCGACCCTCGCCTTGATGCCGAGGGGAAGCGACTCAAACTGGGCCCGCGCCTCGGCCGTGATGCGGCCGTGAGCCATGACATGATTATGACATGGATGCGGGTCGAGTCAAGGCCTGCTTCCCGGGGGCGGACGGCGGCTTTGCACCGGTCCTGGGCGCGGCTGCGGGGCCCGGATATGAAAAGGAAGCGGCGCCCCTTGGAAGCCCCCATTTCCCTTTCGTCCCCGTACCGATTGCACTCGCCAACGCCGATGGGCAGCAGGTCCGCTTTCCGCTTTTCGCTTTCCGCTTTAGAATCGCCCCCCATGTCCACGACGATCGAGATCCGTCGGCTCGCGAAGCACTACAAGTCCTTCGGCCACGGGGTGGCGAAGGCGGTGGATGAGATTTCGCTGACGATCCCGGCGGGGTCGTTGTTTTTTCTGCTTGGGCCTTCGGGGTGCGGGAAGACGACGCTCCTGCGGATGATCGCGGGGTTCATCGAGCCGACGGGGGGTGAGATTCTTTTTGACGGGCGGGACGTGTCGAATGTCAGGCCGAACAAGCGGAACACTGGGATGGTGTTCCAGTCCTACGCGCTCTGGCCGCACATGACGGTGGAGCAGAATGTGGCGTTCGGTCTGTCGGTGCGGAAGGTGGCGAGGGAGGAGCGTGCGCGGCGGGTGATGGAGGCGCTGCGTGCGGTGCGCATGGACGAATACGCGAAGCGCAAGCCGAATCAGTTGTCGGGGGGGCAGCAGCAGCGTGTGGCGTTGGCGCGCGCGCTGGTGGTCCGGCCGCGGGTTCTGCTGCTGGACGAGCCGTTGTCGAACCTCGACGCGAAACTTCGCGGCGAGATGCGGCATGAGATCAAGCGGATCTGCCACGAGTCGCGTCTGACGACGGTGTATGTAACGCACGACCAGAAGGAGGCGTTGAGCATGGCGGACCAGATCGCGGTGCTCGATGGCGGGCGGGTGGCGCAGATCGGCACGCCGAGCGAGTTGTACCGTCGGCCGAGGTCGCGTTTTGTGGCGGATTTCCTGGGGGAGACGAACTTCATCGAGGGTGAGGTGATCGCGCACGCGGCCCACTCGGTTCATGGGGTGCATGGGCCCGGCGTGCGAGTGCGGACGGCGGCGGGAGAGGTCATGGCGCACGTCGAGGCGGGTGCTTCGCCCGGGAGGGTTACGTGTTCCATTCGTCCTGAGTCGTTGCGGATCGTCGAGCCGAAGTCGAACGGTCAGGCGGGGACGTTGACGGGGCGGATCGCCGAGTCAACGTATCTCGGGGAGATGACGCAGCATCTTGTCGATTTGACTGGGGGTGTGCGGGTTCGGGTGAACCAGGTTTCCGGGAGGCCGGTGGCGGAGGGGGAAACGGTCGCGCTCGCGGCCGAGCCGAGCGATGTTGTGGTGTTGACGCGGTGAGGGTGGTGGCATGGGCTTTCAAGCCCATGCCTTGGGCGCGTCGCCACGGCCGACGGCGCCCGCCACGGCCGACTGCGCTCGAAGACTCGCTGCGCTGGCCGTGGCACCCCCCGGGGGAGCGTGGCACTGGCGGGCGAGAGGCGAGTGGCAGGGGGTGAAGGAAATGCAGCCGGGACGGCCCCCTCCTGGCGTCCCGGCTGCGGTGGTTACGGGGATGTTGTGGCGAGATCAGGCCTTGCGGCGGCGGCCGATGAGGAGCAGGCCGGCGGAGGCGAGGGCGAGTGTGCCCGGGGCGGGCACGATCTGGTCCTGGTAGGAGTCGGAATGGAATCCGATGACGGTGAGCGGCGACTCGGCGACGCCGATGGAATCCCAGAAGGTGCCGATCTTGGTGAGGAGTCCCGCGCTGAGCGTCGAGCCGTCGGTGCGATGAACCTGGATGTCGCCCGCTTCGACGTCGAGGGAGTCGCGGCCTGCGCCGGCGTCGTAGTCATAGACGACGTCCCAGACGGCGATCTGGAAGGCGGCGGCCCAGTCGTTGGTCATGGCGTTGTCCTCGTGCAGGCCGAGGAGCGTTGCGAACATGTCGCTGATGGCGTCGGCCTTGTCGGCGCCCATGGGCGGGGCGGGCATGGTGGAGATGTCGTCGGTGACGGTGTAGATTGCGAAGTTGTTCGTGATGTGCTGGGTGACTTCGGTGCAGTAGGTGGGCATGGTGATGTCCGAGAACTGGGCGCCCATGCCCTGGCCGTTGCGGAACTCGTGGATGATCTCGCCGGCGAAGACGTTGTCGGAGTCTCCGGCGTGGGTGAGGCGGACTTGCCGGCCGAGGCCGGTGTCGATTTTTCTCATTTCGACGGTGTGTGCCGCGAAGGCGGAGCCGGCGACGGCGGTGGCGACGATGCTGGCGATGGCGATACGGACCATGTCTTCCCTCCCTACTTATCTTTCGTGATGACGTGTTTTGCGCCGGGGTGCGGCCGGCGACGTTACTTCCACCCCCAATATGCCGCGCTTCGGGGGGTGTGCAAGCGGCGTCGGCGTGCGTCGCGGGATTTGGGTGTGTTTATACGGGGCGCAAAGTTCGATAACGCGCGGGCTGGATTCGCCATGTTTCATAGATTGCCTGGTTGCGCGCGCGTGCGTGATTCTGAGGATTGTGTCGGGACCGTGCGCGGGTCCGGCGGGGGCGCATGTCGTGCCGCCACGGCCGACTGCGCTCGAAGACTCGCTGCGCCGGCGGTGGCACCCGGGGCGGCGCACGGGAACACCGACCGCGCAGAGGCGCGGTCGGTGGTGCGGTGGGCCGTGGTGTTGGGTTCTTCGCGTGATTCATCGGCGTCGGCGGAGGACGACGAGGCCGAGGAGGGCGAGCGCGCCGATGCCTGGGGTTGGGACGGCCTGGTCCTGGGCGCGATTGCTTGCGAAGGCGATGACCGAGACGGGCGCGCGCTCGCCGCCGATGGCGTTGAAGAAGGTCGTGGCCCAGTTGGCGACGGCGGACGAGAGCGGATTGCCGTTGGTCGATTGGGCCTTGAAGGTGCCGGCGGTGAAGTCAAGCGACGATCGTCCGACGCCGGTGTCGTAGTCCGAGACGATCTCCCAGAGCGCGAGTTGGAATCCCGCGGCGGTGTCGTTGTTCACCTGGAGGCCCGGGTGGGCGTAGAGGTAGGCGAAGGCGTCGCGGATGGCGTCGCCCTTGGCGGCGCCCATCGGGGTCGATCCGGCGAGCGAGATGTCGGTGATGGTGAAGGGCGTCCAGTTCTTCGAGGTGTGCTGGGCGAGGTCGACGCAGTAGGTGTTCAGGGTGAGGTTGTTGAAGATCGAGTCGGGGCCGGTGGTTGTTCCCGCGCGGTGGCGGAGTTGGCCCGCGAAGACGTTCATGCCCGAGCCGCTGACGTCGATGTGGACCGATCGGCCCAGCCCGCGGCCGAGGTATTGCAGGTCGATGATTCCCGCCGACGCAGAGGCGGCGGAGGCGGACAGGGCCAGAGCGGTCAGGAGCATCTGTGATCGCATGGGGTTCCTCCAAGCCGAGGGCTGCGCGGCATGCGCGGCGGGTCGGCATGGGGAACCTCCAAAACACGCCGGGTTGAGGCTGTGGTTGGGGTCGGCCGAAGCAGTTTCGAGATTGGGGTATGCCGGTGGCGAGGGTTGGAGGGGCGCGGCGAAGTGTTCTCGGACCGGAAGTGGTGGGGCGCGAGGTGGCTTCGCGGCATGGGCTGGGTCGCCACGGCGACTCTGCGAAAAGCCCATGCCACCGAGGTCGGTGGATACGCGGTGGTCCACCTGACGGCTGGAAGGAGCGGGGGCGGGTGGCGGGTAGAATCAGGGCGGTTCGAGTCTGACCCAACGGAAGGGGTAGCGATGTCCTTCGCACCACAAGAGGAAGTGGAAGTCAACGCGGTCGGCGGGTGTTCGGTGCGTCCGTTCGTGCATCTGCACTTGCACAGCGAGTATTCGCTGCTAGACGGCGGGAACCGAATCGATCGGTTGATTGCGCGCGTGAAGGAACTTGGTATGGACGCCGTGGCGGTGACGGACCACGGCAACCTTTTCGGCGCGATGGCGTTTTATCTCGCGGCGAAGGAGGCGGGGATCAAGCCGATCCTCGGCGTGGAGGCGTACGTCGCGCAGGGGAAGCGGCAGGATCGGACGTATACGGGGAACATCGACGGCGGGTATCACCTCGTGCTGCTGGCGGAGAACGAGCGCGGGTGGAAGAACCTCGTGTATATGTGTTCCGAGGCGTTTCTGACGGGGTTCTATTACAAGCCGCGGATCGACCGCGACCTGCTGGAGGCGCACAACTCGGGGCTGATCTCGATCTGCGGGCACCTTGGATCGGAGATGGCGTACCCGCTGGAGGAGTACGTCAAGACGGGGAACATCGAGCACTACAAGCGAGCGCGTGCGGTGGCGGAGTGGCATGCGCGGGTGTTCGCCGACGAGGGGAGCGGGCCGCGGTTTTTCGTCGAGTTGCAGCGGCACGTTCCTGAGCAGAACGATATTAATCCGCACCTGATCCGGATCGCGGAGGAGTTGTCGCTTCCGCTTGTCGCGACGAACGACGCGCACTTTCTCCGCAAGGAGGATCACGACGCGCACGACACGCTGATCTGCATCTCGATCGCGAAGAACAAGGACGAGAAGGAGCGGATGCGGTATCCGGCGGAGGTGTACGTCAAAAGTCCGGCGGAGATGGAGGAGACGTTCGAGGGGAGCGACGAGTGGGGACGGTGGCGGGACGCGCTCGACAACACGGCCCGTATCGCGGCGCGGTGCAACGTGGAGATGAAGTTCACGAGCCACGCGCCGGTGGTGAAGGTCGTGCGTCCCGATCGGCCGCGGGCCTACGCCGGCGAGGCGGACGTCTCCGCATGGTTCAAGGCTCTCTGCGCTGAGTACCAGGTGAAGCCCTACGACGCCGCGGGGGAGTCTCTGTCGCGCGATGCGCTCAAGGCGCAGTGCGATGCGGCACTGGAGGAACTTTGCGACGCGGGGTTCCTCTGGCGCTATGGCGCGGACGCCCCTGCGGGTGCCACGGCCAGCGAAGCGAGTCTTCGAGGTCGCCGCGGCGACTCGGCCGTGGCGGGCGCCGGGGGCACACGGCTTGCCGAGGACGGCCAAGCCGTGGCACCCGCGAGTCCAGGCCCGGCGCGTCAGGAACTCCGCGCGCGCCTCGAGCGCGAACTCAAGATCCTCGCGGACAAGAACATCTCCGCGTACTTCCTGATCGTGTGGGATTTCGTGAACTGGGCGCGGCAGCGCGGCATCCCGGCGATCGCGCGCGGATCCGGGGTCGGGACGATGGTCGGGTACACGCTGGGGCTGTCGAATGCGTGCCCGGTGCGGTACGGGCTGCTGTTCGAGCGGTTCACCGACCCGGATCGGAGCGAGTACCCGGACATCGACATCGACCTGTGCCAGGACGGGCGGGCCGAGGTGATCAACTACGTCAGGCGGAAGTACGGGCATGTGGCGCAGATCATCACGTTCGGGACGCTGAAGGCGCGGGCGGCGATCCGCGACGTGGGGCGCGTGCTCGGCCTCTCGCTGCCGGAGGTGGACAAGATCGCCAAACTCGTGCCGGAGCAGTTGAACGTGACGTTGGAGGGCGCGCTGCAGCAGGAGCCGCAGTTGCGCGAGTTGTACCAGTCCGATTCGCGGATCGCGCGGCTGATCGACAACGCGAAGGTGCTCGAAGGGCAGGCGCGGCACGCGAGCGTCCACGCGGCGGGGGTGATCGTGTCGACCCAGCCGTTGCACGAGATCGTGCCGCTGTACAAGCAGTCGGGGAGCGAGGACGTCGTTACGCAATGGGACGGCCCGACGTGCGAGAAGGTCGGGCTGCTGAAGATGGACTTCCTGGGTCTGCGGACGCTGAGCATCATCGAGCGTGCGAAGCGGCTGATCCGGGAGACGCTGAGCGCTGAGGAGATCGGGCGGGCGGTGGGCGCGGGAAGGTGTCAAGGTGTCGAGGTGTCGAGGGATCGAGGGGAGGAATCACCGGGCACGGTTGACCCTGGCGAATTGGGCGGATGTTCCCCCTCGGCACCTCTCTTTGATCCGCTCGATCTTGACCGGCTGACGTACGACGATCAGCGGGTGTTCGAGTTGTTCAGGCGGGCGGATACGACGGGGGTGTTCCAGTTTGAATCGGGGGGGATGCGTCGGCTGCTGCTGGAGATGAAGCCCGACCGGCTGGAGGATCTGATCGCGGCCAACGCGCTGTTCAGGCCGGGACCGATGGACCTGATTCCTTCGTACAACCGGCGGAAGCACGGCACGGAGCCCGTGCCGCGGGTTCACCCGGTCGTGGATCAGTTCACGGCGGAGACGTACGGCGTGATGGTGTACCAGGAGCAGGTGATGCAGATCGTCCACGGGTTGGGCGGCATCCCGCTGCGCGCGGCGTATTCGCTCATCAAGGCGATCAGCAAGAAGAAGATCAAGGAGATCGAGAAGAACCGCGAGGTGTTTCTTGCCGGGTCGCAGAGGCAGGGCGTGGCGGCGTCGGCGGCGAATGAGTTGTTCGAGATGATCCTGAAGTTCGCGGGCTACGGCTTCAACAAGAGCCACAGCACGGGGTACGCGATCGTCGCGTATCAGACGGCGTTCCTGAAGACGTACTTTCCGAACCAGTACATGGCGGCGTTCCTGACCTACGAGAGCAAGGCGCAGAAGGTGGAGGACTGGATCCGGTACAAGGACGACTGCCGGAGGACGGTCTTCGTGACCGGGAAGGTGGGGGTCGAGGTCAAGCCGCCGGACATTAACTTGTCGGATGAGGATTTCTCGGTGGTGTTTGAACCGGACGAGGCGCGGGATGCGGTGTCGGGGCACGTGCGTTTCGGGCTGAGCGCGCTGAAGGGCGTGGGGGACAAGGCGGTGCGGGCGATCGTTGAGGAGCGCAAGAAGGCCGGGCCGTTCCGCGGGCTGCATGAGTTCTGCGAGCGCATCCCTGCGGCGATGATCAACAAGGCGATGATCGAGGCGCTTGTTACATGCGGGGCGTTCGACGGGGTTCATGGGCGGGAGGCGCGGGCGTCGATGGTGGCGAGCATCGAAGGGGCGACGAAGGCCGGGCAGTCGGCGGCGAAGGACAAGGCGACGGGCCAGAGCGCGCTCTTCGGATTCGGGGGCGAGTCGGCGGGCGCGTCGTCCAAATCGGCGGAGCCGGTGCTGGCCCGCGTCAAGCCTTGGGACAACGCCACGATGCTCTCGAAGGAGAAGGAAGTTCTGGGCTTCTATGTTTCGAGCCACCCGCTCGATCAGCACCGCGAGGCGATCGAGCGATTCGGGAACGCGACGACGGGCGAGGTGCGCGATCTCTCGCAGGACAAGCGGGTGATCATCGGCGGGATGGTGAAGAGCGTGCGTCCGATTGTGACGAAGAACGGGAAGCACGCCGGGCAGCGGATGGCGGTGGTGTCGTTCGAGGATGCGCAGGGATCGCTGGAGGCGGTGCTCTGGGCCGAGACGTACGCGGAGTACGCGGATCAACTGGCGGCGGATAAGTGTCTGTTTCTCGTGGGGCGGGTGGACCACGCGCGGGGCGAGCCGCAGTTGATCGTCGATCAGGCGATTCCCGTGGCGCGGGCGGCGATGCACCTGGCGACGGGGTTGGAGATCGAGATTGCCGAGGATCCCGAGGTGCCGGGGGCGGCGAAGGGGGCGCTGGACCAGTTGAGCGGAGTGCTGCGCACGCAAAGGCCGAGCGAACGCGGGACGGCGGTGCCGATTTCGCTGGTGATCCGGTGCGGGGGGAAGCGATATCGGCTGGCGGTGAATCCGCCGATCGTGCTCGCGCCGGAGTTGCTCGATTCGCTCGAGAGGATTCTCCATCCCGGGGCGGTGCGGGTGCGCGGCGGTCGGCCGATCGAGACGGCGCGGCCCGGGCCTCGGGCGTGGGAGCGGCGAAGCGAGGGCGCTGGGGCGGTGGCGCTTGTCGGGGCGGGGAAGTGATGGCGGGCTCTTGAGTCCGATTCTGTGGCGTTGATTGACCGGCTGTGGGGAATCTGAGTGTGGGCCGGGGGCAGCCGGCGTCGCGGCACTGATTCCGGAGGATCGGAATCAGTGGCACAGGGGCGGGATGTTGTGCCACTGGCTGCTCGCCAGCCAGTGCGGCTGCCGGCGGCGTGCGTTGCGTGATCGGGGGTAACAGGTTCTCGCACTGGCGGACAAGCCGCCAGTGGCACGGGGGACGGCACTGGCGGGCGAGCCGCCAGTGGCACGGGGGACGGCACTGGCGGACAAG
>CAZBDZ010000045.1:8973-28703 GCA_964490785.1 uncultured Phycisphaeraceae bacterium
GCGAGCCGCCAGTGGCACGGGGGACGGCACTGGCGGACAAGCCGCCAGTGGCACGGGAGACGGCACTGGCGGGCGAGCCGCCAGTGGCACGGGAGACGGCACTGGCGGGCGAGCCGCCAGTGGCACGGGGGACGGCACTGGCGGACAAGCCGCCAGTGGCACGGGAGACGGCACTGGCGGGCGAGCCGCCAGTGGCACGGGAGACGGCACTGGCGGGCGAGCCGCCAGTGGCACGGGGGACGGCACTGGCGGACAAGCCGCCAGTGGCACGCAAACAACATTTGGGATTTGCATTACTTTGGTTTGATGGCGTCGTACCTGGCGAAGCGCCAGGCGACGGTATCGCCGGGGTTGAGGGGGGCGACGGCGAAGGCGCGGTCGCCGGGGGTGTCGTTGATCCAATAGAGCCAGTTGCGTGCGTTGTCGCCGGCGCCTTCGTTGGCCAGGCCGTCGATGGAGAGGAGGAGCGCGCGTTCGCCCGAGCCGCGGGATTCGTAGGCGAGGCCTCGCGGCTGGGGCAGGGCCTTGGCGGCGTCGAGAGCGTCCTTGGCGTTCATGTTGGCGCGGTAGGGGATGGCGTTGAAATGCTTTTCCACGCCGTCGGCGTAGTCGATCACGAGGCGGACGGCGGGGGGGCTTGCGCCGATCGGCTGGCGGCCGATGACGAACGAGACGGCTGAGAGGAGCAGGATCATCGCCAGGAGCGGGCGAGTTCGGAGGATGGGAATCATGGAAGAATTCTATCGCGGGGCGGGGCAGGTTGCGCAACGCCGGGGCTGATTCTGCATGGGGGTCGCATGTTCTGAGTTCGGGGGAGGAGTGTGCCCTGGTCTCGCCTTCCCCCGCCTTGCCAGAGACGGCGAGACCGGGGCATACGTGCAACCCCGCCCGGCCTCGCTGCAAAGCCAGCGAGACCGGGGCAACCACGACAATGCGATTGCGTGTGTCCTGATCTGATTGGATGGTCGGTGTTTCCCGAACCCTCCTATACTCGCGGCGACGCGAATTGAGAGGAGCCGACCATGACCCGCGCCCCGCATACATCCGCCCCGCCGCTCCGCTTGTACGACGAGGAAGGCGACGCGCTGATGGCTTCCGCCGTATCCGCCGTCGGGACGGGCAGCGCGTGGGGGACCGACCGCATCACGTTGTTGCCCGACGCGCCGACGCTGGTGGACAAGGCCGGTCGCGTGCGCATCCTCTGGGGCCAGCAGATGAGCCCGGACCTGCTCGCGGGGCGGTACCGCGCGGTGGTCTGCGGCGTGAACAGCGAGGATAACTCCCACGGCGTGATCGCGCAGATCGTGGACCTCACGCACACGAGCCAATGGACGGCCAAGACGGTGACCAGTTACGCGAAGATGTTTTCGGAGGCGATCGGGCTTCATGCGGCGGATGACCGCGAGCCTTACGTGCTGAAGTACGACCTTGACTCGCTCCTGATCCTCGCGTTGCTGAGGCCCAAGGGGCGCGACCACTTCACGCTCGACGACCTTTCGCGCGGGTTCAAGACGGTGACGAAGATGCTCCAGGGGCGGCGCGAGCGGCTGCCGGTCGCCAGCGTGTCGTTCCTGGGGGCGCGGGCCAACCGGTTGATCGAGAGCGAGCGTCAGCAGCGCGAGCCGACGTTCGAGGCGGTGCTGCGGACGATGTACGAGGCCGGTTTCCGCGGGGACGTGTATCCCGCGCCGCGGATGTGGGGGATGGGACACGTCGGCGTGTTCCCGGCGTACCCGTTCCCGTCGGGGCTCGACCGGATGCGGGAAGGCGGGGAGTGATCGGCGAGGCGGCGGGCGGTAGTGTCTCAGATTGAAAGTGGCATGGGCTTTCCAGCCCATGCCGCGGGGGCGCACGCCCTGGAAAGGGCGTGCCACATTCAAACTGAGACACGGCCCGGCGGGCTTTCCCGCTTGACTTGTATGCTGCACGATTGAACCCGATGCCCGGCGTCGCGGGGCGGAGGCGGTATTGTTGAGTGAGCCATGAAGAAGACCATCTACGAAGCGAAGATCGACCACATCCAGATTCTCGACGAGCACGGGAAACTCGACGAGAAACTCGCCAAGGACACGCTCTCGGACGAGGACGTGGTGTTCCTGTACGAGCAGATGACGATCTGCCGCTGGCTGGATGAGATTGCGTTCAAACTCCAGAGGTCGGGGCGCATGGGGACGTATCCGCAGAACAAGGGGCAGGAGGCGGGGCCGGCGGGGGCGGGGTTGGCGCTGTCGCGCTTCGGCGAGCGGAACTGGCTCGTGCCTTGCTACCGCGAGAACATCGCGTTGTACCTCAACGGCCTGCCGATGGAGAAGATTCTTCTTCACTGGATGGGCGATGAGCGCGGGAACCAGATTCCCGAGGGGGTGAACATCCTGCCGATCTCGATCCCGATCGGGACGCATCCGCTCCACGCGGTGGGCATCGCCTATGCGAAGAAGTATCGAGGCGAGAAGGGGGTGGCGGTGTCTTTCTTCGGCGACGGGGCGACGAGCGAGGGCGATGTGCATGAGGCGATGAACTTCGCGAGCGCGTGGAAGGTCCCCGCGATCTTCTTCTGCCAGAACAACTTCTGGGCGATCTCGGTGCCTCGGGCGTTGCAGACGGGGTCGGAGACGATCGTGCAGAAGGGGCTGGCGTACGGGCATTATTGCGTGCAGATCGACGGGAACGACATCTTCGCGTCGTACAAGGTGATGAAGGAGGCGATCGATCGCGCCATCACGACCGGTCGTCCGACGTTCATCGAGGCCGTGACATACCGCCTCGGCGACCACACGACCGCCGACGACGCCCGCCGGTACCGCGACCCGAAGGAGGTCGAGGCGTGGGTGAAGAAGGATCCGTTGATCCGCACGCGCAAGTACCTCGAATCGAAGCGACTCTGGAACGACAAGAAGCAGGGCGAGGTCGAGGCCCGGGCGAAGGAGATCGTGGACGGCGTGGTCAAGCGTGCCGAGGGGATCGAGAAGCCGATCTTTGAGGATATTTTCGATTCCACCTTCGCGAGCCTGGAAGGGAACACAGAACTGCTCGCGCAACGGTCGTCGCGCCGGACGAGCAGCCTGGGACAGATGCCGGAGCAGGAGCGGCTGCGGGCTCGATAGTCAGGGAGGGTGCCGCAAATGGGTCTCTCGTTTGAACGGGATCCCCAGAAGGCCGTGGCCAATCACAAAGAGCATGGCGTTGGCTTCGGTGAAGCGGAGACGATCTTCGCCGACCCGCGCTCCCTCGACCGCCCTGATCCCGACCACTCATGCGTCGAAGAGCGGTGGATCAAGAGCGGCATCTCAGAAAGGCTGCGTGTGCTGGTCGTGGTCTACACTGAAGGGTTGGGACCAATCAGGATCATCAGTGCCCGGAAGGCCAATCGACGCGAAAGGCAGAAGTATGAAAAAGGATTCCAATAGGTTTACACGGGGCTTCGAGGGGATGCGCTCCCACTACGATTTCGCGGGTGCCGTGCGCGGCAAGCACGCCAAAGCCTATGCCGAAGGCACGAATCGCATCCTGCTCGATCCGGACGTTGCCGAAGTATTTCCAGACTCCCGTTCCGTGAACACCGTGCTCCGGGCGCTCATCCCGATCGTGCGCCTGCCGAAGCCCCGCCGCCGCAAGGCGGGATGAGTTTCTCGATCCCAGGCTGACTGCGAACGGTGATCCATGCCGACAAGCCGGAAGCGATCCGCATCATCTGCGTCCGCCACCCGACCCGCCGCGAGGAAGGGCTGTACGCGCGAGAAGATCGAACGGTACGAGGATGGCACCCGGAAGGAGTATGACTTCGCGGGGGTTCGCGGGAAGTACGCGGATCGGTTCCGTGGACTGGTCCATGCGGTGCTGCTCGCGGACGACGTGGCCAAGGTGTTCCCGACATCCGAGGACGTGAACCGCGCGCTTCGACGATTGATCAAGTCCGGCCAGCGCCGCCGCAAGGCGGGGTGAACCGCCTGACGGGATATGATTCCCCCATGAACGCCGAGGACATCCGCCGGATCGCCAGACAGCAACCCTTCAAGCCATTCGACATTCTGACCGACGACGGGCGAAAGTTCCACGTCCCGCATCCTGACTTCGTCTTTGCCCCGCCTCATCCGCGCGCCAACTTCGTCATCGTCGCGCACACCGACGGCACGGTCGAACACGTCAACACGCTCATCATCAGCACGATCAAGTTCCCCGGCTTCGGCCGCAACGGCCGGCGCAAGGCGGGATGAACCGTCGAGCGCTCTGCCACGCCGCACGCCCTCAAGCCCCCACGACCCATGCTCATCCCCCTCACCGACGCCGAAGGCCGCGAGACCTGGATCAATCCGCTCCATGTCAAGGTGGTGCGCACGCGCAAGGGGATGCTCGGCGGGGGCAAGGGCTGCGAGGTCTGGTTCTCCTTCAACTCAAACTCGGAGGCGATCTACTTCAGCGAGAGCCCGGCGGAGATTGCCGCGGCCCTCAACGCCGCGATGCCCCCCGTCATTGCGCTCGACACATCGGGCGACGAGCCTCCGCCGCCGAACCCGCAGACGGGGGCATAGCCTTGGTTTCCCAAGGGGCGTCAATTCAGAGCCTCAGTGCTCCGCGGGCATCAGCGGAAATCGTCGGATCAGCGCCGCCGGGATCGGCGGGTAGGCCATCTCAAACCGCGATCCCACGAACTCCTCGGGTGCGTGCCCGATTCTCTCCGTTACGAAACTCACGAGTCTCGGATACCACGGGATGTGCGGCGTGAGGGCGCCCGTCGCACCCCGCCCCAACGAGACGGGCGATTCCACCAGCGGCAGCGCGAGCCGCTCGACCTCATCGTCCTTCGGCGGCTGCGGGTGCGTGAGTTTCTCGCACAGGTGCGTTGTCGGTATCGCGTCGAGGCGGATATCGCGGTGTACGAACATGTCGAAGATCACCCGCTCCACGGGCGTCTCGAGGAGCACCGTGAAGCTCGCAAACGCATGATTTGCCGACCGGAAGGTCGGATAGAGATGCGGCAGGAAGGTCCCGAAGACGACCGTCGCCATCCCCGCGTTCCCCACGGGGCCCGGCGCCAACTCGAATCGTTTGAGGTCGCCGAGGGTGGTTACGGAAATCTCCGGATCCTGCGGCTCGCAGAATCGCTTGATCAGTTGCGCCTGCCCCTCCGTGGCCCCGTCCGGGTCTAGCGGGTGCTTGACGAAGCGCACGGGCTCCCCTGCGCGCGAGCGCACCGCCTCGTACGACAGGGGCCAGGGGATCGAGCGCAGCCGACGAAACCCGACGTATCCGGTCGCATGGCCGGCGTCCATCATGGACGGATCGTCGCGCGCGGGGAACAGGAACACGGAGACGAATCGCACCTGCGCCTGCACGCCCCAGACGGCCCCGCCGCCCTCGAAGAGTTTGCGGCGTTCGCGCTCCTGCGCCCCTTGTGTCGAGCGGTCTCCCCGGTTCGCCATCAGGGCCGCCAGCGACCGGCGACTGCCCGAGAGCGCGTCGATGGCCGCCTCGAACTGCTCCGCCGCCGTGGTCGCGGCACGCACGGACTCCTCGGCCGCGCCCCTCGCGCGGCAGGCGTCCACGAACTTCAACATGCCTTGGCGCCCCGGCATATCGCTCAGCACCGATTCCGGCTCCGAGGCGCAGACGATCCGCGAGAGGCGCCATGTCAGTTGGCGACTCAGGCCGAGCAACCGCGCCGATTCTCGCGTTCGGTTCGGGTCGGCCCCGACCGTCGAGAACAAATCGTGAACTGCAGCCCGAACGCGATAGAACGACTCGAAAAGGCCTTCGAGATGGGAATTGGCCTCGACGACGACGGGTTTGTGCGCGGTTTGTTTGGATTCTACTCGGGCCATGATCCTCGGCTACAGCATACCTCGCAGGAGCGGGCACCGCAAGCGACATATCAAAAAATGTCCCACGGGACACTTGACAAGACGTTTTTCGGGATTACTCTTTCGAATGATTCCTCGATGAAGTCTTCGAGGTCCGCAAACCAGTACTGCAGGAGACAAGAGAGATGTCAAAGACCAGTTCATGTGCATGGGCCTTGGCCTTGGCCGCGATCGCGGGCTCGGTTGACGCCGCAGTTACGGTGACCCAGGGATCGGGCGCCCCGACCTACTCGACGAGCCTGAACTTCGATGAGCCGGGCGGGGCGACCGGCGTCAATGTGCCGTCGAACTCGTGGTCGGGGGCGCCTTGGAACATCACGTCGATCGTGTCCGGCGAGGGGTCGAACTTCGTCGGCCCCAACACATTCCCGACCAGCCAGTCCACCAACTCCTTCTACGGCCCGTTCGGTGTGTTCATCCGCTTCTCGACGGACGTGGCCTCGGCATCGTTCGAAGCCTGGGATTCGTCCGGGCCTCCGACTCTCTTCGGCGGTGGGCTGATCATCGCCCTGATCAACGACGGCGACGAGATGAACCCTGTGTTCTTCGACATCTACACCCCGGCGTACGGGGGCACCGGGCTTCAGGCGTTCAACATCACGACCTCCGGCGGCATGGTGTTCGACGAACTCCGCATCGTCGGCAACGGGTTCTTCCCCGAAACCTATGTCGACAACCTCTCTTGGAACGCGATTCCCGCGCCCTCCGCGTCGGCGCTTCTGTCCATCGCCGGTGTCGGCGTGGTCCGCCGCCGCCGCGCTTGATTCTCCCTTTCTTTTGAACCCGCCTCTCTGATCCCGATGGGGTCCCCGGCCGCGCATGTTGCCCGGCCGGGGATTCCACCCTTCCCCGAAGTCGGCCCACCCATGCAGAACCTCTTGTCATCCCTCATCGTGATTGGACTGACCGCCGACACTGCGTCGGCCCAGGCCACCATCGAGTTCCTCCCCCCCGGGTATAGCCTTACGAGCCTTGCGACTGGTGGCACGGCCGGCGCGGGCAACGTGACCGGCGACTTTACCTACGAGACCTTCCGCTGGACTTCGGCCGACGGCATCGAGCGTCTTGGCCTGGCCACGGCGCCGGCGCTGGGCATTGGTGCGGGGACGCCGGACGTTTCCTACGACGGTCTGAGCGTTTCCGCATCGATTGTCAGTTCTGACAACCACATGACGCAGGGCATCTGGCACGCCGGTTCGGGCTGGACGGAGTCGATGCCGCCGATGCCTGCGAACGGCGTGCTGGTCGACAACTCCTACGGCTCGGCATGGGGCCTGTCGGGCGACGGGCAGACGGTGGTGGGCTACTTCTGGGGAATGGTGGACGGGTACACGAAGGCTCGGGCGTGCGCGTGGTCGTCCGTCGCGGGCATGATGTCCCAGGAGCAGACGAGCAGCCGCAGCGCCCGCGTGAACGCGGCGGATCACGACGGCTCGGTCATCGTCGGTTGGGAAGAACGGGCGGATGGTGTTTGGCGCCCTACGGCGTGGCGGAACGGCGTGAAGTACACGCTCGAAGACACGCTCGCGTTTTGCGAGGCCGCCGATGTGGACGTTGACGGCTCGGTCGTCGTCGGCAGTTCGTACGACGTGCCCGGCAGCATGCGAGTCGCCGCCCGCTGGACCTGGAACGGGGTGTCGTACGACATGACGCTCCTCGGCACGCTTCCCGGCACGCAGCCGAACTTCGGCGAGGCGATGCTCCTTGGCGTTTCCGGCGACGGATCGCTCGCGGTCGGGTTCAACCGGTTCTTTCAGAATCCGCAGGGGCCGCAGGACGGCGTTGTGTGGACGCCCGAAGGCGGGTTGGTGAACGCCACGACGTTCATCGCGAACCTCGGGCTGTCGTCGCAGGTTCCCGCGGACATGGACATCCGCGCCCTCGTTGCCGTCTCACCCGACGGCTCGGCCATCACGGGCGTCGGCCTGCTCCAGAGAACCGCCGAGCACCAGTCCTTCGTGATCCACATCACGCCCCCGCCTTGCGTCGGCGATTCCGACGGCGACGGGGCCGTGGACTTCGCCGACATTACCGCCAGCCTCGCGAACTTCGGTGCGACAGGCGCGCCGTTTGGCGACGGCGACGCCGACGGCAACGGCGCCGTCAACTTCGCCGACATCACGGCCATCCTCGTGAACTTCAACTCGTCCTGTCTCTGAATCGGAAGCGACTCGATCGACCATTCATCTGACCGCGCACCTCGAAGGGCTGTTTGCACGTGGAGCGCACCAAGGAGAAGACCCAGTGAATCGCATGATGACAGCCGTTGTCTTCCTCGCCGCCCTCGGGGGCGCCGCCTCGGCGTACCCCACCATTGAGTTTCTCCCGCCCGGATACCTCCTCACCGACTTGTCCACCGGCGGCGTCGTGGGCTGCGGGAATGTCCAGGGCGACGGCTCGTACGAGACCTTCCGCTGGACAAGCGAGGACGGCGTGGAGCGCCTTGGCCGCCCGACGGTCTCGACGATCGGGGTGGGCGGCGGCTCGCCGGACATCTCGCACGACGGCCGGCGCATCTCCGCATCCATCCTCAGCAGCGACAATCAGATGACGCTCGGGATCTGGGATCCAACCGACGGCTGGATCGAGGCCATTCCGCCGATGACGCCTGATGGGATGGTGCAGGATCAGGCGTACGGTTCCGCGTGGGGTCTCTCTGGCGACGGGACGACGGTTACAGGGCACTACTACTCCAACTGGAGCGGCCCGACGCGCGCCCGCCCGAGCACCTGGTCGCAGACCACGGGGATGGTCGCTCTCCCGTCCAACGCCGGCGTCAACTGCCGCGTGAACGCCTCGAGTTTCGACGGCCTGGTCGTCGGCGGGTGGGAGGACCACGGCGGTCCGTGGTGGCCCACGGTGTGGCGCAACGGCGTCAAGACGAATATCAACGACGGCAACGGCGGCGGCGGCGGGCAGGTCTGGGACGTCTCGTACGACGGGTCGATCCTCGTCGGCAGCGAGTACCAGGAGTCGATCATGACCCGGGCCGCGACCATCTGGACCTGGAACGGCAGTGCGTACGTGATGCAGAACATCGGCGTGCTGCCCGGCACGGTCTTCAACTCCGGCCAGGCCTATCTCAGCGCGGCGACCAACGACGGGTCCATGGCCGTCGGGTCGAACATCTTCACGCTCAGCCCCGGCGGCGCGCGGGCCGGAGTTGTGTGGACTTCCTCCGGCGGGCTCCAGAACGCGACCGATTACATCGTGGGCCTCGGCCTTGCCTCGCAGATTCCGGCGGGCTTCGAGATTCGCGAGGTCGCCGCCATTTCGCCGGACGGTTCGGCATTGACCGGCATCGGGTTGGACACCGTCGGCGGTTATTTCCAGTCATTCGTCATCCGCCTCGCGCCGCCGCCCTGCTTCGGCGACGCCGACAGGAACCAGGTCGTCAACTTCGCCGACGTTACGTCGGTTCTGGTCAACTTCAGCAGCACCGGGCTGCCGCGCATCCCGGGCGACGCCGACGGCAACGGCGTCGTGAGTTTCGCGGACATCACGTCAACGCTTGCACACTTTGATGAAGCCTGTCCGTGACGGGCGGCCGCTGTGGTTCGCACGTCATTCAACCCAAAAGGAGTGAAGAACATGAAGATGAACATTGTGCGCGCCGCTATCGCGGCCGCGGTCGCCGCGCCCGCTCTTGCGGTCCCTGTCCAGGTGGATGTCGTCGGTTCCGTGGATTTCAACGGTATCCGGAACGGGACCTTCAATCGCACCGTCGCACCCTCGGGCACTCCCGCAACGATGAGTTTCCGTGTCGATTCCAGCACGTTCCTCGATGGGATGTTCCCGACCCGCGGCTACCCGATCGACCCGGCGTCCTTCTCGCTCACCATCGGGGCGGGCGGCACGGCCATGCCCAACCCATATCCGGCCGGGCAGACTCCCTATTTCATTCTCCGCGACAACGACCCGGCCGTGGACGGCTTCCTCCTCGGCTCGCACCCCGATGTCGGCTTCCCTGACGGGGTCTGGACGACCGAGCCTGCGCTGATCGACCCGACGTTCCGCGCGCTCTTCCATGCGACCTACGGCGGCTCGACGCTCTCCTCGCTCGACATTGTCGACGCGGTCGGCACCTACACCTTTGCGGGGCTCACCGTCTTCAACTGGGGTCTTGACGACGCGGGCAATCAACCGCTGGGCCTCATCTTTGATTACTTCACGATCTCCGTGGTTCCCGCGCCGTCCGCCGCGGGTTTGCTGGTCATCGGTGGGCTTGCATCATCGCGCCGCCGCCGGGCTTCACGCTGAGGGCGGTCCTCCAGATCGGTTCCTCCTTCTCGCATGCGACGAGCATGTCGGGAGCCGGGTCGCCCGCGACGGCGGCCCGGCTTGCTTTTGTTCCCCAGTTCGCGGGATTCGATAGGATGGAGGGCGGATCGTCATTCCGGTCCTGTTTTGCTTTCCGCAAGCCGCACTCCGCGAGCCGCAAATTTCCATGGCCACCCTCACTCTCGTCCAAGCGATCAACCTTGCTCTCGCCCAGGAAATGGAGGCGGACGACCGCGTCATTCTCCTCGGGGAGGATGTCGGCAAGAACGGCGGCGTGTTCCGTGTTACCGAAGGGTTGCAGGCGCGTTTCGGCGAACAGCGTGTCATCGATTCGCCGCTCGCCGAGTCGGGGATCATCGGGACGGCGATCGGGATGGCGATGGCGGGGCTGAGGCCGGTGCCCGAGATTCAGTTCGAGGGGTTTCTCGGGCCGGCGTTTGACCAGATCACCAATCACGCGGCGCGGTACCGCACGCGTTCGCGCGGGGCCGTGACGATTCCCATCACCATTCGCGTCCCTGTCGGCGGCGGCATCCACGCGCCGGAACTGCACTCCGATTCGCCGGAGGCGATCTACGCGCACACGCCGGGGCTGAAGGTGGTGATGCCCTCTTCGCCGTTTGACGCCAAGGGTTTGCTCATCTCGGCGATCCGCGACCCCGACCCGGTGATCTACTTCGAGCCCAAGCGGATCTATCGCGCGTTCCGCGAGGAGGTGCCGGAGGACGAATACACGATCCCCATCGGCGAGGCCAAGATCGTCGAGGAAGGGACGGACCTTACGCTCATCTCGTGGGGGGCGACGGTGCTGCAATGCGTCGAGGCGATGGACAAACTGCCGGACGACCTGTCGGTCGAGTTGATCGACCTGCGGACGATCTACCCGATCGACCTCGACCGTATCGTCGAGTCCGTGAAGAAGACCGGGCGGTGCGTGGTGGCGTGCGAGGCGCCGAAGACCGCGAGCATGGCCGCGGAGATCGCGACGATCATCCAGGAGCACTGCTTCCTGCACCTGCGCGCGCCGGTGCAGCGCGTCTGCGGGTTTGACACGGTGATGCCGTACTACAAGTTGGAGTTGGAGTACCTGCCGGATGCGGCGAAGATCGGGGAGGCGGTGATGCAGTGCGCGGCGTATTGATCAGGCGCGGCATGCATTCGCGCGGGGCGGCATGGCGAGTGCTCTCGCGGTTCACTCGCGTGTGCGGAGCAATCGAATGATCTGGACCCACATCCTGCTCGTCTCCCTCGCCCTCGCCCAGCCTGCGACGCCAGCCGCGGGGCCGTTCTCTTCTGATGAACAGAAGGAGTTCGACGGCGCGATGGCCCGGCTCGATCCGCTCATCGGCTCGTGGCGCGGCGAGGGGTACGTTCGTGCTGCGCGAACGGACGGCGCGCGGTCGGATATCACGACGACCTGGGAGATCGCCCGCGCGTTCGACGGCCGATTCCTTCGCCTGGAGTTCACGAACATCAGGGCGACGGGCGTCCGCGCCCACTGGGTCGGCATGTTCACGTGGGATACGGCGAACGACCGCTACGCCACGGTCTGGTCCCACGCCGGCAACGGCTACGTCTTCCAGGAAACCGGCGCGCTCGACGCGGAGGGGAAGACGCTTACCCTGATCTCGGAGCAGGAAGGCCCGCCGGGCGCGGGGAAGATCAAGGTGACGTCCATCTTCACGCTCACCGGGGCCGATGCGTTCACCGTCGAAGACCGGACGCCGATCGGCGAGGGCGAGCCGGCGACAACGCTGTGGTGCGTGCTGGAACGGGCGGATTGAGAATCTCTCAAGTCCGGTTTCACCGCGGGCATGTGGGGAGCGCGGAGTGGAGATTCAATGGGCTCGCGGCCTCCGCGCCCCCGTGTCTCCGCGGCGGGAAGGGCGCTCGGGGATTTCAGAGGAGTGCATCCGCATCCATGAGTGAGGATGTTCGGAGGTTGGCGCTCGCTCAATCTCGAGGGGTTTCGAGGTCGCCGGGTCTGTTGATGTTGCGTGTCGAGCCCGGGCCGAGCGGCACGGCGAGCACCGCGAGCCGCGAAAGGACCGATCGAAGGGACTCGGATACTGCCGGCGTCAACGCATCGCGCAGGGCAGGGATGCATGAGGGGCGATAGATGCCGACGCAGGGTTCGAGGCGATCGGCTTGGGCGATGACGGCGTCGGCATCGGTGTTCGCGGCGGCTTCGCGCAGGATGGGGGCGAGATCGGCGGCGGAGATCGCCGGGAGATCGCCCGACAGAACGAATACGGCGGCGCCGAGGTTCTCCAATGCGGCGAGGATTCCGCCGGCAGGTCCTGCGCCGGGGTGCGTGTCGGGGAGGTGAACGTCGAAGCGGGCGGCGACGAGGGTATCGCAGTCGCCGACGGCCCAGACCGGCGGGCCGAGGAGTTCCCGCAAGACCAGCCGAGGTTGATCGACGAGCCAGAGCCCGCCCGCCGAGCCGGAGCAAGGCTCGCGGAGTTTGTCCCGGCCGAAGCGGCGGCTGCGTCCGCCGACGAGGACGATGGGCTGCGGGCGCTCGGGCATTGAAGAGATCATTGCAGATCGGTTCCCCGAGCGTGTCGCGGGGCTTGTTCGAGCCGGGGATTCGTTCACCTCTCCGCCCGTTTGACAAGCGGGATCTCTGAATAACCGGCATGCCGGGGTCCGCGGTGCGTTGGCGCCCTCGGATTCCGCGGCCAAGATGAAGGCGACGGGCAGGCTGGTTGCGATTCAGAAATCCCGTTTACTTGTCCTTTGGGGCGATAACAACGGCCCTGGGCGCTCGGCCCGGTTCCAGATGCGGCCTCCGCCCCCGATTCAGCCGACAAAATACGGCGGCCGCCCGAATCCGATCACCCCGCCCCGCGTATCGTTCTCCAGGAGTCCTGGAGAGGAGGAACCTGCTCGTGGCCTTTCGACGTTACACATGGTGCCCGGCGGCGGTGTCCGTCGCGTTTGTCGCATCGTCCGGCGCGGTCGCCCAACTTCCGGTCGGATGTCCGTTCTTCCCGGTCGCGCCGATCCCTGTCGGGCTGGGACCGCAGGCCGTCGCGGCGGGCGACCTTGATTCCGACGGCGACGCCGACCTCGTCATCGCCAATACGCTCGACAACACCCTGACCATTCTCCGCAACGCCGGCGGCGGGGCGTTCACGGCTGATCCCGCGACGCTCGATTCCTTCGGGCAGCCGGTCGCGGTCGCGGTCGGGCACCTCAACGGCGACGCATTCGCGGACATCGCCGTCGCGAATCTCCTCGACGACAGCATCCGCGTCTTCCTCAACGACGGTGCCGGCGGGTTCGGCGCGAGCACGCGCCTCGACGCCGGCGACGGGCCGACCGCCATCGCCCTCGCCGCGATTGCTCCGGGGGCCGCCCTCGACATCATCACCGCCAACGGCAACGACGGCACGATCTCGGCGTTCGCCAACGACGGCGCCGGCAACTTCGGCGCGGCGGCGCCCTTCTCCGCGGGAGGCGCCGGCCCGTCCGGCCTCGCCGTCGATGATGCGCAGAACCGGATCCTTGTCTCGCTGCTGGACGATGGTGCGTTCTCGCTCCTTGTTGAGGATGGGGCGGGCGGATTCGCCGCGCCCGTCGTGTTCGGCTCGCACCTGCCGACGGGGGCCGAGCCGACCGGCATCGCCGCGGGCGATTTCAACAATGACGGCCTGGCCGACGCCGCGGTCGCCAACTCCGGCGCGGACTCCATCAGCGTCGCTTTCGGCCAGCCGGGCACGGCCTTCGCGGCGGCGACGCACCTTGCGCTCCCCGGCGCGCCGCACGCCGTCGCCGCCGCCGATGTGACAGGCGACAGCCGACCCGACATCATTGCGACGATTCCCGACCTCGCCGTCGTGCGCATCTTCATCAACAACGGCAGCGGATCGTTCCCCACGAGCCAGACCCACGCGACCGGCGCCGGCCCGCGCGGGCTTTCGCTGATGACGCTCGACGGCGACACCGACCTCGATATCGCGATCGCCGACGGCGATGCGGGGACGGTCTCGGTGCTGCGCAACAAACTCCCCGCCTTGGGGGGCGGGTTCGCGTCCTTCACGATCGGACCGTCGGGCGTCGAGCCGCGAGCCGTCGTTTTCGGCGATCTCGACGGCGATTCCGACGCCGATCTCGTCGCGGTGAACTACGCCAGCGACGATATCTCGGTCCTCATCAACGCCGGGGGCGGTCGCTACCTCGCCGAGGAGCGCTACGCCGTCGGCGTGGACCCGCGCGACGCCGCCATCGCCGACCTCAACGCCGACGGGCGCAACGACATCGTCGTCGCCAACCGCCAGACGGACAACATCTCCGTCCTCCTCAACAACGGCTCGAACGCGACGAACAACCGGTTCGCGCCGCAGGCCTTTGTCCCCGCGATCGACGCGCCCGTCGCCCTCTCCGTCGGGCGGCTCGACGACGCCGGGGGCGTGGCGGACATCGCCGCGGCTTCCGACAGCGGTGCCGGCGTCGCCGTTCTGCTCAATGATGGAGCGGGCAACTTCGCGGCGGGGCCCGTGCTCGGCGCCGGCGCATCGTTCAGCGACGTTGCCGTCGCGGACCTCGCCGGCGGCGACGCTCGCCTTGATGTTCTCGTGCTCTCGCCCGCCGACGACACGGTGCGCGTCTTCACCAATGCAGGCGCGTTCACGCCTCTCGCCCCGGTCGTTCTCGCGGGCGACGAACCCGTTTCGGTCGTCGCCGCGGATCTTGCTCCGGGCCCGTCCGTCGATGCCGCCGTGGCCTGCCGGGCGTCGGGGTCCGTCTGCGTTCTGCAGAACGACGGCTCGGGCGTCCTCACGAGCATCCAGAACGTCGCCGTCGCGCCGGGCCTGATCGGCATCAGCGCGGGGACCATCGACGCCATGGCGGCGATCGACCTCGCCGTCGCCAGCGAGTCGGCGGGCACCGCGCACGTCCTCATCAATCAAGGCGGCGGGATGATGCTCCCTTCTCTTTCGCTCCCGGTCGGCATGGGCGCGTCGGCGACCGCGCTCACGGACCTCGACGGAGACTCCCACGCCGACCTCGCCGTCGGGAATGCGATCGACAACACCGCCGTCGTCGTCGTGAATCTCGGCTTCGTGCCGACCGTCGTCCCATCATTCACACAGCATCCGATCGTCGCCCCCGCGCCGCCGATCGCGCCGGGCGCCAACGCCTCGATCAGCGTCGTCGTCGATCCGTCAGGCAACGGCCCGTTCTTCTACGCCTGGCGGCGCAACGCCTCCAACGTCAGCGTTGACGGCGTGCGCATCACCCTCAACGCCGCCAACGGCACGCTCTCTTTCACCCCCGTCCAGGCGGGCGACGCGGGAACCTATGACGTTGTTGTTACGGACAGTTGCGGGCTGACGGCGACATCGAACACCGCCGCCCTCACCATCCTCGGCGGCGACACCGACGGCGACGGCGTCGACGATGCCTCCGACAACTGCCCCAATGCCTTCAATCCGGGCCAGGAAGACCTCGATTCCGACGGCGTGGGCGACGCTTGCGACAACTGCACGCGCATCGCCAACCCCGGCCAGCAGGACACCGTGGGACGCGCGGGCTGCCCCGCGCCCGACGGCGTGGGCGACGCCTGCGACTGCCTCGGCGACGCCAACCGCGACGGTGTGGTCAACTTCGCCGACATCACGACGGTGCTGACCAACTTCCTCAACACCTACCCGTGCCCCGCGCCCCCGCCCTTGGCGATGCTCGGCGACGCGGACCTTGACGGCAACGTGACCTTCGCGGACGTTACCAAGGTCCTCACGAACTTCCTGCAGCCTTGCAACTGATCCTGATGCCGCGCACAGCAACGATCCGGATCTCCGAATCACAGGCATTCATTGGCTTGCGGCGCGATGGCGCTTCGGCATTCCGTGGCAATGCCGAGGGCGACGGGCGGGCTGGTCTCCACGGCGACTCTCCGAAAAGCCCGCTCCACCGGTGATTCAGAGATACCTATTCCTGGAGCGCCTCCGCGAGGCTCGCCCGCACGGGCATCATCTCGTCCATGCGGACGGTCTTGATCAACTGGAGGATGAGAGGCCTGTTGCACGCGATGCGCATGTCGCTCCCCGCGCTCCTCGCCGTGCGGTGCAGCGCGAGGAGGGCCGATACGCCGACGCTCGACAGGAAATCCAGGGCGGTCAGATCGACCGCGAAAACACCCTTCCTCAACGCGGCGAGGCGCGTGAGTTCCTCCTCAAGATGCTCGCACTCGGGGCTGCCTGCGCGCCCGGAAATGCGGATCACCGTCGCGCCCGACTGCTGGGAGACCTCGACTTTGTATTCGGCCATGGGTTCCGCCTTTCGCCGATGGTCCATCCACATTACCCGTTCGCTCACGTTTCCGCGAGGTGGACCACGCAGGAATACCTGAGGACCACCCGCCCGGCGTTCTGGTGCGCGGCGTGAAGGTCCGCCAGGTCGCTGTCGAGCGCCTCCGCCGGCGAACCCGCGTTCGGGCAATACGACGCGCTTTTCGCCCGTCCGATCAGCCCCGCCAGGTCGAGCGACTGCTCGTTGGCGAACCGCAGTTCACGGTACGAACGCCACTCCGATCGGAGCGCGGCCGCGACATCCCCGAAGCCCCGCAGCCAGGGCGACGTAGGCGTATCCGTCGCGTGCTTGAGGATCACGCGCTGATATCCCTCGGTGAACGGGTCGCCGGCGTCCTGCACGTTCCACGCGAGCGCGACCCGCCCGCCCGCCTTGAGAACGCGCCGGAACTCCGCCAGCGCCTTCGCGCGATCAAGCCAGTGAAACGCCTGAAAACACGCGACAATTTCGACGGCGCCGTCGGCGAGCCCCGTCGCCTCACCCATCCCGCAACGCCATTCGACGAGGGGATGCGGCTCGGATTCCCCGGCCCGTTGCATGGCTTCGTTCGGCTCAAGCGCAATCACGCGCGCTCCGCGATCCGCCAGCAGCCTCGATGAGATCCCCGTTCCCGCGCCGACATCCAGAACTCGCAGCGCCGACAGGTCGCCCGTCCCGTCAAACACCGCATCAATCGCCGCCGCGGGGTATGACGGACGATGCTTGACGTACTCCGCAGCCCGATCGGAAAAGCGCGACAACCGATCCTTCGGCGAGGCCGCGGCATTCGATGCGGGTCGGATCATGTTCGGGTATTCTCTGCCTCATGCTGGCCCGTGTCCAGTCTTTTTTCCTGACGGGGATCGACGCCTTGCCTTGCGAGGTGGAAGTCGATCTTGACGACGCCGGCCTCGGCATGGGCCGAAAGTCGCCCACGCTCGTCGGCCTGCCCGACGCCGCCGTGCGCGAATCGCTGGAGCGCGTTCGAGCCGCGCTGGTCAACGGCGGGTACACGCTTCCCTGGGACTGCATCACCGTCAATCTCGCCCCGGCGGACGTCAAGAAGGAAGGGGCCGTCTACGAACTCCCGATCGCCATCGGCATGCTCGCCGCCAATCGCGTCGTCGGGACACAGGGACAAAGGGATAAAGGGGCAAAGCGAGCGCGGTGGGGGACCATCGCGGTTGACGCCGACGATTCGCCGGCGCCGTCCGAGCCGCTCGACTATCGCCGGTTCCTCTTCGCGGGCGAACTCGCGCTCGACGGTCGCATTCGGCCCGTCCGCGGTGTGATCGCCCTCGCCGCCCTTACGAAGCAGCGGAACTACCTCGGCGTCGTCGTCCCCGCGGAGAACGCGAACGAGGCCGCCGTCGTGCAGGGGATCGAAGTCCACGGCGTGCGGACGCTGACGGAGGTCGTCGGCCTGTTGAACGGTGCGCTCGAACCGGCTCCTGTCGCCGCCGTGGACATCGCCTCGTTCATCGAGGGCGCCCATGCCGACATCGACTTCGTCGAGGTTCGAGGCCAGGAGGCCGTGAAACGCGCCATCACCATCGCCGCCGCGGGCTCGCACAACCTCCTCATGCTCGGCCCGCCGGGGACCGGGAAGTCGATGATGGCCAAGGCCCTGCCGGGCATCCTGCCCCTGATGAGCGCCGACGAGGCGCTGGAAGTAACGCGCGTCTACTCCGCGGCGGGAAAACTGATCGCCGGCGAGAGCGGCGTGCCCGGCCTCATCACGAAACGCCCCGTCCGCACGCCGCACCACACCGCGAGCGCCGTCGCCGTCATCGGCGGCGGGATCGTCCCCAAGCCGGGCGAG
This sequence comes from uncultured Phycisphaeraceae bacterium, assembly GCA_964490785.1. Lineage (GTDB taxonomy): Bacteria > Planctomycetota > Phycisphaerae > Phycisphaerales > UBA1924 > JAEUIV01. The sequence goes on from CAZBDZ010000045.1 coordinate 27,235, forward strand.
ATCAGCCTTGCGCATCACGGCGTGCTCTTCCTCGACGAACTCGCGGAGTTCCCAAGGGGCGTCCTCGACACGCTCCGCCAGCCGATGGAGGACGGGCAGGTCACCATCGCGCGCTCGCACGCCTCGGTCCGCTTTCCCGCCGCCTTCATGCTCGTCGCCGCGATGAACCCGACGCCCAAGGGGACCATGCCCGACACGGACCACGGCCGGCGCGAGATGGAGCGCTACCTCGCTCGCGTCAGCGGCCCGCTCATCGACCGCGTGGATATCCACATCGAAGTCCCCGCCGTCCCCTGGAAGCAACTCTCCGGCGAGGCCAAGGGCACCTCAAGCGCCGAGATGCGCGAGAAAGTCCTCGCCGCACGCGAACGCCAGCGCGCCCGTCAAGGCTCGCGGCCCAACGCCCGCCTCTCCGGCAAGGACCTCGATCGATTCGCGCCCATGGACGACGCCGCCCGCACGCTCCTCGGCCAGGCGATCACCGAACTCGGCCTCAGCGCCCGCGCCTACGACAAGGTCCGTCGGGTCGCGCGGACCATCGCCGACATCGAGGCGGCCGAGGGAGTCCTCACCGCCCACGTCTCCGAGGCCGTCCAATACCGCCTGCTCGACCGAAAGGTGTGATCCGGGTCGAAGCGGGCTCAGAACATCCAGTCCTCTGCCTCCTCGCCCCGCGCCCCCGCGGGTTGCGTGAGATTCCGTTTGGGGAAGATCGGGTTCACGTGGACAGTGGGGGAGTCAAACCGGACCCGGTGCGGCCCTTTCGTGATGCGGTCGAACGCCGACGTCGCGTTGGCCGCGCTGTACTCGAACCCGATGGACCGCCGACGGAGTTCGCGCGCGACGGTGCAGGTGGTGCCCGAGCCGAGGAAGGGGTCGAGGATGAGGTCGTCCTCGTTGGAGGTGGCCCGGATCACACGCTCCAGGTACACCTCGGGAATCTGGTTGTCGTGCCCCTGTCGGCGTTCCTTGTTGTTGCCCTGAATCCGGCCCCAGTTTTTGCCGTACCACACGTCCATGGGCACGCGCAGACCCGACTCGCCTTCCTTCTTGTTGTACGTCCGCTGGTCGGCGTAGATCGTCGCGCGGTCGGTCGGCTCGAGGATCGGCTTCGCGTTCCAGGTGCGCATCACGGGGTTTTTGCAGAAGTAAAAAACGTGGACCTTGGTGTTGATGAACTTCTCCAGCCGGTTCTGCCCGAAGCGGTAATGCCAGATGCACCAGTTGACCATGTGCAGGCGCCGCTTCTTCAGGTGGACGCAGATCTCCGCCGCCCAGTCGTCAGGGATGTTCACCCAAATCGTCCCCGTCGGCCTGAGCGCCTCGATGCACCCGTCGAGCCACTCATAGGTGAACTTCAGATACTCATCATCGGGCATCGCATCGTCCCAGACGCTGTTCCCCTCGATCGGCCCGCCGTTGACCCGCTCGACACGGTCGTACTCCCGCTTCCAGTTGAAGGGCGGGTC